>JAKFUU010000024.1 GCA_021732525.1 Sphingomonadaceae bacterium | reverse complement strand
AGAGGCGATGCTACAACTGTCCGATGGATGCCTTTGGAATGCTGGAGTCGTCGACGCATAGAGTCGACCCATAAGTGCGCGCAGAGACGCTTAGCGTATATCTGTGCCCGTTCTATGTCCTGACCCCTATACTTACGCATCGCCGCCGCTCTCTCCTTGCTGCTCAACAGCTGCTCGCTGCGCTGCGACACGTTGCGCCAAGCGTGCAGCCTTAGCTGTGGCTTTCGTGTCGCCGGATGCGATGACGTCGCCCATTACTTGGACGACTTCCCGAATTGACATCGGCTTGGGGGATGCGCCGTCGAGTCGCTTTGAAAAACGGTCGCGCAACCGTGGTGTGAGTTGCGATCCCACATTGCGATAGGCAGCTTTGATAAGGCCGGGGTGCGCGGCTCGACCGAGCATTAGCCACGCGCAGCCGATGAGCAACCAGCTCGCAAAAAGGAGCAGTATTATGATTCCGCCATCCTCGCGCGCACCTTGATCGATAACGCGGATAGCCCATAGCGGAATGAACGCTGAGGCCGTGAGATGGCAGTGAACAATCCAGTTTCGTCTCAGCAAGACGGTGAAAAGCAAATCGTTCGGTAGATCGCGGTATTGCGCACGCAGTGCGTCTCGGCCTTTGCTCATAGCAAGTCCTTTCAAATCAGATTTGATGTGATTTGGGGCAATGCCCCGACCCAGAGGACTTCAGCCAAAAGGCACTAACTCAGGACCAACCGCCCGAGGGCACATGCGCGTCGAACGACGACTGATGTTCAAAGTTCAACATAATGAGAAGAAGGGGTCAAGAGGCTTTACACAAGCCCAAAGTAAAGGGGGAGAAAAAAGGGAAAGCGGGTCGTTTGGATAGGGCTCGTTGCCGGAGATCCTTCTATGCCCAATTTCCGTTGTTTCGCCCAGTTGAGAAAGCTCCCGACCTGGCCAAAATTGCGTCATGTGATTGGCGGGCCCTACAGTCTCGCCGCCCAGTTTGCAGCCTGCCATGCAGGCGGTTCGTCATGCGTCAAAGTCTATGCCATTTACGCTATTCGCGATCCGCGTTTCATCGACCCGTTTGGGCACCCATTCGGTCCGGACTTTTATGTCGGAATGACGAGCAAGCCGAGGGCGCGCGTGCTCAGTCATCTCAGGCGGGCAGTTAAAAAACTACGGCCCGACGTTGCCAAGGATCAACGGATCATGGCAATATTGCAGGAAGGTGAGGTGCCGCAATTTGAATTGCTCAGTTGTGTGTTCAGCCTCTCCGGTGCGTTGCATACCGAGAAATTGTGGACCCGCTATTTCGCAACAATGGGATACTCATTGACATTTGGTATCACCAATCCGGCCTATTCAGCACGGGAATATGCGCACGCATTTGAACCCGACTATGCTGCCGAAGCCCTGACGGTTGATGAAGCGTTTGCGTTCGGGTTATCAGTTCATCTGCAGTGCCTTGATTGTGGGCATATTCGCGTCAAAGGGCATGCCGCCAGATTGAATAAGTCAGCGTCGACCAAGAAGTCACTCGCCCATTTGCGAGCAGAGCAGCGATACTGCTTCGAGTGCTCGGGACAGGCTTTTTGTGTTGGTGCGGTATGTTGACGGATGGCCCCGAGGCCCCTCCCACCTTCTGCCGCGCGTCTTGGTTACACTGCCCTGCCCGGTAGGCATCGAGCGGTTTGGAAAGTTCATTGCTAACATCTTAAGCGAGTCTGATGGATATAGAGCGTTGGTAAAACACAATCCAAAAGCGAAACCAACAGACTCGACTGAACGATATATACCGGCTATAACAAAATTATCGTTCAATTCCATTGCTGGACTGCCATATGAATTCAGAAGTCTCCCGCATCGCCGAATTAGCTGAAGCAGGCGAGCGCATGATCGAGCGGCTGCGCAAAAAAGCATTCCTGCCCGAATCGCGCAAGGGACTGGCGGTGCGTTATGGCATCGCGGAAGCCGCCGCGTTGCTGGGCTGTTCGACCAATCGCATTCGCATGGCTGAGGAAGACGGACGCCTTCCCGCTCCCCAACCCACGGAGAATCATCGACGACCAGGCTATTCGATCGAGGACATGCTCAACATGCGGCAGGTGCTCGGCGCCTCTCCAGCCCGCGCGCCGCTGGATCAGGCGGCGATCATTGCGGTGCAGAATTTCAAGGGTGGTGTTGGCAAATCCACGGTCACCACTCATCTCGCCCATTATCTGGCTGTGCAGGGCTACCGCGTGCTGGTCGTTGATTGCGACAGCCAGGCAACCACGACCACGCTGTTCGGTTTCAACCCCCATTTTAACATCACCCGTGAGCAGACACTTTATCCTTATCTTTCAATAGATCCGACGCAGACCGACCTGCTTTATGCCGTCCAGAAAACGCCTTGGCCCAATGTCGATCTGATCCCGTCAAACCTTGAGCTGTTCGATGTCGAATACGAGCTTGCCGCAGCTGGTGCCGATGGCGGGTCGGTGTTGGCGAGCAGGTTCCGCAAACTGAAACAGGGCCTGCAGGATCTGGCGCGCAATTATGACATAGTCCTGCTCGATCCCCCCCCTGCCCTCGGCACGATCAGCCTTGCGGTAATGCAGGCGGCAAACGCGTTGCTGGTGCCACTAGCGGCTACAACGCCCGATTTCTGCTCGACGGTGCAGTTCCTCAGCATGATGGATCAGGTCACAGAGCAGCTGATAAACGCTGGAATCGAGGTGCAATATGATTTCGTCCGGCTGCTTTGCTCGAAATTCGACGCCAACGACCCCAGCCATACAATGGTACGACAGATCATGGAGCAGGCCTTTGGCCCTGCCCTCCTTCCCGTCCCAATCCTCGAAAGCGCGGAAATCAGCCATGCGGCGCTGCGAATGATGAGCGTTTATGAGCTTGAGCGCCCCATCGGCACGCCCAAGACGCACAAACGTTGCCGCAGCAATCTTGACGAAGCCATGGGCCAGGTGGCGGCTTTGGTACGCCGCAGCTGGGGAGTCGTCGCCCCTGCCCGCGAGGAGGATGTGGTCAATGCATAAACCGCTTTCCTATACGTCTATGTTCGCCATATGTACCTCTATCTTTCGGCAACGTATACTTAGGAGGATCAGGTAATGGCCAAGAAGCAAAGCGACTATCTGGCAGACCTGCTGGCGGATGAGGCTGAAAACGCCCCTCAGGAAACTGCAAAGGCGCACAAAGACCCCTTCCCTGCCCCGGCGCCCCATCGCGCGGGAATGAGCCTTCTGGGTCGCGAAAGCGCGCTTGCGCGGGTAGCGTCGGGCGAAGTGCGGCAGGTCACCCAGTTGCAGCTGGAGCCGGGGCGGGTGCGGATATGGGAGGGCAATGCCCGGCTGCAGGCGCGATTGAACGAAGCCAATGTCCGCGACCTGATCGATTCCATCCTGTCCGAAGGTGGGCAGAAGGTACCGGTGGTGGTACGCCGGGTCGAAGGCGATGCCAAATATGACTATGAGGTGATCGCAGGCACAAGGCGGCATTTTGCTATCAGCTGGTTGCGGCGTAACAGCTATCCGGAAATGCGGTTGCTCGCCCAAGTCGCCGATCTGGACGACGAAGCCGCCTTCCGCCTAGCGGACATCGAAAACCGCGCGCGCAAAGACGTAACCGAGATTGAGCGGGCACGGAACTATGTCGCGGCACTCAAAGCCCATTATGGTGGCAAGCAGGTGCGCATGGCCGAACGGCTGCGGCTGTCTAAAGGTTGGCTTTCGAAGATGGTCAAGGCGGGCAGCATCCCCGACGATGTGTTCGCGGCTTTCCCCGACCTGTCGGCGCTGACACTTAACCCGGCCTATGCACTTGCGACCACGATGGATGAGCCGGAGCGCGCCAAGGCCATCCGCTATGTCGCAGGCCGGATTGCGGAGAAGAATGCGGCGGCGAAAGCGGATGGTCGCCCTCCCATGCCCTATTCCGAAGTCTATGCGCAGCTGATGGGCGCCGGCTTGGTCGAACCCGATCCGCCCTTCATGTATGAAGCCCGCTCGCGCTATGGCCACCGCTCGATTGCGGTTACCGCGGCCAACCGGCAGGGGTTGACTATCCGCGTACATGCATCATCCGGATGCAGCGAAGCTGAACTGGTTGAGCAATTCCGCGAGGCATTATCCCACCATATGCCGAAGGCTGGAGGCGAGTGAACCCCCTGCCCTCCTCGTCTGCCGTCAGGCTTGGCCAAAAAAGTTTCCTCGAGGAAACTTTTGAATGAGCAGAGCCAAGCGCTCCCCGATCAGCGACCAGTTCGACCTGTTTCTGCCTTATCTGGCGGACCTGCCCTTGCGCGACCAGCGCGAGATGATGGAGCGCCCCTTCTTCAGCCTTGCGAAAACCAAGCGGGTCAAACCCATCGACTATACTTCGCCCGACGGTAAGCTTTGGGTCAATGTTTCCGCCAACCCCGCCTATGGCATGGCCACGATCTGGGATGCCGATATCCTGATCTATTGTGCATCGATGCTGGCCGACATGGCACGGCGCGGTGTGAATGATATCCCGCGTACGCTGCACATCATGCCATATGATCTGCTGCGCGCCATTGGGCGGCCGACCACAGGCCGCGCCTATGAGTTGCTGTCTCAGTCGCTCGACCGGCTTGTATCTACCACTGTCAAGACGAACATTCGAGCCGAGAACAGGCGTGAAGCAACCTTCAGCTGGCTCGATGGCTGGACGCAGCTGGTCGATGAACGCACCGAACGATCGCGCGGAATGACGCTGGAGCTTTCAAACTGGTTCTGGCAAGGTGTGCTGATGAAGGGCGGGGTGCTCAGCATCGACCGCGCCTATTTCGACATCAGCGGCGGGCGTG
The DNA here is from genome assembly GCA_021732525.1 of Sphingomonadaceae bacterium. Lineage (GTDB taxonomy): Bacteria > Pseudomonadota > Alphaproteobacteria > Sphingomonadales > Sphingomonadaceae > Sphingorhabdus_B. Next base: position 34,478 of record JAKFUU010000024.1, on the reverse strand, counting down.
AACGCTGGCTCTACCGTGTGGCGCGCAAACATGCCGGCGGGGCAGGGGATGCGGGTTTCGCCATCGCCATGCCTACGCTGTTCGAGAAGAGCGGAGCGGAAGGGGAGTATCGCCGGTTCAAGTTCGAGATAATCAAGCTGGCGGACAAGAACGCGCTCCCTGGCTATGATCTGGCGATTGAAGGCCTGTCGGACCGCAGGGAGCCGCTGCTTCGGATGCGCCGTGTGGATGGGAAGGCGCAACCGGCGAGCCTGGGGGGTGAAACGCAAAAAGTTTCCTCGAGGAAACTATTGCCAAAAGAAGATACGAAACCCGCCTCCGACAACACAGGAGAGCTACTCGACGCCACCGCCCTGATCCGCCGTTCGGTTTCCGGCCTGTCCGATAAAGCGACTCGCGGCCACATGACGGACGAAACCATAGACAGCCTGCGCCGCGAATGCCCGGGCTGGGACCTCTACACCCTCCACACCGATTTCGAACGCTGGGTCAACGCCGATCATACACGGTCTCCCGTCAATTGGCAGCGCGCGTTTATTGGATATGTCCGGCGGCATCATGAGAAGCATAAGCACGAGTTGAGTGGGTAGAGGATGCAGCAGCGCAATGCCATTTGCCCATGCGGTAGCGGGAAAAGATTTAAGCACTGCTGCGGTTCAATCGGGGCTAGAGCCGAAACCGGAGAAATTTCCGACCACCAACTGCTAACGGCGCTGAAGAAGGTCGATGACGAGCACATCGCGAGCGGCATACAGCCGGGTGGCCGAGACATAATGAACGTCGGGAAAGCACTGCATTCTTTTGGAATTCAGGCCATCCTGATGGGTCCGGAACATATGGTTCCCGAAATATCTAGACGTGCTCAGCGAATCAACAAGACACTCTTTATCCCGAAGGAACTGCAAGTAGGCGGACTTCACCTTGGTGCCTTCTTGTTTCGAGATATGTTTTGCCAACTCTACGCGCCGATTGCCTATGGCACAATCCGGATCGATTTTTGGAAGCTGCTAGATTTGACGGATTTTCAGAAAGCATGGCTGGCGGAGGATCCTGAACAACTGGCGATGTTTGCCGACCAATCAATGGACATGCTGGATTTTGGGTTTGGTTGGGGCGAGTTCGGACATGGCCGAAACATGAATGCCAGGAGCAAAGACCTGATCTGGCGCGCTCACTCACACCTTGAGGCGTCAGCGGCAACTGCAATAGCGGGCTGCGATTATAGCGGCACCATCCAAAGCGCGCTGCTCGGCACGGAACTAGCCCTTAAAGCTGGATTGGTCGCCCATGGCATGACTGACAAAGAACTCGGCAAGAGGACTCTGGGGCACAATCTGTCGGCGCTCGCCAACGAACTGGCTAGATTAGAGGGGGGTTTCGATCATGAACGAGTTGAACGGGTAGTTGCTGGTTTTCCTGACTATGTTGAAAGCCGATATAACCTGCCTACTCCCGGGCGAATAGAAACCGGCCACATTCTGATGGGTGCTCAATATATAGCGTCTGAGGTCACTCGGCAGTTTACCAATCGAAACTGCCGCCAAGACGATCCCGCATCACGCAGCAGAGTGTATCCTGCCTAGCCTATCCGTTCCCAAAGTGTCGTGCAATTAGCGAACGACCTTCAACTGATCGCTTAGCGCTGGTTGGAAGGTCTCTATTTTGAACCTCTTTAGAATCACGCTCCGTAAAACTGATTCAATCCATAGACCAAGGTAGGGGGCTTTTATCCACCATCGACCTTTCAGGAACAGCATTCGCTCCTCCAGGAACGCTCCACCGACACTTCGGGAACGCTATAGCCGACATAAAGGGAACGATTGCTCGACCTATCGGGAACAGGACACGGGCCGGAGCGCGCTGTCTCGGGCGAGTCGCAACGAATCAAGCCACGCTTAACCTTCTAAATTTATTCCATAACTGTCTAACAGGATATGAGAATTTTATAGAAGATGGACGAATTGAGGGTGCTACACCGCGATATTGTCCTTATTCGGCCACTTTGGTTGACTGAAGCGCATATGTAGTCCATATAAGGACAATGAATGCTGCAATATCGGATATTCTCACCAAAACCGGCGGTCAGATACGAACACGGCGGCTTGCCATGGGCCTCACACAGGGAGATGCTGCGGCGAGGTCAGGAGTAGCTTATCGCACATGGCGGCGGATGGAGAAGGATGGGAGTGCCTCGATCGAAGATCTGATCCGCGCCGCGATTGCCCTGCGCTGTGAAAACGGACTGGCCGCTCTGTTTCCTGAACCTGTTGCCAGCAGCATGGATAATCTGCTCACTCGTCAGCGCCTTGCCGCTGAAATCGGCCGACGACAGAAAATGCGGAAGGCGCGGTTGTGAAACTGGCTCCTGGAACGCCGCTGCTTATCGGCCTGTTGACCGACGAAGCCCAACCGCCAACACCTGTCGGTCGCCTTGCAATGGCCGGTGGCATAGCCCAATTGGAATGGGCGTCAGAGGCTATCGCTGCGGGCCGCGCCATCTCGCCGGTCCATTATACGCTTGAACCCGGCCTACTCGCCGCGCGCAGCCGCGAATTTGACGGTCTTCACGGCTTTCTTGCCGACAGCCTGCCCGATGCTTGGGGGACGCTGCTGCTGCGCAGGCGTTTGGGCAAGCTAGGGCATCGTTTCGAGGATCTCAATGCCGTCGACAGGCTCGCTTTGGTCGGACGACAGGGCAGGGGGGCTTTGGTTTTCCAGCCTGAGACGTTGGGTGAGGCAGATTCTTCAAGCATTGATCTCGACCAGCTTGCTGAGGAATCCCGCCATGTGATGCTTGGAGAGGAGGGCCAACTGGACGCACTGCTCACGCGGCTTGGCGGCGGATCGGGCGGTGCGCGGCCCAAAGTGCATGTTTCCTTCGCCAGCGACGACAGCTTGCAAGCGGGCGACGAGATGGCAGGGCAGGGAAATAGCGAGTGGATCGTGAAATTTCCAGCTCTCAACGACCCCGCAGATATTGGCCCCATCGAAGAGGCCTATGCCCAGATGGCACGCGCTGCTGGGATCGTCATGGCCCAAACGCGCCTGATCCCTTCAACCAAAGGTCGTGGCCATTTCGCCACCCGTCGCTTTGATCGCCCCGCCCCCGGTCAACGCCTGCACATGGTCAGCCTTGGCGGCGCGCTGGAAGCCTCGCCGCATTTGCCCAGCCTCGACTATGACGGTTTCCTACGTGCGACCCTTTCAATCACCCGCGATATGCGCGATGTCGAACAGGCCTTTCGCCGTATGGTTTACAACGTTTTGGCCCACAACCGCGACGACCATGTCCGCCAGCATGCCTTTCTGATGGACGAAAAGGGCGAGTGGCACCTCGCGCCCGCTTTCGACCTCACCTTCTCTCAGGGTCCTGGCGGGGAGCATTACATGGCTGTTGAAGGGGAGGGCAGGGCAATCAACCGCGCCAATATCGTGGCGCTCGGCGTGCGGCACGGTATCGCAGAAAAGCGCATTGCAGCAATTATCCACGAAGTGACTGCCGCGGTTATGGATTGGGAGAGCTTCGCCGCCGGTTGTGACGTCAGCGTATCGCGAGCCGCGATTGGCGCTGCTCTGGCCAGAATGTCCGGCAATTTCGCATGACGGCGAAGGCCGCACCCGAACCGCGCTATATTACCCGCACGCTGAGCTACACCGATTCCGAAGGGGAGCGGCAAATGGTCGATGAGACAGAGTTGCTGAAACGCACTGAGCCGCTGGTTATCCTGGGCGAACCTGGAATGGGCAAATCAGTTCTACTAAAGCAGCTTGGCCTGAGCGACGGCGCCTTTGCGATTACCGCACGCGCATTCCTGCGCATCCCCGATCCAACCTCGCTACTTGGCAAACGGCAAACGCTGGTGATCGACGCGCTCGACGAGGTTGCCGCCGCGAAGGACACCGATCCGGTGCAAGACGTGCTTGCACATCTGGTGCTTGCCGGGCGACCTCGTTTCATCCTGTCGTGCAGGGTTAGCGACTGGCTAGGCGCACCAGTGCGCAGCGACATTGAGGAGACATACGTTGCAAAGCCGCTACAGCTGAACCTGGAACCATTTTCAGAAGCCGATGCGTTGGGTTTTTTAGGCGACGGTCTGGGTAGTCATCGCGCCCAGCAAGTACTGGCGCACTATTCCGAAAAAGGATTGTCAGAGCTTTTTGGTAATCCTCAGACACTTCATTTGATTGCCGACGCATCAAGGGGCGCAGGCAGCCTCCCTGAAACGCGTGCCGACCTGCTCTACAAGGCCTGCCAGCAGATGGCGCTGGAGCATAATGAAAGGCACGGACAGAAAGTAGATTCCGAAACGCTGCTGGATGCGGCGGGAGCGATGTCGGCCATGCTGATATTGTCAGCCAAGGACGCAGTTTCCGCGCGCGCCGGGGCGAACGTTGCTGCGACCGACCTCGCGCTGGCCGAACTCACGCGTCTACCGCACGCTGCCGCTGCCGAACATGCCTTGGGCAGCCGTCTGTTCGTTGCAGCAGCCGGGGATCGCCGCTTCACGTACGTCCACAGGACGGTTGCCGAATATCTCGCCGCGCGGTGGCTGGGGCGGCAGGTCGAATGCGCCAAACGTCCGCAATTGCTGACACGCCGCCTGATCGAGCTTATCCGCTTTGCCGGTGGTGTGCCGGCGTCGCTTCGCGGGGTACATAGCTGGTTAGCAAAATTCAGCGTGACCCTTGCGTCCGAAGTCATCGCGGCCGACCCAATCGGCGTGCTTCGTTATGGTGATCCAGATGGTTTGACCCCAGATCAGGGCAGGGCGATGCTGGAGGCGCTCGACGGTCTCGTCAAACGCGACAGCAATTTTCGCGCCGGAGACTGGAGCTTCATGCGCGCCAAAGGACTCGTGCAGCCAGCGCTGGAAACCGACATCAAAGCGCGGATTACCTCGTCGGCGGTGCCGTTCGAGCTGCGCACGCTGTTGCTCGAATGCTTGGCAGGTTCAGAGCTGGCGGCAAGACTGCATAGCGAACTTTGCGCTATCATGCTCGATTCCATGCATACCTTCGGTGAGCGCCGTCGTGCTGCAGACTGTCTGGAAGACCTGCCGAACGACGCGACCGATTGGCTGGCAATGATAACCGCTTTAGCTAGGCTGAAGGACGCCCATTCGACGCGGCTTGCGGTCGAGTTGATGGTTCGGTTGCGCAACGAGCCCTTCGATGCCGAGTGCTATGCGTCAGTGGTGCTGGCGAACTCGGGAATATTGCTGACCGCCGAAGAGCGCAAGCGCCTGCATTTTGCCGACAGCCGCTACAATGGCGACTTGAACCGGCTCCGCCGCCGCGTCCCCGATGCGTTCGTCATGCCCGTTTTAGACAATCTGGCGGCGGTTCTGCTACCGCAGCGCGCGGACAATGAATGGCACAAGCCGGAACTGTTCAGCGCAAGGGGCGAGATCGCCGGTTTCGCTATTCACCTGATCCGCCGTCAGCTTGACATAGGCGGGGCATCGCCCAGGCAGGCGTTCGAATGGCTCAACAGCATGGAACGCGGGCGCAACAGCAACGATGAAGATCGCGGTGCCATTGCCGCGAGGTTCGAAGGTGATGAAGCTTTTAGGCGGGCTGTGCAGAAATATGTCCTCCTCGATTTGAAACCGGCACATGCCTTTTGGGATTGGACGCGCCGACTAGCTCAGCTTTCCTATGGTCTTCGGTTTTCGGAGGATGATGTGCTGCTGCTTTTGCAGGAGGTCGTGGCACGCGACGATCCGGCAGACCGAAAGCGTTGGGAATCGCTTGTGCTGAGCTTACGCGAAAAGGGCAGGGTACCGAAAGCTGTGCAGAAACTGGCGAGGCCGTTTGCCAAGGACGATGCCGAGTTGCTGGCAATTCTTGCGACCAAGCCCGGGCGGCAGAAAATGGATGAGGTCGAGCGAAACTGGCGTCGCGCTGATAGCGCACGCCAGAAGCGGCGAGAAGCCAGCCTCAAACGGTCCCGCGACAATCATGAGGCGCATATTGCCGAGATCGAGCTTGGCGAATTTCAATGGATCATCAATCCGGCTTACTCGTATCTCGGACAATGTTCGGACATCGACAGCGCGCTATCGCCACATGACCGGATTGCATCCTGGTTGGGCGAGGAAGTCGCGGTTGCCGCAACGAAGGGCTTCGAAGCCGCGCTCCATCGAAACGACCGGCCAAGCTTCCCGGTGATTGTCGAGCGCTATGTCAAAGGACAGCGTTGGAACGACGTCTACCCAATTCTTGCCGGTGCTGCTTTGCGGTTCGTGACCGGCACCGGCTTTGCCAATCTTGAGGATGACGTCATCGCGTCGCTCGCCATGATCGAAGATGATGTGATGAACGTCGTAGACGAGGCTTTCAAAGGCTTCGGCGATAGTATCGAGCTGGAACTGCGATCGCGCCCTTCATTTTACGAAAACTATTTGCGCAATCGGTATGAGCCTTATCTCGCCAATCGCAAGTCCCATATTACTGGCCTCCATCGGCTCACGCGTTCGACGTCCGAACAGCCGTTATCCGCGCAGTTGAGCCTCGAATGGCTCGCACGTTACACAGACCTCCCGCTCGAGATCGAACGCAATATGGCCGAGTGCATTATCCATTCGCCGCAGTTCGAAAGCGCCGGGATGGCGCAATTGCTGCTCCAGATTGTGCAGCAACGGCTCGCGCGTGGCTATTTGCCGCCCGAACAGCCCAAGTCGAAAGCGGGCAAAGCCAAGTCACAGATAACGGTCACACCCGTTGACCCCGACTCAGAACAGCCGCGCCGCGAGTGGGAAGGCTATTGGACGGCATTGCTGTTCCTTCTGGATTTCGACGCCGCGACGGCGCGCTTGCCGATCATCGATGCCAGCAATCGCGATTGGCTGTGGTTCCTGACAAACTTCTATTTTGATCGCCATGGCGCGCGAAACATTACGCTGTCTCCGGACATTGCCCGGCTGACCTGGATCGTCGAAACCTTCCGGCATCTGTGGCGATATGTCGAGCATCCGCGAAGCAGCCAAGGAAGCCGAAACGAATGGGACGCCACGGAACGCGTAGAGAGCGCTGTGTTTCGTTTGGCCGCTAATCCTGCTCCCGAGGCTGCAGAGGCTCTCCAGCGGCTTCTGGCAGCGCCAGAGGATGGTTACACTGACGGGATCAAGACTGCGATGGCGCGGCAGCATCAAGCGCGGGTCGAGGCGTCTTTCAGGCCGCTCAGCCAATCCGAGATCGTTGCCACCATCACCGACGGCGCGCCGCAGACGGTGGACGATATCCTCGCGATCGTCTGCGACGAGCTCGACCAGCTTCAGGCGAAAATCCGCCGGTCGAATACCAACATGGTTCAGTTATTCTACGAAAATGGCCAGCCCAAAGGCGAAAACGACTGCCGCGACACGATGCTCAACCTGCTTCGGGCCGAGTTGCCGCATGGCATCACATGGGCACCGGAGCTGTCGATGCAGGGGCAGGACCGCGCCGATTGCGGTTTTGCCTATGGTACACTGCGCCTGCCGGTCGAAGCGAAGGGGCAATGGCACCGCGAATTGTGGAGCGCAGCCGAAACGCAGTTATTTGATCGCTATGCGCAAGACTGGCATGCGCAGGGCAGGGGGCTATATCTAGTCTTCTGGTTTGGCGGGTGCAAGAAACTGCAGCGACCGCCAAAAGGCGTTTCGAAAATGCCGCCCACCACGCCTGTAGAACTGGCGGAAATGCTAACGTCGTCCCTGCCACCCCACATCAGACCGAGGATAATAGTCAGGGTACTAGATTTGCAGGCCTGAAAGCGGAGGCGACCGGCCCGTAGGCGACCCCGATACGTTTTTGCGAACCGGCGCGGCGCGTGAGTGTATGTCGCACGAAGCGAACCGCGCGTTCAGCTTCGGCAAAGCTCACTGTTCGCTTTTGGCCTCGTGTTCCGATGCGTCCCCAGTGTAGATCGATGATCCAATGACCGAAAAGATCCGGACTTAGGGCAATCCGGTAATCGCGCGCAACGTTGCGATCAGAGTTGATGGCTTGAAGATGAATGTTCGCGGTGATCGGCGCTTGGTCCATGCCCTTAATCTAGCCTCTCGCGCGGACGCAAGCTCACTAATTTTGTGAATCAATGGCAGCAAACTGATTCAGCCGCTGAATCTTTGAAGAGGATGGGTGGCATTTGCCGAAACTGTGGGAAGGTCGCACCGTGCTCGACCCGGTAAAGGCAACCTGCTGGCGCAGGCGCGCATTACGCGCGGCCTTGACCGGGGCTGTGCGCGATGCAGCTCTGGAGAGGCCTGGGCGGGGAATGCCTTTTTTCTGCTTTCGCCGGACAGGGAATGGGAAACGGGCGATGATCGCCGCCCGGATGTCGCGCCGTAGTGCCAGCGCGCTTTCGCAAGCGTTGTTTTGCGACGCTCTTGCATGATACCCTCTTGTATTCATCTTGTTCTTGCAGTCTGCGCCAACCTTCTGCATTGTGATCAGGCAGTTGGTGTGTCCCAACTGTGAGGCTTAAGAACCTCGAAACTCGCGACCGGTCAAAATTTTGGCCGGGTGGCTGTCGCGTATGTCCAAGGCTCTGCCCAAAGGCGGCAGCGCCTGTACGCGAGTCCAGGTTCTTAACACCCGGCTTGGGTCCGCCTCTCATTTGGATGGAGAGGCGCATATGGCTCGCAAATTTCTTTTTTACGCTGAACGTGCAATATTGTCTGCGGTGCAGCTTTTCATCTTTGGCTATTCGCTGGCTGGCTTTTTGCCAGCAAGCGCCCAGACCGGTCAGCATGCGACTGAATCGTCGTCAGCCAAGCTCGGTGCCTTCCTTGCCGAATATCCGAAAAGCAAATCACCCGATCAGGTTGAAGCCGCCCATATTTCAGCCCTAGGCGAGGGAGCCCTGGTCGGTTACCGGAAGATCAAGGAGCCAAAGAAAGCGAGCATCTACATCTCCGACAAGGCTTATGACAGCTTCCGAGCGGAATGTTCGGCTATTGGCGGACAGATCGCACGCTTCGATAACCCGGCGGAAATTGCGAGATATTATGAAATGGCCAGAGGGCTGTCGCTTTCCAACGGCAATCCGCCGCTCGTCTGCGTCGGCGCCGAAGAGCTGCCCTTGGGCGCGGTGTTTGCTCACACGTCTGCCGACAGATACAAGAACCGCTACTCGGTGATGTTCGTCCTGACGCAGGAAGCAGCAACCGAGATGGTAGTGATGTACCACCGCGGCAAAGCCAAAGAGCTGCGCTTCCAAGCCGATATCGGCGAAAAGCAGGCCGCCTATGAACAGCGCTGGACCGACTGGCGGGCAAAGCTTGCGGTCGGGTCCGAGACCCATTGCGGTCCGATACTCGAGCTGCGCGGCCCCGTGGTGCAGGTGGCTTATGGCACACAGGCAGGCTGGGTCCGCCGCGAACGGCTGTACCCGCCACAGGACGTCAGTCGCTGCTGGGAATTTTCCGGATTGTGAGGAGCGCTGTGCGCCCTCAACCTATCGTCAGACCATCTTGTTTGAGGAGGCGACATCTTTGAAAATAATATCAATGCAAAGTATCGCCGGTGGCACCGGGGTCGCGCTTACTGCCGCAGAAATTGCGCTGACAGCAATGACCGAAGGCAAGTCAATATTGGCGGTCGACACCAGCCCCTACAGATGCCTTGAGCGTTCAATGTCTCGATGATGTCCGGCAACTGTTCCGACCGTACAAAGAAGCGCGGTGGCAACTGCCCGCGCTGCCCCGATATGCGATACTCCATCACCCTGAAAGCCAGCCCGACTTTATCGCAATGTCAGCTGACGGCGGCTGCGAAGTCGCGTTCCGGGAGAAGGCAGGCAGGGAGGCTAACGCTCTGTTCAACCAGTGGCGCAAATCGCATGGTTTCATAAACAGTATGACAGCATGGTCATCGGTTTGTTGAATATGGACAGGCTGCTGATGCAGACGTTCCATGACAGTCTTTTCAAGGCCGGGTGGCCCAGCTTGGCCACTTTGAAATCGCCCACATACGCAACAAGACCAAATCATCCTCTCGCACACATAGGTCGACGATATGAGGCAAGGGAAGAAAGCAGACCCTACGCGGAAGTTCCGCAAAAATAGAATGCAATTTCATAGGGATATTTGATTACCATCTAGCAAGCAATTGTTTAACAGATGGGAGATTGGCAGTATTCCGCCAATTGGCTGTAAAATTCTGTTAAACACGGCTTGTTTAACAAGCTGCTTGCTCTATCGGCATGAATTGAGTAAACCATAAGGGCGAAGTAACCACCAGCATTCTAATAATTAGGTGTTGGATATGAATACCAAAGCATTTGTCGGCGTCCGTTTCGACTTGGAGCTGCATAGAGAACTTAAGCGCGCTTCGCGTCAAACAAACATCCCTATGAGTCAGTTCGTCCGTGAGGCGACTGCATTTTATATCAAAACACTCGACGGTCGCACGCACGAGGCCCAGCGGAAACTCCTGACAAGCGAGTATCTGGCGTTGGCAATCGACCTCATAATCTCGACCGAATATCCTGCCGACAGGGACAAATTGTTGCTCGAAGCCGGACGCCGTGTCGAGGGTATCGATGCGACAGCCTAACACCTATTCGGACGGTCGCCGCACCGGCGATTGGAGCATCATTCGGCGCGCGGAAAACTTCCCAGAACAGAGGAAACTACACCCGCGACTCACAGCTGATGGTGCTTTAATTCATGATGTGGTGGGGCTCTTCCAAGGTATCCCGTTTAATTATCCTGGGCATCTTTGTGATCCTCCATTGCGTGGTGATGGCGATCACATTGCGCGTTCGCAGTGTTGTCACTGCGCACATGGACATGATGCTCGGTCGGTGCCGCGCGTTCTTAGCAGGACAAGTGCCCGTAGTGCGCATAGAGGAGGGTCAGGCGACATATGCCGGAGATTACGCAATCGCCGTTGAGAAGGGCAAGCTTTTGGCGCCGGAGCATTGCGTTATTCGGAGGCGATCAATAACTATGTCTGACCGTACATCGCATCGAAGGCTGATTGGAAGACGGGACAACATTTGGCTCCTACACTCCGGTTTCGCATTTCTGCTCTTGCTGTGATCAGAGGCCAAAAGATGGTTCGTCGTTTTACCCCCAATCGCGTTCGAGCACGCGGTCAAAAGTTCCTGACCATAACCGGCTTTCTGGCATTGCTACCCGGTTTACGCCCTGAGCTGGCCCGCAGACAAATTGCCCAATGGGATATCATCGGATCGGACATCGACGATGTCTATCCCATCGCTAATGTTTTCTTTGGCGAAGGCTATTACTATTTACTCGGGAGCAAGGCTGCACAAAAAATTCTGGACGCTTATCACGCGGGCGGTTTGCCGATGAAGAACAGAAAGCAACCCGTGCGCGCTGCATATGCGCAAGACTATGTCAATGCAGACCATCGCTTGCCGCCTTATTACGATCCAGCTCTTAGGCTCACGCGTAACGAGCAAGGACAATTTGTGTTGATGCACTTTTCGGATGAATTGCCGTTTGGCGAATGATCTCGGCGTCCAACGAAACTGCCACTTATTAGCTGTTTGGGTTAGGATGTGCGGGCAAGGTTATAGCCGTGCCCATTTTATATCGTAATCCCAGGGTCCACAACGCTTAACGATGTTTTGAAAGCGGAGGACAATCCCATCGACGCCGTCGAAACCCCCCAAATGTATTTTGCGACGCAGAATGTCGTGCTGCGATGATAGAATTGTGCCAATATGAATATTTGCTGCATTATTGATTCCAAAAAGATTCTGGAAAGTTTTTCCCCCCCCCAACCTATATCAACGCTGACTTTATTTAACATAAGATATATTATCGAACTTATACCGGTGCATGTTTCGCTATTTCCGAGACATCCCGTGGCGCTGAGTTTATTGGATCGCCAAAGCGTTTCATTCGTATAAATATTTTGGCATCGACATCGATGACTTCGTCTCGCCGCTCGTGAATTTACCAAAAAATTGTAGCAATATATAATGCAATTCAAACTTCGTTGCGACTGATCTCGCTCCCACATGAGCAGGCGCTGACAAGTTCTGATGCAGACTCAGACCGAATATTACAACAAAAGGCGCAAAGGCCGACATAGGCGGTAGATCCGCACGAAAGACAGCGACCGAAATGGGTGCCATTGGTTTCGTTGAGCCTATCATAAACAACCATTTTGGGCTGAAGGCATTGCCAACAAGGTGCGAACCCAACTGCGTCAACTTGGGCGGTCAACCCGCATGTCCAACAAAAATAGGCATCCAAAGGACGGCGAGTTAGCGTCACCTGCCTGCATTCCCAGCAAGTGAGAATTTCCTCGGCATCGAGATCGGCACTCGCTGCGTCAAAGGCTTCAACAAGAAATTCAGAATGGTTGGTGAGTGTCTCGAAATTATCAGCTTCAAGAAAATGCCGATAAGTCTGCATGATGGGCTCGTCACGCGATTGACCAGCTGCGAACAAGGCCAGCACTTGGACAAGAAGAGCGGCAACGGTGTTTTGTGTCTCCTCGACATCAAGGTCGCCAGCAAAATGCACTAACGTGTTGCGCGATTTTTGAAGCTTGCCAATCAGCTCACGCTGCCATTCACCGATCCATTCAAACTCCCCTATTCGTTCAAGACATCCGTCATAGCCCAGCGTAGAAAAATGACCAAGCGCGGCCGATTTGAGGAGGTCGCCGCCTTGGGGCACAGCCCCTTTTCGAATGATCTCAGCAAACCCTAGTTCTCGAACGATGCGGTATTTTGCAAAAAGCTCAACGGCTGTCTGAATTGAAATCACTGCAAGTTTAGCGTCACGCCCCGTTCCACCTTTAGAAAAAAGCAAAACTATACCGCCGTTTAAAAAATCGATGGCATTAGCAAGTAACAGGCGCGCGGCCTCTTCCGACCGGTCAATTATAGTCATCCGTACTCCCACACCTGTCAGCAACGGCTTCTTATGTTCCCCAAAAATAAATGTCGGACTCGACAGCGCACCAGCTGATACGCTGTCGTTCCGGCCTTCAATTGTGAGTTGCATGCCATTTTCCCAGCAGCGACACCGACACATTAATACGGTGGAGCTGCTGGCGAAGCTGTGCGCAATTTGGATATGCCGCCTGCAACTTCTTCTTTAGTTCAACGAGCATTGATACCATGCCGTCGTGCGTCGTTGCCATCTCACTATAAGGGTTATCGCCATTATCTTCATGATAATAAACATCAAAGAATTCAGGTCCGTCGAGTTGGTCATGACCGATCTCGAGGCCCATCCAATCCTCCAGCGTCGAGCGTAAAGAATTCAAGCGATTATAAACGCCATAAGGCCGGTTATTTGACAAGATTACAGCTTTAATAATCCGTCCGGCCTCGATATGCCCGTCTATCCCTAACTTGCCGGCGGGCCGCCGGCGGCGTGAACCAAGATTATAACTATAAGGGACAGTCGTCGCACTGGCGGCAGGGTAGATTGTGCCCCGACACCGGGCGCGCCGAATATCCTGCGCCGTCTTGGCCATGGGGCTTGCAAACGTGTCCCAAGAACTCGATGTTTCTCCCATCCAATTCTTTTCAAGCATCGGTGCCGGCATCGCATTGATTTTCGCTACAAGCTCACCGAGATCAGAGCCCAAGCGACCATTCGACCGTATCGGCAGAGTATGCCGAGCATTTCGAAAATTCGTGCAGTTTGCAGCTTTGGCTGCGAGATCCAAGGCAATAGAGTGCTTGATGCTTTGCTCTTTACGGATTTGTGCGGCGAGACTCTTTACACCGCCGAGCGTCGTGGGACGCAGATTACCAGTCAACATAGCCATTCTCCTGGCTTGAATTCGCAGACGTCACTCGCCGACCGCCTTTCAAGCCTGAATGTCAGTTGAAAGGATCTTCAAAATTCCACGGCAGTGCTGCCAGCAGCTTCGGAACGGCGAGTGCCTTGCTCATGCCCTGAGCCTCATTTGTATAGGCAAAACTTTCAGTGCATTCAAGCTCGCTGTAGATTGGCCGAAACACATTTTCCCGTCGCAACGCGCAATTGCAGCAAGTGGTAGTTGCTTCGCGTCCGGCAAACAAGCGAGGACTAATTATGAGTCTTTCATCCAATCACGATGCGATTTGCGTCGACGTGCCGGAATGCCTTTGATCGGCAAGTAAGTAGTAGAGGTGACCGCAACCATTGTTCCGTCAAACACGATAAGTGAGAACAATTGTCGAACATAGAATGGAGAGGTCATGCTGCCCATCTGTCGTCCGTCAGTTTGAGGGGTTTACGCCCTTCGGTTGCGCTGGTTGCAGCACGTTCCCACAGGAAATCGCCCGAGAAGCCAATGTGATTCCATCCCACCGGCGAAACATGGGCAAGCAGTTCGTCAGGGACGTCTTCACCTTGCCTGCGAAGATGCGCCACAGCGTCGGCCAAGTAGGTTGAGTTCCAATAGACAATAGCGGCAATCACAAGATTGAGGCCTGACGCCCGAAATTGCTGGGCTTCATGGGTGCGGTCAGCGATGCGGCCTTGCTTGAAGGTGCAAATCGCCTGGGTCAGTTGATGGCGCTGCTCGCTTTTATTGAGTCCGGCCTGGCACCGCTGACGGAGCGCCAGGCTTTCGAGCCAGTCGAGCATGAACAGCGTGCGCTCAACACGGCCAATTTCTTGCAATGCGAGATCGAGCTGATTTTGCCGCTCATAGGCAGCGAGTTTGCGCAGCATTATCGATGGCTGCACCGTCCCAGCCTTGAGCGAAGCAACCAATCGCACAATATCATCCCAATGCGCTTTGATCACATCGGTCTTAACCCGGCGCCCCATCAGTGGTTTGAGCGCCGGATAGTGAGCCGCGGTATCAAATGCAGCGAAGCGACGATCTGGGAAATCGCGCAAACGTGGACAGAACCGAAAACCTAGCATCCGACACAGGGCAAAGATATGGTCACTCGCACCGCCAGTGTCAGTATAATGGGTATCTATGGCAAGACTGGTGCCGTGGTGGAGCAGTCCGTCAAGGACATAGGGAGCTTCGTCGGTCGCTGCAGAAATAACCGTCACATTATACGGCCCGTGCTGATCTGAGACATGGGTGTAGAAGGAAAACCCAGGGTCAACGCCGTATCGTGCGTTGAAATCGCCCGCCGCGCCGCCGCGTTTGCCTGATCGGAAAAATTGGCCGTCAGATGATGATGTTGTGCCTTGGCCCCAAACCGCTGCAATCGGCAGGGCGTGATGCGCATCAATGATGGCTGCCAATGCGCCTTTGTAAGTTTCCTCTCGCATATAGACCGATTGCGTCCAGACGAGCTGGTCGGGCGTCACGCCTTGGCTTGCCTCTGCCATTCGGGCGAGCCCAAGATTGGACCCGTCGGCCAGAATCGTCGCAAGCAGCGCGCTTTCATTATCGTGTGTTTCATGGGTGCGCAGATTGGTGAAGGCCGACAGAAAGCCGGTTTGGTTTGCGACATCATGAAGCAATTCGGTAATCCGCACATGCGGCATCAGTGCATCGATCTTCGCGGTCAACGCAACCACATCGGGACGCTCAATACCACGCACCGGCGTGATCGACAGCTTACCGCTGTCAAGTCTGACACCCTCCAGCTTGCCTTTGGCGAGGCGCGAGGCGAAACCTTTGAGCCGCCAGTCCAGCTCTGCGGCCCTGGTTTTGATCCAATCATCGGCTGTGGCGGGCAGTTGCAACTCAGTGGCTATGGGTCCCACCTTGTTCTGTGGCAGCAAGTAGCTGTCAAAGCGCCGATAGTTGGTTGACCCTTCAACCCATATATCGCCGGATCGCCATTTGTTGCGGGCGTGAGCCATGACGGCGGTCTCGTAGAGCCGCCGGTCAATCTTTCCATTTGCCCTAACGAGCGAGCGCCATTCCTTCTTGAATGGCATGGGTGCATTATCAGGAATGTCGCGCCTGCCGGTGCGGGCATTCTCGCGTAACACCTCGATCGCGGCCAATGTTGATGAAGCACCAGGTCCAGCCTTGAAACTGATCGCTTCCAGCAGGGCTGGCGCAAATTTGCGCAATGTAACCCAGCGGTCTGCAGCGCGGACTAACGGGTCTTCCTCGGCTAAGTTGCTGATGGCCGTGACTTGCGGCTGCGCGGCCAGCAATTTGTGCCAGCCTACGGCATCATCGACGGCAGTGAACGCATCGATGCAACCATCCTGAGCCAGGCTGAGCGCATCAATGGTCTGCGAGAACATGCGCATCAAGCGACCGACATCGCGTGTTGTTGCGGCATAGACGCGCTTCTTGGCATTTCCGCCCCGGGTAAAGCTGCCACCAATCATTCTGTCTGCCATATCCAGCGCCGCATCGATCAGCCTTGCTTCCAGCTCGATCATCAGCGCAGCCAGCGTGGCCCGGCGGCGTGACGGGGTATAGCGTGCCAGCAAATGCGCAGGCGATACACGCCCTTCGCGCGCCAATTGGCGGAAACGGGTGTGATGGATAGCCTCCGCCGACACGGCGTCAACGCCAATGACCCGGACAAATTGCAGACGTGCGATCAGCCCACGCACATTGTCGGCCTTTGGAGCCGTGCTGATTTCACGCACCCATGCCAACGGCGTGACGCCGGTTTTGAGATCAACCACCAACAGATCGTCAAGTCTACCGATCTGGTCAGCCGACGCGCCCGAAAGAAGGGCTTCATGGGCTTGTTTACGCGCTCTTGCTCGGCCTGCGATGCCGCTGCGTTCAATCCGGCCCATCGCTGGCAATAAGGTTCCTGCGGCCCGAAGTTCTTCAACAATCTCCCCCGCAATTGCAAATCCGTCGTCGGTGCTCCAGGCTGCCCGTGCGCCAGCTTCGATCATTAAACTGACAGTGTCTTCCCCCGGCAAACGAAGGTCGAGCATGGCCATCAACTCGCGGGCATGTTCGGACAGGATCTGCACGCGCTTGGCATAGTCGAAATACTTTTCCTGCGGCACTCCGATTTGTCTGGCCATAAACGTGACAAGCTGGGGCGGCGCATCGCCAAATGTCGCCAGCGACATGCCTGGATGCTGAAGCAACGCCATCTGTACTGCAAACCCAAGCCGGTTGGCAGCTCCGCGCCTTGCAAGTACCGACTCCCCGTCGGCGGGTGACAGCGTGTAGAGTTTGACGAGACTGTCATGTTCTTCCGGCACGCCGAACAATATCCGACGTTCGTCATCGTTGAGGAGGTCGCGGCGGGCCATGTTTATCTCCGAGTCGTCTATAAATTGTACATAATGATGCTGGACAGACGGTTGTAAAGAGACGTATTTAATGGACGGCTTTAGCGAATTCTGCTGGACGTCCGCGACGCCGTCCACAGAACGACCGTTTGGGAGACAGGCATTGGGCGACATTTTGGGCTACGCGCGAGTCAGCACTGGTGATCAGGATGTCGCGGGACAGACGATGCGGCTTGAACAAGCAGGTGCGATCAAGGTTTTCACGGACGTCATGTCGGGAAAAAGCATGGATCGGCCCGGCTTGGTCCAATTGCTCGCATATGCGCGCAAGGGTGATACGCTGGCTGTCGTGCGTCTTGACCGACTTGGGCGCTCGCTTGCCGAGCTGCTGTCCACGGTCACGAAGCTGCGTGAAAACGGTATAGCGTTGCTCAGCCTCGAAGAGAAAATCGACACATCGTCTGCCGCTGGCGAGCTGATCTTCCATGTGTTCGGAGCGATCGCACATTTTGAACGGAGGCTGATTTCTGAACGTACCAAGGACGGGATCGCTGCTGCACGTGCGAAAGGCAAGAAACCGGGGCGGCAACCGCTCGATCAAAGCAAGGTCGATGCTGCAATGAAATTGGTCCAGTCCAACGTATCGCCGGTTGAGTCGGCTAGGCAACTTGGCTTGGGTCGTTCAACCATTTATCGAGAAATGCGGCGGCTCGGCATAACCCGCCCTGCATAAACGGCAGCTTTGTTGTCGAAACCAGCCAGTCCGCAAACGAAAACATTGCAGACATTTGGTTGTGGCATAAAATGATCCCAATTAACCATTACCGTTCTGAGCGAAGCGACGGCGTCTCATATATATTCGGATCAACGCGCCGAAGGAGTCGATCATCGAGGATTTTTCCTCGGCGACGCGCACACACGATAAAAATCGGTGTTCCGACGATAAAGATTATAATTGAAGTAGTTTTCCACCATTCGGGCAAATCAGGAAAAACCCATCTTCGTGTAACGCCCGCAATCAATAAAAATATCGCCAGAACAACAAAATATTTGAGTCTCATTCCGGCTTCACCCGCACTGGCTTTGGCTTCAAGGCCTTGCGCAGCTTATTGGCGCGACGTTAAAATTCTCCAAACAATATAAAATTAGTGCTCGTGTGAGAAACTTAGCCTGTTTCGCAGGTTATTTGTGCTGTCAATTGAGGGGTCTGAGGCGCAACGGAAGAGAAAACCTACATAAGGAGCCGCCGCTGCGCGAAACCCGCTCTTTTCCGACGAAGCCTAACGGCGGCAAAGTTGGGGGAACCGGACATGTGAAAAGGTACAGCACGAGGGATCAGAAGTTAACTCTTTTTGGCATATAGGCTTTTAAAAGGCCTAGCGTCGGTGTCAGGACCACGCCCGACACCGACAAAAAATCCAAATGAGGTATTTTGCTGGACGCATTCGACCAGCTGTAAATCGGTCTTTGCCCTAAACGGATTGTTTACTTTCAACGGTACCGACACAAACTCGTTATGTGTCGTACTAAGGTCAATTATCACTCTAGCTTCACCGCAAGAAATTAGTGCCCTTTGCAGCATCTCTGCCGAGCCAGACCTCAGTGTGGGGTCGTCAACTTTTAAAAGGCCTTGGATTGGGCCGCCGTCTTCGAGTGCATCGGTGCCAAAAACCAACAGGTCATTTTGTACATCAAATGCGCCCTCATAAATTTTCGCATCGTCGTCAGCTGAACTTTTATCGTTGCCCGGGACGCAAGTTGATGCCGAAACAGTTGCAATAAAAAGAAACGCAACGCTTATAGTTTTCACATCGTCTTCCTAGCAAAATCTGGGACGAATTTCCATGCTTCCGCTTTGCCGCAATATTGAAATGACTGCAATGTTGTCGCTCAATGCCCGTCCGCTCTGACAGATTTGTTGTGGTTACCAGACATTGTAGCTCAAATTGGACGGGGCCACTAGAACGGCACTAGAGGTGGGTCACCCGACTTGGGGTATCCCATTTTCACAAGGTAAACTCTTCGAAAGCCTAACGACCTATACATTTTTCTTGCCGCTTTGAAACATGTCTCTGAGCTTGGCTCAAACCTGAAAACCATCAAGACGTCCCTTGACCCCGACCAATCCATCGCGGCCTTTGGGATCGATGCGAGTTCGACGCCGCGATCGTTCCAGTCGTAGCCGCATTGGCCTGTGTATTCTCCCACGGTAATGAATGGCATCAATGGTGGCTGCGGCGCGCACCCCGTGAGAAAGATGGCCAAAGTAGGTATCGCAATCAACATTCTCATTGCTCATTCCTAAAAGAGTCTCGTCGGTGAGCACAATGTCCGAAATTGTTGTCGTGTCCGGACAGGCAGCACTTGCAGATTTGTTATGGGAAGCAGACGTCATTTATCGGTAGTTGGCATTTCTCAGCACGACAAGTGAACTCCTGTTTCGCGCCAACCGTAACATACCCCACAAGGACTCTATCCCTGTGTGACCTAACAGACAATGTCGTCAACGGTGGTGTGGAGACTATTAATTTGGAGCATCATATTTCCTCAACGTCTTGTCCGAAGTCATCTGGTTCTAGTGCTTGGATATACGAAGTGGTGTTTAATTGCCTGTAGGCGTCGCCCAACAATCGTCCGAATTCTTTCGGTGGGAGATCATCCCAATCTGGACCTACCATCTTGTCCGCGCAGTCAGACAGGACCCAGTTGAAGACTACCTTTGGGTGGCCCAGAATAGAGCCTTTGAACCAAGGTGGAGGAGAAGCCGGCTTGTCCCGGTCCACGTATGCCCTAGAACGTACGTCTACACATTGTGCCCATGCGGCATGTGGCCCGGATCCATTTCTTAGGTTGATCCAACGCAACTGAGAGCGATTGCCTGAGCTTGCGCATCCGCTCAACAGAACCGAGAGCATGACTAAGAAAGTAGCGACCTGCCTCACCCCACGCTACCCTCAAGGCTTATCCCCAACAAATTCTGCCCTTTCTCAGAAAACATTACAGATCCGTGGAAAACCTTAGTCTTTTCGTTAACGGTGGCGTGGAGGCTATTAATTTGGAGCATTTTATTCGCGCCTTCCGATGGATGCCGGTTGCGGTATGGTTTCTGGCTTGATGTCAATCTTTAGCGATTTGATTAGAAAGCGCTTGTCCCTGTTCCAAAACTCGTTCTCAGCGTAGCTGAACCCGCCCCAATTGAGACTTTTTTGCATGTCCGCCAGACTGATATTTATATATTTTTCGGGTCGTGTCTTTTCACATTCTGCCCGCGCTTTTTGCTCAATGTAAAAAATTGAATGCTCCGAAATTGGTGGCTTTTTGAAGGCAGCGATTTGAGCAAAAACAACATTCTCCATGCACACAAAAAAAGGCATGAGCGAGTTCAGATTGACCGACAATAATTGCCATTTGTCATTTTCAAAATTGTAATGCTCGAACGCCCGGACAACATGGATTTTTCGAAAATTGAGAAAGGAAAATATTTCTTTTTGCATCTCGTCCTTCGAAAATGATCTGTTCCAAGACCCCTCGCTGTCAATGATAATGCTGTCGGCATTTTCTTTTACCGAGGCACAGTTTGGTTCAATCTCTCCCAGCAATTTGTTGATCAAAGGGTAACCAAACGCGTTGCGCTGCTGCTGATATTTTCCAACCTGCGTTTCAAGGCATTGGATATAGGGCGTGTATATGCTGTTGATTTCTACAATAGAAAAGTAATCAGAACGGTCATCTGCGATGTTTTGAGCGCAAGCCGACTCACAAAACAAAAGTAACGAAATGACGGCAACACTGATGCATTTCATCCAACTGACCCCTCAATCAAAATCCCCAGCAGCTTATGCGCTTCCACGGCCAATTTATTAGCCCCGATGAAAACCATACTCATTGCGGTTTTTCCACCGGCTCACGCTTCACGACCTTCTTTAGCTGCCCATGCATCTGTTGGCTGGTCGCGTTGCGTCCTTCGTCCCAGAAGGTCGCGCAGATCGAACCGTGATATCCAAAGGTTGTTTCTTTGCAACGTTGGAGACTGGAGCCGTGCTGACGCAGCGTGGCTTTGTAGAAGCTGACATACGCCGACATAAAATACGGCCGCGCCGAGCGCATTTCCGCGTTCAGCAACTTCGCCCGTGCGGCGTCGAGTAGCTTGCATTCAATATGAAATCGCACGCTGGGCCGGGCAGTGAGCCGTACCGTGTTGGCGCTTGCAAGGCATATCCCGTCCTCTGCGTTGACCTCGTAAGAAACCCTGACAGACTCGCCATCGTCGCTAAGGCGGTACACCGTTATACCGCTTGGAGACTTCCAATAGAGCACCGTAACCTTGCTATCGAAGGAGTATGAAGAACCTTCCTGACGAATGACGCTGCTTTCAATGACAAACGGCCCAACGTCGCCTTGGTCTGGTACAGCGAGAACGGCTAGTAGCAACGGCGCAGCAATCACTCCATTATTCCCGCAAATTTCTCAAAGGATTCATCCACAGTACTTTGTCGCAATCTCCTTATGTCCGCAATGTTGTCGTGAACGGACATTCAAACGAGACAAATCTAATGTCGCCAATGGCTCAATCCTTGCCATTGCCATTTTCCTAAAATGTTCCTTCTTATCGTGTTTCACGGTACAATGGTTGCGGTGGCCTCTACTTACGTCGAGCGTACGTTGCGCCTTTACAAACCCTGTCTGGATCAACGCGAGGAGCGGTCCAGTTTTATCGAACTGGCGCCGATTATTGTTATCCGTTGGATCGATCGCATATGTTTTGATCGAGTACGCGGTGGCAATGGTTTCTCGCAAATGGTGGAATAAAGCTTGAATAGGTTCGGCGTCGTCAACGGGCGCCGGAATATCGAGAAGTGCTGCCAGTGTCTTCAGCGAAGGTGCATATTCGATGCGGGCGATGGCGCTGGTGCAATCCGGATCAAGGTCGATAATGAACGGAGACAACGGTCCCAGATCGTCGGCGTCAGCGCTGAAACGAAACGTGAGTTCGAGTGCGATAGTGGGAAGTGCTGCCAAAACTTCCTCAGGTGGCTTAGCTTCGTCGCGCAGGGCTTTTGCCGATAGAAATTGCGGCCTTATTGCCGCCGCAAAATCCTCGAGCCGAAAGGCTCCAGCAGCCTCTCCAAGGAATTTTTCGAAAACTTCTGTAAGAGAGGTCTTGCCACTATTGTTACGGCCCACAATAACGGTTGCATCCGTCTCAATCGCGACCTCAATATCTTCAAGAAGTCGGAACCCCTGCACCCGAACGCTGGAAAGTTTGATCATTTGTTGATGCTTAAGGCGTTCATGCAACGGACTCCAGAAGAATTTCGTTAATTTGAGCGTACATATCCCTCTGATTTGAAAGCGCTTGTTAGTGCTGTATCGACGGCGAGTATGCTGACAACTAATTAGGTTCTTTGCAGCTTAGGCAATGCAGCAAAATCCAGCGTTCACACTGCCAAGTAACCGCAGCGGTGCGCAACAGGGACGTCATGTCCGCATAGTTAGGGAGTCCGGAATGGCCGGTTTTATCGCTCGACACGGCAATAGCAGCCATTCGTCTTCTCTGCTGTGCCGACTACTAAACATTTGACTGTCTGCAGAGGCGGCGGCTTTCCTCATAGTTATGGTTTCGCGCCAAGCCGACGCAGGGTGACCGCCAGTTCTGAATTCCTACCATTCTGTTTTTCGACCAAACTCAAAACGCTGTGTCCTTTCCATTTGGAATTGAGATCGACTCCGTCACGAGCAAGCATTTCTAAGATAGCTGGCTTACCTGCGTTCACATCGAGTTCGACATGATTATTTCGCAATGGGAACAAATATGTCCGAATGGGCGGAATGCCATCGCCATTAGGCAAATCTAAATCTGCACCGGCTTTAATAAGCTTGCGGTAAATAGCGAGCGCACGCTTATTAAGTTCACGCTGGTCGGCGAATACTCGAATAGTGCGCAAGGGTTGCCATACCGGTCGATCAATCCAAGAGAGTTTATTGGGGTCTGCTCCCGCTTTAAGCAACAAATCGACGACCTGTGGCGACGCCGGATCAAGCCCATTTGCTATTTCTCCAAGCACCGTTCGGCTTGAGTGGGCTTCCACATTTGGATTAGCACCAAATCGCAAAGCCAGTGCGACTAAATCGGGTCGTAAGGGTTGTGCATTGTACGCCTGTGTTGCCTCCACCAAAAGGGAGTCTGCTAAGGTTCGATCATCAATTAACACTTTTTCTAGCACTTTCAGCGCAGGAAGCGGCGATCTCAGCAGATCAATGCGAAATTTCTCGTGTGGTTCGTCGAGCATCTTGTCGATGATTTGACTTCCACCCGTCGCAGCAGCCGCTAGATAGTTGGCCGGCCAGTTCTCGAACGGCCGTTCCCCTTTTTTTGCCAAACGATCAAATTTATCGACCTCACCAAACATCGCGCTCAAATAGACGGCACTGGTTTGATCACCGTCTCCGATCCATGGATCGGCCCCGGCGTTGGTTAGCATATTGATCGCTTGGGAATTGTTGCGTGCTACAGCCCACGCGAGGGGCGTCATGCCTGTGCCATCGACAACATCGAGATCAGCGCCTATGAAACGCTGCACCTCGGCGGGGGTGCCGCGACGCGCGGCTTCGTGCAAAGACTGTGGCGAACGCGTTACCGCACGAGCGGCCATTCGCAGCAGCAAATTGCGATCGAGACCGTTGTCAGCAGCAGCGTCGGCCAGCCTGCAAATGTCGGCATCAGGATAGGCAGGGCTATCAACCAGCAGACGATTATAGGCCGTCGCATACTGCTCGAATTTTGCTGCCGCTTTATCGATGACGTCGCCATAGAAAAAGCCAGCTAGCACCGATGGTGCTCGCGAGCTTGGCGTGAAACAGGTTACCCCGGAAGGGCGACCGCCCCCTCCTTGTCCGACCATTATCAACAAGCGGAAGTCTTTCCGAGCGATTGCTTTCTCCGCATCGCGGCGGGGATCAGCATTTGCTTGGATTCGTGCCAATACTTTTTTAGCTTGCCACTCTGCAAATTCGCGTGAGACTCGCTCTGCGACCGTTTTTCCGCGTGGCGTTTGTTGCTTCTTGGCGTCCGAACATGCTGAAACTGCCAACAACGCTATTGGAAGAACAGAGTAACGTAACCATTGCTTGCTTTGGCGCATGACATCCAACTAACTGATCCGAGAGATTTAACTATGCGGCCATGTCGGTGAATAAAGAATTACAAAATACCAGAAGCTCCGGATGCCCTAACAAATCTGCCGTCCGACGAATTCTGAACGTATGGCGGGTTTTTGAATGTGAATGATGACCGACGACCGCTATCTTGTCGGGAGCTGACAACGCAGATCGCAGCCACCACTTGTTCTCATCTACCGTATTTCGCGAACCAATGGTTGCGATGACCTCTAAGTTGCGCGTGGTTCACCGACATCGTAGACTCACAGGTTGCGATCGTGGATGTTGAGACTCGGCCAAGCCGCCCGCCACGCAGCGAGATGAGCAGCCGCAAAGTGCAGATCAAACGCCCCCTGATCGATCCACAATTCTTTGACATGGATCAGACCGGTATCGAACACGTCTTGGGCGTAACCGTACTCTATGCAGCCTTTCTCAGAGCGACTAGCAAATGCCATTCGCTCCATTATTGGTCGGGCCGCTTCCATATTGTGTGTAGGCAGGCGAAAGGTTCCGACGATCAGCAGCATCGTTCGGACCTAGAGCGGCAGGCTGGCGATGAAAAGGTCTTTCGGCCTCCGTCAATTTTCGACAAGATTGCGGAAGTTTATGATGATTTCGCCAGTACTCAACAGCTGCCGTTCTCCAAATCGTAAAAGCGGATTGGACTATTGACCGAGAACGGTCGAAAGATACTTGCGCAATGACCGAAGCACCCGTGACCGCAAACGAGAAGCAACGCCCGCTTCTTCTTACTTTGGCACCTTCTCACTATTGCGAGCGGGCGCGCTGGGCGCTCGACTTGCAAGGGATTGTATATGATGAGGAGCGGCTAGCCCCTGGTGCCCACATACTGCGCGCCAAGCGTTTGGGTGCCCCAACCACTTCGCTTCCCTTGCTCCTGCTTGGCGACGGCACGCTATACCAAGGCAGCGACCGCATTTTGGACTGGGCGGGACTGTCCGGCGGGGACTTAGAAATCGAGCGGCGACTAGAACTAACGACGGCTCCGCTCATTCGCCAATGCCTCTACGCCGGACTACTTCACGATCCACAGTCAGGCATTCGCGACGTGCTGCTGCGCGGCACTAGCAAGCGTCAGATGAAAATCGGGCGGCTTACTTGGCCCCTGCTGCGACGAATTATGGCAGCGGGCATGAATGCGCAGCCCGGCTTCCTGCCGGACCTTATCGCACAAGTGGAACGCGAACTGGATTGGTTCGACCAAGTGCTCGCGGCGCGGGGTGATTATTTGGTTGGCCCAAAATTTGGTCGCACCGACCTGACCGCCGCCAGCTTGTTCGCGCCAGTCGCCTTGCCGCAGGTGGAACCAGTAAAGAGCATCTCGTCTGGAATTACTTGGCCGCATTCGCTTTCACCGTACATCGCAAAATGGTCGGATCGGCCGACGTTGAGATGGGTGCGCCGGACGTATAAGGCTCACCGGGCGTGACCGTGGCGGATGGCCGAACTACCTCTTTCAGAACCGCCTGACCAGCGCTGTGCAATTGACAGCTGTGGGTGTGTTCTCGACAAGATTTAGGACTAGCCTTGCACACATACTTTGCCTGAATGCGGCCATTCCTTGTTAAAGGCCCAAGCCGAAAGACCACAGAACATATTGTCCATTTCGAACTTTAGACGCTACGCTGATGCAGTATTTGCGGAGTAACCTATGTTTCGATCCTTGGCGGCAACTGCTGTAGCATTCGCAATGACACTCGTTCCAATCACCGATGCTTCCGAGACAGAGGCGAAGAACGAGGCAGCCGCACCGCAAAATGGGCCGATCCTGCAAATTTTTCAGGAATGGCTGACGGCATTTAACTCCGGCGATGTGGCGGAGATTAAGGTGTTCTACCGCAAGTATCTCCACGACGATAATCCGATATTTGCGCTTGAAAACGCGCAAGACACGTGCGGCTTTTCGGTTGAGCGTTTCGAGGCAAGTTCTGTAACTGCGCTGACCGTGCTACTACGTCAGCGATGCTTGCAGGGGTTGCAACGGGCGAAACTGGAACTCGTTGCGGATGGGAAGACGCTGAAGACGCTGGACTTTAGACCTTTGGCATTGCCTGGAGACGGGGCCATCAAAGCGACGGCTCTGATAGCCAATCGGCTCGCGGCCCGCGATGAATTCGCTGGATCAATAATTGTAGCGCGGGGGTCCAAGAGGGTCTTCGCACGAAGCTGGGGCCTGACAAACGTTACGTCGCGAACCCCGATGTCACTGGACACTCCCATGTTCTTGGCATCTGCCGGAAAGATGTTCACTGCAGTGGCAGTGCTGCAATTGGTCGACGCTGGTAAAATCGATCTTGATGCGCCCTTTGGGAAATATCTCACGGCCTATCCGAATGCAGAAATGGCTAAGGTTACGATCCGTCAGCTGCTTAATCATCGCGGAGGAACCGGCGATATCGGAATTCTCGGTCGCGAAGATGGAGCCAATCGTGCGCGGGTTAGAACGATCGCCGATATTGTAAAGCTAAACGGAACCCGTGGACCTGACTTTCCCCCAGGCACCAAGGAGGACTATTCTAATTACGGTTTCATCTTGCTCGGCGCTGTAATCGAGAAGGTCGCCGGTGGCAGCTATTACGACTATGTCGCCGATCATGTGTTTAAGCCTGCCGGGATGAGGGACAGCGGTTTTCCCGACAAGGAACATCTGAAAAAAGTTGCCGTCGGCTATACAACCTATTTCGGAGCGGAACCCAAGCTGGTAGCTAATACCGGCAGCCTGCCATGGCTTGGTGCCTCAGCTGGCGGCGGTGTTTCGACGCCGAACGACATGCTCCGTTTTCTGCAGGCAATGCGCGACGGTAAGCTGTTGTCGCCCAAGATGTTCAAGGTCGCCACGACTGCTGGTGCGACACCGTGGTATGGTATGGGATTTGTAGTGAATTCCGGTCAAAATGCGAGCTGGGGCCATGGCGGCAATTCATATGGTATGGACGTGGCGGTGCATTATTACGCTAAAAACGATACTGACTTCGTGTGCCTTGCCACACGCGACATGGCATGCAATCGCCTCATTTTCGCATGGTTCTTAAGAACTTTTCCGCCAGATCCATAATGGGCGGCGGTTGGCATTGTCCGCTTTTGCAGAATTACAATCATAAGCGGACAGTCAGCTCCGCCTAACATCTCAGCCATATCGTCACCTCATGGGCTTGTGTCCCTAGACTACGTATACGTCAGCTTTCGACGCGCTCGCAATAGTTGGCGAACGACCGAAAACTTGTCGGCAGAAGACGTAACCGTTATGGAATTATGGCACGTCCGATGAAGGGCTTATTAGCGCGTAACTCAACGGTGCCGTCGGCATCTGTACTAACGTCTAATTCAATCTGCTTATAACCTCCACCACTGTTAGCTGCTTCTACCTGAACGACAGGATTGCCAGCATTTCTATGTTCAGTAATGGGGATTGAAATTAGAAATTCGGTGCCCGACGCCGACCAATCTGACAAGCTAAAGCTGCGCTCAAAAGGTTTTAGCGCCCTCTCAAATTGCTCAACAAAGTTCGGCCCGCCTGACGGTGAAAGGGCAATTCTTTGAAGGCTTTCTCGCGTTTCGATCAGGTCTTGAGAATCCAATTGCATTGCCGACAACGCCATTTTTTCATAGATCATTTGTCCAATAGGACCGAGCTGCAACGTCCCCGGTTCAACATCGGTGTAACCCAAGGTTGCAGCATAATGCGGTTTGTCATCTGCCTTGTTAATCAGGACACTTGCGTTGACCAAATTGAATATCTCTTTCGCGACCATGTGGTCGAGATTGGACCATGGGTCGGGCTCGCCATCCACACGTTCTTTGCCTGTACGAACCACACTCAGTCCAACCAGGCTGACTATGCACATGGCTCTGAAGTTCAGCGAACTGACAATTGAGACGAAAGTGGCCACCGAGGCACGGGGAATGTCCGTATCAAAATACAGCGAAGAGTAGAAATTCGCGAGATATGGCAGTCGTCGCTCTTCTACTGAGTTCATCATGTCTAAAACAGCTTGTTCTGTTAGCTCGTCAAAAGGCCGACGGCCCGCTTCGTCAACCTTATCAAATCCGTCACTTCTTAATGAATGCCCGATGTCGCAACGGGCTTCCATATTTGTCGCCAACAAAACGGTACCCGCTGCGGCCCGTATGCGCTGCCTCTCTCCCAGTTGACGAGTGACAAATTCACCTAAAGCACGGTTGAGTTGATGCCCCAAAAAAGGAGAGACAAGACTGCCAAGAATTGCACCGGGCGGGCCTGCAATTGCGGCCCCGATAATTGCTCCAGCCGCGCCGGTCGCCATTTTCACGGCCAGCGGAGCACCTCGCTTAACAAATTCCTCTATTTCTTCAGGTTCAGCAGCCATTCGCTAAGCGATTAGCCGATTTATCTGCAAAAGCAACGAGCTGCAAACCGAGCTATTTCTGAGATAAATCTGAAGACGATATCGTTCGACCAATGAACTGGCAGTGTTACGCTAATGTGCGGCCCGATCTTTTGCAGTTGCCCCATGCCAGCATTTCGGGGTCAAATAATTAGACCGTTTAGCGAAATTGTATCCTAAAGCACCGCTCTCAGTCCGCCCTCTCGCACGGTTGAAACATGCACATGTGATAAGGGCAACTTATCACATGTTGCTTAATTTCGCCCTATCTGCCAAAACCCGCTCGAAATGACCGAAAATCCTCCCCACACAGAGGCAAAAGATGTGCCTAAGTTACCTGCGGTCGTAAGCGCGCTGACGTGGCAGTTGGAAACGTCCCACCAAAGCAAGGGCGTAACCGTCGACCGCGAAATGATGGCGGCTTTTGCGTCGGCCGCAGCGCCAAACAGCTTGCGTGCGCTAAAGCAGGACAGCGAAGCGTTCGATCTATGGTGCCGACGCAAATATTACCGCACTTTCCCAGCATCATCGCAGCAGGTCGCAGAATGGCTGCGCGAACGGGCAAGCGAAGGCGCTGCGCCTGCGTCGCTTGGCCGCTACAAGGCATCAATTGGAAAAGTCCACCGTCTGCTGGGGCTGGACGATCCAACCAAACATGAATTGGTGCGCTTGGCGATTGCAGCACATCGTCGGCAGGTGGGGTCACAGCAAAAACAGGCAAGGCCGCTGCGATTTCGTGGCCCGGTCAAAGACCCGCTCGCCGATACGCCGCGCGGCATCCATGTCCGGGCGATCCTCGATGCTTGCGATGATACGCCAACCGGCCTCCGAAACCGGGCGCTGCTTTCCGTGGCATATGACACTGGACTAAGGGCCAGCGAACTTGTGGCCGTTGAGGTTGCCGACATTATTGAAGCACTCGATCCTGACGCACGGCTGCTCCGGATCGGGCGATCCAAAGGCGATCAGGAGGGTGAAGGCGCAACCGCCTTTCTGTCTCCACGGTCAGTGCGGGCGCTGTTCGCCTGGCTGAATGCCGCCGATATTAAGAACGGCGCAGTGTTCCGGCGGGTAATCGTACGACGATATGCGGCGCGACCAAAGCGGGCAGCGGTCAATTTGAACGCTGTTTCTGGACGAGCTACTTGGGATATGCGGCGTTTTGCCGCGCGCGATGCCGTGGCGGCGCGGACCGAAAATCACATCGGCGAATTGCCGCTCCATCCAGGTTCGCTCACTCCAATTTATCGCTTGATGATCGAAAGCGCCCTGAAGATCGGTGCCTTTGGCGATCTCGACAAGGAGCAAGCCGCATCGCTGATTTCAGGGTTCAGTTCGCATTCGACCAGAGTGGGGCTCAATCAGGATCTGTTCGCTGTTGGCGAGACATTGGCGGGCATAATGGATGCATTACGTTGGAAGACGCCAAAGATGCCGCTTGCTTATAATCGCAATCTAGCTGCTGAAGCGGGTGCTGCGGGAAGGTTGCTTTCTCGACTGGAATAGGGAACAGTCACCCAAACGATATTTGTCTGAGTCCATATTGAGCAATTCAACGGAAAAAGGGAACGCGTTTCGCGACGTCGTTGCAAAGGTCCTTCAGGCCGCTGGTTTTCGCGCCAAAACTGAAGTGAAAATCAACTACAAAAATGTTGATATCGAAGGAATCTGGGAGCGCGATGTTTTCGGCGATCCGGCTCGTTACGCGATCGAGACTAAGGATTATGCAGGCAACCTGCCTCTCGGCCAATGCAGCCAGTTTGCCAACGATTACGGTCCGTTAGTAAACAGTGGCGACATAGATCATGCTTGGCTTGTTTCGCGCGGAGGTTTTACACCGGACAGTCGAAATGCAGCTCAGGCAGGCCGGAAGTTGAAAGCGTTTACCTTCGCAGAATTTCAACGCCGCCTGTTGCTCATTGATGAATATCTCCACGATTTGGTTCGATCTTACGACGAGAGTCAACTCGATAATTATTATATCGCGCCTGAAGCGGTCGAAGGTGCCGACCTTAAGTCGGTTGTCTTCGATTGGCTGCAAGAGGACGGCGCACCGCCGCTTTTCGTGCTCGCCCCTTACGGCAAGGGCAAGACAACTTTTGCGCGGCACCTCGCTGCGGCCATGGCCAAAGACGCCCTTGAGGATCCAACTAAACGTGTGCCTCTACTTTTCCCGCTTGGCGAAATCGTCAACGAGCAATCCCTGGATGGCTTGTTCGGCAAGGTGCTGGCGAGTCAGCACCGCGTAGAAAACTACCACTATCAAACGGTACGCGAACTGAATCGGCTTGGCCGGTTTCTGATCATCTACGATGGCTTCGACGAGATGAAGCATGGCATGACGATTGACCTGTTTCAACAGGTCCTAGGCGAACTCATGAAAGTAGACGAAGGCGATGCGCGCGTCCTCGTTCTGGGCCGAGACACCGCATTCCACGATGACCATGAATTCAAGTTGATAATTGAAGGCAAACAGCGGACCTCAGCCGGCCTCGAAGTGCCAGTCCTCGATAGGCGGGCTTATCGGCATGTCGAACTACGTGGATTCACCCGACCAGAATCGCAACGATACGTTCGAAATTATTTTCCAATACTTGTCAAACGCGCGCCTGTTGCCCAGCATCGAACCGAGGAATGGGTCACCACTCGCGTAGATGAGCTGCTTTCGGGACGATTTGATGAACTTCTGGAGCGACCAGTCCACGCCGAGATGCTGTGTCAGATTGCGCTTGAGCCTCAGGCGCTGCAACCGAAGATGACAGTGTCGCAACTCTATGAGACTTTTGTGCATTTTCTACTTCAGCGCGAGTTCGCCAAGCCCGGCAGGCATTCTGCGTTTCCGATCGCTATCCGGCGGAAATTTAATGCTAGTCTCGCTTGGTGGTTGTGGGAACGGGGCGGTGCATCGACCACTACGCTTAAGGATATTCCGCAAAGCATTTGTGACGAGGCCGCAAAGGACATCAACCACCGGATGCAGCGCGAAGAACTGCGGCGGGAGTTGATCCAAGGCTGTTTAGTTGAGAAGGGTGGTTCGACGATTTACTTCGGTCATCGCTCGCTGCAGGAATTTTTAGTAGCTGACCACCTCATCGAGACAAATTTGCTGCAATCGCTGAATGAGAAGCCTTCCTGGCTTTTGCGTCTTTCCAAATCGCTCACACCAGAGGTGTCTGCGTTCCTGACTGGGTCGCTGGCAATCTCGAAAGCACATGCAGAAAAGGTTGGCGACTGGTTCGGCGCTCTTGCCGTCGCTCGGGTGGGCGAGATATCAAGTGTGACGCTCGATCTCCTCTATCAACTTTGGATCACATCCCGGCCACCGAACGTTCACGCGGGCGATTCGGTTTGGCAAATGTGGCTTGAATATTGCCTCCGCGCCGAACGAGGGGATTTTCTGTTTCGGTCCACCGCTGTCGGCCCGCTTCGAAAGCTTTTCGATTGGAGCGCAGCGCGCGGCGCGGAAACAGAGGCCGCTGCATTGATGGTAGCTGCTCGGCACATGCTAACAGATACGACTGAGGCTGGGCGCGTGAGCTTAACGATGGCTATTGCCCTGCCAATCGAACGGTTCGGCGAGGCCGTGCGTGCCGCGCAATCCGAAAAATCGAGTCGCCAGATTATAAAGCGCGATGAAAACTATCGACTATGGTCGATCCTTCGGGCCTGGAAAGTTGTGCAGGAGCCTGACCAAGACGTCCGAATTGAAATCAATGCCTTGCGTATGCTTGAAGATGCTGAGGCGGGACTTCCGTGCAGCTTCTCACGGGATGGTCTAGTGTTCGACGGTCCGTCATTATCTTTGACGCCTCAACAGCTTTACCAGGCCTTCTCGACGATTGAAGCAGACTTCGATAACAAGAAGCTTGATGCGATCCGACCGTATTTCAACAGTCTTGATATCCGAAAACGGATAGATCCGATTGAGATTGAGCACAAACGGGCTCGCTCGTCATGATGAACGTATTGTTCAATGACCAAGGCCCGAATGCTGATTGCCGAGGTGCCCATCACTTTTGCCGCGGACCGATGGCGCATAGTCTGGCAACAGATAAAACACGGAAGGTAGCTTTGTTGGAGATTTTTGACTGTCCGCAATACGAGCTGCCATGCGAGCTGCTGCCACATGCAAATGCCTGAACGTTGCCTACATATAATGGTGGTCTAAAACTGCTGGTCATCGCCGTCACTGCACCAATGTCTCACGCAATGTTATCGAAAGCCATTTCTGGTAGCAGTCTGCAGTCCAGCCACCGTCTTGGACGAGCATCCGGTAGACGTCGCGACTTGTCAACGTCCACATGACCCTCCGCGCCGCTTCCAATGTCAATGTTTGGCGTAACTTCCCCGCCGCCTCCAGTTTTCTAAGGCGGTCTCCTTGCATGGCAAAGCGCATTTGCTCAAACTCCTGTTCCATCCGGTGAAGCGCAGGCGAAAAGCCGGATGAATGACGCAAGAGTCCAAGGTCAACACTTTCGGATTCGTATATGGCACGAGAGACATTGGCAGTGAGTTCTACCAGCTTTACTGGATCGTCGATTCCTTCGAGCATCTTTTGCGCTTCCTGGAATTTACTTCCGAACAGAGATTGCTCCATCAAAGCGCGCAGAATACCGTCTTTCGACTTGTAGATTGCATAGACCGCCGAAGCTGACACGCCCGCCTTTGCTGCAATATCTGCGATCTTGACCTTGTCGATGCCATCGGCGCCGAAAAGCGTCTTTGAAGCCTCCAGAATACGGTCACGCGTCCTTGAGGCGGACTCGGTGCGAAGCGACGAAGTATATAGGCGCTTGCCTGATGTTGACGTATTCATTATATATAACTATATCCAAATTGAGTTGCCCGGGCAATGCCGAATCTTCAAAGGCTGAAAGGAACTAACGCCATGGAAACGAGTGCATATCAAGCGGCAGCGGTTGGGTGGAATGGAACGGCCGCCTATCTTGCATTCGCCGCAACCGCTATCTCCTGCTTGTCGCTCCTTCTGCTGCATTTGCTGAGTCCCGAGTTCTCGCCATCGTGGCGGATGGTCAGTGAATATGCCAACGGTCGGTACCCGTGGGTCTTAACAATCGTCTTTGTTTCTTGGGCCTTCAGTTCCTTCGCTTTGATTGCTGCGCTTTGGCCATTATCGGTCACGGGCCTTGGCAAGGTCGCGCTACTCCTCCTCTTTCTTGGAGGGATCGGCCAGACAATGGGCGGGGCGTTCGACATCAACCACAAGCTGCACGGAGCAGCTGCAATGATTGGCATCCCATCAATATGCGCTGCCGCTGTCGTCGTCACGATGGCCTTGAAGCATGCGAATGGCATTACGCCACCATCATTGGTCATTGCCAACTTGCCATGGATCAGTCTTGCACTCATGGCGGGGGCATTCGCGCTCTTCTTCAGCGCTTTAAAGAGTGCGGGCGTTGACGTTTCCGGTCAGTCTACACCTCTGAAGGAACTGCCTGGTGGCGTTTCCGGCTATGTGGGTTGGGCCAACAGGCTGATCTTTGCCACCACATATCTCTGGGTAAGTTTAACGGCGCTGGCTGTCATCAACAGACATTAAACAGGAGATCGTTCGAGCGGTTGCCGTGAATTCGGCTCAACGCTTGCCGCCGGCTCATTCGACGGAATTTCTGCCACGCGTCGAATTCTTGCGCAACCCGCGCAACAGATGGGCCATAGGCAGGCCAACCAACACAACATGGGGTCAGGACATAGAACGGGCACAGATATACGCTAAGCGTCTCTGCGCGCACTTATGGGTCGACTCTATGCGTCGACGACTCCAGCATTCCAAAGGCATCCATCGGACAGTTGTAGCATCGCCTCT
>JAKFUU010000007.1 GCA_021732525.1 Sphingomonadaceae bacterium | reverse complement strand
CCCCCGCAGAGGCCGCAAAACAAGCTCTATCGGGGCATGCCCCGATAGAGCTTGTCATCCCTTCAACCATCAAGCATTTAACAGGAGGACTCTATCTCTGAATGGTAACAAGTTGGGGTGCACGTCATTTTCTAGGCGGATTGGCGGTGGGTGCGGCACTTACATCTGCATCTGCACCCGCACTCTTTTCCATTGTTGCAGTTTTACTTGCTGAACGAGGAATAACTGCACTTGTCGATGGATCAGCGCAACAGCTTGCAGACGACATTATTGCTCAAATTGATTTTCCTGACACTACAAATTTTGACCAATTTAGGAATATTGGTGATTTTTTTGATGCAATTAATCCTAACCCCTTTATTCCCTTTTATGAAGATATTTTTAGTCAAAGATAAAATAAATGTTTTTAATTTAAATAATATATACTAATCGATGATTAATTCTCTTTTATTATAATTTTAAATATTGATCATTAAATGATAACAAAAAAAGAGGATCAATTATGTTAAAAAAATGCCCTGCTTGCGACGACGGAATACCCATTGAGCAATGTTTAATCGGTCTAGGCCACCCATTTCATTGTAACAAATGTAAATCTGAAATTTTAATTGAAAACAATAACAAGAAGACACTGGTTTTAATTGTTTTAGTTTCAATAATAAATTTACGCTTATCAGATAGTTATCTATCTTATATTATCTTTACATGCATATTTATTTATGCTATATATTTATACATATATAAAAATACCCCAATAACTCTATCCGATTTTTTAAAAAAATACCCAAATTCTAAAATTACGAAAAATAATCCTGATCTATAAAAAATCGATTCGGCAGCGGGCTGGAACTGCGCAATATCTGGTTCCGCTATGCGCCGTCGGAACCGGAAATATTGCGCGGGGTCAATCTTGTCATCAAACCCGGCGAGATTATCGGCATGGCGGGGCCATCGGGTGGCGGCAAGACGACGCTGATTAAGATCATCAAGGGCTTGATTGATCCCACGGCGGGCCAACTGCTGCTCAATGGCCGTCCGCTGTCTGTCTATGACCCCACCAAGCTTGCCGAGTTGATCGGCTATGTGGCGCAGGATGATGCGCTTTATGCCGGAACGATGGCGGAGAATATCGCCTTCTTTGATCCTTATGCTGAGATGGATGATATCATCGCGGCGGCCAAAACCGCGCATGTGCACGACGATATCATGGCGATGCCCATGCAATATGAGTCGCTGGTCGGCGATATGGGATCGACTTTGTCCGGCGGACAGAAGCAGCGGGTGTGCATCGCCCGCGCGATTTACCACAAACCGGCATTACTAATCCTTGATGAAGGCACCGCCAATATCGACCCGATGATGGAGCAATCGCTGATGCGCGCCTTATCCGCGCTGAATATCGCGATCCTAATTTGCTCCCACCAACCTTCCGCCATGGCCAATGCGACGCGCTTCACCGCGCTGCTCGGCGGCCACTTGCGGGAGCATAGCCATGAGGCTAAACTTAACCAAGGAGAAGTAACATGAATATGCAAGTGATAAACCGTAGCAAACCTACCGGCGGCTTTCGCGAACTCACCAGCGATGAAATTGCGGCGGTGAGTGGGGGATTCGGAGAACCAAGACGCCATCCAGGAATCGTAATAAACATCCACATAGACTTAACTGTTGATGACGTACCTCATCCAAATACGTCTCACACAATTGAGCAGGTTCTTCAAGAGATGTCGCCACTCAACTTAACACGACTTCCAAATTCCCACTGTAATGCAACCTCAAGCGGATTTAATTGCTTCCCAGTTTCAGAACCAAGCAGGGAGGAGGCTATAATTCTAGGAGTTGAGAGCGAATTTGGGCATCTCAGCGGGGCTGAGCAGGCTGATCTAGTGTATGATAGGATACGCATCTATCAGTTGCAGGGAGCGGTGGAGCGAGCGATTGCAGATAATTCCGATATATTTTAGAATAATATATTGAACAATTAATGGCATCGAGACCGATTTTGAAATCGGTCTCGATGTAAGCTTTAAGGTAATGAGATTATGACAAAAATTTTTCTATTTTTTACTTTCATAGTGTTGGGAATTAAGACAAATTATATTAAAGTTGAAAAATTGACTTCCTATGAATCTTTTAGAGATATCTGCTTAGAAAGAAACATAACAATAAAGGCCAATAATGCAACAATTCTATGTTTATACGATAAAATTGATAGTGAATCAATAAAATTCATTAAAAATAAAAAGTCAAAAATAGATTACATAATTATAAAAAGCAAAGGGGGTGATGTAAATTCTGCAATTCAATTAGGCTATTTTATATTTAAAAATAAAATAAAATAAAAGTAGTAGTTGATGGATATTGCGTATCTTCTTGCGCTAATTATATTGTTCCTGCTGCAAAATCGATTTCTTTAATGAAAGATTCGTTCATAATAAGTCATGGATCTATTCCTTCGAATATTATTGAATTTTCTTTAAATAGAAAATACGAACATCATCAAGAAAAACTAAAGAAAGATTATTCATTATATAGAGACACTCTCTTAAAAAAAGAAACTAATTTTTTTGATGATATAATGAGAGATAAATCTTATCTGAATCAATATAAAGATTTAGTTAGGCGAATTGATTTTAAATTAAATCTAATTTGTAGAAATTATAAAGATATGCTCTGGGTGCTTTCGAAAGAAAACATCAAGTATTACGGTATAAAAATAGATTATTGGGGCAGTAATACAGAATCGCACGATAGCATTGAAGATGTCAATGAGATATTTCCGGACTCATATATTATTTACGGAACTTTTGGAGAAGAAATATTTTCTATAGGTCCTCCTGGTTATGGATGCATTTCAAAAGGAACGCAGGGGCGTTGACGTTTTGAATAGTATTAATAGTAGCTTTATCTGCTCCCACCAATCTTCTGCAATGTGAATTACGGTGACGTTGCGTAATTGCACAAAGCTCAGCCAGCTGATCGGCTATGTGGCGCGGGATGATGCGCTCTATGCCGGAACGATGGCGGAGAATATCGCCTTCTTTGATCCCTATGCCGAAATGGACGATATCATCGCGGCGGCCAAGGTGGCTCATGTCCACGACGATATCATGGCGATGCCGATGCAATATGAATCGCTTGTCGGCGATATGGGATCGACGCTGTCGGGCGGCCAGAAGCAGCGGGTATGCATTGCCCGCGCGATCTACCACAAACCGTCCCTTTTGATCTTAGATGGCGGCCAGAAGCAGCGGGTATGCATTGCCCGCGCGATCTACCACAAACCGTCCCTTTTGATCTTAGATGAAGGCACCGCCAACATCGACCCGATGATGGAGCAATCGCTGATGACATCGCTCACCGAGCTGAATATCGCGATCCTGATCTGCTCCCACCAACCTTCCGCCATGGCCAATGCGACGCGCTTCACGGCGTTAATCGGCGGCTACTTGCGGGAGCATAGCCATGAGGCTAACATCAACCAAGGAGAAGTAACATGAATATGCAAGTGATAAACAGCAAACCATCGGGTGGGTTCCGCGAACTCACCAGCGATGAAATTATGATGGTCAGCGGGGGATTTGACGACATTCTTGTAATTGGATACGACATTAATTCGGGCTCTGGTCACTTTGGCTTTGGGGGCGGCGGCTTTGGCGGAGGCAATTCACATGAAACTGCAGGATATAGCCCGTACGCTACGCTTATTTACGGCGGCGAAGGCTCCAGCGGTGGCGGCGGACCGACGCACTATCCAGATGGGACCGACAATGACGGCGATGGCATCAGGGAGACGCCTCCGATTGTAGTGACAGCTTCTGCAACCCATGGTCAAATACAGGCTGCTCATTTGTCAGCTCAATTAAGTCTTTATGTGTCTGGCGTGATTGCTTCTCCAGTTATAACAATTGTTGGAGCCCAAGCTACTGCGGGCCTTACATTAGGGCAGCAGGTGGCATTGAACTTGGCGGGCGCAGCCGTTGGGGCGCCTTTGACA
The DNA here is from genome assembly GCA_021732525.1 of Sphingomonadaceae bacterium. Classification (GTDB taxonomy): domain Bacteria; phylum Pseudomonadota; class Alphaproteobacteria; order Sphingomonadales; family Sphingomonadaceae; genus Sphingorhabdus_B. Next base: position 37,330 of record JAKFUU010000007.1, on the reverse strand, counting down.
AATCTCCTTACACAGGAACTGTACGATTCTACCTTTAATCAACAGCTTGATCAAATACAAAATCCCGGATCGTACCCACGCACGTTCCTCCCTTATTAATAAAAACCTAAACCACTCGGCACGTGTTGCCGAGTGGTTTAGTTTTTAATAGAATTTAGGTGATTTATGAAAATACATTTCAAATATACTCGTCATATATCTATGATGCTTTTTATGTTTATGGTTTCATCGTTATTTTTAAATATTATTGTTAAAGATTACATTAACTTTATTACAGTTGGATATATTGTTGGATATATGTTTTTTTCAGCATTGATGATAGATATATTTTTGTGGACAAAAAAAATAATTTATTATATTCTATATTTATTTAATTTAATACTGGCATGCGCATGGCGATGCGCATGCAATATGAATCGCTGGTCGGCGATATGGGATCGACATTGTCCGGCGGCCAGAAACAGCGGGTGTGCATCGCCCGTGCGATTTACCACAAGCCGGCATTACTAATCCTTGATGAAGGCACAGCTCATCTCGATACAGCGCATGAGCAAGCGGTCAATGCAGCAATCGGTGGGATGGGCATCACTCGCATAATCATCGCTCACAGGCAAGAAACCATCGCCGCGGCTTCTCGTATCTTGGTGATGGCAGGTGGCAAGTTGTTTGAGCAGAAGTTTTAACTTAGCAGCTGATAATTTTATGGAACCCATACTGTCAAAATTTCAATTTTATGCGACCCTGACAAATAGTGATTTTAGATAAATACAAACGCCAAATCAGCGGATTAGGGAATCAGTCATCCGATAACGCTCCAATTCGGAAACCAATACCGACATTCATCCTTGCCACCCCCTCCCGCGTGCGCGGGTGAGGGCGGCGCTTATCACGCTGTATCTTTGTTTCGCACATCGTTGGACGTGACCCGATAACGTGATGATTGTTCGAGCTTTTTCAATTTCGATTCCTATGCTGGTGCGTGGCGTAAGGAGGCCACCATGCAGAAATTGAAATTTACGAAAACCAACATAGAGGCCATACCCTTCGCTGAAAAGAGACAGGACTTTTATGGAGATACCTTGCTAACCGGATTTGGCTTGCGGGTGGGGACGAACCAGAAAAGCTATTATGTCGATGGCCGCGTCAATGGAACCAAGCGGCGTATCACCGTTGGGCGCGCCGACTATATCCCGGTGGATATTGCACGAGGGAAGGCGTTGGCCTTGCTGGCCGAAATGGCGGACGGGGTTGATCCGGTCGAAGAAGCCAAGGCGGTTGCCAGCCGCAAGGTGACACTGGCTAAGGCCTTTGCCACATTCTTTGAAATCCGTCCTAATCTGTCCGCGCATACGGTGGAAGGCTATGGCCGAACGGCAAGGCGTTATCTGAAGGATTGGGGGAACAAGCCTTTATGCGAACTGACCCGTTCAATGGTGATGGAGCGGCACAAGAAAATCAGCAAGCAATATGGCGACGTGACGGGCAACAACGCCATGCGACATTTGCGCTCAGTTTATAATTGCATATCGGCAACGCAAGATGATTTCCCGCCCAATCCGGTGGACATATTGAGCAAAACGCGAAGCTGGCATAGGGAGACACGGCGGCGGACATTGATTGCCGCCCATGCTTTGCCCGATTGGTGGAAGGCGGTGCAAGCCGAACCAAGCCTATCGCGAGATTTTCTGATCATCACATTGTTCACCGGAATGCGGCGCGGCGAAGTGATGAAATTGCGGTGGGAGAATATCGACTTTGTTTTGGCCAGTTTGCATATTTCAAAAACCAAAAATGGCGATCCGTTGGATTTGCCTTTATCCGCATTCTTGATGAGCGTCTTTGCCAGCCGCAAAGTGCAAACGGGCGCGTCGCCTTGGGTGTTTCCCGGTCCCGGCGAAACGGGGCATTTGGTAGAAACCAAACGCTTCCTCACCCGCGTTTGCGCGGCGAGTGCCATCAAATTCACCATCCACGATTTGCGCCGCACGTTTATCACTATAGCCGAAAGCCTCGATATTCCACATTATGCGCTCAAGCGGCTGCTCAATCACCGTGCGGATGGCGATGTGACGGGCGGCTATATTGTGATAAATGTTGAACGATTGCGCGGCCCTGTGGAACAAGTGGCAGCAAAGATATTGGAGTTGGTGGGGCATGGCGAAAAGTAAGATCGATAAATCTAAAGGCGCTGTCTTGAAATATGATATTGTTCACGGCGTTGCCGACCTGCCAGCTAGTGACGAACCTGACCTAGATTTGCGTGCTATCAATGCTGAGCTGATGACTGAGTTTGGTTTCAGTGATGGGTTGGCACATCTGAACTTTCTATATGATGCGGTAGAGATTATTCGCAGTTTCTCAGACGTTACAATTCAAACAAATAAGGTGGATGTTCCAGCCGACCTGACCCATTTTAGCGAAGCCAAGGCCAAACTGAACCGGATTGCCGATAAAGTTGACGACCTAGCAGAATTGATTTTTGCAGCACGGCGTGATGCGTTGATGGATATGTTGTTGAAGCATTTGGACGCGGAAAATGCTGTTCGGAAATTCAATCTCGCTTCCGTCGAACTCATGCGGGTTTTTGCCAAAGTCGATGAACTCGAAGGCCGCACGGGCAAACCAATAACGGCTAAATGGGTTGCAGCATTTTGCGTGCATTGTCAGAAATTCTGGAAAGAGCAAAAAGGCACGGGAACGCGCATAATGTTCAACTCGGAACGCAAAACAATTATCACTCCTTGGGTGGAAGCCGTGTTTATGAAATTGACTCGAGCGATGGGGATGAACGACCCTATCTCAGTGCTGCATGGCGTAGCCCGAAGTATCCCAGCTTATCAGTCGTAACTGAACCTAAGTTACAGGCGATACCTCTGATACCGGATAAAATCAGATCCTCCTTTGGCCAATTACGGCAAACAAAGGAGTTTGAAATGTCACTAAATCAAAGAAAAATCCTGACCACAAAGGAACTACCCGAACTGACAGGGCTAAGTGCCTCGTATTTCGAGAAGGGCCGCCTGTATGGCTACGGCCCCCAATATATCGGCATCAAATCGGGCAAGCGGTCAGGCAAAATTCTCTACCGCCGTTCAGACGTCGAAAGCTGGCTGGAATCGCAGCAACGCAATCCGGGGAGCATGTCTAATGACTGATATTCTCGCCCCCAATGCGGAACATGCTTGGTCATTCTTTGACAAGCTATTCCCTAACCAGTCGCGCTATGTGGAAGTGATGAATAGCGAAGGCAATGCAGCCCCCTATTCCCGAATCTTTAACCCCAATGATAAAGCCGAATTTGTTGCTTTCATAAATGAGTGTAATTCTGAGGCGGGCGCGAAGAACGTCTATTTCTTGGCCAATTATGAATTCCTTGTAGGCAATCGCGGCAAAGCCAACATCTCCCATGCAAACTTTTTGCATGTGGATTTGGATTGCAAAGATTACAACGGAACACCTGACGAGCAATTGGATAAGATCACCGGATTATTGCTGGATGATAAGTTGCGCCCAAAGGGTGTTCCGCGTCCGTCCGCTGTTTGGCTTACAGGCGGCGGAGCGCAAGCCGTATGGCGGCTGGCAGAACCAATGCTAGCCGATGAGGCCGCAGTCTTAAATCAACAGGTATTGCATGCAATGAACGGCGGCATGGGAACACATGACGTTAGCCGTTTGCTGCGACTGCCCGGAACGATAAACTGGCTGAACGATAAAAAGCGGAAATCGGGGCGAGTGCCAGCGTCAGCAAAGGCGTTGGATTATGCCCCTTCTCTTGACATCCATTCGGGGATTGCAGCAAATGATTTTGATCTGAAGCGATATAAGGTTGAGGGCAAACAGCTTGCGAAAGTAGGAGCGGTGAATCAAACTTCTAGAATAGGAGCGCCTGAGCCGCTTCCAGCCGATTTGTCAGAAATTGTGCCGCCTGATGCAAATTGGGCACTTGTAATCGCAACAGGAAATGATCCAGCGCACAAAAGTTACTCCAGCCGTTCCGAACGGGTTCATGCGCTCATTGTCTGGTTATTGTCTCATAAGGTGCGTCCTGAAATCATTCTATCCATTTTGCTTGATCCGCAATTGGGTATTAGCGCCCATATTCTCGAAAATCCGCAGCCGCTGGCTTATGCAACACGGCAGATAGAACGTGCGATGCAATATGTCGCAGCAAACAACCTTGGCTGGCCAAAAGTTGATGATAACCAGAAGCCAGTAAAAAATTGGCCAGATAATATCCGGCATGGATTTTTGCTTCAAGGCGTCTCCGCACGGCATAATCAGTTTAGTCATGAAGATGAAATTGACGGCCCGAATTTTGAAAATCGGGACATAAAAGAAATCGCGGATATTCTATGTAGCCGTTTCCAACGTGAATATGATTTTTGGGCTGGAACGGAAGCCATATGCCGCGAGCTAACCGCCTTGGCACACGAAAATCAATACCACCCTATCAAGGACTATCTGACTGAACTTAGCTGGGATGGTGTCCAGCGGCTAGACCGTTGGCTGATTGATTATTGCCAAGCAGAAGACAGCGAACTCCATCGAGAATTTGGCGCAAGGACACTTATCGGCGCGGTTAAGCGGATAATGCAGCCGGGGTCGAAATTTGATACCATCCTAATTTTGGAAGGGCTGCAAGGGGTTGGGAAATCTCGTATTGTCTTTGCGCTGTCACCAAATCCTGAGTGGGTCAATGAGGGGCTAAGTCTTCGGAGTGACGACAAAACCAAGGCAGAAACTTTGTTGCGCGCTTGGATTGTGGAATTGGCCGAACTTGATGGCATGACCAAAACGACAATTCAGGCACTCAAGAGTTTTCTATCAAAAACCGCTGATACATTCCGCCCTGCTTATGCGCGTAAAGCACAACAGTTCAAACGGCACTGTGTCATCATCGGGACAACTAACGATGAAACCTATCTGACCGATTACAGCGGCAACAGACGGTTTTGGCCTGTCACCGTTGGCAAAGTGGACGTTGAAGCATTTGTCGCCAATCGCGATCAATTGTGGGCAGAAGCCATGCAACGGCATCGCAATGGCGAAATGGCTACACTCCCTCAGCATTTATGGTTTGAAGCAGCGGTCATCCAAGGCGAGCGCATGATAGGTGATCCTTTTGAGGATATATTGCGAAGAAACTTTGAAGGGAAAGACGGGCGTGTTCGTCGGGAAACAATTTATCGCATTCTAAAACTTGATCCCAAAGATCGTAGAAACGATCATCCAAAACGCATTTTAGCAATTATGACCGAGTTGGGTTGGCGAGAGGGAGTCCATCGTTTCGTCAACGATCTCAACCCTGCAAAGGGCTATATTCGGGGTGAAGGAAATGCCAATAAGATTGAATGGAAAGCGGAATGCGTAGCTGGAGAATGGCGCGCTACTTCGGGCAAGTGGGTAGCGGATGAACACACGCCGTTTTGATAGAATAAGGGCGCTGGTAACGTAACTTTGCCCTCCGCAAACTTTACCTGCCATCGCCTAACCCGCTATTGCCTTATCCAAGTAGTTTTTTGATATAAGTTACGGTTACAAGTTACAAAGCCCATTGGAGCACACAAGCCTCCGGTGGGCTTATTGTTGGCACTGGCGGGATGGGCAAGCAATACCCCTCAGCGGACGTTTGCGGACGTCCTGAGTGGCATTTGGCAGCACTTTGCCAGTGCAACCACCAATATCGTTGCCGCTATCCCACATTCGCGCTAATGCTGCTTTGCGCTGAGCAAAATTCTCGGTGTGAGGCTTAGTAACCTCGATTTCGCGTCCGGTTGAACAATGTTTCGGCCGGGTGGCTGTCGCGTATGTCCAAGGCTTTGCCCAAAGGCGGCAGCGCCTGTGCGCGAGTCCAGGTTACTAACACCCGGCTCATCGGTCCGGTTTGCCTCTTTGAAAAGGAGGCAGGCATTTGGATAACGATCATACCGAATTATTAGAAGCATTACGCAAGCATGGGTGGCGCGGCGTCCACTGGGATGATCGTGTCGCAGATAATCGCTGCGATACGCGCTTAACGATAGAGGCAACAGTGATTGGAGTGCTAACCATCGTCCCGCTCGCACTCAGTGCATGGCAGTTTGTGCGGTGGATGTTTGGTGGCTAGGCCAATGCTTCAACAATATCATGTAAAATCAACAACATGGTGCCGCCTATAGGATTCGAACCTACGGCCCCCGCATTACGAATGCGATGCTCTACCAACTGAGCTAAGGCGGCCTAGCCATGTTTTTTGCGGGATTTCCCCTTCGCAAGGGCTTACCCGAACTGGCAACTAATTGCCTACTAAATTTTACAGGGCCGCTGCAACCCCTTGGCTTTTCACGACTTCCGCAATCAGACCTGCTAATTACGAATGAAGTGCTCTACCAACTGAGCTAAGGCGGCTTTGCGCATATTACGCGGCCGCACCCATATCGCGGTTGATGGGGTTATTCAAGCTTCGCTGCGGGGCGCCCGTTATTTTTACACCAGCGATGCTCAGAAACATGATTGCAAAGCGCGGCTTGCCGTTGCAACCTGATGCTGAGAGAAACAGAGGGGCGGAGTTATGCGAATTTCAATAGTCATAAGCCTGATGGCGCTTACCGCCACTGGATGCAGCAAGGAGGGCGGCGGCACCGGCGGCAAGAGCAGCGGCGTTGCAGTGAAAGAAACCGCTTATCCCGAAAATGTCTATTTTGGGGATACGCATTTGCACACCGCCAATTCGGTTGATGCTTTTGGCTTTGGCGTACGGCTGGGGCCCGAAGAAGCGCTGCGTTTTGCATCGGGCGAAAAGGTTATGTCAACGACGGGAGTGCCCGCGAAATTGGACCGGCCGCTCGATTTTCTGGTGATTGCCGATCATAGCGACGGGCTTGGCGTTACTAAGCGGATTTATGATGCGCCGCGGCTGTTGCTGCGCGATCCGTTGCTGCGCCGGTGGCATGATATGATGCATGAAAGCCCCGAAGGATCGCAGCGCGTGACCGCCGAGTTGATCGACCGGGCGGCGAAAGGCACATTGCCGCCCGCCATGCGCAACCCCGAAAATCAAAAGGAAAATTCGCAGAAAATATGGACATCGCATACCGCAATTGTCGAACGTTATAACCAGCCGGGTAAATTCACCGCCTTTATGGGCTTTGAATATACATTGATGCCTGGCGGCAACAATCTGCACCGGGTGGTGATGACGCGCGATGGCAAGGATCGCGCCGATCAAATATTGCCCTTTTCGGCATTGGGCGATGATGATGGCAAGGTGGAGCAATTATGGGACTATATGGAGGCTTATGCGAAGAAAACCGGCGGCAAGATGCTGGCGATCCCACATAATTCCAATGTTTCCAACGGATTGATGTTTGAATTAACCGGCCCGGATGGCGGGCCGATGTCCGCCGCATATGCGCGCAAACGCGCCCGGCATGAGCCGATTGTTGAGGTCACCCAAATTAAGGGCGATAGCGAGAGCCACCCGTTTCTGTCGCGCAATGATGAATTTGCGGGCTTTGGCGATGCCGGGTGGGAACTTGGCAATTTGACCATGGCGATTGCCAAGAAAGACAGCGATTTTGCCGGCGAATATGTGCGCGAAGCATTGAAGCGCGGTTTGGCGATCGAGGCGAAAACGGGGGTTAATCCCTATAAGCTGGGCATGATCGGTTCGACCGACAGCCACACCGCGCTGGCCACCGCCGATGAAAATAACTTTTTTGGCAAACATACCGGCAATGAGCCAAATGGCAAACGCGCTATTGCCGCGCAAAATCTGGGCACGCGTGAGGGGCGGTTTGGCTGGCAATATCTCGCCGGTGGCTATGCCGCCGTTTGGGCCACGGCCAATACCCGCGCGGCGATTTTCGATGCGATGATACGCCGGGAGGTTTACGCCACCACCGGGCCGCGTATGAAAGTGCGGCTGTTTGGCGGATGGGATTTTGCCGATGCCGATTTGAAGGGGGATTATGTGAAGGCGGGCTATGCGCGCGGCGTGCCGATGGGCGGCGATTTGCGCCAGACTGGCAAAGGCGCACCGAGCTTTATTGTCACCGCGCTTAAAGATCCGCTGGGCGCCAATCTGGACCGGGTGCAGATTGTGAAGGGTTGGACGGACCGCAATGGAAAGACACAGGAAAAGATTTTCAACATCGCTTGGAGCAGCCCCGAAACCCGCAAGTTGGGCCGCGATGGAAAGCTTGCCGCCGTGGGCAATACGGTCAATATCGCCAAGGCAAGCTATACAAACAGCATCGGCGCAGCGGAGCTTCGAACCGTGTGGCGTGACCCGGAATTTAACCCCGATTTAAGAGCCTTTTATTATGTGCGCATATTGGAAATCCCAACGCCGCGCTGGGTTTTGTTCGATGCTTTGCGCTATGGTGCAAAATTGACCCGTGATATCGAGCTGATCGCGCAGGAACGGGCCTATACATCGCCAATCTGGTATAATCCGAAAGCGTAGCGGGTGACATGACAATGAAGGATCGGATAAGCGGATGGATGCGCGAGCCATTGCTGCATTTTTTGGTCGCGGGGCTGGCGGTTTTCCTGTTTTTCGCCTGGCGCGGCTATGATATCGATCCCGCCAGCCGGAGGATCATCATCGATGAGGCGCAGGTTAGCCGTTTGGGCAAAGGCTTTGAAAATAATTTTCAGCGCCGCCCCACGGCGCGTGAATTGGACGGGTTGATCCGCGACTATATCAAGGAGGAGATTTACTATCGCGAGGCCCTTCGCTTGGGCCTTGATAGCGATGATCCGGTGATCCGCCGCCGGATGCGCAGCAAGATGGAATTTCTCGCGCGCGCCAAGGCAGAAAGCGCAAAGCCAGATGATAAGGCCTTGCAGGAGCTGCTCGATAGAAACCCCGGCAAATACGCATCCGATAGCCGCTATAGCTTTGATCAGGTCTATTTGAGCGCTTTTGATCCTGAAATTGCCGGAGCCAAAGCCGAGGCGGTGCTGGCGAAGCTGAAAAATACCTCGGACTGGCAATCGTTGAGCGAGCCTTTGTCGGTTCCCTCGCGGCTCGATGATACGCCGCGCGGCGACCTTGCCAAAATTTTTGGGCAGCAATTTGCCGATGAATTGACCCAGCTGTCCGATGCGCCAAAGGATCAATGGCTGGGCCCCATTGGCTCCGGTTTTGGCATACATTTGCTGCGTATCCGCAAGGTTACCGCCGCTGCCAAGCCCAAGCTATCCGATGTGCGGCAAATGGTGGAGAATGATTGGCGCGCCGCAACCTTGGAAGCGCGTGAGGCCAAGGCCTATCAAACGTTGCTCGATGGGTATGATGTAAAGATCACCAAGCCGTGACCGGATGGCGGGATGGCCGGTTTGCGGTGAAGCCTTGGCTTTGGCTGGCCGCTCTTTTTCTGCTGGCTTTGGCCGCACCTGCCGCGCATGCGGATGAATTGCGCCCCGGCTATCTGGAATTTACGCAGCAAGACGCGCGGCAATGGGCGCTAACCTGGAAAGCGCCGATCAGGGGCGGCTTAACCCCGGCGACGCAGCCGATATTGCCCGAAGGCTGCACCGCAAATGGCAAACCAAACCGCCGTATTTATGGCGGCACAGCAACATCGTATTTTACCGCGCTCTGCCGCGACAAGGTGAGCGGAAAGTCCATCGGCTTATCGAATATGGACGGCGCGCAGACCGACATTCTGGTCCGTATCGCACCATTAAACCGCCCGGTTCAAGCGGCGCGGATAACCGCTGCGGCTCCCACCATAACCATCACGGCAAAAACCGATGCTTGGCAACTGGCCAAAAATTATTTTGTCATTGGTATGGAACATATTATCCAAGGCTACGACCATCTGCTGTTCGTTATCGCCTTGGTGTTGTTGATCCGCGGCCGCTGGCGGGTAATCGGGGCGGTGACCGCCTTTACCATTGCACATTCGGTTACGCTCATTGCTACTATCCTTGGTTTGTTTCGCCTGCCGGCCCAGCCCGTTGAGGCGGTGATTGCGCTATCGATATTATTTTTGGCATCGGAAATTATCAAACATGATCCCTCCCGCCCGCGCCTGTCCGAACGGCGGCCGTGGCTGGTGGCGTTTATTTTTGGTCTTTTGCACGGCTTCGGCTTTGCGGCGGCCTTGCAAGACATTGGCCTTCCCCAAGATGATGTGGCGGCGGCGCTGCTAACCTTTAATCTGGGCGTTGAAGCAGGGCAGATTGCGGTTGTTTTACTCTGCCTGGCCCTACTTACCGCAATCAAGCGATTTGCCGAAGGTTTGATGCGGCCCGCGATTGTTACCGCGGCTTATGGCATCGGCATTACCGCAAGCTATTGGTTGATCGCGCGGCTATTGTAACGGTTGGGCTGCTCGCAGCTCCGAATACCCTCCCCTTGATCAACCGGATAAAAAAGACGCTGGCGCCTCCGCAGCGACTTTGCTAACGGCAAAGCGGCCAAGCCAATCGGCCTATGCACCCGTAGCTCAGCTGGATAGAGCGCTGCCCTCCGAAGGCAGAGGCCACAGGTTCGAATCCTGTCGGGTGCACCATTATTTCATTCGGTGGGAATATTTTGGGGTGCGGATTTTCCATCGGTTTTTGATCATTTAAGCAAATTCACCCTTTTTGCGATATGCGAATTTGCGGTAGAAATTTATTCTCGGTCCAAGCTAAAATAGGCTGCCGCTGCGCGTGTTTTCACGAGTTTACTGTGTTCTTGATCGCGCAGCCTACCTTCATTCAGCCGGGGGTTCTGGCAATTTGGTCTTTTCGCGATTGTTCGCAAATTGACATAATTTGCGGCTACGACAACGGGCATGATTGAGGCGGTGTGAGCTTAACCTGGCACCGTGATGGCCTATCACACCGATTTTGAGAGGAAATTTGATGACATTGATCATTGATCGCCGCGCCTTGTTGGCCACCGCTGCTTTTGGTCTCGGCGGGCTTATGCTGCCCGGCGGAGCGCTCGCGGCGCAGGCCATCGGCGGGTTGACCGGTTTTACGCATAATGTGGCGAGCGGCGAGCCTGCACCCGATTCGATGCTGCTGTGGACGCGCTTTGTGCCGGCGAGCGGCGGTGCGGTGAAGCTGCGCGCGGAAATTGCCAGCGACACCGAATTCACCAAAATTATTTCGGGCGGGGAAATGGTTACCGGGCCTTGGCGCGATTATACCGCCAAAATCACCCTCGGCGGCCTGACGCCGGGCAGCCGCTATTACTACCGTTTCATCGCGCCCGATGGCACCATCTCCCCGGCCGGCAAGACCAAGACTTTGCCGGCGGGCAAGGTTGCCAAATTCAACATTGCGATTTTTTCCTGCTCCAACCTAGGCTTTGGTTTTTTCAATGCTTATGCCCATGCGGCGGCGCGCGATGATCTGGATCTGGCGCTGCATATGGGCGATTATATTTATGAATATGCGCCCGGCGGATATGATGCCGGGCCGGAATTTTCAAAAAAGATCCGCCCTGAAAGCGAGATCATCAGTCTGGCTGATTACCGGCTGCGCTATGCCAGCTACCGCGCCGATCCCGATTTACAAGCCTTGCACGCCAGCGCGCCGATGATTGTTATTCAGGATGATCATGAAAGCACCAATGACGCTTGGGAAGGCGGCGCGCAGAATCATCAGAATAATGAAGGCGATTGGTCGGTCCGCAAAAATGCCGCATTACAGGTATGGCGCGAATGGATGCCGATTGGCGAAGCGCCCTGGCAATCTTATCCCATTGGCGATCTGGCGACTTATTATCGCACCGATACGCGCACGATCGCACGGTCACAGCCGCCCGAGTTGACCGGCGCATTAAGCAGCAGCGATATTGCAAAAGCATTGGCCGAATTTCGCGATGGGGCATGGATGGATAATGCCGCAACGATGCTGGGCAGCGAGCAGGAAAATTGGCTCTATCGCGGTTTCGCCCGCGATCAGGCGGTTTGGACATTATTGGGCGTTGGCACCAATATGGGTTATGGTTTTACGCCGGAATCCGCAATAAGCTGGATTTCGCCCGATGCGGATAAACGTGCGGTCGCCTATGTCAGCCGGGGCATTGCTGCGACCAAGGCGAAATTACCGTTTAACATGGATAATTGGGGCGGCTATCCCAAGGCGCGGGCAAGGTTGCTGGCCGCGGCACAGCGGGCGCAAAGCAATTTAATCGTTCTAACCGGCGACAGCCATAATGGATGGGCGTTTGACTTGCCCGGCGAACGCGGCTTTGCGGGCGTCGAATTTGGCGGGCATAGCGTGACATCGCCGGGTTTTGAACAGGCCACCGGGCGCACCGATCCCCAAAAAGTGGCGCGCGAGATGGTTGCGGCAAGCCCGGATGAAATGCGCTGGATGGATGCATCGAACCGCGGTTATATGCTATTGTCGCTCACACCGCAGAGCGCCACCAACGAATGGATATTCATGGATACGGTAAAGGCCAAATCGCTGGCCACCAAACCGCCCCACCGGATGACCGTTCGCGCCGGACGCAACAAGTTGGAAGCCATTTAAACGAGCAGTTAAATCTTCGCTTGATTTCAGCTATTAAGCTGCGCACCATGCAGATCAGGTTAAGCGGAGCAACGCCATGGATTTTGCCGGATTGGGATATAGCGAGGCGCAGATTGACCTGCTTGATATTGCGGCCAATTTTTGCCGGGATAAATCGCCGATGGAGCGCGTCCGCAAGCTGATGGATAGCCCGGCCGGTTTTGACGAAGCGCTCTGGTCCGAAATGGCCGCGCTGGGCTGGACCGCGATCGCCATTCCGCAGGAGTTTGGCGGGGCTGGCCTGTCGCTGGCCGAAGTGGTTCCGGTTGCAGAACAAATGGGCCGCCGGATGTTGGCCTCCCCTTTTATCGCATCGGCGCTGGTGGCGCAGGCGTTGATTGCGGGCGGGAATGGCGCGCAAAAAGCCGCTTGGCTGCCGCAATTGGCGCAAGGAATGCCCGCCAGCATCGCGCTGTTTGAACCGCATGGTGATTGGGATTTGGCGCATATCACCGCCACCGCAAAGGCCGATGTGGACGGTGGCGGTGAACAAATCCGTCTTTCGGGCGAGAAGCAATTTGTCCAATGGGGCGAAGCCGCGCAGCTGATGATCGCCAGCGTTCTGTGGGAGGGTTCCCCCGCGCTGCTGCTCCTAACCCCCGGCGATTTGCCCGCTGGGGCGCTGCGCCGCGAGGCGATTGTGGATGAAACCAAACGCAGCGCGGCCATAACGCTGGACGGTGTCACCTTGCCGCGCACAGCTTTGCTTGATCAGGATAAGGCCGCCGCTGCGCTTTCGCATATTGACCGGGCCGCTTTGTTGTTGCAATCGGCGGAAATGTGCGGCGGCGCGCAGCGAGTTATCGACACCACCGCCGATTATCTGCAAACGCGCAAGCAATTTGGCGCTGTGATCGGCGGTTATCAAGCGCTAAAACATCCAACCGTGAACGCCTATATCGAATATGAAAAGGCGCGCTCGCTCCTCTATAGCGCGGCGTATAATTTTGCCGATCAAGGCGCGGGGAAGGTTGCGGTGCATATGGCGAAAGCCGCGGCGGATCGTGCCTATAGCTACGCCGCCGACCGGGCGATCCAATTTCACGGCGGCTTTGGCTTTACGCATGATTGTGATGCCGGCTTGCACCGCCGTGCCGCGATATTTCACGCATCACAACATGGCGATGCCGCGTGGCACCGGGCCAAGCTCGCCGATTTGCTGCTGGCGTAATCCCGCCCGCAATCGGCGTCTATAGGCTTTCCAGCCGCGCATTTTCGGCACCGCGCAGCCTTTTGCCTTCGGCGCTCAGAACGAACACCGCCCGGTTGCCAAATATCACTCGGTTGACGAGCAAGGCCATCAGCACCGATGTTACCAGCACAATGACCATCACATCAATATAATGCAGCCCGGTCATGCCCCAATGTTGATAATAGGTTTGACCGCCAAAGGCCTCTTGCGGTTTGTAAAGGATGAAATTGTGAAAGGCATAGCTGCCAAAGCCCCATAACAGCCCGGCGATTGCGGCGCGGGCATCGACATTGCGAAATAACAGGCCAGCGATAAAGGCCGACAGGATCGGCATCGAAAACAGCCCGTTCAACTCTTGCAACAGATTGATGATGCTGGCCTCCGGATTATCGAAAACCGGGATCATCAGGATCGTCGTGATCGTTAGCACCACCGATGCCACCGCCGAAATCATCCACGGTTTTTCCACCGGACGGATAAATTTATCGTGAAAATCGATCGTATAAAGCGCCACCGAACTATTCAGAATGGCGCTGGTATGCGCGATCACCGCCGCCGCCATCAGCGCGGCAAAAGCGCCCGACATCCATCCGGGCAATACCTGCGCCACCAACATGCCGTAAGCGGCATCGTTAACATCGCCGAACAGCTTGTAAGCAACGACGCCGGGAATCACCACGATTGCCGGGATCACCAAAATCCGCACGGCGGCGGCGGCAAAAACGCCCTTCTGCGCCTCTTTCACCGTGGGCGCGGCCATTGCCTTTTGGGTGATATTCTGGTTCGTTGACCAATAGAATATCTGAATGAAAATCATGCCGGTAAACAATGTATGGAACGGAATGGGCGAATCGAGCGCACCAACCATGCTGGTGCGAAATTCGGGAACGCCCGTCCAAATATCAAAATTGACTGCCGCCAAAGCGAGAATCACGACCAGCAGGGCAATAGCAAGCATACCGATGCCCGAATAAGTATCCATCACCGCCACCGCACGTAGCCCCCCGGTGATCGTATAAGCCGCAGCAATGATCGTCATCGGAATGGCATAGACCAGCAGCGAATAGTCGGTGCCAAACAACGATTGCAGAAACAAGCTACCGCTATATAGGGCGGCGGGCAGGTAAATCAGCACATTGCCAATCAGGAACAAGGCCGAAATGACCGTGCGGATGCTGCCGCCGTTATACCGGCGCTCCAAAAGCTCCGTGACGGTGGTGCATTTGTTGCGATAATAGATAGGCACAAAAACGAACGCCAGGATCATCAGGCCGACAAAGCCCGATATCTCCCACCAGGCGAGCAGCAGCATCTGATTGCCATTCATCCCCACCAATTGTTCGGTTGATAGGTTGGTGAGCGTGATCGAACCGGCGACAAATAGCCAGCTTAGCCCCCCGCCTGCCAGGAAAACATCCTTGGCATCGCTGTTGCGGCCCGCGCCCTTGCCATGCACTTTCCAATAGGTCAGCAGCGCGATGAGGGCAGTAAGGCCGAAAAATATCGCGATCTGCAGCGCGGAACCGCTTTCTTGAAACATGTCCTTCTCTCCCTCATGCGGCGGCCGCATCGCGCCGTTATATGTGCCGCTTTCCTATTCTCTGCGCGGACTATGGAATATTCGCATCCCAATAACAACTGTATCCTGTTTTGATCTGACTTTAATGAAACCAACCGTTTCCGCGCGGCAAAAATGACGCCAAAGTTAATCCCGCTTTGCGCCGCCGGAATGCCGCCGCTTATGGCCTAGAGTTTTTTCCACTTATGTGGAAGCGGCACCAGCCCACTCCCCCACCCGGCCACCCAGTCAGGATATGCTATGGGTGGCCGGGTGGGGGAGTGGGCTGGTGCCGTCAATGTTTCAGTGTAACTGAAACAGACTCTATAGGAAAAGATGCGGGCGAACGGCGTGGATGCTTTGCCTGCTGCGCAAATGCCGCTATCGTTGCTTACAATGGATTTGTTACTGCATGGGGAGCAGGGGGAGGTCAGCGCAATATGAGATATATCTTGGTCATCGATGAAGGCACCACCTCGACCCGCGCGATGCTATTCGCGGCGGATGGCAAGCTGATGAGCAGCGCGCAGGAGGCGCTTACACAATATTATCCTGCGCCGGGTTTGGTCGAACATGACGCCGCCGAAATATGGACCAAGACGCTCGCCTGTGCGCAGGCGATGGTGACGCAGGCGGGCGGCACCGACCGGATTGCCTGCATCGGCATCACCAATCAGCGCGAAACGGTCGTATTTTGGGACCGGCGGAGCGGTGAGCCTTTGGCTCCCGCAATCGTCTGGCAAGATCGGCGGACAGCGGATATTTGCGCCGCGCTGAAAAATGCCGGGCATGAGGATATGGTGCAGGCCAAGACTGGATTGCTGCTCGATCCTTATTTTAGCGGCAGCAAAATCGGCTGGGCGCTCAAAAATTGGCCGCAATTGATGGAAGCGGGCAATAATCTGGCGGTGGGCACGATTGAGAGCTATCTTGTTCACCGCCTGACGGGCGGCGCGCATATGTCCGATGCCACCAACGCATCGCGCACCGCGTTAATGGCGATCGGCAGCAGCGGCTGGGACGACGGTCTGCTCAGCCTGTTTGATGTGCCGCGCGGTATATTGCCCGAAATCACCGATTGCGCGGGCGATATGGGCACCACGCTGCCCGCGCTTTTTGGCAGGCCGATAAAGATCACCGGCATGGCGGGCGATCAGCAAGCGGCGACCATCGGCCAGGGGTGTTTGGAGCCGGGCCAGACCAAAGCGACCTTCGGCACCGGTGCCTTCATCCTGACGCAAACCGGGCGGCGCTTGCCGCAATCGAAAAATAAGCTGCTGTCCACTATCGTGTGGCAATTGAATGGGGAGCGTAATTATGCGCTCGAAGGATCGGTTTTTGTTGCCGGATCGCTGATCCAATGGCTGCGCGATGATCTGGGCTTGATCGGCAAGGCCCCCGAAACCGAGCCGCTGGCGCGCAGCGTTGCGGATAATGGCGGTGTCTATTTCGTGCCGGCTTTATCGGGGCTGGGCGCGCCTTATTGGCGGCCCGATGCGCGCGGCATGATCAGCGGGCTGAGTTTTTCGGCGACCAAAGCGCATATTGCCCGCGCCGCGCTGGAGGCTATGGCGCATCAGGCGCATGACTTGAAAACCGCCTATGGCGCCGATGGTTGCGATTGGCAGGAATTGCGGATTGACGGCGGTATGGTGGCCAATGATTGGATGGCGCAGGATTTGGCCGATATTTTGGACATCACCGTCGAGCGCCCGGCCTTCATCGAAACCACGGCGCTGGGCGCGGCGATGCTGGCGGGCGTGGGCGCGGGGCTATATGACTCGCTGGCCGATGCCGCCGCGATGCGCGGGCCGGTTGAAAAATTTTCGCCAACGATCAACCCAGCCGTGCGCGCCGCGCGGTTAACCGGCTGGTCCGATGCGGTTGCAAAAACTTTGGGCGTAGCCTGAGCTGAATGTCGATACAACCTAGGCCCCCTTACATCACCGCTATCCCCAAGCCCGCATTGCCGCTGCGCCTGCGGCTGCGGCCAGTATCACCATGACCAAGCCGCGCCAAAATCCGCCGCCTGATCGGTCCTTTTTGTCCCACATCAGTTTGATTTGCGGCAAGGGCGGTGGTTCGGGCGCGCCGCCTTTTTTGGGTAGCTGGTCGTCCAATCGGCGGATCAGGTCGGGGATCAGCTTCACCGTGTCGGCCTGTTTGCGCAGGCCGTCCGCCACCATCGCTTCGGGGCCCAATTCGCCGCGAATCCATTCGCGCACATAGGGCGCGGATATATCCCACATGTTGATATCGGGATTGAGGCTGGTCGCGATGCCTTCGACCATCACCATGGTTTTTTGCAGCAGCAACAGATGCGGCTGCGTCGCCATGTCGAAATCGCGGGTGATCGCAAATAAGCTGTCGAGCATTTGCCCGACCGAAAGCTCGCTTACCGGCTTGCCGCGTGTCGGTTCGCCCACGGCGCGCAGCGCGGTCGCAAATTCATCGACATTGTGATAGCTGGGCACATATTGCGCCTCAAAATGGATCTCGGCAACGCGGCTGTAATTGCCCGTCGTTAGCCCATAGAGGATCTCTGCGAGCCAAAAACGCGCCTGCCGGTTGATCCGGCCCATGATGCCAAAATCGATCGCCACGATGGCACCATCGGCTTTAACGAACAGGTTGCCCTGATGCATATCGGCGTGGAAAAAACCCTCGGCGATCGCTTGGCGCAGAAAGGTAAGCACGAGCTTTTCGGCAAGCTTACCCAAATCATGCCCCGCGGCCTTCAGCGCATCAATATCCGCAATCTTGATGCCATCCACCCAGTCGAGCGTCAACACCCGGCCCGATGTCCGGTCCCAGTCGATCGCGGGTATCTCATAGCCGTCAACCGCAACCATCGCTTCTTTAAGCTCCGACGCGCTGGCGGCCTCGCGGCGCAGATCAAGCTCGCGCAAGGTCCAGCGTTTCAGATTGGCAATGACCAACTGCGGCCGCAGCCTTGCCGCTTCGCCGCCCAGCGCCTCCAAATGCGCTGCGGCCCATTCATAGGTCTCGATATCGCGTGCGAACTGCTCGCGGATGCCGGGGCGCAAGACTTTAACCGCGACCAATTTGCCGTCGCTGGTAACCGCCTTATGGACCTGCGCAATCGAGGCGGAACCGACCGCGACCGGATCAATCGATGCGAATAATTCGGCGGCGGGCTTGTTCAGCGACATGTCAATTTCGCGGTAAACGCCGTCAAAGGGCGCGGGCGGCAATTGGTCCTGTAAAGTCAGCAGATTGCGCGCCGCATCAACACCGATAATATCGGGGCGGGTGGCCAGCGTTTGACCGAGCTTGATCGCTGCCGGGCCAATCGCGGTAAAGGCGCCGGCATAATCTGGCGCTTTGGGCTGTATCGTGCCCAGCCGCGCAATCCGGCATAGCCGTTTGACTTGGGCCGGCGTGTTGCGGTCGGCCTCAATGGCCCGCAATGCGCCATGACGGGCCAAGATACGGCCCCATTTGAGCAGCCGGAAGATATGCGTGATCGGGCGTGTCATAATAGGTAGCCCCTCCTCTTTAGCGGAGGGGTTGGGGTGGGGCTTATCAGCACAGCGCAAGGCTGAGAACCCCCACCCCCGTCCCCTCCCCTGAAGGGGAGGGGCTTATTTTCGTGGCCCATCTTCAAACCTTCCAACCGCTGTGGATGGCGACCAACCCGCCCAGGATCGGCTCGACCTTGGTTTGCACAAATCCGGCATCGGCAATCATGCTCCCAAACGTTTCCATATTGGGAAAGCGGCGGATCGATTCGGCAAGATACCGGTAACTATCTTCGTCGCCGGCAATCACCTTGCCCAATTTGGGCAGCAGCTTATGCGAATAGAGATCATAGGCTTCGGCCAGCCCCGGCCATTCGACCGTCGAAAATTCGAGGCAGAAAAAGCGGCCGCCATAGCGCAAAACCCGGTGCGCTTCGCCGAGCGCCTTTGGAATATCGGTGACATTGCGGATGCCAAAGGCGATTGTATAGGAATCGAAATGCCGCGCCGGGAAGCTGAGCGTCTCGGCATTTTGCTCGCTCCACACCATCGAGCTAACACCGCGCTGGACCGCGCGCTCCATCCCCACGGCAAGCATATCGGCGTTGATATCGGCGACGGTGATCGCCGCGCCCGACTTTTCCATGCGAAAGGCAATATCGCCGGTGCCGCCCGCCATATCCAAAATATCCTCGCCTGCGCGCGGGGAAACGCGGCGGACGAATTTATCCTTCCACATTCGGTGCATCCCGCCCGACATCGCGTCATTCATAATATCATATTTGCGTGCAACGCTAGAGAACACCTGGCCGACGCGCGCGGTTTTTTCTTCGGGGGGCACATCTTCATAACCAAAGGATACTTTTTCGCTCATAAGGCACCCCCTAGCCGATAGTTGCGTGGGCCGCAAAGGGTGATAGGGGAATTTCACCAAGTGGGAGCTCCATTATGCCCGAATTACCCGAAGTGGAAACGACCGTTGCTGGCCTTCGCGCCGTGCTCGAAGGGGAACGTATTTTGCGCGCCGAACCGCGCCGCGCCGATCTGCGTTGGCCGATGCCGCCCGATTTGCGCCAACGGTTGACGGGCGCGCGGATCACCGGCCTGTCGCGGCGGGCGAAATATGGCCTGATCCATACCGACCGCGATGATGCGCTGATTTTCCATCTCGGCATGTCGGGCCGCTGGCGCGTGGATCCGGCTAAAATCGAAAAGCACGATCATTTTGTCATCGAAACCGAATCGGGGCGGATCGCGGCGCTGAATGATCCGCGCCGTTTCGGCTCGCTCGATATCGTGCCCGTATCGCAGGTCGGGCAATATAAGGCCTTCATCGCCATGGGGCCGGAGCCTTTGTCCGATGCCTTTGACACCGCCGCCTTGCAAGCCGCCATCGCGGGCCGCACTGCGCCGATCAAGGCGATGCTGCTCAATCAAACTATCGTCGCGGGGCTGGGCAATATTTACGTTTGCGAGGCCCTGTTCCTCGCCGGAATCGCGCCGATGAAGCCCGCCGGGCAAATCAGCAAGGCCAAGCTGCAAAAGCTGGTGGCCGCGATCAAAGGGGTTCTGGCCTCGGCGATATTAGCGGGCGGCTCCACGCTGCGCGATTTTGCCGCACCCGGCGGCGAGCTTGGCTATTTTGCCAAAGAATGGCTGGTTTACGGGCGTGAGGGCGAGGATTGCCGCTGCGGACGGGTGGTTATGCGGCGCGTCGATTCGGGGCGGTCGACTTTTTATTGTGCACGGTGCCAAAGCTAAAAACATCGTATTTTGGCAGTTTGTCGTTGACGTTAGCCGTCAGGCTGGCTAATGGCCGCGTCTTCCAAGCCTGCTCCTGCGATTCTGGCGCGGCTACCAATATTCAGATTTTTGAGGTTTTATTATGGCAAATACGCCGCAAGCAAAAAAGCGTATCCGTCGCAACGAACGCCGCACCGATGTGAATACAGCGCGGGTCAGCCGCATCCGGACTTTCATTAAGAAGGTCGAATCGGCAATTGAATTGGGCGACAAGGATGTGGCGGCTGCGGCATTAAAAGCGGCGCAACCCGAAATTATGCGCGGCGTTTCGAAGGGTGTGCTTGATAAAAACACCGCATCGCGCAAATTTAGCCGCCTGAACAAGCGGGTGGTCGCGCTGGATTAATTACCGGCCGGTCCAAATTGTCAAAATCAAGCAACCCGCCTTCATTCGGCGGGTTTTTTGTTCCAGAAATGTGGCTTCCCATGCCCCGGTGCCAGCGCGCATGATAACGCCCGGCCAATACCATCAGCAAGACCGCTCGCTATTTTAAATAGAAGCGTCGGCATGCGCTTCGTTCACGTCAGCAAAAGTGCGGATTTCCGGCGATTCGGAGTGCTGCCTTACCGCTTCTGGATAAAATATAATTAAGTTTCAGTTTGTTATAAATTAATTCAACGCAAATGCTCGGCTTGGGCCGAGTCAATGGCATTTATTTCATTTTTTTTACGGCTCCGCTCTTGCTCGACTCGTTCGTGGCTGCCTAATAAGAAATTTCCAGCGGAACGATGTTCGTCATTCGCCGCCTTATATGCATGATGAGATCAAAATCGGCCCCTTATTTGGATAAGGCGGGCGGGCCAAAGATTTTGCCTGCAGGATGAGGCGGAACCGCGTGATCCGGGACATCCGGCTGCTGGAGAGGAGTAAAAGGGGTAGGCCGAACGTGAATATCGATAATGAAATAAAAACAAAAAATGCCGCCTTGAGCACCATCGAGCAAAAATTCGATTATGAGAGCAGCCAGACAATTTTGCCGGACGCGAAAATGGCGCAAAATAGGGCCGGAGTTTCGGCTGCGGATCTCGAATCCGATTGGCAGGCGATTTCGTCGGGCCTTCGCCGCGATCTGGGCGCGCAAATTTACGGCCAATGGATAAGGTCGATAAATCTGGGTGATTTTTGCGATCTGACCGGAACGCTCGAATTGCTGCTACCGTCTGAATTTTCCGCCAGCTGGGTTTCGGATCATTATGCGGATCGTCTGCGGCTTGCCTGGAGCAGCACCAATCGGTCGGTGCGGCAGTTGAAAATTCGCGCGCGTTCCGGCGCGGGCCGGCTGGAAAAATTGCATTTGGAAGAGGTGGTTCCGGCGGCGGTGCAACCGGCCAATATGCGCTTGTCGCTCGATCCGCGGATGACCTTTGCCAATTTCGTTCGCGGGTCGACCAATATTTTGGCGTTGAGCGCGGCGCAGCGCGTCGCCGCCACCGACAAGCCGCTGTTTAACCCGCTTTATTTACAAGCCGCCACCGGGCAGGGCAAAACCCATTTGATGCATGCCATCGGCCATGCTTATGCCGAAATCGATCCCGATGCGCAGATTTTATACATGTCCGCCGAAAAATTCATGATGGAATTTGTCAACGCGATGCGCGCCAAACAGGTGATGGATTTTAAGGCCCGGCTGCGCGCGGCCGATATTTTATTGATCGACGATATCCAATTTATCATCGGCAAAGTGTCCACGCAGGAGGAGTTTCTGCATACCATTGATGCGATCATCGGTGCCGGCAAACGGCTGGTCGTGGCGGCGGACCGCGCACCGCAGGCTTTGGACGGGGTGGATCAACGGATATTATCGCGATTGTCGATGGGATTAGTGGCCGATATTCAACCGGCCGACCTCGATCTGCGCCGGGCGATATTGGGGCAACGGCTGGCGCAAATGCCGGGCACCGAGGTTGGGGAGGATGTGACCGAATTTCTGGCCCGCACGATCAGCCGCAATGTCCGCGAGCTGGAAGGCGGGCTCAATAAGCTGCTGGCCTATGCGCAATTGACCGGCCGGCCGATCACCCGCGCGCTTGCCGAAGAGCAATTGAAGGATATATTGAGCGCTTGCCGCCGCCGCATTACCATCGATGAAATTCAGCGCGCGGTTTGCGAATATTACCGGATTGATCGCAGCGAAATGTCCTCCAAACGCCGAGCCCGCGCGGTTGTTCGCCCGCGGCAGGTGGCCATGTATCTCGCGAAGGTAATGACACCGCGCAGCTACCCCGAAATTGGCCGCAAATTCGGCGGGCGCGACCATAGCACGGTGATCCACGCCGTTCGGCTGGTCGAAAGCCTGCGCGGTCAGGATAGCGAAATGGACAATGACGTGCGCACCTTGCTGCGGCAGCTGGAGGCATAAGGCTTCCAATTTTGATGCCGCAATTTTGGGTTATGATGACATTATTTTGATTGATCTTTACGAGAAAATCGAATCATTTTGAGCGATAGCGACCGGTATGCCCATAATGGGCATTAAAATGGGTGTGACCACAAACGGTGCGCGGAGCCGACGGCGGCGGGCCCGTTCTTAGCTTCAGACCCGCCCTTATTTTTTGTCTTTTGGTTCGGGCGCGACCGAAATTTTCACCACTTCACCGTTGTTGCCGGGGAAATCGGTAAACATTGCTTCGATCAAATTCGGCACCAGATAAGGCAGCTTGTTGGATCGCGATTGCGCCTCTGCCTTGCCTTCAAACAGTCGTTTTCCGTCATTGTTGCGGGTGATGTTCAAATTTATACCGCCGGTATAGATGGTAAAGCTGCTCGCGCCAAATCCGCTCCCAAAACCACCGAATAAGAAGGGATCGTGAAATCCGTGAATGAACCGGCGGTTAAATCCACCGTGGAAACCCCGCGAACGGTGGAAACCAAAGCTGCTACGACCGAAGCCAAAGCCATGGCCGAAACCAAATCCGCCATGGCCAAAACCGCCGTTGGATATGATCCTTTCTCTACCGCCATCGACCCCGTAATCTAAACTGATGGTCAAATCCGCATTCTTTGCGTCGGCTGCGGGAACATATCCCAACTGGCCCAATTTTGCTGCGACCAATGATGCATATTGTTCAAATTCTAAGCCGCCCTGATTTTTCGGATCAAGCGCCGCGATCGCAAAACTTTGCCCTTGTGTCGCGGGCAGCTGCTGAAACCGGGCAACCTCCGCGCGGAAGGATGTGGCGCAGCCGGACAGTAGCAACAGGCTCACAGGTGCGGCGAATAATGCCGCCTTACGAAAAATTTTCGAACGCACCGCGCTCCCGGTTTCCATTTGCGGCGACCGAATATCCTGTTTCTTTGCCATTATGCTTCCTCTCGCGATAATTGGTCTTCCCCGACTCACCCGTGATCATAAACCCGCCAAACTGAACCGCAATTGAATAAACGGCGGCGATCCCAATGGGAACAATCCGGTCATTCCAAAAGCTATCGCAGTAAACCGAGTGCGCGATAGGCGGCATCCAGCGTCGGTTTGGCCATATTTGCTGCCTTTTCTGCGCCGCTGCGCAGCAATTGGTCAATCGCGGCGCTGTCCTGCTTCAAGGCGATAAAACGGTCCCTGATCGGGCGGAGCCTTTCAACCAACAGTTCGGCAAGTGCGGGTTTGAACGCGCCAAAACCTTGTCCCGCAAATTGATCGAGCACGGCTTGCGGTTCGATATCGGCGGCGGCGGCATAAATATTGACCAGATTATGCGCCTCTGCCCGCCCGCCAAGCCCGGCAAGTTCGGATGGAAGCGCATCGGCATCCGATTTTGCCTTGCGGATTTTTTGCACGATGACATCATCCGCATCGGTCATATTGATCCGGCTGCCATCGCTGGGATCGGATTTGGACATTTTGGCATTGCCATCGCGCAGGCTCATCACGCGGGTTGCAGCCCCGGTAATATAGGGTTCGGGCAGCGGGAAAAGGTCAACGCCGTAATCATTGTTGAATTTGGCGGCGATATCGCGCGCCAGCTCCAAATGTTGTTTCTGATCCTCGCCCACCGGCACATGGGTAGCGCGATAGAGCAAAACATCGGCGGCTTGCAGCACGGGGTAGGCGAATAGTGCGATGCTGGCCCCTTCGCGGTTTTTGCCCGATTTATCCTTAAATTGCGTCATCCGGCCCAGCCATCCCATCCGCGCCGTACCGTTCAGCAGCCATTGCAGCTCGGCATGTGCGGGAACGCGGGCCTGATTAAACAGCGTTGATTTACCGGGATCAATGCCTGCGGCAATTAAGGCTGCTGCCATCTCGCGGGTGGATTGGGTAAGCTGCGCGGGATTATGCGGCATGGAAAGCGCGTGCAGGTCGGCGAGGAAAAATAAGCATTCGCATTCATCCTGCATCCGCACCCAATTTTTGATTGCCCCCAGATAATTGCCCAAATGCAAATTTCCGGTTGGCTGTATACCCGATAAGACGCGCATGATATTTTCTCGCTGATAATGTTGTTGATGGCTGTAAAATTGGCTCGCTATTCGGCCGATCTGCGCCGTAACATGGCAATCTTGCTTCTGTCGATAGCCCCCGTGACCCAGGCAAGGCCGAAATAGACGCCGCCGCCGCAGCCGCATAAAATGGCAATCGACACCGCCCGTTCCCCTGCATTGCCGCTATAATAGGCCGCGCCATAAGGTTCGATGACATATAATACCGCCCCCATCAGCCCCGCCGAAAGGATGATACGGCTGATGCGAAAAAGCAGGTCAGGTTCCACCGCAAAATGACCGCGTTTTTTGAGCATGAAATACAACATCGCACAATTTGCCCAGGCCGCAATTGCCCCCGCCAAAGCCAGTCCAGCGACGCCCATTTTAGGGATGAGCAGAATATTGAGCGCAATGTTGATCAGCAGGCAGCAGGCGGCGGTATAAACCGGCGTGCGCGTGTCTTTTCGCGCGAAAAATCCGGGCGTGAGCACCTTGACAAGCACATAGGCCGGCAAGCCCAGCACCAGCATCGATAGCACCGCGGCGGTATTGGCGACCGCAGCCAGATCAAACCGACCGCCAAGATAAATGGCACCGACCAAAGGTGTTGCGGCGAAATATAGACCAACCGCCGCCGGCACGGTCAGCAATAAGCCCAGCTCGATCGCATTGCTTTGCACCCGCTGCGCCCCGCCGGCATCATCATGCGCGATGAAACGCGACAGCGCGGGTAAAATGGCGGTGCCGAGCGCGATACCGATAATGCCCAGCGGAAGCTGATTCAACCGGTCGGCCAAGGCCAGAAAGGTGAAGGATCCTTGTTCCAGCTGCCCCAGAAAAAATAGATCGATAAAACGGCTAATTTGATAAATTCCTGCGCCAAAAACCGCAGGCACAATCAACACGCCCAGCGCGCGCACATCACCGGTCAAGCGGGGTCTTCGCAAGGCAAAATAAAAACCGGATTTGCGCGCCCAGTAATAGAGCCAGAGCATTTGAAAAATCCCCGCAATCGATACCGAAAATGCAAGATAATAGGCCGCCTTCACCGCATCATTGCCGCCATCTTGATATAAGATGATCAGCATTGCGGAAATCATGAAAAGATTCATCAATATCGGCGCAGCGGCAGCGGCAGTAAATTTGCTGATTGAATTTAGGATTGCAGCAAAAACCGTCGCAATGCTGATCAGCGCGAGATAGGGAAAGGTGATGCGCGCCAGATTGATCGTAAAATTATTGCTGCGCCCACCCGCCCCAAAATCATCGAGCAACCAGATTGCGCCGGGCATGATGATTGCCATAATAGCGGAAAAAACCAGTAAGATCGGCACGAAAACCGATAGAATCTCAAGGGCGAATTTTTGCGCGGCGCTATGGCCGTTTTCCTCGGCCATCTTGCGGTTAAACAAAGGCACAAAGGCTGCCGAAAAGGCCCCCTCGGCAAAAAGACGGCGGAAGATGTTGGGCATTTGAAAGGCCAGTTGCCACGCGTCGGCCACTATGCCCGCGCCCAGCAACCGCGCAATCATAGCGTCGCGGATGAAACCGAAAAGGCGGCTGATCAATGTCATGCCGCCGATTATTCCAGTGGATTTAAGCAGGTTCATCTCGCCCGCTCGGTCATAGAATATTTACGCTTCGCCAGCGGGTTGTTGCGCCGCCAACTCGGCCGCTTGCGCCCGTTGTTGAAGATAAAGCTGATTAAAATCAATGGGCTCAAGCACGAAGGGCGGGAAGCCAGTGTCCCGAATCGCATCGGCAATCACCCGCCGCGCAAAGGGAAACATCAGGCGCGGTGCCTCCCCAAAAAGGAATGCGTGGGCTTGGTCTGGCTCGACATTGCGCAGGCCAAACAGTGTCGCATAGTCCAGCTCAACATTAAATTGCACACCGTCGTCGGTGGCTGCTTTCACGCTCAACGTCATGATCACTTCGCTGACCTCTTCGTTGATGCCATTAACCTGAATGTTCACTTGGACATCAACTTGTGGTTGGCTGGTCCAGTTAAAACCATGCGGCGCATTGGGATTTTCAACCGACATATCCTTGATATATTGGTTCAACATTCCAATTTGCGGTCCGGTATCGGCGCCGTTTGCCCCGCCCGCCGATAGATTTTCCGATGTGACATTGCCTTCTTCGTCGGCCATTTTCTCGCTTTCCCATATGTTGCAATGATAGGGACAAGCCCTAATTTCAAATAATGCCGCGCGTAGCAGGGGGTTAAGCAAAGGGCAATCTTTTGTGCAATAGGCCGTTTTATACCGATTTGGTCGGTGCGGGCGCGGGTTTCGCAATCAAATTTGTAAAGCTGTTTGAAACTGCGCGCAGGAACGACTATGTGAGGCTGCGATGGAATGGTATCCAACACCATTCCTTCTTTGGCTTATGCGGTTTAATTGGACCCCGGTCGGGGCGGAGGCATTGTGACACTATCCATTATCTTGCTGGCAATGGTCGCCGCATTTCTGGGGCTGCGGCTCTATTCGGTGCTTGGCAAGCGAACCGGCCATGAACAAGAGCCGATGGCGCGCCAACCGGCCGAGGAGATACATCCGCCGCTCACTCAGCCGTCTGTGCCGGATTTGCGCCCCGCGAACCGCAATGCGCAACCCGCTGACGTAGCAATGGATCAAGCCGCCGAAAGCGGGCTGCGCTCAATTATCAATGCCGACCGGCAGTTTGATGCGCATTTATTCATCGAAGGCGCAAAATCGGCTTACCGGATGACGCTCGAAGCTTTTTGGCAAGGTGACCGTGAAACGCTCACTTTTTTGTGCGACAATGATGTTTTTGACGAGTTTGTTGAGGTTATTGCCGAACGGGAAGAGCGCGGCGAAATGCTTGAAAATCGGTTGATTCGTATCGAAACCGCCCGGATCGTTGCGGCGGTTTATGATCATCCGATTGCGCGCATTTCGGTGCAATTTGATGCAGATATCGCCGGTGTGGTTAAAGATTTGGACGGCAATATAATCGGCGGATCCTTATCCGACGCGGTTGAAGCGCATGATATATGGACCTTTACCCGTGATGTGAAAAGCGGTGACAAAAACTGGAAACTTGACGAAACCGATGTCGCGTAAGCCTGGGGCGGTGCCCCGCCGTTTGCTTGCTGTGTTGGCGGTCAGCCTGCTGGTTGCGGCCTGTGCGGGCGGGGTTATCCCCAATGGTGGGCCCCGATCGGCATCATTACCATCATCGGGCAATGTTTCGCAGCGGGCGGCAACGCCGATTCCATCGACGCCAGCAGCAACCTTGCCCGCCCCGGCGCAAAGCGGTGATGGCAGCAATGCTGCCAGCCTGGGCCTCGTGCGCGGCCCGCAAATTACGACGCTGAACGCGGAGCGGCAAAAATCCGACGCGGCAATGGCGGCTTTTAAGACCAGTTGCCCCGGCCTTTTGCGGCGCGAGGATCAATCGGGCCTGACGCAGAGCGGCGAATGGCAAGCGGCCTGCGATGCGGTGAAATCATGGTCGGGGGATGGGATATCCTTCTTCGCCGCGCATATGGACGCCGTGCAAGTGGGCGACGGCAAAGCCTTTGCCACCGGTTATTTCGAACCCGAAATTGCTGGATCGCGAACCAAGCAGCCGGGATATAATGTGCCGGTTTATAAACGGCCGCCGGATTTGATCGACGTTAATCTGGGTGAATTTTCTGATAGTCTAAAGGGCCGAACCATCCGCGGCAAGGTGCGGGGCAGCAATTTCAAGCTGTATGATGACCGCGCCCAGATCGAAGCCGGATCGCTTGCCGGGCGCGGTTTGGAAATTGCCTATGCCGCCGATCCGGTTGATTTTTTCTTCCTGCAAATTCAAGGGTCGGGCCGGTTGCGGTTGCCGGACGGTGAAATTATGCGGATCGGTTATGACAGCCAAAATGGCCGCGATTACACCGGCATCGGCAAATTGATGCGCGAACGCGGTTTGCTTGGCCCCGGCGAGACATCGTTGCAGGGAATCACCGCCTGGCTGCGGCGCAATCCGGAGGAAGGCCGCAAGATCATGCAGGAGAATAAGAGCTTTATCTTCTTTCGCGAATTGACCGGGCCGTCGGCTGCTTTGGGCCCGCTGGGCGCGATGGGTTATCCGGTGATCGGCGAAACCAGCGTGGCGGCCGATGTGAAATTCGTGCCTTTGGGCGCGCCGGTATTTTTGTCGATGGACCGCGCGGAACCGAACGGCATCTGGGTGGCGCAAGATACCGGCGGCGCGATCAAGGGCAGCAACCGTTTTGACACTTTCTGGGGCGCGGGCGAGCGCGCCAAGGCGATTGCGGGCGGCATGGCGGCGCGCGGTTCGGCGCTGATTTTCCTTCCCAAAGCGTCGGTTCAGCGGCTCGGGCTGTAAGGCCAAAGCCGCAAGGGTGGGATGATGGCGCGGCCGCTTGATCATGACGAAAAGACCCTGTGGGCGCGCGTCATCGCAACGGTAAAGCCAATCCATACAGCCAAGAAGACTGCGGTTAAAAAGGCGACCATAGCGCCCCCGCCGCCCGCGAAAATGCCTTCACAAGCAAAGCGTGTTGCCGCCCATATTGCACCCGCGCGGGAAACCCAATCGGCCACCAAAAGCGCGGCTGCAAAAGCCGTTACCGCCAAGGCTGCGGGCGCATCCCCCACAGGCAATCTTGACGGCCATTGGAATCGGCGGCTGAGCAGCGGGTCCGTCATCCCCGATGTTAGCGTTGATCTGCATGACATGGGTCTATCGGGCGCCTACAACCGTCTGGACGGCGCACTGGAGCAAGCGATTGCGCAGCGAATGCGGGTGGTCTTGCTGGTCACGGGCCGCGCGCGCAATCATGACCGGCATAGCGGCGAAGGGCGCGGCGCGATTGCCAGCGTTATGCGCGATTGGCTCGCCGCATCGCGCCATGGCGCGTCCATCGCGGCGGTTCGCACCGCGCATCCCCGCCATGGCGGAGCGGGCGCGCTTTATATTATCTTGAAACGCTAAATATTTTCCGCATCACGCCCGCGTAAATCTGCGCCAATGTCTCAAGATCCGCCACCGCCACGGCTTCGTCGCGCTTATGCATGGTTGCGTTGCACAGGCCAAATTCGACGACTGGGCAAATTTTAGACAGGAACCGCGCATCGGATGTGCCGCCGGTGGTGGAGGCTTCGGGGGTGATGCCGGTTATTTCGCGCACCACATCGGCAATCACCGCAGATAGCTCGCCCGGCGGGGTGAAGAAGGCCTCACCCGAGATCATCGCCTTCACCCGCCCGCGCGGTTCGGCGATGGCGCGAATACGCTCGACAAGCTGTTCGCCGGTGTGCAGATCATTGAAACGGACCGAAATGCGCGCGCTCGCCTGCGCCGGGATGACATTGGTGGCTTTGTTACCCACGGTAATATCGGTGATTTCGATATTGCTGGGCTGGAAAAATTCGGTGCCGTCATCCAGAATAATAGCGTCAATTTCGGCGAGTATACCCACTAGCACGGGGAGCGGATTATCGGCCAGATGCGGATAGGCGACATGGCCCTCGCGGCCTTCCACCGTGATCCACATATTCACACTGCCGCGCCGCCCGACCTTCATCATATCGCCGAGCCGGCCCACGCTGGTGGGTTCGCCGACAAGGCACAGATCGGGGACGCTGCCGCGCGCGCGCATATGGTCGATCAGCGCGCGGGTGCCGTGGATGGCGGGGCCTTCTTCATCGCCCGTCAGGATGAGGCTGATTATGCCCGCATCCGCCGGAATATCTTTCGCCGCTGCGATGAAGGCCGCAATCGCGCCCTTCATATCGACCGCGCCGCGCCCATAGAGCATGTCACCGCGTATTTCGGGCGCAAAGGCCTCGCTGCGCCAGCCTTCACCCGGCGGCACCACGTCCAAATGCCCGGCAAAGGCAAAATGGCGCCCGCCGCTGCCCCGGATGGCAAAGAGATTTTCGACCGGCGCGCCGTGATCCGCGTTCGGATCATCTTCGCCCGACAGGAACCGCTCGACACGAAAGCCCAGCGGCTCCAATATCGCTTGCGCGCTGTCAAAAACGCTGCCCATGGCCGGCGTCACGCTTTCGCAGGACATCAAAGCTTTGGCGATGGACAGGGGTGTGTGATCATGCATGCTTTTGCCGGAATGCCAAGCCTGCTATGTTTTGTCCATGATTATGTAAGGAGCGCTCCATGCCAAAAATCAATCTCAGCGATATTCCCCAAACCAACGCCACCGGTTATCCGCCGCCCTTTGATGCTGCGGTGCAAGGCCGCTGGTATCGCCGGCTCGCGCCGCCATCGGGCCTCACCAAAATGGGCGCAAGCCATGTCACGTTGAAACCCGGCGCTTGGTCATCGCAGCGTCATTGGCATGATGATGAGGATGAAATGGTGATCATGCTATCGGGCGAGGCGGTGCTGGTCGAAGATAGCGGCGAAACGATCCTGCGCGCCGGCGATATCGCGGCCTGGCCAGCCGGGGTGGCGGACGGCCATCATTTGATTAACCGCAGCGAAGAAGACGCCGTATTCGTCGCGATTGGCGCGGGCAAAAGCTCGGCAAGCGGCGCTTATTCCGACATCGACATGACATTTGACGCCGATGGTTACTATCGCAAGGATGGCACGCGCTATCCGACCCAAAGATTGGCTTGAGGGCGCCGTTTACTTCGTTACTTCCTCAAATTTTGCAATTGTCCATTCCTCGGCGGCGGCGGCTTCTCGCCACTGCGTCATCCAGCCATGCCCCATCATCACCTCGGCATAGGCGGCGGCAAAGCCGGGCAAGGGGAATCGGTAAGTGATAAAGCGAGTGACGACGGGGGCAAACATGATGTCGGCTGCGCTGAATGTGCCGAACAGATATGGCCCCTCGCCGCCAAAGCGCGATCGCGCCTCGGCCCATAATTGCAAGATGCGCAGCGCGTCGTGGCGGGCCGCCGCGCTGATGCTCACGCCTTCGAAGATTTTGCGGATATTCATCGGATATTCGCCGCGCAGCGACAAGAAGCCGCTATGCATTTCCGCCGCCACCGACCGCGCCATCGCGCGCGCCGCTTCGTCCTTGGGCCAAAAACGCTCGCGGCCCACCTTGTCGGCCAGATAATCGATGATCGCCATGCTGTCCCAGACCACCGCGTCGCCATCCCATAAGATCGGGACTTTGCCGGCGGATGGGGCGAGGTCTTCTTCCCCTTTGCGCTCGTCCCAGCCTTCATTATAGAGCGGTAAGATGATTTCTTCGAAGCTCAACCCCGATTGTTTCACCGCGAGCCAGCCGCGCATGGACCAGCTGGAATAGGCTTTGTTGCCAATGATGAGTTTGAGTGTCATGATGACACCGCCTCTAACACGGCGGCTCGCAATTCATCAATACCGCCTTTTTTTTCCGCCGACGTTACCGACATTTCGGGGAAAGCCGCCGCGCGCTTTCCAATCGCGGCCATGGTGTCGGCGCGAACCTGTTCCAGCTCGCTTGCTTTGATTTTGTCGGTTTTGGTGAGGACAATGCGGTAGCTGGTGGCCGCCGCGTCGAGCATGTCGAGAATTTCCTTATCGGCATCCTTGATCCCGTGGCGGCTATCGATCAGGACGAATACGCGCTTTAGCACCGTCCGCCCGCGCAAGTAATCATTGATCAGGAAACGCCATTTTTTTACCGTTGCCACCGGCGCTTTGGCATAGCCGTATCCCGGCATATCGACGATGCGGAACAAAGGCGGCGTGCCAACATCGAAGAAATTCAACTCCTGCGTGCGCCCCGGCGTGTTCGATGCCCGCGCGAGGCCGTTTCGGTTCACCAGCGCGTTGATCAGCGATGATTTACCCACATTACTGCGCCCGGCAAAGGCGATTTCGGGCGCGGTGGGATCGGGCAAATGCTCCAGGCTCGGCGCACTTTTCAGGAAAGAAACCGGACCGGAAAAGATTTTAATATCGGCCACGTCCTACGTCGCGGCCTTTTCTTCGGCTTCTTTGGCCGCTTGTTGTTTCAAGATCGGATGGCGCGAATAAAGCCATTTTTGCTGCAAGATCGAGATACAGTTGGATACCACCCAATAAAGCTGTAATCCTGCCGCAAATGGCGCCATGATGAACATTAAGAACCAGGGCATGATGGCAAAGACTTGCTTCTGGATTTCGTCCATCGGTTGCGGATTGAGTTTCTGCATCAGCCACATGGTAACCCCGAGCAAGATCGGCAGCACACCGATGGCGAGAAACGCAGGTAGCATGATGCCGGTGCCGAGCAAATCAAAAACAATCTGAGCCGATGGATCGGGCGCAGACAGATCCTTAATCCACAGCGCAAAAGGTTGATGCCGCATCTCGATGGTTAACACCAGCAACTTATATAGCGCAAAAAGGATCGGCATTTGCAGTAGGATCGGCAAACAACCCGCGAGCGGATTGACCTTCTCGTCCTTATAGAGCTTCATCATCTCCTGCTGCAGCTTCGGCTTGTCGTCCTTATATCGTTCCTGCAACGCCTTCATCTTGGGCTGCACCACGCGCATCGCGGCCATGGAACTAAATTGGCGCTGCGCGACCGGGAACATAAACAAGCGGACGATTATGGTCAGGCCAATGATCGCGACGCCGAAATTGCCAAAGACCCCGAACAACCAATGCAGGATCCAGAAAAACGGAATGGCGATAAACCAGAACCAGCCCCAATCGATCGAATAATCGAGCTGGGTTATGCCCAGCCGCTTGGTATAATCATCGAGCACTTCCACTTCTTTGGCGCCGGCAAACAAACGCGATATTTGGCTAAAGCTTTGGCCGGGCGCGACCAGATTTTGCTTGGCGGACACGGTCTGCGCTTGATAGCTACCCCCGCCCGCGCGCAATTTTGCGTCAAACGCCGATTTTTGGTCGGGGATCATCGCAGCGAGCCAATAGATGTCGGTAAAGCCGATCCAGCCGCCGGTGCTTTTGAAGGCAGCCTCCTTATTGGGCGCTTCATCTAAATCGTCATAATCCCAGTCATAATTGGCGGCATCGTTAAACACACCCATCGGCCCGGCATGAATATTCCAGCTATCGATATCGGCGGATTTGCCGTCGCGGCTAATGAGGCCAAAGGGTGTAATTTGCGCAGCGGCTTTGGCCCCGTTGGTAAAATTTTGTTTTGCGGTGATCAGATAATTTTCATCGATGCTAAAGATGATCTCAAATTTTTGACCCGCCGGATTGGTCCAGCTTAGCGTGACGGGCGTTTTGGGCGTTAACTTTGCACCGGCCGCGGTCCACAGCGTATTGGCATCGGGCAAAACCACGCCGGTGCCGACCCAGCCAAAGCGCGCGAAATAGCTTTTTGCGGCCGATTGCGGCGCAAACAACCGCACCGGCGGCGAATCCTTTGGTAATTTTTCGCGGTGCGCAAGCAGCAGCAGATCGTCGATTTTTGCACCCTGCAGGTTGATCGACCCTTTCAGCTTGGGCGTTTCGATAATCACGCGCGGTGAGGATTTCAGCGCGGCGGCAAGCGGCAAACGCTTACCCGATGCAGGTGCCGCGGTAACATCGCCGCCAATAGCGGTTTCGGCGCCTCCAGTGGCGTCCGCCACCGGGCCATTCGCGCTGGCGGCGGCTGGCGCTTCTTTTGCTGCGGGCGGTGCGGGCGGAAAAAACGGCGCCGTGATGAACGGCCATCCAAACAGGATCAGCCCCGCAAGCAGCATGGCGATGATGATGTTACGCTTATCTTCCAATTTTCAAAAATCCCTGTTCAGTATATCAATTGGGTATTATGGCACCGGATCATGCCCGTGCCCGCCCCATGGTTGGCAGCGCAATAGCCGCTTCGCCGCCAGCCAGCTACCCTTAATTGCGCCATATTTGCGCAGCGCGATAATCGCATATTGCGAACAGCTGGGGCTATAACGGCAGGTCGGCGGTAAAATCCGCGACGGGCCAAGCTGCCAGCCCCGCGCAATCAGGATCAGCAGCTTAGCCATCATACCGCCACCCGGTTAAACGCGGCATGCAGATCGCTGCGCAACCGGCCAAAATCCATCTCAATCCCACCTTCGCGCCCGATCAGGATATGATCCGCGCCGGGCTTTCCTTTATCCGCGAGCATCTCACGCATCAGGCTGCGAAACCGCCGACGCATCCGGTTGCGGATCACCGCGTTGCCGACTTTCTTGGTAATGGTAATGCCCAGCCGAATCGCAGGATCATCATCGCCGCGATCGGAAACCAACAATACAAAACCGGGACGTGCATAGCGCCTGCCCCGGTTGGCGCTCAAAAAATCAGCGCGTTTGGTTATGATTTTGTAAGGCGTCATCAACACGCCCTCGCCGCTTCAGTGATCAGGCAGATAGCTTTTTGCGGCCACGCGCGCGGCGCGCATTCAGGATGTTGCGGCCAGCGGCGGTTGCCATCCGGTGGCGGAAACCATGGCGGCGTGCCCGCACGAGGTTGCTTGGTTGAAAGGTGCGCTTCATCGCGGTATTCCCTAAATCTATCTATGTCAAAAAAGCGAAAGGCCGCCGAATCCAAACGGCGACCGCTGTTGTTGAATGGCGCAATATGTCGGCGTGCGGCAAAAGTCAACATAACTCAGCGCGATTAAGAGCGCTTTTTCAGCGACCGCAGAAGATTGGCAAGATCGCGCCTTAACGGCGGGAAAGGCGGCCGCGCTTTGAAACGCTTGCGCCGCATCGCCCAGTTCAACCAAAGGGCATATTCGGGATGGCGTTTACTGTGCAGCGCATATTTGCGTTTTGCCCAGAGCGAATTTTTCAGGATCAGCGCGCCGCCAATAACAAAGAAGGCAAGGCCGAGCGGCCCGGGCAGCGGGCTGACGATCGGGGCCAGAACAACAAAAGCCCAGCCGATGATAATCATCGTCCATTGGAAAGCCCGATTTTCTGAAAGCTTTTTCCGTTGCGGCGTTGGTGGTTGCGTCATGCTTTCAATGTGGGTGGCCTTTGCCGCTAAACAAGAACAGCCGCGAAGAAACGCGTGTCACTCTAATATATTCACGTTCTAGCCGCCCGCCGCCGCTTCAATCGCGGCATGATCGATCTTGCCCATGGTCATCATCGCCTCACAGGCGCGCTTGGCGCTGTTGCCGCCTTGCGACATGGCCTGTGTCAGCACGCGGGGGGTGATTTGCCAACTGATGCCCCATTTATCCTTGCACCAGCCGCAGCGACTTTCGCTGCCGCCATTCTTGACAATCGCGCTCCAATAGCGGTCGGTTTCTTCCTGTGTGTCGGTGTGGACCTGGAAGGAGAAGGCCTCGCTATGCTTGAACATGTCACCGCCATTGAGGCCAATGCAGGAGACGCCGCAAACGGTAAATTCAACCGTCAAGACCTCGCCAGCTTTGGCCGATGGATTGTCGGCAGGTGCGCGGGTTACGGGGCCGACATGGCTGTCGGGGAAGGTTGCTGCGTAAAAATTTGCCGCTTCTTCCGCGCTGCCATCATACCAGAGGCAGATCGTATTTTTGTTCATTTCATTTCCTTTCCAACGCCGCTGCAATCCGCGCGCCCAGCGCCATATCCTCCTCCTGGCCAAATCCGTGATGCAGGATCCGGCCATCGCGGCCAATCAATATATGGGTGGGCGTGCCGCGCATATGATATCTGCCCATGGTCACGGGCAGCAGGGTATTTTCCCCGGCTTGATCAACGCCGATCGGCATCGTCAGCCGATATTCGTGGATATAAGCATCGAGCGCAATAGGTGTCATGGCCGCATGATGTTCGAATACGGTGTGAAGGCCGATAACCTTCAGGCCCGCGCCCTTAAACAACCGGTGCGCCTTTTCGGCTTGCGGCGTGCCATGGGCGACGCAGCCGGGGCAGAGCATCTGGAAAGCGTGAAGCAGCAAGACGCTGCCGCGCAATCCTTCGAGCGTTAATGGCTCCGGCGTGTTGAACCATTGGCTGACCATCAGTTCGGGAGCGATCTGCCCAGGCTGGCTCAAACCCGCGGCCCGACCAGTCCGAATGCTGCGCCATGCGGGTCCGCCGCGGTGATGGAAAAATCGCCGCCGGGGATTTCAGTTGGCTCTTGCAACATCTTGCCGCCGCCCGCTTTGATCGCCGCAACCGCTCTGTCGATATCGGCCACACGGAAATAATAGGTCCAGGCAGATGCCGGCATTCCGGGCATCAGCGGCATGACCGCGCCGAGCATAAATTCGCGTCCGTCGCCGGGTTTCCAAAATTCATATTTGCCTATTGGTCCCATATCCATATCGCCATCTTTCATCCAGCCAAACAGCGCGCCGTAAAAATTCTTCGCGGCCTCCGGATCGGATGAGGATAGCTCGTTCCATCCGCAATGGCCCATTTTGGGCTCGGTTGCGGCAAAGGCGTGGCTTGCTTCGTTCGATGCATCCTTCATGATGTAAAAGGGCGCGCCTTGCGGGTCAGCGGCCA
>JAKFUU010000043.1 GCA_021732525.1 Sphingomonadaceae bacterium | reverse complement strand
TCGACCGTAGCGACCCCGATGACGTAATCATCGAACTACAAAAGATCGCAACGATGCTGTTCCTTGCACCCGAGCGCGGCGAAGCATTCTGGGCGAACGGCGCGCGCACAGGTTTTACAGGTGTCGGAGCCTGGCTCGCCGAAACGAGCGACGAGCCGCTCACAATGGGCGCGATCTACCGCCATCTGACCGAGGGCGATGCGCGGAGCTTCTTCAAAAAGGAGTTAGCCAATCCCAAACTCAGCCTTTCCACGGGATGCCGAACGGCATTGGCCGATTTTGCCGGTGGTTCCGACAACAGCTTTGCCGACATCAAGAAAACCATCACCAACGTCCTTGGACTATGGCTCAACCCACTGGTCGATGCGGCAACGTCCGCGAGCGATTTCGACCTACGAAACTTGCGAAAACGCCACATTTCAATCTACCTCGGCGTGTCGCCCGATGAACTCGACCGGATAGCGCCGCTCTACAATCTGCTGTTCCAGCAACTCATTGATCTGAATGTGCGGGAATTGCCGGGCGAAACAACGCCAGTTCCCGTACTGGTCATTCTCGACGAATTTGCACGACTTGGCCGCGCAGCGGTAATCGCCAGCGCCTTTTCCTATGTCGCAGGCTACGGCATCCGCTTGCTGCCCGTGATCCAGTCTCGCTCGCAATTGCGCGGTGTTTATGGCGAGCATGTTGCCGACGAAATCGTCGCCAACTGTGGTGTTGAAGTCGCCTTCACTCCCAAAGAATTGCGGGTGGCAAACGAACTGTCCGAAAGGCTGGGCTACGTCGGACAAGCCAGTGTTACCAGATCGCTCACGATCAATGGCTGGCTCGCCAACCGGTCAAAATCAATTTCGGACCAGCGCCGCGCACTGATGTTGCCGCAAGAGCTGATGCAATTTCCGGCAACAAAGCTGATCCTGCTGCGCGGTGGCATCCCGCCAATTGTCGGTAGCAAGATTTTCTATTTCAAAAGTCGCTTTTTCGGGAAGCGGGTGTTGCCTCCACCCGTTGTGTCGCCTGCCGAAAAGCAAATCCTCGTGGCACTTGCTCCTGCACCGTTCCGAGAAATGACCCCAGAAGAGCTAGAAGGAAATCCGGCCCATCCGTTAAGGCCGGAAGACATCCGCACCGAAGATTATCCCAGCTTCAATCCCGATTTGATGACTTTGGATCGCGACGGCAATGCAATTTTAATCATAGAGGAAGGCGATGAAAATGGCTGATGAACTTGAAGGAAGCGTGACTTCGGGGCGCAGCCGGCCAAATGAGTGGAAGCAGGCCAAGCCCAAGCAGGTCGCGGCGAAGGCTGCCCCGGAAAAACCAAAGCGCAAGTCCGAGCCGCCCACAATCACCGACGACCTGGCCGGCAAATTTCTGCGCGTCGGTAACAAGCTCTATCGCACCTCCGACGACAAGACCCCGATCGTGCGGATCGCGGGCGATCGGCTCAAAACCAGCAATATCGACGCCCTTCCTGACATCATACGGATTGCCAAGGCGAACGGCTGGACCTCAATCAAGGTAGGTGGTGGCGACACGTTCAAGAAGGCGGCATACCTCGCCGCCGCCGCGCAAGGGCTGGCGGTCGAGAATTATAGGCCAACCAAGGT
This sequence comes from Sphingomonadaceae bacterium, assembly GCA_021732525.1. Taxonomy (GTDB): domain Bacteria; phylum Pseudomonadota; class Alphaproteobacteria; order Sphingomonadales; family Sphingomonadaceae; genus Sphingorhabdus_B. Next base: position 45,528 of record JAKFUU010000043.1, on the reverse strand, counting down.
AGTCAAGGCCGAAGCCGACCGTCTCCGCGAAAGGATCGCCGAACGAGAAAAACGTCGAGAGGGTCAGAAGGCTGGCACGAAACCGCCGCAGACCGAAGGTGAACTAAGTAAGCTCAAAGCCCTCTCGGATCGATTCCTGCGCCAATCACACGCCGAGAATGCCCGTGACCCAGACCTGCGCCGCGCGCAAAGTCTGGTTGCCCAGACCATTTCGATCACCCGCGCGAAATATCCTGACGATCCGACCAAGGCATCCAAGGAGGTTGAAGCCCGACGCAACGAGGTTGCGATCCGCATCGCGAACGGTGACAAGATCGCCGTTATTCAGGTGCGGAACCAGCAAGCTCAGCGTGTTCGTGAGGTTACGCAGGAACACGTCCTGCAGCGCGATGGTAGGTCGCGCTAGTTCCAGGAAACGGCTGAAATTTTCTGGGGGGCTGGCTGTCGGCTGATGAGAGAGATGAGGTTTAACCTGCCAGTCAATTCTAAACCGCACTTGCTGCGCATGCCTCTTGTCTGCTTGAGCGTGGAATCAGCGGGCAGACGAATAGAGTCTCCCAACAGAGGTTTGGAGTGGACTAATCTCGTTCTTGGCAATAGCCTGCTCCAAGCGGCGTTTTCTTGGTGGATTCGCCAGCGGTCGCGTGGAACGCGGCTATTGTCAGAGGAACGATTGTTTTCTTTTCCGGCACGGCAAGCAATGAAAAGTAGATTTCAGCACTACGCAAGTTGAGGATGGCTCGGGACTATATGTTCGTTAGGCTACTCTCGCTCTCTAATGGTCGACGGAGATTGCCATGTCCAAGATAGCGATGGTTATTCACGGCGCTTGGCGCAACTTCAGGAGTTGGGCGGGCTTTGCCGAACGCTTGCGGTCCCGAGGCCATACCGTTATCGCACCCGACTTGCAGTTGGACGCCCGGGATCCTGCCGATCCGCTGCGTGACCATCTTCCGCGGTCGCTTTCTTGTTTCATAAGGCGTTAGCGGCTTTGTCCGTGAGATGCGAAAAGATCACGCAATGCGTCTGCGCCGCAAAGGCCGAGAGCTGAGGCAAGTCCCTGCACCTCGCAGGCGATTCAGCCGTGACGAACGAGGATTGTTCCCGGATCAGGCCGGGCGCACATCCCGCTTTGTGCCAACACTGCTGTAGGAAATGTTTATCCTGGTAGGTCCTAAACGGCAGCGGCGAAACGCGAAACGCCATTTGCAAAAGGGATTGCAGCCGCGACGCCCAACTGATAACCAAGTTGTCAGATTGGAAACAAAGTTCATGAATCATACCGCGACGGTGCTGGTTTTGGCATTGGGAGCTTCGGATTGGGGCCCGATCACCAAAACACTCACAAACCGATATAGTTATCGATTCATCGTGGCAAAATCTGCAAGCGAAGCGCGCAATGCCCTCCAGTCCGCTCAAATCGAACTCGCGGTCAGTGAAGAAAGCGCTGACAGTTCCGAAGGAATGAATTTTCTGTTGAATTTGCGCACTTCAAATCCCGATATTTTGCGCATCTATGTGGCACCGCTGGCAACAGCGGTATCAGCCGATACCGCAGCCAAAGCCGCCATCTATCAGTTTCTCCATGAACCGCTGTACCCAGACCAACTCGGGCTAGTTCTCATGCGGGCATTGGAGGCGCAAGAATTGGCGCGGCGGCATCGACTTCTCGCGCGTGAGTTCAAGGTTCAGCAGGGTCCGCTAAGTGCCAACGATCACGCATCGACACTCTTTCGCAGGCCTGAAAGCCAGCGTTTCGAAAAACTGGTTTACGCTAGTGACCGCATGGCGCAGGTCTGCAATCTGGCCGCGCAAGCCGCGCCGACGTCACTACCCATAGTGATCGAAGGCGAAACGGGAACCGGCAAAGAGCTGCTAGCCCGCGCCATCCACTATAATTCTGACCGGCGCGCGAGCCCGCTACTGGTGCAAAATTGCGGCGGGATTTCAGATGAAATGCTGCAATCGGAGCTGTTCGGACACAAGCGTGGGGCGTTCACCGGAGCAGTTGCTGATCGGCTGGGACTCTTTCGGGCAGCCGATGGCGGCACCGTATTTCTCGATGAGATATCCGAGGTGTCACCTTCGTTTCAGGTTAGCCTCCTGAGGTTCCTCCAAGAGGGCGAAGTTAAGCCAGTCGGATCAGATACAGTCATGCACTGCGACGTTCGGATTATCGCGGCGTCGAACCGACCGTTGAAAGAACTGGTTGCAAAGCGTGAATTTCGCCAGGATTTGTACTTCCGACTCAAGGGTTTCGATCTGGAAATGCCACCTCTACGCGAGCGCTCGGAAGACATTGAACCGCTAGCGGAATTTTTTGTCGGAAAGCACGCCGAAGCCACCGGCCGCAAGATTTTGGGAATCTCGGCCGATGCGTTGAGCAAGCTCTCTGCCTGTGATTTCCCAGGCAATGTCCGCGAACTGGAGAATGAGATCCGCAGGATGGTCGCACTTGCAAAGGATGGCGAGTTCATAACAACGCGCAATCTATCGCCGACCATTCTGGCAGCTTCCAACCTTGCCAAAGTCCATGAAGAAACGGTAATGATACTGCCGACTGGCGTGACCCTGAAAGAACATTTCGAACATCTGGAACGGCGGATTGTGTTAAAGACGCTATTGACGCACCGGTGGAATCAAAGCCGTGCCGCAGCCGCACTTGGATTGTCACGCGTAGGGCTGGTAAATAAAATCAAACGCTATAATCTGTTGAGATCGGATCAGGGAGTCGGCAATGGCACAAACTGGCGGTGAACGGGATGGCAACCAAGTGGTGCGCTTCCCTTACTCACGAGTCCCGCCGTCTCCATCGACACAACCTGCCAAGTTTCTGGGCTATGGCGCGATGGCCCAACTGATCGGTGTCCCTGATCGTCAAACAACAGGTCATTGGTGCAGCCGCTGCTCGGGAATCTGGTACGGATATCTTCTGGAAGTATCATGTCCAGTATGCGGAAATCGCCACGGATGAGAGCCGACCGCTCTATACCTGATTATCATTTGTAAAGAAGCTATGCGCTTTTCGCTGCCTTAGACGAAACTTCGCTCCCCGTTGATTGTCCGCTTTCTCCTTGCAACCATCGCATATGCTGGCGTCTCGGAGCGTTGGCACGATATTTGCTTCGTTCGGTTTGACTGCATCATGCAGTCACCTGAACCCTCCGGCACGTGATGTTCGTGACACAAAGGAGAGGCAGGCAATGATTAGGAAGGGGAAACCAATGAGAAACGAGATCTCGCGCGCAACGTCATGTGCGTTGGCCGTGGCTGCCATGGCTCTGATGCCCGGAATTGCCAAGGCCGAAGAAGGCGACAAGAATTGGCAGGTGCGCCTGCTCGGAAGCTATGTGATAACCGAAAATGGCGCGGACCAGGTGCGCGTGAACGGCACCGCTGTCGCTGGCGCGGATTTGGCCACGTCCAATCCGGTGATCCCGGCGCTGACCGTTACAAGGTTCGTCGGTGACAATATCGGTATTGAGTTGTTCTGCTGCTTTGCGCGTGTCGATGTCGGCGGGCGCGGCGCACTAGCCGGTGCCGATGTTGCACGGGCGACTTTCTTCGCCCCAGTCGTCACGGCCCAATATCGTTTTGGTCCCAGATCCGGTCCGCAACCTTATGTCGGCGCTGGCGCACAAGCATTGTTTTTCTTCAATGAGCGCGCTCGTCTCGGCGGGTTCACGCGAGCCAAAGTCAAGACCGCCTTTGGCCCGACATTACAGGCTGGCATTGACGTACCACTTGGCAACAGCTTTTTGATCAACGCTGATGTAAAGAAGAGTTTTTTCTCGACTGATGCTACGCTTACGGGCGGAAGCAGCACCGTGAATGCCGACAATATCAAACTAAGTCCGTGGATCATTAGCGCAGGCGTCGGTTTTCGGTTCTGACGGGTCGCGATGAAAACTTACTTTGCACATGTAAATCAAGTTACCAGGTCATCGGATGGGCGATGCAGCCATTGCCGCGGATTTGCAGCGATTCGCGCGAGCGGGCTTAGTCGCTTCAGTTTGGCACGGTAGTTGCACGTATAAAATTAACCTTTCGGCCAGGCGGCTCTGGTTGGAAAAATTTGGGAGAGAATATTATGCCGAATATGCTGTGGCTCCAAGGCGGAGCCTGTTCCGGGAATACGATGTCGTTTTTGAATGCTGAAGAGCCAAGCGCCTGTGATTTGGTAACCGACTTTGGCATCAACGTTCTCTGGCATCCGTCACTCGGCCTGGAACTGGGCGAAAATCTTCAAAAGATGCTGAACGGATTGGTGTCGGGCGAGATACCGCTCGATATCTTCGTGTTCGAGGGATCGGTCGTAAACGCGCCTAACGGCACAGGCCAGTGGAACCGTTTCGCCGGCCGCGCGATGAAGGATTGGGTCTCCGATCTTTGCAAGGTCGCGGGCTATGTCGTGGCGGTCGGCGATTGCGCGACTTGGGGCGGCATCCCCGCCACGGCGCCGAACCCCTCCGACAGCCAGGGTTTGCAGTTTCTGAAGCGTAGTCATGGCGGCTATTTGGGCACCGGCTATACTTCTAAGGCGGGTCTTCCCGTCATCAATGTGCCGGGTTGTCCGGCGCATCCTGACTGGATCACGCAAATCGTCGTCGCCGTCGCGACGGGCCGCGGCGGCGAGCTCACCCTTGACGAGTTCCAGCGCCCCAAAACATTCTTTACATCGTTCACGCAGACCGGTTGCACCCGCAACATGCACTTTGCTTATAAGGTGTCAGCGACCGAGTTCGGGCAGCGCAAGGGCTGCCTGTTCTATGATTTGGGCTGTCGCGGCCCGATGACGCACTCGCCTTGCAACCGCATTCTCTGGAACCGGCAGTCTTCAAAGACGCGGGCCGGGATGCCTTGCATGGGCTGCACCGAGCCGGAATTCCCCTTCTTCGATCTGGCACCCGGTACCGTGTTCAAGACGCAAACCGTTATGGGCGTACCGAAAGACATGCCGACAGGCGTCGATAAATCCGGATACATCAAGCTGACTGCGGCCGCGAAAGCTGCGTCGCCGCGTTGGGCCGAAGAGGATATCTTCGTCGTTTGATCGACCGCGCCCCGACGCCAACACCGTTGGCATAAGAACAGCATTCAAGAAAGGTTTTAGTAATGTCCGCAGCAGTTCAAACACTCGATATTTCGCCGGTTGGGCGTGTTGAAGGCGATCTCGACATTCGTGTCGACATCGAAAATGGCGTGGTCGTCAATGCCTGGGCCCAGGCTGAGATGTTCCGCGGCTTTGAAGTTATTCTCCGCGACAAGGATCCGCAGGCCGGCCTCGTCGTCACACCCCGCGCTTGCGGAATCTGTGGTGCCTCACACCTTACCTGCGCTGCGTGGGCGCTTGATACCGCCTTCAAATCCGAGGTGCCCCGCAACGCCATTCTCGCCCGCAACCTTGGGCAGATCACTGAAAGTCTGCAAAGCTTGCCGCGCCACCATTATGGCCTGTTCATGATTGATTACACGCACAAGAACTATTCGAAGTCGCGTTACTATGAAGAGGCAGTCCGGCGCTGGTCGCCCTTCACCGGCACCAATTATGAACATGGTGTCACCATTTCCGGTCGTCCGGTGGAAATCTACGCGCTTCTGGGCGGTCAATGGCCGCATTCGAGCTACATGGTGCCCGGCGGTGTGATGTGTGCGCCGACGCTAACCGATGTGACGCGTGCATGGGCGATCCTCGAGCATTTCCGCCGCAACTGGATTGAACCAATGTGGCTGGGTTGCTCGCTTGAGCGCTACGAGGAGATTCGCTCTTATGATGATTTCCTCGCATGGCTTGATGAAAAACCCGAACATGCCAATTCCGATCTGGGCATGTTTTGGCGGATGAGCCTTGATATTGGGCTGGACAAATATGGCAAAGGCCACGGAAAATTCGTGACCTGGGGTTATCTTCCCCATGAAGACAAATATAGCAAGCCAACAATCGAGTCGCGGAACCGTTCACTGCGCATGAAGAGCGGCGTCTATGTGGGCGAAACCGACACCCATGCGTTGATGGAAGAGCGCTTTATCCGCGAGGACATTGATCGGGCCTGGTACGACGAGAAGAGCGGCCAGCATCCCTTTGATCGCGTCACCAAGCCTATCCAGCAAAACGACATGGACCATGATGGTCGTTATTCATGGTCCACGGCTGTGCGTCATGAAGATAATGGGCGTCTTGAGGCCGGCGCGCTTGCTCGGCAGCTGGTCAATGGTGGCAGCCACGGCGAAGATTGGCAGCACACCGATCCGCTTGTGCTTGACATGTACCGCAAGCTTGGCGGCGCAAGCGTTGCGCTTCGCCACTTCGCCCGCATGCACGAAGGCGTCAAACTCTACCGCGAAGCCGAGCATTGCTTGCGCGAATTCCGTCTTAACGATCCATGGTATGTCAAACCGACAGAACGTGACGGCCAGGGCTGGGGCGCGACGGAGGCTATCCGCGGTGCGCTTTGCCACTGGATCGAGGTTGAGAACGGCAAGATCAAGAACTATCAGATCATCGCGCCCACGACTTGGAATGTTGGACCGCGTTCCGACAGTGGAGAGCTTGGTCCGATTGAAGAGGCTTTGATCGGGACGCCTATTGCCGATACTAGCGATCCGGTCGAGGTCGGCCATGTCGCTCGTTCGTATGATTCATGTCTGGTTTGCACCGTGCACGCCCATGACGCAAAAACGGGCGAGGAGTTGGCGCGGTTCCGCACCGCGTGAACTCCAACGGCTGCATTACCTTTCGGCGCTCGCAGGTCGCGAGCGCCGGATTACTTAGCTATTTCAAGGCATGCAAAATTGACTGAAGACGAACAACAGGCGCTGCTTAGCAAAATGTCCGATATGATGGACGCTGGACTCGTGACACAAACCGAGCCCTTTCCTGAGACTGAGAAGGAATTTGCAGGCCTTCTCAACGAGCTCCGAGCGCTTGATCCAGATGACCTCGAGGGCAAGATGGTTGTCAGCGGATTTGTGAATCACCCTTATGGCCCCGATGAAGCGCGCTGTTTGGAATGCATGTATTATCTGGTGCACCGTCAATGGTGTGATTTACCGGAACTTGCAGTTCCGGTGGAGGCAAACTGGTGGTGTCGCCTCTGGCGGATTTGAGTTCGCCTGCTGGAGATGATCATGCGCGAAAACAACGACAAGGACACGCGCGAGACCATCGCGACGCTGCTTGTGTCTGGCTTTCCAACCGAAGCCTTCCCTCGCGCTGATAGCCATGAGATGATTCTGGATATTGTTGCCAGACTTCATGCACTACCAGACGATCTGGCCCAAAAACTGACGGTTGCGGGCTTTACGCCTGAGCCGGTCGATATCGACGGACTGTCGCAGTCGTGCGAAACTTGCATGTATTACCTCGTTCACCAGCGGTTCTGCGAGCTTCCCGAGTTGTTGCTGCCGGTCGAACCTGAATGGTCTTGCCGTCTTTGGCGAATTTGAGGCTTAATTTATGATCGCAGTAATTGGTTGCGGCAACTTGAACCGGCAAGATGATGGCGCTGGCATTGAGGTGATCCGACAGCTTCACAGCCGGGGTATCGCGAGTGAAACGGTTCGGCTCTTCGATGCTGGAACAGATGGTATGGCGGTCATGTTTCAAGCGCGCGGTTGTACGAAGCTTATTGTCATCGACGCATCGAGGACGGGTGTTGATAGCGGCGCAATTTATGAAGTTCCCGGCTGCGAGTTGGAGTTGCCATATAGCCCAGGCTTGAACCTCCATGATTTTCGCTGGGACGCCGCACTGCATGCTGGCCGGATGATCTTCAAGGACGAGTTCCCGAGCGATGTTAAAGTCTTCCTGATCGAAGCTGAAAGCCTTGGCCTGGGGATTGGCTTGTCTGCGTCAGTGATGATCGCCGCTTCGACCGTGGCTGATCGTGTCGAGTCGCTGGTGCGGCAGAGTCGGGACGCTGACCACACATGATCGGTTCTGCGGTTGATATTCGTATCGGCGAAGGCGGCATTTACTTGTCGGCATCCGTCTGTGAACAATATTTTGGCGGCGTCGAGGCTGTCATCCTGCTTCGCTGGGAAAACGACATTGGGATACTGCCAGTGCGCCATGCTGCAGCAGGCGGCTATTTACTGAAGCGCCGGAATCTTGCCGGTGATTGCCTGGTCTTTGCGCCAGAGTTTTTCGAGCATGTGAACCGACGCAATGCGCCCGTGGAATGTTTTGAAGCGCAGTGGGATGACGGACGCGCGGCGCTACTCGTGCGGGATTATTGTAAATGAAGTTTGCATATATACAACTTGTTTGACAGACGTGTCTGCTGCGCTTACCTCATCTGAAAGGGTCGGATGGATTTCGAGAGAATCGATTCTTCGGCAGTTTGGGAGAGAGTTACTTGGAAGCTGATCTGGGTCGCGCTAGCGACGAGGTGCGTGCAGCAATTGCGGCTGCTGAGGAGGAAGCCACCTCCCCGGTCGAGCGCGCCGAGATGCTGATGGAAATTGCCATTGGCCTTCAGCAGCGTCCGAAGAATGCTGACCAGCTGTTGGCGGCAATCGACCTTTACGAGCGTGCGCAAACCATTTGCCCCATCGACGAGCCATTATTGATCGCCCGAATAAAAGCGCGTATGGGCACAGCTTATCTCGCTGTCCCCAGCCAGGGCCATGAATCGCTCGAACAGGCACGAGACAAGTTGGGCGAGGCAATTCCGGTCCTGACCCAGTTCGGTTCCCCTGAAGAAGTGGCCGAGGCCGAGATTAATCTGGGCCTTGCTTATCAATCCTTGGCTGGTCAGCATCGGGGCCGGATTACGGATGCCATCAGCGCCTATCAGCGAGCGCTGCGGACGTTTAACCGAGATCGCTTTCCGCAGGAATTTGCGATCCTCCAGAATAATCTGGCCACCGCATTTCTGTCGATGCCGTTTACCGACAATCGCGCAAAGATGCGCGAGGCGCTAGCTGTGCAAGCGTTCGAGGAAGGGTTGCGCAGTGTAAACCTTGTCGATCATCCGGTTGAATATGCCATGTTGCAGAACAATCTCGGTAACGCTTTGCAATATGCATCGTCCAGCCACACTATCGAGAATAATCTAAGAGCGCTTGAAGCCTATGATGAGGCTTTGCGCGTGCGGACTGCTGAGGCGATGCCGCTTGAATACGCTAATACTGTATCCAACAAGGCCAATTGCCTTTGGAATTTGCCTGATAATCCGGAGTTTCCCGATAACGGGAACCGTGCAAACCTGATCGCAGCGAGAGATTACTATCGGGAGTCCCGAGAAATTTTTGCCAGGAGCGGCGAAGTGGAAAAGGCCCGGATCGTTGCCGAAGCTTGCGAACAGATCGACCGCGAGCTTCTTTCGGCACCACCGACAAATGGCGCGAGTCATGTCGGCACGTTGCTCGCCGCAAGCAAATTAAACTGATTTAGAAAACGAAAGGACGGAAAATAATGGGAATCGAATCGTCAGCTTTGATGGCCGTCATAGCTCTTATAGTTGGCCTTGCCGCATCGGCTGGCGGTGGAGTGTTCGGTGGAATACTTACAGGCGGCAAGCACATCGGTTATGGCATTGCATCAATGATGGGTGGATTTTACGGTGTTATTGGCGGTGGCGCAGGCGTTGTCCTGGGTCTTGCAATTTGTTTTTTGATTGGAGGGCTTGTCTGATGTTGGATATGGTTCGCAGCTCAGTTGTACTTTTCTTTCAAGGAAAGCTGTTTCATGAAACGGGCAAAGTTGTGCGACTGGGAGCAATCTGTGCTGGCTTAAGCGCACTCATCATTGTTGTTCTTGCTCAATTTGGTGTGCCATGGATCGCCGCTGCTGCCGTTGGCGGTTTTGCTGGTGGCGCATTGCAGCCTTATTTGTTCAAAAATTTGCGTTACCGTTGAGCGTCCAGTGGTGATCACCGAACTTCCGCCTGTGACAAAGCGTAATACGCTTGCAGGGTTTGCAAACGACATTGATCGGTTGGAAACCCTGTTCGAAACATGGGAGGACGAACGCCGAAATGCGGTGACTGCCTATCGGCACGCAATCGAGGACTTGCAAGCCGAGGCATTCCGTCGGCTGCTTCGCGTGCTGAAGGCTGAACCTTCGGCCCAACAATTGTTGAAAGAGGCGGCGGCGGATGAGGTCGTCTATGCCGTGTTGCGCCATCATCAGATACTGAAGGCAAGTCTCAGCGAACGGGTCGAGGAGGCGCTCGACGGGGTGCGCCCGATGCTTGCGAGCCACGGCGGAAACGTTGAACTTGTCAGTGTTAATCCACCGGCAATTGAAGTGCGGTTCGTCGGCGCTTGTGACGGTTGCCCGGCATCAGCCCTGACGTTTCACGCCGGGATAAAGAAAGCGATTGAAAGCGCCTGTCCGGAAATCACCGATATTCTGCAAGTTAAAGGGTCCGGAGGCGGCAAGAAGAACGATGCCGTGCGTTTCATAAGCCCCTTTGCCGATGACACCGAGGATAACTGGCATAGCGTCGGCCTGCTCGAAACGATTCCGCAAGGGGACATTATTACGCGAGAGATTGACGGCAAGTCGGTGCTTCTCTCGCGCCAGGGGTCGATCGTATCCTGTTTTCATAATGCCTGCGCCCACCTTGGTCTCGAGATCGACACGGGTGAGGTTTGCGAAGGGATCATCACATGTCCATGGCATGGCTTTCAATATGATCTGGCGACTGGAGAATGCCTGACAGCCCCCGAAGTGCAATTGCAACCGCATGCCGTGCGCGTGATCGGGGATCAGGTTGAAGTCAGGCTGACATCATGACGATGGTAACGCTTCGTGCATCGCTTCACGCGCCTATGCCCGATCCGCCGCCTGTTGCAGCGTTACCACTTCTCGATTCGGCCGGCGCTGGCATCGTTCTCGGCGACTTCATCGGTGATGATGGCCTGCCGGCACCGCTGGCTCCGACTGCATCTGCCCTGTTTGGCCCGCGCGGCGTCTGCTTTGCCGGCTCTGATGGCCTGTTCTTCGTGTCTGACACCGGGCATCATCGTCTGCTAGGATGGAGTCGTGTCCCAACGCAAGATAACCAACCCGCTGACATTGTCATCGGACAGCCCGATTTCACATCCGAAGGTCGAAATGCGAAAGGCGACATCGGGCCTGCAACGTTGAACATGCCGACGGGTCTTGCATCCGATGGTGTTTGTTTTGCTGTAGCCGACGCTTGGAACCATCGCGTGCTCATTTGGCACAGGATCCCAACCGACAGCAATCAACCGGCTGATCTTGTTCTGGGCCAGGCCGACTTTGTTTCTGGGCAGGCAAATCGCGGGATGCCGCTGCCAGGACCGGAAACGTTGAACTGGTGCTACGGCGTCACCATCGCAGAAAACAAACTCTATGTCGCGGACACGGGCAATCGCCGCGTGTTGGTCTGGAATTCTTTTCCAGATGCAAATGGCCAACCTGCCGATCTGGTCCTGGGCCAAGCTGACATGATAACCCGCGACGATAACGCAGGCGCCGATACGACCAGTATCGGCATGCGCTGGCCTCATGCTGTGGTGGTACACGACGGCAAGGTGCTGGTTGCTGATGCTGGCAACAACCGCATCATGGCTTGGAACGCTCAGCCCAATGCCGATGGTGCCATGGCGAGCTTTGTGCTCGGCCAAACCAGTTTTGAGGCGAATAGCCACAACCGAGGCGGCTATCATCCCAACGAACGGTCGTTGCAGATGCCTTACGGGCTGGCGGTCCTCGATGGAGGCCTGATCTGTGCCGATACCGCAAATTCCCGACTGGTTGGCTACGAGCTCGATAATATCGACATGGATAGGTCAGCTGTTCGTCTGTCTGGCCAGCACGGATTTCAAAAAAAGGGCGACAATCGCTGGCGCTTTGCAACGCGGGACAGTTTGTGCTGGCCGTTCGCTTTGGCGGTTCAAGACCGGTTGGTCGCAGTCGCCGACACCGGCAACAATCGCGTGATGCTCTGGAAAAAAGCGTAATGGCCAGCGCGCCCACCCTTGAAAGCGGCCTGGTTGACAAGTTCGAAATCAGGGTGCGCGGGCGCGTGCAAGGAGTTGGCTTCCGCCCGACGGTATGGCGCTATGCCCGGGACCTTAATCTCGACGGCGAGGTGCTGAACGATGGCGAGGGTGTCCTGATCCGAGCTGCTGGCGACGCAAACGCCGTTGCCGATTTTATCGCCCGGTTGCGGGCGGAGCCGCCGCCGCTTGCCGTGATCAGCGATATTGCAGTTTCGCCATATAGTGGTGAATGCGGCCAGGGCTTCAGCATCGTTGGGAGCCAATGCGGCGATGCACGCACTGACATCGCCCCAGACGCCGTAATCTGCGAGGAATGTACACGTGAAGTGCTCGACCCGTTTTCCCGGCGGTTCCGCTATCCGTTCACCAACTGCACGCATTGCGGACCGCGCCTCACGATCGTGCGCGCAGTACCGTACGACCGCGCTTCGACGACCATGGCCCCTTTCCAGCTTTGCCCCGACTGTTCGGCCGAGTACACCAACCCGGAGGATCGCCGTTTTCACGCCGAGCCTATTGCCTGCCATGCTTGTGGCCCTCGGGCGCGGCTGATCCGCTTTGACGGCAGGGCGGTAACCGCAGACCAGCATTCGATGCTTGACGATGTCGATGCTGCAATGAGCGTGATCCAAAAGGGCGAAATTGTTGCGATAAAGGCGCTGGGAGGCTTTCAGCTCGCCTGCGATGCCACCAAGCCGGACGTGGTCGCGCGGTTGCGTTTCCTCAAGCACCGCGAAGCGAAACCGTTCGCGCTGATGGCGCGCGATCTGGAGACGATCCGCAACTATTGCTCGGTGTCTGACACCGAAGAGCGCCTGCTGACCGCACCAGAATCTCCCATCGTGCTGCTCGATGCAGATGGTCCGGTCAAACTGCCGGATGGAGTCGCGCCAGGAATGCGCACGCTTGGCTTCATGTTGCCGTCCACGCCGATGCATGTCTTGATGTTCCGGCGGATGGCGCGGCCCGTGGTGATGACGAGTGGTAACCTGTCCGATGAGCCGCAAGCGATCACTGACGATGACGCTGCAAACAGGCTCGGCCCGATCGCATCCTATGCCTTGATCCACAATCGAGAGATCGCGAACCGGGTGGACGATTCGGTTGTGCGTGAAATTGCCGGACATGGCAGGGTTCTGCGTCGCGCACGCGGCTTTGCGCCATCGGCATTGCCGCTCCCGCCGGGCTTTGAACAGGCGCCTGAAACCCTTGCCTTCGGCCCGCAGATGAAGGCGACGTTTTGTCTTATAACACAGGGCCGAGCTGTGATGTCGCAGCATCAGGGCGATCTTGATGATGCGGCGACATGGGACGATTATCTCAAGAACCTCGAACTCTATACCGAGATGTATGGCCACAAGCCGACTGTATTGGCATGTGATCGGCATCCTGAGTATTTCTCGACCAAGCATGCCATCGCTGATGGCAGGGCGAAGAATTTGCCATTGGCCCAGGTTCAGCATCATCATGCTCATATCGCTTCCTGCCTCGCCGAAAATGGCAGGCCGCTGGACGCACCTCCCGTGCTCGGCATTGCGCTAGATGGGCTTGGCTATGGCACCGATGGCACAATCTGGGGCGGAGAGTTCTTGCTGTGTGACTATCTTGGCTATGAACGGCTGGGTTGCCTGAAGCCAGTTGCAATGCCCGGGGGCGATGCAGCGGCGCGCGAACCATGGCGAAATCTGTATGCGCATCTCGTGGCGGAGCTTGGCTGGACAGGTTTTGCCATGAACTTTGGCGAATTGGACCTATTCGAGAAACTCTCAGCGAAACCGCGCGCCACTCTTGATGCAATGATCGCTGCTAAGACCAACGCGACGCTCGCGTCTTCATGCGGGCGGCTGTTTGACGCAGTTGCGGCAGCGCTTGATCTATGTTTCGAACGGCAGAGCTATGAGGGTGAAGCTGCAGCGCGGCTAGAAGCAATCGTCTGCCAGAAGACGTTGCGCGAAGAAGATGACCGGCTGGCATACACCATGCCCATTCCCAATCTGCGTGCCACGGGCATGCCTTATATCGAGCCGCTTGGCCTGTGGCATTCGTTGCTCGGCGATCTGATAATGGGCACCGATAAATCGGTTATTGCTGCCCGTTTCCACAAGGGTCTGGCAAAAGCGATTGCCGCCATGGCTGGCAAACTCGCCGGTCTGGACGAAGAAGAAGCGGTTGAATTCCGGTTTGACACGGTCGCGCTTTCAGGTGGCTGCTTCCAAAATCGGGTTTTGTTCGAAGAAACTGTTCACAGGCTTGAGGCGCGAAACTTCAAAGTGCTTGGCCATAGCGTTGTCCCCGCCAATGATGGCGGTATTGCGCTTGGTCAAGCAGCAGTCGCAGCGGCCTGCGCGATTGCGACCCAGAAAATCAACTCAAGGGAGGCACAACCATGTGCTTAGGTATTCCAGGGCAGATCGTGCAGATCGACGATCACGTGAGAAAGCTTGCAACAGTGGACGTCAGCGGGGTGCGTCGGCAAGTCAATATCGCTTGCATCGTCAATGAGGAGCATTCGGTCGAGTCGTGCGTCGGCGATTGGGTTCTGGTCCATGTCGGCTTTGCGATGAGTCGTATCAATGAAAAAGAAGCAGCTGAAACGCTGAAAATCCTAATAGAAATGGGCGAAGCACAGGCGGAAATGGACGCCATGCGTATGTCTGCTCGACGCTGAACGGAGAAGAATTTGTCGACGCACGAAACCTTGAAAGCATTTTATCCGTCGCTCACCGACAAGGGGCGCGACGAAGGCCAGGTTACGTCGGCGTTGAAACACTCCATCGTCGAGAAAGCTGCCGCTTCCAGAGACACCAATGCCCGCTTCTTTGCCGAGCAAGCAGATGAATTGCTCGCTGCTGCCCAATCCCTGGCACAGGTCTATCGTCATAGCGGAAGGTTATTCACCATGGGAAATGGGGGGTCGAGCTGCGATGCCTCACACATTGCCGTGGAGTTTGTTCATCCGGTGACAGCCGGCCGTCCAGCACTCGCCGCAACCAGCCTGGTGGCTGATCTCGCCATGATTTCGGCAGTCGGCAATGATCTGGGGTTCGACCATATTTTTGTAAGGCAGTTGATTGCGCACGCTCGCCCGGGGGATGCCTTGATCGGCGTTTCGACCAGCGGGGGATCCGCCAACCTCGTCGCTGCATTCGCCAAGGCCAAGGAGATCGGCATAATGACGATCGGACTGGCAGGTGGCGATGGTGGACGAATGGCATCGAGCGGCGATGTTGACCATATGCTGATCGTACCCTCCACTTCGATACACCGCATTCAGGAATGCCATGTCGCTGCCTACCATATCCTGTGGGATTTGGTGCATACCTTGCTGGCAGAAGATCGTGGCTCCTCGGCGAAAGGAGCCTGAAGATGAAATATGCTGACGAATTCCGCGATCGCGAAAAGGCCCAGATACTGTTGCGAGAGATTCGCCAGCTTGCGGATAGTATCGAGATCACGAAAAAGCGGCCGCTCAATATCATGGAGGTGTGCGGCGGACACACCCATTCCATCTTCCGCTATGGACTCGAGGGCATGTTGCCGCCATCAATCGAACTGATCCACGGTCCGGGTTGCCCCGTTTGTGTGCTGCCGATGGGGCGCGTCGATGATTGTGTGGCGATTGCCGAGCGGCCCGGCATGATCTTCACCACCTTTGGTGATGCCATGCGCGTTCCGGGTTCGAAAAAGAGCCTGCTGCAAGCCAAAGCGGCGGGCGCCGATGTCAGAATGGTCTACTCGCCACTCGACGCGCTCGCTCTGGCGCGGAAGCATCCAGATCAAGATGTTGTCTTCTTTGCCCTTGGCTTCGAGACGACCATGCCGGCCACGGCATTCACCATTTTGCAAGCCGAGGCAGAAGGCATCACCAACTTCTCAATCTTCTGCAATCACATTACCATTGTCCCGACGGTCAAGGCCATACTTGACAGTCCGGACCTGCAGCTCGACGGTTTTTTAGGACCGGGGCATGTATCGATGGTGATCGGTAATTCGCCATACGCATTCATCGCCGATTATTACAAAAGACCTATGGTGGTGGCCGGGTTTGAACCGCTCGATGTGCTCCAGTCGATCTGGATGGTATTAAAACAGATTGTTGAAAAGCGCGCCGAGGTCGAGAACCAATATGCCCGCATTGTACCCGAACACGGCAATCCCCCAGCTTTGGAGGCCATTGGAAAAGTATACGAGTTACGCGATTTTTTTGAATGGCGCGGGCTGGGATCGATTGATCATTCGGGGGTGCGATTAAAGGAAGCCTATGCCCGCTTTGACGCGGAAAAGCGTTATGCGCTACCCAACATCAGCATTGCAGATCCCAGTTCCTGCCAATGCGGTGAAGTCCTAAAAGGCGTCCTCAAGCCCTGGCAATGCAAAGTGTTCGGCACTGCCTGTACGCCGGAAACGCCAGTCGGGGCGCTAATGGTTTCGTCCGAAGGGGCATGCGCGGCTTATTATCAATATGGGGGTATCACCCGACAAAGTCCCGCTGATGCGGACATGGTCGTATGACCACACAAACCATCGCGAACCGGCGCGTTCTGGGGCGGGTCAGCTTGCGCAACGTGACACTTGCCCATGGCGGCGGAGGCAAGGCCATGAAAGACCTGATCGACGATGTTTTCATCCGGGAATTTGACGACGGGTCAGCGCCATTTCTGGAAGATCAAGCCCGGTTCGACTTGGCGTCGCTGGCGCGACACGGGGACCGCCTCGCCTTTACGACCGACTCCTATGTCGTCGATCCCTTGTTCTTTCCGGGAAGCGATATCGGCAAGCTGGCGGTCTTCGGGACGGTGAATGATCTTGCGGTCGGTGGAGCCATTCCGCTGTATTTGTCCTGTGCTGTTGTGATCGAAGAGGGGCTATCGGTTGATGTCCTCAGGCGTGTTGCCACATCAATGGCCGAAGCGGCGCGCTCCTGCGGCGTGACGATCGTCACCGGCGACACCAAGGTCGTGCAAAGAGGCGCCTGCGACAAACTGTTCATTACCACAACCGGGATTGGCGTGATCCCGCCCGAAATCGATCTTCGTATCGACAGCATAGCGCCGGGCGATGGCTTATTGGTCAACGGCCTGCTCGGCGACCATGGCGCGGCCATCATGTGCGCACGCGGCGACATGGCGCTCGATTCCGAAATCGAAAGCGATTGCGCGGGTTTGCATGAATTGATCCGCAGTTTGCTTGCGGCGGCCCCCGGCACTCGTTGCATTCGCGACGCAACGCGCGGAGGCATAGCCACTGTCCTCAACGAAATGGCTGAAGCGTCAGGCGTTTCTATCGAAATTGATGAAGCGGCGACACCTTTGCGCGCCGAGGTTCGCGGCTTTTGCGAAATTCTCGGACTCGATCCGCTTTACTTGGCGAACGAAGGCAAGATCGTCATCGCGGTGCCCGAAGCAGAGATCGAGCAAGCGCTGCAGGCGCTGCGTGCTCATCCCTTGGGCACTGGCGCGGCGCTCATCGGGCGCGCGGGGAAGGACAAGCCTGGCCGGGTGGTCATGCAAACCGTCTTTGGCGGACGACGCATCGTCGACATGCTTGTTGGCGAACAATTGCCAAGAATTTGTTGAGGATACATCGATGCATGAGCTTGGCATTACTCGGAATATCGTCAGTATTGTGGCCGATCACGCAAAAGGCAGGGCAGTGAAACGCGTCGCGCTTGATATCGGCAAGCTGGCAGGCCTTGACGCGCGATCGATCAGCTTTTGTTTTGATATTGTTGCGCAAGGCACCGCGCTTGAAAAGGCGGTGCTCGAATTGAACGAGATTGACGGACTGGGAAAATGCCGGTCCTGTGGAACAGAATTTGCCATGCCTGCCCTGATCATGTCCTGCGCGTGCGGTAGTCGCGACGTGGAGCGGCTAGCGGGCGAAGAACTGAAAATACGCGAATTTGAATATAGCGAGGAGGCCAGTCAGGTTTTGACTAGCCAAGCTGCTTGCTAGTATATTTTAATGGAGAAAAGCCATGTGTGTCGATTGCGGATGTTCCGATCAGGCGAAAGCGACAATGACCAATATCAACACCGGTTCGGTTGTTGACCTAGCAACAGGCTTGGCGACGCCGGCTCAAGGCGATCATCGCCACGGTCCGAACGACCATCACGAACATGGCCATCACCACCATGATCACGGCCATAGTCACGATGCACATGATCATAGCCACGACGGACATGACCACGGGCACCAACACGACCACCTGCATGGCGATCACAACCATGGGAACATCGTCAGCCTGCAACAGTCGATCCTCGCGAAGAACGACTCGCTTGCCGAACGCAATCGGGCATGGTTGGCAGGGCGCGAGGTGCTGATGCTCAATCTGGTCAGTTCGCCCGGTTCCGGCAAGACGTCGCTGCTCGAAAGAACGATTCGCGATCTTGGCTCGGAAATTGGCATAACGGTGATCGAGGGCGATCAGGCCACCTTGAACGACGGTGCCCGGATTGCAGCGGCAGGCGCGCCTTCGGTTCAGGTCAATACCGGAACTGGGTGCCACCTTGAAGCAGACATGATCGAAAAGGCTTTGCAAGAGCTCAAGCCACGCCCGGGAACGGTCGTATTCGTCGAAAATGTCGGTAACTTGGTGTGCCCCTCTTTGTTCGACTTGGGCGAGCGCGCGAAAGTTGCGATTCTCTCTGTTACCGAAGGAGAGGACAAGCCGCTCAAATACCCGCATATGTTCAAGGCGGCAGAGCTGGTAATCGTCAACAAGACCGACCTCTTGCCCCATCTCGATCTCGATATTGACGAGCTGGTTGCCTCTGCCCGTGCCGTCAACCCCACTGTCGAGGTGATCCAACTTTCGGCGAAAACCGGAGAAGGACTGACCCAGTGGTATGATTGGCTTCGCCGGCACCTTGCCGAAGCGCAAGAATAGCTCCGCGCTCGTGCTTCTCTCCAGCCTTTTGCTTGGTTTTCTTGTTGGCGTGCAACATGCAATTCAGGCTGACCATGTCGCAGCAGTTGCCAGCATCGCTGCCGAAAAGAAGAGCTCGCGATCAATTATCCGGCACGGCGTCGCCTGGGGCATCGGCCACACACTTACCCTGTTTCTCATCGGCGGTGCGTGCCTGCTGTTGGCCAGCAGCATTCGGGATTCCATTTCGAGCTTGCTTGAACTGGTGGTCGGGGTCATGCTAGTGTTGCTGGGCAGCAACCTGATTTATCGGCTGTGGCGCGATCGGGTACATTTCCACGCGCACAAACACGAAGCGGAATTGCCGCACTTTCACGCGCATTCGCATCGCGGGGAAGCGGCGGCACATGCCATCAGTCGTCATGACCACTGGCACCCGAGAAACATTCCATGGCGCACTTTTTCTATCGGGTTGGTTCACGGTGTGGCGGGGTCGGCGGCACTGGTCGTGCTCACTGCCTCCACATTGGAATCGCCTTGGTGGGGCATGGTCTATATTTTGATCTTTGGGCTGGGTTCGGTCGTTGGAATGGCGGCGCTCAGTGCGGTAATCGCCATACCCCTATCGCGTTCAGCGGATCGGTTAACGATGGTCAACCGGAGTTTCCAGATGGCTATTGGCTTCGTAACGTGCGGGCTCGGTGGCTATATCGTCGCTCAGCGCTTCCCGTCAGCCATGGCCTTATTCTAGGTCCGCAGTGGCGCTTTTCAACTGCCCGCGAAACAAGTGTTCAAAATCCAACTTCGTCAGATCATCGATCAACAGGTCAGCTTGCGCGACATCTTCGCCCGCCGAATATTGACTGGGTGTCAACACAACGCGCAATCCCGCTGCCTTGGCCGAAATCACACCATTGCGGCTATCCTCGAAGGCGATACATTCCGAAGGAGCCAAGCCCAATCGCTCAAGCGCAATGTTGTAAACATCGGGAGCGGGTTTTTTGCGCGGGGCTTCATCTCCGGCGGCAATGACATCAAATATTGCCGACGCTGGTTGGCGCCATACCGACTGGGAAAGCACATCTACATTTGGCAGATTGGTGGTAGTCGCGACAGCCAGCTTAAGCCCGCTTGAGCGCGCGGCATCGATCAAAGCCATTACACCAGGCCGAAGATGCAGGCCTTCCTGCGCGACCATTCTTTCATATGTTCGTGTCTTTGCCCGATGAAGGGCTGTCACCGCATCATTGTCGAGCGTCGTTGCGCTAAAATACTGATCAACGAAAGCGCGAATTCGCTCCTTTCCGCCCGTCACTTTGAGCAACTCGCGATAGAGCGGAACATCCCAAAACCATTCGTGTCCGGCGGCCGTGAAGCTGATGTTGAAAGCCCGGCGATGAAGGTCTTCGGTTTCAGCCAAAGTGCCATCAACATCGAATATCAAGGCCGAAAGCGTCATGGGGTCGCAACCCGCTGAAAAGCCGAGAACTGCATGAGTTCGCTATGGTGTTCAAAGATCAGGACGGTCGAAAAATCGGCCAACGGCGACTTGCGGTATCCGTTTGCAAACAGCGCGAGCGGTACTTCAGCCCGGAGCGCTGTTTCGTTATCGACCTCGCTGTCGCCGATGTAGAGCGTCGAGTGCCTATCCGATCCCAGTTGCTCCATACAGTGCAGCAGCATCGCGGAATCTGGCTTGAGCCGCCCGATTGAGTCGCCGCCAGTCACGTCCGAGAAAAAGGGCAGCAAGCCAAGCTTCGTCAGGATAGTCACCGCAAATCCACGAGGCTTGTTTGTGCAGACACCGAGTGAAAAACCAAGATCCGCAAGGTGCTTCAGCAATTCTGGGACACCCTCGTAAACGAGCGTCAGATCTGCTGGCGCCCACGCATAATGCTCATTGAAAAGCGCTACCGCCTCATCAAGGTCATAGACGCCGCCAGTCGCTTCGAGGCAGCGCCGAACAAGCTTCCCGACACCGTTGCCGACGAAACCGGCAACAGTGTCGAGCGAAAGCGGTTCCCGCCCCATATCCGCAAGCAGTCTATTGGCCGCCGCGTGCAAATCTGGCGCACTATCAACCAACGTGCCGTCGAGATCAAAAATGATGCTGCGCACGGCTCCTAGCCTGCTTTGCCACACCTCCGACATCAGACTGATGTGCCTGCCGAGGCCGCAGCAACAGCGTTACGAATAGCGCTTATATTTTCGCCATAGGGTGCAGGGTTGTTCACCGAACCGCCCCGAAACACGGCAGACCCTGCCACAAGAACATCGGCACCAGCTGCAACAACCGCCGGCGCTGTTAGTGGCGTCACACCACCATCGACTTGAATATGAATAGGTCTGTCGCCAACCATAGCGCGTAGCCTTTCAATTTTAGGAACCATGGCCTCGATAAAGCTCTGGCCGCCAAAGCCTGGATTCACGGTCATCACGAGGATCAGGTCGATGCGGTCGAGAACGAACTCAATCGCTTCGGGCGGAGTCGAGGGGTTGAGCGACACACCGGCCTTAGCTCCGGCCGCGCGAACCGCTTGCAGCGTTCGGTCGAGATGAGGACCCGCTTCGGCGTGAACGGTAAGGAAATCGGCACCAGCTTGCGCAAATGCTTCGATATATTGATCGACAGGCGCAATCATCAGATGCACATCCATCACCGTTTTAATGTGCGGGCGAATGGCCTTGCAGAGCTGCGGTCCGAACGTGATGTTGGGGACGAAATGGCCATCCATGACATCGACATGCACCCAGTCGCACCCTTGCGCCTCGATCGCTCGGCATTCAGCACCGAAATCGGCGAAGTCCGCGCTCAGTATGGATGGAGCAATTTTGACGTTCCGGTCAAAGCTCATTGTCAATCCTCCGCGCTTGGTAAGATAGGTTTAGCGTCACTGTCGAGGCCGCCGGTAAACACACGGCTGGCGCGCACATCGCCCTCTTCCAGCGTGATCAAGTCTTTCCGCCCGACCGGTCCGGCGTTTGCTTGAAACAGGCGATTGGCCTGCCGCAACCGCATCCGGTCAATCGCGTTGCGGATCGACCGGGCGTTGGCAAAATGCGACTGTTTGCGACGCAAATTGATATACTCGGCCATTGCCGTGAGCGCTTTGTCAGAAAATTCGTAGTTTTGCTCCGTAACCATCAGTTCGGAGATTTGCTGAAGTTCAGCGTCTGAATAGTCAGGGAAATCGATGTGGTGCGCAACGCGTGACCGAAATCCCGGATTGCTGTTGAAGAAGCGGTCCATGCGGTCTGCATATCCGGCGAGAATGACCACCAGATCGTCCCGATCATTCTCCATCGCTTGGAGCAATATTTCGATCGCTTCCTGGCCATAGTCGCGCTCATTTTCGGGGCGATAGAGATAATAGGCTTCATCGATGAACAGCACCCCGCCCATCGCCTTTTTGATCATGTCTTTTGTTTTTGGTGCCGTATGCCCGATATACTGACCGACCAAATCGTCGCGTGTGACGGTGACGAGATGCCCTTTTCGGACATAGCCCAAACGATGCAGCAAATCGGCCATCCGCAGCGCGACTGTCGTTTTCCCGGTTCCAGGATTGCCGGTGAAGGACATGTGCAAGGTTGGAACTGAATGCGCAAGGCCAAACCGCTTGCGCGCCCGGTCTACCAGCAGCAGCGCCGCAGTCTCTCGGATGCGTTGCTTTACCGGTGCCAGACCGATCAGCGTTTTATCAAGTTCTTCCATGACCTCGCGGACGCCGGAAGACTCGAACTCTTCGGCCAGATCAACACTTTCGGGCACAACGTCCTGCACGGCCAGATCAATCGCAGGATCGCTGGCGGCATCGGTCGGCGGAGAGTTTGATGGGGTCGAAATCGTCATCGCCTTTGCGGCCTTCCAGGTAACAGTCTATTAGATCAGCTTGGCTGGAGCCTGCGCCGCCGCCTAAAGGACGGCGCAGACTCAAGCACTTAGGTGTAACGCTCACCGGCAGGTCGCGTGGTGACATAAGCCCGCGTGGTATAAGCGATGCGCCGTCCCGCTTGCTCTTGCCGTTCCACCATGAAGCCCGGCTCATGTGCCGGCCGATCGGTGATCATCGACAGGCGGATGGACTCCCAGCCATGCGACGAATCGAAAGCAGTCATCCGGATATAGTTGGTACCGGCATGAACTTTCCGGCACGCCGCCAGCTCCATCATGACCCCGGCTGCGTCGGCGATGTCGAACAGCGGGATGCCCCACATTTCCCAATAGGTA
The DNA here is from genome assembly GCA_021732525.1 of Sphingomonadaceae bacterium. Taxonomy (GTDB): domain Bacteria; phylum Pseudomonadota; class Alphaproteobacteria; order Sphingomonadales; family Sphingomonadaceae; genus Sphingorhabdus_B. Next base: position 22,450 of record JAKFUU010000043.1, on the reverse strand, counting down.
TTCCGGGGATGTGGATCATCGGTATATTCGAAATTGAGCGCCCAGCCATTGTCGAGGCAATATTGAACCTGAGCCGAAATCTGTTCGTCAGTGAAATCGGGCAGAAAGCTGAATGTTCCTTGTGTGATTCTCATGGTTAAATTCCTTACGAAGCAGTTGCAGTGGGAACGAAGTCAGCGGTGTCGGTTGATGCATAATCAAACGTCACGCCTTTCCACGTGTCGAGCGCAGCGCGTAGCGGCGAACACCAGCGCGCAGCAGCGGCAAGAATTTCCGGCCCTTCGGCCAGATAATCACGCCCTTCATTCCGCGCCTGGATAATCGCCTCGAGCGCAACCCGGTTGGCTGTCGCCCCGGCCTGAATGCCCATCGGGTGCCCGATCGTACCACCACCGAATTGCAGCACCACATCTTCGCCCAGATGGTGGATCAGCTGGTGCATTTGGCCAGCATGAATACCTCCAGAGGCGACCGGCATACATTTGTTGAGGCTCGCCCAATCTTGATCAAAAAACAGGCCATGCTGCAAATTGGCCGGCACATTTTCGCCCAGCAACGTGTCATAAAAGCCTTTGATCATTAGGGGATCGCCTTCAAGCTTTCCGACCACGGTACCAGCATGGATATGGTCAACGCCTGCCATCCGCATCCATTTGCAGATCACCCTAAAGTTCATCCCGTGATTTTTCTGTCGACTGTAGGTTGAGTTGCCGGCGCGGTGGAGATGCAGGATCATGTCGTTCTTGCGCGCCCAGAGCGCCATGGACTGGATGGCCGTGTAGCCGATGACCAGATCGATCATGATGATGATCGAGCCAAGTTCCTTTGCGAATTCGGCGCGAGCATACATTTCTTCCATCGTCCCAGCGGTGACGTTGAGATAATGGCCCTTGACTTCGCCGGTCTCAGCCTGTGCTTTGTTTACCGCCTCCATCACGTAGAGGAAACGATCACGCCAGTGCATGAACGGCTGCGAGTTGATATTCTCGTCATCCTTCATGAAATCGAGGCCACCCTTCAACCCTTCATAAACGACACGGCCATAATTGCGGCCCGACAGACCGAGCTTTGGCTTGGTCGTCGCACCTAGGAGCGGGCGTCCGAACTTGTCCATGCGCTCACGCTCGACAACAACGCCCGTCGCTGGGCCCTGAAAGGTCTTCAGATACGCGACTGGGATATGCATGTCTTCGAGCCGCAAAGCCTTGACGGCTTTGAACCCGAAGACATTGCCGATGATCGATGCGGTCAGATTGGCGATTGATCCGCCTTCGAAAAGATCGATATCATAGGCGATCCAGGCGAAATACTGATCAGTCGTGTTAGGTACCGGATCGACGCGATAGCATTTCGCACGGTACTTATCGCACGCCGTCAACCGGTCGGTCCAGACAACGGTCCAGGTCGCGGTCGAGCTCTCGCCAGCGATTGCGGCTGAAGCTTCTTCGGGATCAACCCCTTCCTGTGGCGTGACCCGGAACAGAGCAATCACATCGGTCACCTTGGGAACATAGTCGGGCTCCCAATAGCCCATTTTTTTGTATTCCATTACTCCTGCGGAATACCGTGATTTCTCCGGGATTGCTTTGGTGTCGGTGAGGTCATTCATGATTATTCTCCTTATTCAAGCTGCTTGCGGCAGGGCTGGTGAGGGGTTGAGCGCACCCCGCGCGTAGGATTTTGCCATCTCGCTCATTGGTAGCGGTTTAATGCCCGCTGCATTTCCAGCCGTGCCAAATGCCTCAAACCGATCAGCACAAACTTTTCGCATGGCATCCATGGCTGGCTTGAGGAATTTCCGAGGATCGAATTCTGATTTCGATGTAACGGCGATCCGCCGAAACTCGGCCGCAGCCGCCAGTCTCAGATCGGTGTCGATGTTGATTTTGCGAACGCCGTGTTTGATGCCCCGCACAATGTCTTCGACCGGCACACCATAGGTTTCACGCATCTCGCCGCCGTGGTCATTGAATATCTGTTGCCACTCCCCAGGAACGGACGATGAGCCGTGCATCACGATATGGGTGTTTGGCAACTTGGCGTGAATCGCCTCGATAATGTCCATCGCCAACACGTCTCCGGTTGGCTTGCGGGTGAACTTATAAGCGCCATGGCTTGTGCCGATCGCGACCGCGAGCGCATCGACGCCGGTTTCCAGCACGAAGCGCTGCGCCTCGTCAGGGTCGGTCACAAGCATCGACTTGTCGAGCTTGCCCTCAAAACCGTGACCGTCTTCAGCTTCGCCTTCGCCCGTCTCCAGCGAGCCAAGACAACCGAGCTCGCCCTCGACCGAAGCTCCCACCATATGCGCGAGCTGCACGACTTGGCGGGTGACATTGACATTATAGTCATAGTCGGCCGGTGTTTTGGCATCATCTTTCAACGACCCGTCCATCATCACCGAGGTGAAGCCATTCTGGATCGCCGAGAGGCAAGTCTGCACATTGTTGCCATGATCTTGGTGCAGGCAGATCGGGATTTCGGGATACATTTCCACCAATCCTTCAATCATTTTGCGCAGCATGATGTCGCCCGCGTAGCTGCGAGCGCCTCTGCTGGCCTGAATGATCACCGGCGAATTCGTGTCTCGCGCCGCATCAAGAATCGCGAGACCTTGTTCCATATTGTTGATGTTAAAGGCCGGCACGCCATAACCACGCTCGGCCGCGTGATCGAGCAATTGCCGAAGGGTAATAAACGCCATGGTGCTATCTCCTGTTCTATCAAGTCTGCTGAAGTGATTTGAGCGCTGCGACGCCGGGCAGTTCCTTACCCTCCAGCCATTCGAGAAATGCGCCACCGGCAGTCGAGACGTAGGTGAAGTCGTCGGTTACTCCAGCGGCATTGAGCGCAGCGACGGTGTCGCCCCCCCCGGCAATCGAACGGATCGCACCTTCGCGGGTCAACCGCGCGACCTCAATTGCGACCACCTGTGTGGCATGTTCGAATGGCTCGATTTCAAATGCACCCAAAGGGCCGTTCCACAGGATGGTTTTTGCTGTGCCGATGACGTCCCAGATGCGCTCGATCGAGCGCGGTCCTGCGTCAAGGATCATCCCATGATCGGGACAGTCGCCGATTTCGGCGATATGTGCAGTTGCACCGGTCTCAAGCCGATCAGACCAGACGATATCGACGGGCAGAATGATTTCACATCCGCTGGCGCGTGCCGCTGCAAGAATTTCTCGGACTGTTTCAAACTGTCCAGGTTCGTGAAGCGACTTGCCCATCGGCACGCCCGCCGCGGCAAGGAATGTATTGGCCATGCCACCACCGACGATCAACGCGTCAATCTTGCCAACCAGATGGGTGAGCACATCGATTTTGCTCGACACTTTCGATCCGCCAACCAACGCTACTGCCGGCCGTTCCGGCACCTCCAACGCTTGTTGAAGCGCCTCAATTTCGGCCAGCATGAGCGGTCCGGCCGCAGACGGCAAAAAATCGGAGACGGCGACAGTCGATGCATGAGCCCGGTGCGCGCAGGAAAACGCATCGTTGACGAATATATCGCCGAGTTCCGCCAGTTCTGCGCCGAGCGTCGCGCAATTGGCTTCTTCTCGCGGGTCGAACCGCAAATTCTCACACACCAGTACCTCACCAGCCGGGAGACCGGCTGCAATTTTTGAGGCAGCTGCTCCACTGATGACGCTGGTAAATGCAACTGGCGAATCGAGAAATTCGCCCAGCACTTCGGCGACCGGTCCCAGGGTCAGTTCAACGGACCGTTTGCCGTCCGGTCGCCCGAGATGTGAGAGTATGACGGCGGATGCACCCTTTGCCAGTAGGGGTTTCAGCCCTTCTGCAAACCGTTCGATGCGGGTCGCGTCGGTCACGCGGCCTGCCTTCATCGGCACGTTCAGATCGGCACGGATGACCAGCCTGCGGCCCGAGATTTCCATCTCATGAATTGATCGCGGCGTCATTGGCCAAGACGCCCCATCGCCACCGCGACATCGGCCATCCGGTTAGAGAAGCCCCATTCATTGTCATACCAGGACATGATGCGACAGAAGCGCCCGCCGATAACTTTAGTCTGATCCATGTGGACGATCGACGAGCGTGGATCGTGCGTCATGTCGATCGACACCAGCGGCTCGTCGGTGAAGCCCAGAATGTCCGCGAGATCGCCGTTGGCTGCCTGGCGGATTGCGGCGTTGATTTCCTCCGCCGTGGTATCGCGGCTTGCCTCGAACGTCAGGTCGACCACGGAAACATTTGGCGTCGGCACACGGATCGCAACACCATCGAGCTTGCCGTTGAGATCGGGCAACACCAGTCCAACAGCCTTCGCCGCGCCGGTCGACGTCGGGATCATCGACATGGCCGCTGCGCGTGCCCGGTAGGGATCGCTGTGGAACGCATCAAGCGTTGGCTGGTCACCGGTGTAACTATGGATCGTGGTCATGAACCCCTTCTCGATCCCCACCGACCGGTGCAGAACCGCAGCGACAGGGGCGAGGCAGTTTGTCGTGCAGGAAGCGCAGGAGACGACCTGGTCCGCAGCGGCCAGCGTGTTGTGATTCACGCCATAAACGATGGTTTTATCCGCGCCTGCCGCTGGCGCTGAAACCAACACGCGCTTCGCGCCATTCTTCAGGTGCAAGGCGGCTTTTTCACGGGCCGTAAAAATACCCGTACACTCCAATGCGACATCGACATCGCCCCACGGCAAAGCTGCCGGATCACGCTCGGCAGTTACGCGAATGGGATTGCCAAGGCCGATATCGATCGTGTCGCCCGCGACCGTGACGGTGCCGGCAAATTTCCCATGCACGCTGTCATAGCGCAGCAAGTGCGCATTGAACTCGGCTGAACCCAGATCGTTGATGGCGACGACTTCGATATCGTCGCGGCCCGATTCGTGGATGGCTCGCAGGACATTACGCCCAATCCGGCCAAAGCCGTTGATTCCAACTCTAACTGTCATGCCTCTTTTTCCAGTCTTTCCTTGATCAGTCTTTGCCCTTCGACGACGACCCGATCGACGGTGATCCCAAAATAGCGATAAAGCTCGGCCGCTGGACCGGAGGCACCGAAGCTTGTCATGCCGACGAATGCCGCTTCGCTCCCCAGCCATTCGGCCCAGCCGAATGATACGCCTGCCTCGATGCCAATGCGCGGCGCCGAGCCCAGGATTGCCGCACGATATTCAGCATCCTGCTGCGCGAAAATGTCGAAGCACGGCGCAGAAACCACGGCGACAGCCAATCCGTCGGACGCCAGCCTCTCGGCCGCCTCCACCGCGATTGACACTTCCGAACCGGTGGCGATCAGCGTCAGATCACGGTTGCGCCCCGGATCGGAAAGCAAATATGCACCACGCGCGCTTTGATTCTGGCTATCCGCCGCATCGCGCAAGAACGGCAAATCCTGCCGGGAAAGGCAAAGAATTGAGGGCGTCTCCGCATTTGTCAGCGCACATTCCCACGCTTCGGCCGTTTCCAGCGCATCGGCCGGACGGAAGACGTTAATGTTTGGCATCGCGCGGAGCGACGCGACTTGTTCCACGGGCTGGTGAGTCGGGCCGTCTTCGCCCAGACCGATGCTATCGTGCGTCATCACATAAACAACGGGCTGCCGCATCAGCGCGGACAGCCTGATCGCACCCCTGCAATAGTCCGAAAATGCCAGGAAGGTTCCGCCATACGGGCGCAGACCGCCATGCAATGAAATACCGTTCATGGCCGCCGCCATACCGTGTTCGCGAATGCCGTAGTGAATGTAGCTGCCCGAGAAGTCGTCGCGAGACACCGGACGCATCGCCTTTGTTCGCGTATTATTCGAGCCCGTCAGGTCGGCTGACCCGCCGACTGTATCTGGCAACACCGCGTTGATGACTTCCAGCGCACGTTCCGACGCTTTGCGCGTCGCGAGTTTGGGGCGGGTTTCGAGCAATTCACGCCGATAGGCTTCCATTGCCGCCAGCAACGGCGCGTTGTCGCGCGAATAGTGCATCAGGAAGGCATTTTTCTGCTCGCTGTTGTCCAGCCGCTCTTGCCATTCCTGTCGGGTTTCAGAACCCCGCTTCGAGATTGCAAGCCAGGCATCGGCGACGTCAGCAGGCACCTCAAAAGGCGGATGGTTCCAACCCAGCGCTTGCCGTGTGGCGGCAATCTCGTCCGCACCAAGCGGCGAGCCATGCGTGGCCGATGTACCCTGTTTGGTGGGTGCACCAAAACCAATGATCGTGCGGCAAGCGATCAGCGATGGCCGTTGATCCCCGCAGGACTCGGCAAGAGCGCGTCCAACGGCCTCGCGATCATGGCCGTCAACCGAAATCACATGCCAGCCAGCTGCAGCGAACCTTTGCTGTTGATCGAGCGAAGTCGAGAGATCAGTCGCGCCGTCAATCGTGATCCGGTTGTCGTCCCACAGCACGATCAACCCGCCCAACCCAAGATGACCGGCAAGGTCGATCGCTTCGTGACTGATCCCTTCCATCAGGCAGCCATCGCCTGCGATCACAAAAGTGCGGTGATCGACCAGATCGTCGCCGAACCGCGCGTTGAGCATCCGTTCCGCCAACGCCATGCCGACGGCAGTTGCGATGCCTTGGCCGAGCGGGCCGGTCGTTGTTTCGATGCCTGCGGCGTGGCCATATTCTGGATGACCCGCAGTCCGGCTACCGAGTTTGCGGAAGTTCCTGATCTCGTCCATCGGCATGTCGTCATAGCCGAGCAGATTGTGCACTGCATAAAGCAGCATCGAACCGTGGCCTGCGCTGAGCACGAACCGGTCGCGATCCGCCCAGAGCGGCTGGGTCGGATCAATGCGCATGAAACGATTGAACAGCACCGTGGTAGCGTCAGCCATGCCCATCGGCATCCCGGGATGTCCCGAATTGGCCGCTTCGACGGCATCCATGGATAATGCCCGAATGGCATTGGCCATCATCGCTTCATGCGTTGTGTCGATTGCTGAGCCGCTCATTTCGCCCCTCCGCGCAGCCGCCGGGACTGATCGACCATGCGCAGGATCATCGGCGTAAGGATGAGCTGCATGGCAATATCGAGTTTGTCGCCGGGAAGCACAATCGAATTGGCTCTGGTCATCCAGCTGCCGCTGATCATCTGGGTCAGATAGGCAAAATCGATGCCCTTGGGGCTTTTGAAACGGATGACGACCAAACTCTCGCCTGCGGTGGGAATCCAGCGCGCTGTAAAAGGATTGGACGTGTCAACGATCGGAACTCTCTGAAAATTGATGTCGGTCTCTGAGAATTGCGGGCAAATGCAATGAACATAAGCATGCATCCGGCGCAGGATCGTATTGCTAACGGCTTCGGTGCTGTAGCCGCGCAATGCCCGGTCGCGATGGATCTTTTGGATCCATTCGAGGTTGATGACAGGGACGACGCCGATTTTCAGATCGGGATGGCTGGCGATGCGGATATCATCGGTTGCGACTGCGCCGTGAAGCCCTTCGTAGAGCAAGATGTCCGAGTCAGGGTCGAACTCTTCCCATTCAGTGAAATGTCCAGGTGGTACGCCGTAGGCCGCTGCCTCGCCATCGTCATGCGCATAACGCCGCGTTTTGCCGGTGCCCGATGCGCCGTAGGACGCGAACACCTCTTCCAACGCCGTCAGCTCATTGGCTTCCAGACTGAAATGGCTAAAGGTTTGATCGCCTGCGGCCAGACGCCGCGCCAGCTCCTCTTTCATCTCAAAGCGATTTAACTTGTGGAACGCGTCACCTTCGATCGACAGCGCATTAATACCTTCTCGCCGGAAAATTTGATCAAAAGTGTGCTTGACCGTGCTCGTGCCGGCCCCGGACGATCCGACAACGGAGATTATTGGATGACGTTTGCTCACGTTGAGGCCCCTTTGTGATATGGTTTCATGCCCGGAACAGCCCGCGTCGTCCGAACAGCGCCGAAACTTCGCCTTCCGGAAGGTCGTGGTAGGCGCTTACGCGACACACCTTTTCGGACGACCCGAACACCAGTGGGACGCGCTGGTGCAGCGTGTGCGGGATCATATCAAGGATCGGGTCGATACCGTCGGTGGCCCGCCCCCCGGCGCGTTCGATCACAAAAGCTATCGGTGCACATTCGTAAATCAGGCGGAGCCTGCCAGTGTCATATCCGGGCCGTGCATCCGCCGGGTAGAGAAAGATGCCGCCGCGTTTGAGGATACGATGCGCTTCAGCCACCAGCGAAGCGACCCAACGCATGTTGAGATTCTCGCCATAAGGACCATCTTCGCCAGCGATGCAGTCATCGACGAACGCCCTTACTGGTGGTGCCCAATGACGGTAGTTCGAGGCGTTTATGGCAAACTCGCGAGTTTCGTCCGGTATCCGCAACTCGTCGGACACCGAAACAAACTCACCGTCATGGAGAATGAACTGGTAAACATGGTTTGCGGTTGCCACGACGAAGCAGGTTTGCGGCCCGTAAACTACATAGCCCGCTGCGATCTGCTCCCTGCCGGCGCGGCAGAAGCTCTCCCACCCGCCTTCCTTTGCATCGAAAACAGAGAATATGGTCCCGATCGAAATGTTCGCATCGATATTGGATGATCCGTCGAGCGGATCGATCGCGACAGCCAGCGATCCCCCGGTGTTCAGGAGGTCGATTTCCGGTCGTTCTTCAGAAGCGTACCATCGAACTGGCACTGCCGAGAGCGCGTCGGCAAAGAGTTCATCGGCAAGCACGTCAAGTAGCTTTTGCGCATCGCCGTCGCTGTTCTCGCCAACCTCTTTGTCAAGACGGGCGCCCAACGGTCCGCTGGCGATGATTTTCGCCAGAGCCTGAGCCGAACCCGCGATTGCTACCAAGGTGGCGAGCAGATCACCCGAAACACTATCGTCGCGCAACAGCATATCGCTTAGTGTTTTGACCGAATCTGTCATCGCCTCTCCTTGCGAATTTTTTTCACCCTAGCTTGACAGGGAGCAAAACTTTATTTAATTTTATATTGCTCAAACAAAATATTTTTTTGGATGGTCATGCACGCGCGCGCAGTCACGTTGAAGCAGCTTCATGCTCTGAAAGTCATTGTCGAAGCCGGCAGTCTGACCGCAGCAGCCGCGCGTTTGAACCTCACTGCGCCTGCCGTCTCGACACAATTGCGCACGCTCGAATCGCACCTGCAAGTCGCGTTGTTGGGGCGCGGGCAGGATGGTAAGGTAACGCTCACCCAAGCAGGCCAGCAAGTTCTGATGGCCGCTGAACGTATCGACTTCGTGCTCACCGACTGTACGGAACGCGTTGCAGCGATCGCCGCTGGACATGAAGGCTATGTGACCCTTGGCGCGGTCAGCACTGCAAAATACTTTCTGCCACACCTCATCGCACGCCTTCGCGAACATTTGCCCCTGATCAAGATCGCGTTTCGAGTTGGCAATCGTCATGAGACCATTGATCTGCTAGAAAACAGCCGGATCGAATTTGCCATCATGGGACGACCGCCGCGACGCCCTGAAGTCGACGCCGACGTTCTGGGCGACCACCCCCATATATTTGTTGCGCGACCGAGCCATCCGCTTGCTGAAAAGTCTGACATCACCCATCAGGATCTTCTGCAGAATGTCATCCTGACTCGCGAGCATGGGTCAGGAACGCGAGCGCTTCTTGAACGCTATATTGATCGGATTGGAGCGGACCACGACTATCAGTCGATCGAATTCGGAAGCAATGAGACAATCAAGCAAGCCGTGATGGCTGGGCTGGGCATTGCCTTTATTTCGGCACACACAATCGAAGCAGCCCTTGCCGACGGACGGTTGAAAGCGCTTTCAATTCCGGGCTTTCCCATAATACGCCAATGGTTCCTCGTGCGCAGGCGCGACACGCCACCCACCCCAGCGGCAACGCGCGTGCGAAACATTGTCTTGGAAATGAACGGCAGTTTCCTGCCCAAGGTTGACGCGATGATATGAATGTATCGGGTCAGCATATGCGATCCAGAACTACGGCAATTTGATTGAGAGACAATTCGTGACCGATAAACTGATCCTGAAAGAACACGCGCAGCGGCGTCAATTTGTCAGTGAAATGCATTTGCGGCGCTGGCCCGAAATTTGCGCTCCTACCGAGATCATCCAGATATTGCGTCTGGTATCGGAACAAAATGATAAGCTAGACCAGTCAGCAATCGGTGACCTGCCAACCGGCAGTCGCTTGGACGAAGCCGACAACTCAAAACATGTCTCAGGAACCATGCCAGGCGGAATCGCATTCACCATTGAATTTCATACAGAGGCAAGTCTGGTAACGCTGTTTGCACCAACATTCGCCGGCAAAGAGACGAGCTTTTTTGGCGGCGAAGGCGCAGCTGGTGATGCTCTTGCATGGGCAGCGCGTCTGCCGGGAGATGTTCTGAGGGCAACGCGAATAACGGTTGTCAAAAACGAAGCCGATGGCGAAAAGCTATTGGAGAACTTCAACTTTCGTCCCGACGATCTTGTCAGTTGCCGGGTCGGGAATGGCGCGCGTGTCTGGTCAGATTTTCGGATTGGCGATGACGCGTTTGGTCGCCTTGTCATCGCTGCGAATGAAGTATCTTGTCATGAGCTCTCGCGACTGATCCAACGGCTTCAAGAGCTAGGCAACTACCGCAACCTCGCGCTGTTGGGATTGCCAGCCGCGCAACAAAGCTGGCCCACGCTGACCAATCTTGAGCAGCAATTGGTGTCTCTCGCAAGCGACGTATCCAAACCCGAAATATCCGATGATCAATTGCTTGACCGTGTTTCGGAACTGTCGATGGAACTGATTCAGCTGTCGACAGCGACCAGCTACCGCATGAGTGCAACGACCGCTTATGCCCGCCTCGTCGAGGAACGGCTTGCCGACGTAGATGTAGTTTCGATCGCCGGATTCCTGTCACTTGAGGATTTCACGCAAAGACGATTCCGCCCTGCTGTGCGGACCTGTGCAGCCCATACCAGTCGCGAAGCCGAACTCTCGCTGCGGGCGGAGCGTTTCGCATCGCTATTGCGCACACGGATTGAAACCCGGATTGAAAACCAGAATGCGCGCTTGCTGCTTTCAATGGAAAAAAGTTCCACGCTTCAGTTGCGATTACAACAACTCGTTGAAGGCTTGTCGGTCGTAGCTCTGAGCTATTATGTCATAGGTCTCATTGGCTATGCGACCAAAGGAATAGGTATAGTTAGCTCTAGTCCACATTATGAACTCGTATTGTCATTATTCACAATAATTGTTGTATTTGGAGTTTGGCGGATAGTTCACGTAGCAAAGCAAACATTGTTTAAAGCAGCTGAATCGAAACACTGAAAAGGTAGAAACGACGATGAGCTTGAAGATGCCGGAACCCGATGCCGCCGTGCTCGCACGCCGCAGCGAAATTGCCGTTGCCCTTAGAGCAATCGTAGCTGGCGAAGGCGTGATTGATGACGTAGATGCCCTGCGGGTTTACGAATCCGACGGTCTGACCGCTTATCGACAACACCCGATGCTGGTTGTTTTACCGCAAACCACCGCACAGGTTGCCGCCATTTTACGCTATTGCGACGAGAACCGGGTGCGTGTTGTGCCTCGCGGTTCTGGAACATCGCTTTCAGGCGGGGCGCTGCCGCTCGCTGACGCCGTTCTGCTTGGCTTGGCGAAATTGAACCGGATTGTCGAAGTGGACCTCGCCAATCGCGTGGCTGTCGTCCAGCCTGGAGTCACTAACCTGGCCGTTACCCGCGCTGTCGAAGCCGACGGCTTTTACTACGCACCTGACCCATCGAGCCAGATTGCGTGCTCTATCGGAGGCAATGTTGCTGAAAACTCCGGCGGCGTGCACTGCCTGAAATACGGCCTCACCACCAACAATGTTCTGGGAGTTGAGTTGGTGCTGATGAGTGGAGAAATTTTGCGGCTGGGCGGTCGCCAACTCGATTCCAGTGGTCTTGATCTGCTCGGCGTGATTGTGGGGTCCGAAGGCCTGCTTGGCGTGGTCACCGAGGTCATTGTGCGGCTGCTGCCAAAGCCTGAGACCGCCCGCGCCCTGCTTATTGGCTTCTCATCGGTCGAAGGGGCTGGTAATTGCGTCGCCGAAGTGATCGCCGCAGGGATTATTCCGGCCGGAATGGAAATGATGGATCGGCTTGCCGTCCAAGCAGCCGAAGCATTCGTCAAAGTTGGTTATCCGCTCGACGTTGCGGCGCTGCTGATTGTCGAACTCGACGGGTCAGAAGCAGAATGTTCAGAACTGATTGGCGAGGTTGAGCGTATTGCGCACGCCAATGGTGCAGTTTCAGTTCGGATATCGCAGGACGAGGAGGAACGGCTGGCATTCTGGGCGGGGCGAAAATCAGCGTTCCCGGCGGTCGGTCGTCTTGCGCCGGACTATTACTGTATGGATGGCACGATCCCGCGTCGCCGCCTGCCCGAAGTGCTGACGCGGATGGCCGAGCTGTCGAACCAATACGGACTGGAGGTCGCCAATGTTTTTCATGCTGGAGACGGTAATCTCCATCCTTTGATCCTTTACGATGCCAACCAGCCCGGCCAGCTTGATCGCGCCGAAGCTTTTGGAGCCGACATTTTGCGGCTTTGCGTTAAAGTGGGCGGTGTATTGACCGGTGAGCATGGCGTTGGGGTGGAGAAGCGCGACCTGATGCCCGAAATGTTCAGCAACGTTGATCTTGAGCATCAAGAGGGACTTAAACATGCCTTCGATCCGCAGATGCTGCTTAATCCAGGCAAGGTGTTTCCCAATCTTCACCGATGCGCCGAACTCGGCCGGATGCACATTCATGCGGGGCAGGTTCCCTTCCCAGACATTCCACGATTCTGACCATGGCCTCTAATTTCATCTTCCCCGCTGATGAAGTTGAATTGTGCGAAGCGATCATGTCCGCAGCGACCAAACGCGAGCGGCTGGCCATTCATGGCGGTTCGAGCAAACGGGACGTTGGGCGGTTGGTGGATGCAACGCGGCTCGACATGAGCACGTTTACGGGCATTGTGGATTATGACCCGCATGAACTGGTGTTAACGGCGCGAGCGGGAACGCCGCTTGCCGATATCCAAAAACTGGTTGCTGAACAGGGTCAGATGCTAGCCTTCGACCCTTTCGACCACGGGCCGCTGTTTGGTCGTCCGGCAGGACAATCGACAATTGGTGGCGTTGTTGCAGCTGGCGCAGCAGGCTCGCAGCGTCTGGCTTTTGGCGGCGTTCGCGATCACCTGCTCGGCTGTCGGGCCGTATCCGGGCGAGGCGAATTGTTCGTCAGCGGCGCCAAGGTGGTCAAGAACGTGACCGGATTTGACATTCCCAAGCTACTGGCGGGCAGTTGGGGAAGATTGGCCGCGATAACCGAACTCACGCTCAAAGTGTTGCCAGCGCCGCGTCTGACAGTAACGCTCGTCTTGACCGGGCTTGATCCGGTTCGAGCTGTCGCAGCAATGACGGCCGCGATGGCATCGCAAGCCGAGGTCGCGGCCGCCGCGCATTTGCCCGGCACGGTGGCGGTCACCGCGCTTCGCGTTCAGGGCTTTCAAGCGTCAGTGACCGCCCGTTGCGCGCTATTAACGCAATGCCTGACAGTTTTTGGACAGCTGGAATCCGTCGCAGCCAAAGAGGGAGAGGCAATATGGGGCGCACTGCGAACCCTTGCACCGCTGCCATCGGACCGGCCATTGTGGAAGATCAGCATACCGCCCGCTGCTGGCGGCGCGCTGGTTCAACAGATTGAGAAGACTGGAGCGCAATGGCTGCTTGACTGGGCGGGGGGCTTGGTCTGGGTTGCATCAGACGAACCTGCACTCGTCCGGTCGGCAGCGGCAGAAGCGGGCGGCCACGCCATGTTGGTGCGCGCACCACCGGCGATGCGCGATGTGGTACCGGCGTTTCACCCGCAGGCTATGGGTGTTGCCGCGATCGAGCAGCGTGTCCGTCGCAACTTCGATCCCCATGGCGTTTTCGAGACAGGCCGGTTCTAGATGCAAACGAATTTTACAGAAAATCAGTTACGCGACCCGGCGATGGCGTCGTCCGAAAGCGCGATCCGCAAATGCGTGCATTGCGGTTTCTGTACGGCGACCTGCCCCACTTATGTTCTTCTAGGTGACGAACTCGATAGCCCGCGCGGTCGAATCTATTTGATGAAGGACATGCTTGAAGGACAGCGGAAACCGACGGCCGAGATTGTAAGGCATGTCGACCGGTGCCTTTCATGCCTCGCCTGCATGACAACCTGTCCATCGGACGTGAATTACATGCATCTGGTCGATCATGCGCGCACTTACATCGCGGAAAACTATACCCGTTCCTGGGCCCAACGCGCTTTGCGCAACTTGCTTGCTGGCATATTGCCTTACCCTGCACGGTTTCGCTTTGTCGCCCGTTTCGCGCCGTTCGCAATGCCATTGCGCGGCCTGTTTGGCCGGGTCAATGCCCTTAAACCGCTGGCCGCCATGCTTGCCATAGCGCCGCGCAAGCTGCCTAAAACCATGCCGCCGCGTAATTCCCGTGTCGGCGCGGGCGCGGGCCGTGTCGCGCTGTTACAAGGCTGTGTCGAGCCGGTGCTCAAGCCCGAGTATCGCGCAGCGGCCGTTCGTTTGCTCAATCGCACCGGCTATGATGTGTTGTTTGCGCATGGTGAGGGATGCTGCGGCGCGCTGGTTCATCATATGGGCCGTGAAATGGCGAGCCACGCCGCCGCCCGGCGCAATATTGACGCATGGTGGCCGATGATCTCTGGGGAGGGACTGGACGCCATTATCATCGCCGCGTCGGGATGCGGGTCTACCATCAAAAACTACGGCTTCATGCTGCGCGACGATCCCGATTACGCACACAAGGCTGCGCGGGTATCTGAACTTGCCACAGACATATCACAGTTTCTGATCAATGCGGGACTGCCACCGGGAAATGGCCGAAATCTTACAATTGCCTATCACGCAGCCTGCTCGCTCCAGCATGGCCAAAAAGTGACAGAGGCACCCAAGCAATTGTTGAAAAACGCCGGCTACATCGTGCGCGTGCCGAACGAAGCGCATCTATGCTGCGGTTCGGCGGGAACGTACAACATTCTGCAACCCGAAATTGCTGGCCAACTCGGCGATCGCAAGGCCGCCAATATTGCCCGCCTGAACCCAGATGTCGTCGCCACTGGCAATATCGGCTGCTCAATCCATCTCGGCCAGAGGATGGGCATTCCAGTCGTTCACATCATCGAGTTGCTCGACTGGGCAACAGGTGGTCCCGCGCCCGCCGCTGTATCCGATATTCAGTTCTGATGTTCTGTCGATACCTTCTGTGACACTTTACCTTCGCGCTGGCAAAGCGTTATGTTCATAACATGGTCCTAACCGATCTGCTCTGGACAAACGTAAAAAGGGGCGTTGAACCGTCCGACCTGACTCGAACGGCTTGTCGTAATCTGCCATCACCGCCCTCGACCATGATCTTTGGGCGGTCGATCAGGTGCAGGCGAAGCCGCCTTGCTTTGGCCAGCCGTAATTATCCGGACATGGTGTGCCGCAAAAACTTCTGGCGTTGCATTCATACCCTGATGCTTGTCCAGAAACGTGCGAACATCCTTGGCAAGCTCCCCGTCTGCCGCTTGCCCGGTAGCGTCCAGCGCATCGGCGGTTTGCTCATAGGCACGGCGTATCTCTTGCCAGCGAAATGTCCCGGCTGCGATGAACGGCGACAATTGATCCTGGCCCTTAGCGACGGCGATCGCTTGTTCGTTTGTGCGGCGGTCGGATTGGGTAATTTGCCGGGTCCCTTCGGTTCGTAGCCGCGCGCGCAATTTGACCAGTGCCATGCTTGATCCCGCAATCCCTTGTCCGCGCGCCCGTCTCGGTGTTGCCTCGGCGGCGACGCCCCGCGCGCGCAGTTCACGGGCAAAGCGTTCCCGGAAACGATTGAGCTGAACCGGACGCGGATTGAACCGTGTGCGATCCAGCGCCTCGGCCTGCACAGTCAGATGCACATGGGGACGCGGCGTATCGGTATGGAGCGCCAGGACGTAATCGTGATTGTCGCTGAGTTCGGCGTGGGCGAGCGCGCGGACAGCTCCCAGCACTTTGTCGGGGTCGGTGCCTTCGGGCATCGAGAAGATCAGCGACACCGACGACACCGTTGGCCGCGACCGCCATTGGAGGGTGTCGCTCCACTCCTCCGCGCGCTCGGCAACGTCTTCCTTGGTTGTCAGGATTTCGCCGTCGCGGGTTTCGATGTCCACATCGCCCTTGCGTCCGATATAGTCGAGATGGGCTTTGACATGGTTTCCACCCCGCTGGCGACCCGTGACCTTGACCACGACCTCGGGTGCCTTGCGAACAATCCGCGCCAGCTTGGCCCGCGCCGTTGGGCCGGTGGCAATACCATAACTGGCATAGAGCGGAACACGCGGCGTGCTGGTGGGGTCATGGATATAGCGCACCCGAAATGCCGGACGGGTTGCTTCCCACAGGGCGGATTCCAGGCCCATCAATCCGCTACCGTCCAGTAGCTCGCATCGCCGCGCATGGCATCGCCAACGGCTGTCACCTGCTCGGAGATTTCCAAACGCATGTCGGCGATCCGTTGCAGCTCGGGTTCGATCTGTTTGTCGCCGGTTTCGAGCATCGACGCATTGGCCGCTTTCATCGCCTGATTGAGATTGCGGCCGATACGCAGCAACTGCATTCTGATCGGTGCAAGTTCGGCCAGCAGCCCGTCATCGACCCGCGATTTCAGCGCGAGGTGGCGACGCACCAAGGCCTTGATCCAACCGGCGCGATCGGTCGAACGCTGCGCCGCCCGAACCTCGATCACGGCGATCTCGACATCGGTAAATCGCAGCGAAACACGATTGCGCGCGAGTCCATCGGGACGGTCAATGAAGGGACGATCTGCGATCTCCCGCACCGTCTGTTCGATCATCTGGCGCAACACTGCACTTCGTCCGCCACGACCGACCGCAAAGCAGTCGAACGCCGCGAGCGCATCGGCGTCAAGCCGAATGGTGAGCGTCGCTCTGCTCGATAGTGGATTTGTCGCCATCAATCATGCCTGCGTGAAGCGTAAGTGAAACAGGGGCAATGTAAGACAACACGCGCCGCTAGGCATATCCTGCATTAAAGACAAATCAGACAAACCCCCTAAGACAAGCGCACCCAAAGCGGCTTTCTACTTCTGACAATAAGGAGCTTTGGGTGCGCTTGGGGGTTTGAGGTTTCAGGCTGGATGTGAAGCGCTGCTTCCCATGCGGGCCGAAGATCGCCGGACTATTTCATGCTGACGGCTGGCGGTCGCGCTCCCCCATTCGGCGATCTCGCCAAGTGTGCGACCGCAGCCGGTGCAGACGCTGCAAAGGGTGTCCAGCTCGCAAATCTGTCTGCAAGGTGATGGCGGGCGCTCCGTCACCCAAGCTCTGCAAGGTCGCTAACCGTTCCTGCCAATTTTGCCGCCATTGCTTTGAACTTGTCCCGGCGATCCAGAACGAGCAACTGCTGGGAGTTCAAAGGGCAGATTTTCTTGTCACAGTTAAGTGGCGGTTCCCAACGCCTAATCAACTCGCGCTCATGTTCGCTTGGGTTATCGCTGAGTTGAAATGCAACACTGAGGCTATTTTCCATCCATTGGTCGAGGATCTGCTCCGATGTCTTGTCGAGCTTGAAGGTCGTGGCCCCGGATGGCTTGAGGATGAAGATCGGTCGCAGGCCTAGTTGGTCAGCTAGCAATGCTGAAAGGCTACGTCGTGGCGAATGACCAGCAGTCTTGCCTTTGAAGTGACACCTAGCCGCTAGTCCGCGTGCGCCTTGCCCCAATCCGACGTAAACCAATCCGAACTCGCCCGGACGCACACTTGGAATGGCCGCACCTTCCCGAAGGAACAGCGCATAAACGCCAGCCGAATTTGGATATATCGTCTGCTTGTTGGCAGCACGGGGCCAAACAGAAAGGTTCAAGTCAGTCATGTGAGCAAATATCGCAGACGAGATGTTCGCAATCAAGGCAAGTCCTCAATGCAGTCGGAAGCTCAACTCAGTCTTGGCCGGCGCAACTCCGCAAAAGGCCAGCGTGTGCGGGTCCGCTCCGAAACAAGCAGAACGACAAAGCCCCGTCCGGCAAAGCCGGACGGGGCTTGGGTGCGGTGGTCAGTTGCCGTTCGAGGTGCGGGCGCGTGACCAGATCAGGTTGAAGGTCTTGCCATCTTCGTCGGCGAACAGGCTGGCGAAGATCGGTGCGTTGAAGCTGGGATCGTCGAGCTTGATCGAAAGATAGTCGCGGCCTTCCTTGCTGGTCTTGGTCCAGGCTGCCCCGATTTCGGCTTTCGCCACGAACACCCGGTGGGAGGGGGCGTTTTCCTTCTCGCTCGCTTCCTCGGCGACGATGGTGACGTTCTTCTTCTGCAAGCTCATCGTGACGATTTCGCCGGTGTAGTTGGTGTCGCCGGACTTTTTGAATGTGCCGATATTTGCCATGATTCAGTTCCTTGTGTTGGTCGAACCCCGCGCTCATTCGCGGCCTCGATGGCTGGTTAAAGGCAGGGGCTTGCCCTGCTGCACCCGTAGGGCCGCAACGCAGTGGAGGACGGTGCAGACCGGGGTTTCTTGGTCCCGCGAGGAATGGGCGCAGCCCAGGGGAAGAAACTTCGGGCCAACCGTTGCAGCAAAGGGCAAGAGGCGCAGCCGTCCGCTGCCAACCAAAGCCATTGACGAGGCCGTGGGTGAGCGCGGTTCTGGCAATCGGACGCAAGGATATTTGGCAAATGTGAATGCGCGCGTTCAATGTCGGGGCGATTGACGCAATCCGCCAAACTGCCAGCATGGGCTTGCCGAACCTGAACGCACAGTCTGCCAGCGAGCGACGAGGATACACCGTCGCAGCGAAGCTCGTGGCTGATGCCAATCGGAAGGCTGGCCTACCACCACAGCGCAGGCCGCAAACCATTCGGCTAGAATGACAACCGGCCATCCGCCGATCTGCCAGACTGTTCGCTGGCGACGACTGGTATCACCTCATCTGCTCTGGTTGTCGCCTGACCGGGCTGCGGCTGACAATGCAGCCAACCCCGTCCGGCTCTGCCGGTCGGGGCTTTGTGGCGCTCGGAATGAAAACAAGCGCGGGCGGCTCAACGCCGCCCGCTCACTCGTCACGCGGCAAGCCGCTGCTCTTCCATGTCCTCAATCGCTTCGGCATCGTCGGCATCGCCGCCCTCGACCGCCTCCGCCGCAACGGCGGCGGGGTCAGGGTCAAGCGGGACTTCCGGTTCCGCCAGCCATGCCGCACGGCTGGCGGCGGCAATCGTCGCCACGCCGCCGCGCTGCGTGTAAGCCGATGGCGGGAACGCCATCCAGCGCGGCACCCATTGCTCGACCTTAATACGGTCATTGCTACCGGTCAGATAGTCATTGATGACAGACTTGATCGTCTTGCCCTTCTCGGCGGCATGGGCCTGCGCAACGGTATCGCCGCCAACCTCGCGCAACACTTCGGTCAACACCTCGCGGTCGCGGACAAGGCCATAAAAGGCATCGTCGGCCACCCAATAATCGGCCATCTTGACACCAAGGTGCAGGCCGATGGTTTCGATAAGGCCGGTTCCGCTGGCCAGCGTCTCGGCCATAACGACGCCAAGCACCTCCATGACAACCGCGTCCGGCAATTCCAGCAAGCGCAGGAAAAGCCCGCTTGACCCGTTCCTGGGGTCATGGCCCAAAGTGACGCTCGGTTCATCGGGGGCAAATCCCAACACACCAAGCACCGCGCGGCGGCGCTCGTCAAAACGGGCTTCGGCAACGCTGGTTTCGATGCTCTCGGTAATCGCTTCGTTTCGGCTGCGCTGATCTTGAACCCTCACGCCCCACAGCGGCGAACCGCAAATCGCGTGGGCGACCATGACACGCAGCGCCACGCCGGTATTGGCGGCAAGCGCCGACCGCACCGCCGCATGGCGGTGCAGGTCAACATAACTGGTCATGGCTGCGGTGATTTCTGGGCGGGCCTGTTTCGACTGCGCTTCGGGCGCGTCGCCCTTGGCGATGCGCTTGGATTCCCGCTCGGTCAGATAGCCCTCGTGAAACGCCACCTCGCCATTATGGGCAATGGTCACATAGACCCGCCCGCCTTTGCGCTTCGGCGTGGCGGCAAACTCGTAACGATGGAAGTATTGCCCATCGGGCAAAACGACAACATCGCTCCACCCGTCCGCGATATAGGCAGCTTTGCGGTCCTTGATGGCCGCGCGCTGCGCGTCCTCGAACTCGCGCAAATCCCCGAAATAGCCGTCCTTCTCGAACAGGTCTTTGACGATACGGCCCTGATAGGTTTCAAGGTCGAACAGCGCGACGCTGGTTGATATTGACGCGCCGCCGAACAGCCACGCTTTCAACTGGTGGCCTTTGGGGATGGACGATTGCGGGTCGTCATACAGCGCAAGCCATGTTTTCTGCTGCGCTTTGGTCGCCAGCGTCAGATGGCGAACGCTGGTCGCGTCGATCTCCTCGGCGCGGTAAAGCTGGCGGATGCGCGGCAGCAAATTGCCAAGCGCCAAGATGCGCTTGACGGTCAGTTCGGGCATCCCGAACGTCATGGAGATTTCGTCGGGCGTCCGGCCTTCCTTGACCAACCGCGTGAACGACTCCCACTGCGTCACCTCGTCGGGCGCAAGCCGCGCAAGGTTCTCGATCAACGAGGCTTCGAGGGCGGCGGCATCGTCGCCCGCCTCCATGATGGCGCAGGGCAGTGGCTCGGCAACGCCGTTCTCGTTTGCCACGGTCTGCGCGGCGAGAAAGCGGCGGCTTCCTGCCACAATCTCGAATGTGGTGTCGCTGCCATTGGGCCGCACCAACAGCGGCATGATAATGCCACGCGCGCGGATGGATGGCAGAATGCCGCTAATGTCGGGCGGCTTCTTGCCGCTCCGCATATTGGCGGGGGAGATTGAAAGCCGGTCAAGGGCGATATGGTCAAGTTTCATGTCACTTACTCCGTTGGGTGGCCCCATCCTCGGGGCATCTTGGGGGGCGGTGAGGATGGGGCCGGTTGTCCACGCGGGAGGCTCCCGCGCGGGTTCTGCCGCAACCTTGGGGTCAAGGTGGCGGAAGCTCTGAAAGTTCGCTGGCGCGGGCGACGGCTGCGGCCTCAAGCCGCGCCTCGTCCTCGGTGATGCTGCCCGCGACACGGGCAGCATCGGCATAAATGCTCAGCGGGAAGCGCCCTTCAAAGCAAAGGTCGCGCTCGATGGTGAGGCCGAACGGCAGCGACACCGCCGCAATCTCGGCGAGGCTGGCCGAACCCATTTCGGGGCAACCAAAGCCAAGGTCGCAAAGCCCGAACAGAGTATCGCCGTCCTCGTCCAGTTCGGAAAGCAGCCAAGTGCCAGCCCCTACCGGATTGAAGAATTTGACGACCGGCGCATGATCGCCACGGCTCTGGCCGTTGGCGATCAACCGCGCGCGCTGGTCTTGGGTGAGCAAAAGCATGGGGATTTCTCCTTCAAAACATCTCGATCTGATTGCGGGCGTTGGTGTCGAACAGGCCGTGATCGGCAGGGCGCTTCGCTTTGCGCGGCTCCAGCGGGGCATTGGCGAGCATGGCGAGACGGTCGCGGGGCGTTATCGGCGCGACGCCGTAAACAAGCGTCTGCTCACCGATGGGGGTCTGCTCGGACGATATGGGGAGCGCGGCGCTCATGCCGCCCGCGCCAAGGTCGATTCGCTTTCCCGAACGAACGCCAACAGAAAATCCGCTGCCTTGCTGGCTTGCGATGCTGCCTTGAAAATGGCGCGATTGTCGGCGCGCAGCACCGTAAGCCAAGAGCCGAGATAATCGGCATGGCGGACGGTGGGGACGATACCAAGCGCCGCGCAGAGATAGGCCGATGCCAATTCGGCGCACAGTTCCTCGCGGGCATAAAGTGCGGAACCAAACCGCCCCGACTGGTCACGCGCCAACCGTTCCTTGCTTCCCGTCCAGTGGCCGAGTTCGTGCAACGCCGTCCGGTAAAAGTCGATCTGGTGGGCAAAGGCCGGTTGCGGCGGAACCTGCACATAATCGCCGCCAACATCATAGAAGGCGCGCGAACCGCCGATGCGGAAATCCGCACCCGTCGCGGCAATCAAGCCTTCCGCGCTTTCATGCTGTTCGCAGGCCGGTAACGGCGTCGGGTCGGCTGTCAGCCGCTCGGGCAGTCCGTCACACTGCGCCGCATTGAACACGACAAAGCGTTTGAGGAATGGAATCGAACGCGGTTCGCCGTCCGGCGTATCGCCGCCCTCGCGCTCATTGTCGGGCGTGAAGCGGTCGGCATAGAAAATCGTATGCCCGCGCTCACCCTTGCGGACGCATCCGCCAGCGGCCAGCGCCTGCCGGAAGGTCAACCAATCCTGCGACGGGTAGCAGCCCTCAATGACCGCGCCCCACAGAATGAGAACATTGACGCCCGAATAGGGACGCCCCGAAACCGCGTTGCGCGGGAGTCCCGGCACTGCCGCCGCCGAACTCCACGGCTGCGCCCAAGGAAAACAACCCGCCTCAAGCTGGGC
>JAKFUU010000039.1 GCA_021732525.1 Sphingomonadaceae bacterium | reverse complement strand
ATAGTGTAAGCAGGGTTTTAGCTAATTTTTTTGAGCCGTTAGCCGTCATTTTTAAATTCATTAAATCGCTACAATATGAAATTGTCTGTGATGTCTATATTAAATCAATCTTTCGGTAACCCGGTATTATAATTGTTTGATTATTTGGCTTTGGTTGCGGATCTCATTATTCCACATTTGCATCGCACGCTGGCAACGCAGGTCTGGGAGCGAGCGTTCAGGGTAAGCTGTGTTCATAAGACACAGACAATTAGCCGTATCACTATGTCGCGATACATAGTAATCCCTGTGATCATCCTGCGTTCATCAATACCATTTATGAAGGGCTACAAGATCAAAGCCTATAGCAACGCCTGATCGAAAAGGGCTTGCAAAGGGCGCGCAATTATAGTTGGGCAAAATGCATTTCGGAAACGGTTGATCTGTACCGTGATATAGGAAAGTTTTAATGCCAATCCGCTTTAATACCGAAACAATAATTCATCATATAAAGCCCAAAAAACTCACCTTAAACTTGAAGAAAAATTCGCCGAAACGGTGGGTGTCTTCGGTGTTTTTGGGCGGATTTATCGCCGTTTTATCGGCCTGTGCGTCCACCGGGCCGGGGCGCAGGGCGATTGAAAATGCGCCTGCAGCCGCGGCGATTCAGGGGATTCAGATTGTTGAGGTTACCGATGGGGTTGCTCGCGGCCTTCGGGTCAACGGGAAAAAAGAAGGATTTGCCGAAACATTGGGGAATGCCGCGCCCGTTGGCATGGTGGTTCGCAGCGGCGATGTTTTGGAAATTTCGATATGGGAGGCACCGCCTGCGGCCTTGTTCGGCAATAGCGTGCAAACCGGTTCGGTGATCCAAACCAGCCGGGCAACGACGCTACCGGAATTTGTCGTTGGCCCCGCTGGCAATATTTCCGTGCCTTTTGCCGGCGTGATCAACGTGTCGGGCAAGAATCTGCCGCAAATTGAGCGTGAAATTGTCGGACGGTTGGCCGGCAAAGCGCATTTGCCGCAGGTCATCGTCCGCCTGGTTCGCAATGCCACCGCCAATGTTACCGTGGTGGGCGATGTGAACAATAGCACGCGCGTGGCGTTAACGCCCAAGGGCGAGACAATTTTGGATGCGCTGGCCGCCGCCGGGGGTACGCGGCAACCGGTGGAAAAAATGACCATCCAGGTTAGCCGCAATGGCGCGATTCACAAAATGGCGTTGCAGGATGTTATCGACCGGCCGCAGCATAATGTCATCCTACGCGCGAATGATGTGGTAACGGCAACTTTTCAGCCATTTAGCTTTACGGTGTTGGGCGCGTCGGGGCGCAATGAGGAGGTGCGGTTTGAAGGCACGGGCATCACGCTGGCGCAGGCGATGGGCCGGCTGGGCGGATTGCAGGATGGCCGCGCCGATGCCAAAGGGGTGTTTCTATTCCGCTGGGAAGAGCCGAACTTTCTGGGCCGGCAATTTGATGACAGCGTGCCCAAAAATGACGGACGGATTCCGGTAATTTATCAGGTCAACATGCGTGATCCGGCGGTGTTTTTTGCGATACAAAATTTTGATATGCGCAGCGGCGATGTGATTTTCATCGCCAACTCATCAACCTCGGAGATTCAGCGTTTTGCCAGCATCGTCGCTTCGACGCTGTTGCCTTTATTGTCATTGGAAAATTCTCTGACCAATTGACGAAGGGTGGGTCGGCATGATCCGTTGACATAAAGCCAGTGAAGAAACCGAAAGAGAATAATCGCCGTTGCTTTTAAGGATACCGCCTTTTCCCGGTGCTAAATGCACGCAATTTATGCTTTCACCCGGTAACCGGGTTGATTTGGATGATGCGGCCTCCTGCGTTGATATCCTGCGCCGGAACCGGGTGGGCGGATCATTTTGGGGGTCGCGGCCCAAAATCCCGCCGGAAAAGCGGCTGTTGCTTGCACCGGCAAATTTGGAACAGGCGGGCGCTATGTTGGCCGCTGCGACGGCGAAATATGATCCCCAATCGATCGCGGTGCTTGCATGGGATGATGCTGCAATATCGGTGCTTGAATCGCGTGCGCTATTTTACATTCAGGCGGATGGCGATCCGTGGCACTTGTTCGATCATTTCGCCCAATTTTGGGCGGATGCGGATGGCGAATTTGCCTTGCTCGCACAAATTGCGGGTCACGCGCCGATCCGCTGGACTGCCAATGCTGCGGCTCCTTTGAATGATCAAGGCGGCATGAAGGATGAGGATATCGCGGGCGTGATCCTTCGCCGGTATTTTTCGGACGGCGGTCCGTTGGATCCCTTTACCGCGCAGCCCATAACGCTGAGCGCTGCGGCCCAATATCTGATCTTGTGGAAAAAATTAATCGAACAGAATCGCGATATCGATTTTGCCGCCGGTTTTGCCTTTTGGAAACGGACCACGCTGGCCCCGCTATTATGGCCGGGCGAACGCGGCGTGCCATTTACCGACGATCTGGCCGCCGCAACCGCGCAGTCCGTCGCGGCGGTTTGGACCAGCCGATTGCCGCGCAAAACGAAAGATCAGATCGCCCGGCACCGGCCCCAGATTATCGAAGTGGAGGATGGGTTCATTCGGTCGTCGGGCCTTGGCGCCAATTGCGTTCCGCCATTGTCGATCATTGCCGATCGCCGAGGGATTTATTTTGACCCGAATAAGCCGAGCGATCTTGAGCATATCTTGCAACATGCCGATATTCCCGCCGAAATACAGGCACAGGCCGAATCGCTGCGCCGCGCCATCATCGCCGCCGCCATCAGCAAATATGGCAACCAGGGCGCGGCCGCCGATGTTTCAGCGATCAAAAAACAAGCCAAGGGCCGCAAAATCATCCTGGTGCCGGGGCAAGTAGAAGATGACCGGTCGGTATTATCGGGCGGCAGCGGCATCACCGGAAATTTGGAGCTGTTACGGCGGGTGCGCGCGCAGGAGGCGGGCGCATTCATCCTCTATAAACCGCATCCCGATGTGGAGGCGGGCCACCGCAAGGGCCGGGTCGCCGACAATAGGACATTGGAATTTGCCGATTTTATCGCGAAGGATAGTCCAATTATCCCCTTGGTCGAGCTGGCCGATCATGTGCATGTGTTGACATCGCTCACCGGATTTGAAGCGCTGCTCCGCCAAAAGCCGGTAACAACCCACGGCGTGCCCTTTTACGCAGGCTGGGGCCTTACCGAAGATTTTGGCCATATCCCCGCCCGGCGCAGCAGACGGCGCAATCTGGATGAACTTGTCGCGGCCAGTTTGATATTTTATGCGCGCTATCTCGACCCGGTGACCGGATTGCCATGTCCGGCGGATATTTTGATCCAGCGTCTGCATGATGGCGGGGCGGCGGCGTCCAGCCCGTTGACACGGTTCCGGCAATTACAAGGATCGATAAGATTGTTTCTAAACAAAAGGGTCGGTTCCTTTGCCGCCTAAAATATATTCCGATCTTCGCTATCTGTTTTTGCAAGGCCCCATCGGCCCCTTGTTTCGCTTGCTCGGCGAACGGATGAAGCGCGAAGGCGTGCATATTTTCCGGATAAATCTATGCGGCGGGGATTATTATGATTGGCGCGAACCTGCCACCGATTTTGCCGGGCGAATGGCAGAATGGCCCGCCTTTGTCGATCATTATATTCAAGATAACGCCATCACCGACTTGCTGCTTTTCGGCGATTGTCGCCCCTATCATATGGCCGCGATAAAAATAGCAAAAGCGCGGGGTGTGCGGGTGCATGTGTTGGAGGAAGGTTATATCCGGCCCGATTGGATGACATTGGAACATGGCGGTGTAAACGGCCATTCGCAAATGCCGACCGACCCTGAATATTTCCTGGAAGCGGCGAAAGCCTTGACCCCCCGCGAACAATCGCCGCATGTAACCGCTAGTTTCAGCCGGCGGACGCGCGATGGCTTTTGGCATTATACCAATCAGCTTTTGGACGGCGGCCGTTTTCCCTATTATGAATGGCACAGGCCCGGTTCATTGTTGTTTGACGCGGTTTATTGGGCGCATAAGCTGATCCGGCAAAAGCTGCAAAAATCACCCGATAAACAGCTCGAAAATTTCATTGCAGAAAAAGGCGGCTCATTTTTCTTATTGCCGCTGCAACTCAGCGCTGATTATCAAATTCGGTTGCATTCGCCCTTTTCCGACATGACCAGCGCATTATGCTATATCGTCGATAATTTCAAATATCATGCACCGCCGGATACGCATCTGCTCATCAAATCGCACCCGCTTTATGCCGGTTTTTTTAGCTGGTCTGCTTATATCAAGAAATTGGCGAAACGCACCGGCCTGACCGGGCGTTTGCACTATATTGACGGCGGTGATTTGGAAATAATGTGCGCGGCCGCCAATGGCATGGTCTGCGTCAACAGCACATCGGCGACCTTTGCGTTAAATGCGGGGCGTCCGGTGGCAATTCTGGGCAGCGCCATTTATAATATTCGCGGTATTACGCATCAAGGGTTGTTGGATGAATTTTGGTCCAACCCTACGCCGCCGGACCGGGAGGTATTTGATGCATTTTGCCGGGTGCTGCGCGCGCGCTATCTGGTGCGCGGCGGGGTTTCCAGCCAATCGGCGGTTGCCACGCTGGTGGAAACGATGGCGGCGCGGTTGCTCGCGGATCGTGATTATGACAATTTGCCTGTTTCGGTATCGCGCAAAGCAGAAAGCCAAGCATCAATTTTGTCAAAATGATCGGGCCAGGACGTCAGCTTTAACCGTGCCATCCGCATGAGCTGCTGGTCCCGATCGGGCGACGGATCGGCGGCATAGCGCAATATCCTGTCGCGCCAACCCGCTGTATCATCGGGGTTCAGATATTCGGGGATGTCGCCGGCAATTTCCCTGAATACCGCCAGATGGGACGCGATAACCGGGGTGCCCGCCACCAAGGCTTCGGCCAAAGGCATACCGTAACCCTCGGCAAAGGACGGAAACAGCAAGGCCCGCGCGCCGCGCAAATAGGTGCCAATCTGTGCGTCGTCCAATTGCGAAAATTCGGCAACATAAGGTTTCAGCGCGATATCATGGTCAAGCCGGCGGATCACATCTTCGGCGCGCCAGCCGCGTTGGCCGATGATGACCAAGCGGGGGATGTTCGCCCGTTTCGCGGCGATCATTCCCGCCCACAGATCAAGCAGCATCGCGTGATTCTTGCGCCCTTCGATGGTCGACAGCATCACGAAATAGGGCTTGTCCATCGCGGCGGGTGCGCCGTGGGTGATGGCTGCTGTCTGTGCTGTGCCCAAATGCGCGAATATATTCTGCGGCATGGCGAGCCCGTGGGCTTTCGCAAATTCGGCCAGGATGGATATTGTATCCTGTGAATTGCCGATGACGCCATGCGCGGCGCGCAGCATTATCGTCATGCGCGCGATATGTTTTTCTGCTTCGCCATCGCGGCAAAATTGCGGATGGGTGATCGGGATTAGATCATGGATCAGATATAGTGGCTTGACCCCGGTTTTCTGGACCCAGGTCAAATGCCCCGGATGGTTAAGGCCGGTATGCCCAACGTTCAGATAATATTGCCCATATGACGGCTGTGATTTTACCGCCCGGTGGATATGCGTCATGGCAAAAAAGACAAAGCGCCGCCGAAAATTCGGCTGGTCACCGAGCAGCAAAGCAAACAGCTTTGCCGATAGGGCGGCGGGCAATATCCGCCGGAATCGGGGATATTGGATCACGGCGCGCGCGCGCGTTTGATAATACCGCGCATAGGCCAAGGCGACCCGGTCGATGCCCGTGGGGTGCCGGCCCGCCCACCGCCGCCAGATCAGGCGGGTGACATCCAACAACAGATCGGACGGCACCGGCTGGGATTTATGATCCATCGATCCAATCGGCCTCGGCAAAGGCCTGCGCCTTACACGCCTCATCGATCCGCATCAGCGTTTGCAGCAAATTTTCCATCCGGTCGAGCGGCCAGGCGTTGGGGCCATCCGACAGCGCATTTTGGGGGTCGGGGTGGGTTTCCATAAACAGGCCCGAAACCCCCGCCGCCACCGCGGCGCGGGCCAGCACGGGGACAAATTGCCGCTGCCCGCCCGATGTCGTGCCATTGCCGCCGGGCAGCTGCACCGAATGGGTTGCATCAAAAACCACCGGACACCCGGTTTCGCGCATAATCGCCAGGCCGCGCATGTCGGATACCAAATTATTATAGCCAAAGGAGGCACCGCGTTCGCAGATCATGATATGGTCGCCCTCGGCGCCCGCATCGCGCGCCGCAGCCCTGGCCTTTGCCACGACATGGGCCATATCTTGCGGGGCCATAAATTGGCCTTTTTTGATATTGACGGGTTTCCCGCAGGCCGCAACGGCGTTGATAAAATCGGTCTGCCGCGCCAGAAAAGCCGGGGTTTGCAGGATATCGACCACCGATGCCACGGCGGCAACCTGCGCAATTTCGTGAACATCGGTAAGGACGGGCAGGCCAAATTCGCCCCTTACCCGCTCCAAAATCCGCAAGCCTTCATCGATGCCGGGTCCGCGAAACGAAGTATGCGCGCTGCGATTCGCCTTATCAAACGAGCTTTTGAAGATAATGAATATATCAAGCTTCGCCGCAATTTCGCTCAATCTTTCGGCGACGCGAAAGGACATATCTTCCGATTCGATGACGCATGGTCCGGCGATGAGAAAGATCGGTTGGTCAATGCCGACTGGCCGGTCACATAAGCGCATGGTTAAACTCATCATTCAAAGGAACACCCACATTCGGTCAAGCCAAATGCGAAGCAATTATCGCCGGTCTGTAGCCCTTCGGCAGATTGTCAGCAATAGCTTCCTTAAGGAATGCCTCAACGCCCATAGTGGCGATTTTTTCCTGTTCTATCCCGCCGGTGATAAAGGCAAAGTCCAACCCATAATGATACGCACCCTGCAAATCGGTATGAACACCGTCGCCGATGGCGATAATCTCCGGCTTGGTCAGCGGTCTTTCGATCAAGCCTTCGGCGATTTTGACGGCATAATCATATATCGGCTGATAAGGCTTGCCAAAAAAGCGAACAATGCCGCCCATTTGCTGATACTGCTCACCCAGCGCCCCCGCACATAACTCTGCCCGGGTTCCGCGAATGACCATGCGGTCGGGATTAAAGCATAGCATGATGGCATTATGGATCAACATTTGCTCCATCTCGCTTTCATGATGGGTGATATCGTCCACATAGCCTTCATGAAAACCGGTGCAGATGACCGGATTATGCGGGCCCTCGCTGCTCAGCGTTACCCCCGCTTCGGCGATGATGTCACGGTCGGCGCTTGATCCGATGAAATGAAACGCCTGTTCGGGATAATCGGCCCGCGCCGCCGCCAAACCTGTGTCTCCCGAGGTGACGATAGCATTGTAGCAGCGGGCTGGAATGCCCAACCGGTCCAGTTGTTTGCGGACCGACTCCGCTGGACGGGGCGCGTTGGTCAGCAAAATGACGATACGCCCCTCATCCTGCCAACGCTGCAACGATTGGACAGCGGCGGGGAAGGCGGCAACGCCATTATGCAAACATCCCCATATGTCGCATAAAATAACGGCATAATGCGGGCTTAGCGGGCCGAGCGGTCCGATTGCACCGATTGCACCGCCCGCCACTATCGCTCCTGATGCTTCGATCACGCAGCGCCCATGATTTTTAGCGCATTTTCAATCGGCACAATATCGGACGGGTTGTTCAATTCCCAAATTTCCCATTCGGGCGGATGCACCTCGGCAATATCGACCGGAATATGGTGATGGAGAAAACGAAGCTGCTCCAAACCTTCATATTCTTCCAATATGCTAGGTTTCAGATCCACATATCGCAGCAAGCTTTCGCGGCGATAAGCATAGACGCCAATATGCAGAAAGGCAAACGGCGGGTCTTGTTCTTGCCGTGCGGCGCTCAAATAAGGGATTAGCCGTTTGGAAAAATAGAGCGCTTGCTGATTCTCGCCAAACACCACCGATGTCCCGCCAACGCGCCCGGCGCGCTCTTCGGCAATAAGCTTGCGGTAATGTTCCTGATTGCAGCGGATGGCGGGTGTCGCGATCATCGCGCCGGGCCGCATGGTCAACCGCGCGATGATTGCCTCGATAAAATAAGGCGGGGTTAACAGCGCATCACCTTGCCAATTGACGATGATATCTGCCGATATGTCGCTGCGCTGTAACAGCGCGGCGGCGCAGCGCGCGGTGCCATTTTCGCAAGAAGGCGGCGTCATGATAACATCTGCGCCAAAATCTTTCGCCACCGCGCGAATTTCTTCGCTGTCGGTTGCTATATGCACCGATTTTACCCCTTGCACCTTGATTGCGGCCTCATAGCTTCTTTGGATCAGCGGTTTAGACAGCCCCGCCGCGCCCTTAACCAAGGCGAGCGGTTTACCGGGATAGCGGGTGGATTGATAACGGGCCGGAATGATGATCGCGACGTTGGGCGGCGCGACGTTGGGCGGCGTCATAATACCGTTTTAAGCGCGAATAAATGATGCATATGGATAAGGCCGATCGGTTTCTTCCTTTCGCATACAAAAACCGACGATATCTTATTTTGACCCAGCACGGTTTTAACCTCTTGCAAGGTCGCATGCTTGCCAACCGTGATCGGATCGGCATGCATCACTTGCCGCGCGGTAACCTTAAAAAGATGCGCGATATTGCGGCGCAGATCGCCATCGCTAATGCTGCCAACAAGATGGCCATCGGCGTCCAATACGCCCGCTATCCCATAACTTTTGGCGGTTATCTCAATGACGACATTTTGCATTTGCTGGTCCAAGGTAACAAGCGGCAATGCATTTCCCTTGGCCATGAAATCGGTGACCGGAATCCGCATAATGCCAATCTTGCCGCCGGGATGCAGCTCCAGAAAGCTGGGCAGGGTAAACCCTCGCTTGCGCATTAACACCACCGATAATGCATCGCCCAGGCTCATCATCATAATCGCCGATGTGGTGGGGGCTAGGCCAATGGCACAGGCTTCATCCGCCTTGGGCAGCAGCAAGCAGATGTCGGCAGCGCGCATCATGAAAGAATTCTCACCCGCCGTGATCGCAAGGATCTTTATGCCCATTTGCTTGCAGTAACGGATGACCGGAATGGCTTCGCTGGTTTCTCCCGAATTGGAAATCAGCACGACAATATCGTCGCTCATGATCATCCCCAAATCGCCATGCGCGGCCTCGCCCAAATGCACAAAAATGGCCGGTGTTCCGGTTGAGGCCATGGTCGCGGCAATTTTGCGCGCAATATGCCCCGATTTTCCCATACCCAAAAATACGACGCGCCCGGTCGCTGTGATTAATTCATCGATTGCATCGGTGAAAGAATTCCCCAAATGTTCGAGCAGCAATTGGAGCCCGGTTATCTCCGTTGCAATAACTTCTTTTGCAATAGCGATAGAATCATCAGGTGCGTTGGCGTGTTGTAGTTCAAGTAAATTCAGCATTATATGCCCTTCCCGATCCACCGTCCCGATCGCGACATTATATTGCGCAATGGGCTATGTCATTAAAAATGATGATGGTTTCATCTCATGTGCGGTGCAGCTGATCCATAAATAGCGCCATTAACCAAACGGACGGAGCGCATCTATTATCTTCCCGCATGCAATTTTACCGGTCGCTGCCAAGCTGCCCATCGCGAATCTTATCGGCGCCTCCAGCGATAATACCAGACCTCGTGCCCTTGCCGCCGGGCTTTGGCTTCGTATCTGGTTTCGGGCCATCCGGCGGGGCGGTTTTGGAAATCGGCCGGGTGGGCGGCAAGCCAGTCAAATTGATGCCGGTGTCGCTGCATAATCATCAGCGCGTGGCGTAGATAAACCGGATGATCGGTGCCAAAACGAAATTCGCCGCCGCGCTTCAGCTTTGCTGCGATCATATCGACCGGGCCGTCATTCATCATCCGCCGCTTCGCGTGGCGCGCTTTGGGCCAGGGATCGGGATGGAGCAGATAAACGAAACTTAGCGCGCCGTCTGGAATCCGCTCCAATATCTCCAGCGCGCCCCCCATATGGAGGCGAATGTTGGCAAGCGGCCCCATGCCTTGATAATTGTCAATCTGGGTCAAAGCCGCCGCAACGCCATTTTCATAAGGTTCGCAGCCAATGAAACCGTGATCCGGCAGCATATTGGCGCGCGCCGCCATATGTTCGCCTGCGCCAAATCCGATTTCGAAATGCAGCGGCCGGTCGGTGCCAAACAGGCGCGCCGCGGTTATCGCTCCATCTTTGGGCAGGCCAATCTGTGGCAACAAATCCTGCATCAAATCCGATTGCAGCCCGCGCAGTTTTTTGCCCTTGGTCCGTCCGTATAGGCGTTTGAGCGTGGTTGGATCACCGGATTTGTAAGCAGTCATGGAGCCGCCAAATAACGCGCCTGCGCAAATTCGCAAGCGCGCAAATGGGCGGAAAAACGGGTGGCTGTTAACCCGATATTGGCGATTCGGCGTTACTGATCAACGATGGATTTGTTCATGTTCAACCTGATGGTTACGTTGATAACGCTGCTTTTTACGGTGGCTTGCGGCGTGACTTTCATTATCAACCGTCAATTGACCGCCGCCGGTTGGATTTCCCTGACATTTTTTTTCGGGCTGCTGGCGCTGATTTTTGATCAGAACCGGGCGTTGCTTGCGCCATATGGTCTGGAAATTCTTGCTGAAGCCGCGTTTCTATTCAGCTGTTGCTGCTTGGTGCAGACCTATTTCAGCCGGTTTCAGGGTAAACCCAATCTTAAATTGATGGGTATGATTTTTTTTGCCGGTTTGGCGATTATCAGCGCGGTGGATACTCTTGCTTGGCGTTATATAGTCATGGATCTTGTCGCCGCTATTATATATTTATATGGCGGACATATTATTGGTTCGCACCGCAAAATATTGACGGTCAATTTGTTGTTCTGGTTTAATGTAGCGGTGGTCATGGTGTCGGTGCTTCGTCCGATGATCCTAATTTTTGACATCGCACCGCCATCATGGAACAGCAGTTTGGTATTTTATGAAGCAATGCTGTATCTGACCGCCACTACTTTAGGTGTTGTTGGGACGAATATCATTTTTGTCGCCATCGGGTCGGATTTGATTAAACAGCATCAAACCGCGGCGCGAGTTGATCTGTTAACCGGATTGCTGAATCGCCGCGGGATGGCGGATATTTTCCAGGAAGTCGAGAGTGATGGCGATCCGTCGCGGCATAGTGGACGTGCGATATTGTTGTTTGATATTGACCATTTCAAACATGTGAATGATGAATTTGGGCATGATGTGGGCGATACTGTGCTCGCGAATATCGGTGGCACCGTGACACAGTTGATGCAATATCATGGGCGGGCGGCACGTTCGGGCGGGGAAGAGTTCATGATCCTGTTCAACGCCGAAAGCAGCCCAGCGGCCTTTTTGGTTGCCGAACATTTGCGCGTGGCGATTTCGCTGTTGAAGCATGATGGTATGCCGGGTGATCGGCGCGTAACCGCCAGTTTCGGTTTGGCCTTCATCCGGCCGGGGGAGCCTGCCAAACGGTTTGTCCGCCGCGCCGATGTGGCGCTTTATGCGGCAAAGGATGCGGGGCGCAACCGTCTGCGATTGGCCGATGGTGACAGCTTGCCAGATATTGACGAAAGCGTGACACCTTTTTTGCCCAAGCAGCGCCGCGCGGGTTAGGGCCGCGTCACTGTCCGTTCGCTTGCAAAAAGGAAACAAAGCCTAACCTTTAATCAGCAAAAACACGGCATGTTCGGCGAACAGGTTGGCCATACGGCCACCGCGCGGCATACCGCCGGACAGAAACCATTCGCCTTTAATCCGAACGCCGCGATCACGCAAAAAGACGCGGAAATCGCCAATAGTGGTATGATGGATATTGGGCGTTTCATACCATAAGGCGGGCATATGCGCGGTAACCGGCATCCGGCCGCGCGCCATTAACGCCATGCGCACCCGCCAATAAGCAAAATTTGGGAAGGAAACAAAGGCTTCGCGCCCGATCCGTAGTAGATGATCGAGCACAATATCGGGCCGCCGCGTGGTTTGCAGCGTTTGGCTCAAAATTGCATAATCAAAGCTATTGTGCGGATAGGCGGCCAGGTCATTATCCGCATCACCCTGCACCACCGATAGGCCGCGCGCCACCGCGCTGGCGACATCGTGGCCATCAATCTCCAATCCGCGCGCATCGACATTTTTATGCTGCTGTAGCGCCAGCATCAATTGACCATCACCGCAGCCGACATCCAATATTTTGGATCCGGGGCGTAAATTGCCCGCGATAATGGCAAGGTCGGGGCGCAATATGGTCATGTCGCCTCGCCTGCGCGCAAAAAGCCATCAACGATCCGGTTGAGTTCGGGCGCGTCGAGCAGGAAGCTATCATGGCCAAAGGGCGAGGATAATTCCACAAAGCTCGCCGCCGCGCCCGCGGCATTTAGCGCATGGACGATGCGGCGCGATTCGGATGTGGGATAGAGCCAATCGCTATCAAAGCTGATGATGCAAAAACGCGCTTTGCTGCCAGCAAAAGCCCGCGCCAGCACGCCGTCATGCGGCTCGGCCAAATCCCAATAATCCATGGCGCGGGTGATATAGAGATAGCTATTGGCATCAAACCGGTCGACAAAGCTGAGCCCTTGATGTCGCAAATAGCTTTCGACTTGAAAATCGGCATCAAAACCAAAAGTTTTTGCGCCCTTCGATCCATCGGGCCGGTCTTGCAAGCGCCGTCCGAATTTTTCGGTCAGTCCGGCTTCGGACAGATAGGTGATATGCGCCGCCATCCGCGCCACCGCGAGGCCCGCGGCCGGTGCTTCGCCCTGGCTATAATAAGCGCCGCTATGCCAATGCGGATCGGCCATGATCGCTTGGCGCCCCACCTCATGAAAGGCGATATTCTGCGCGCTATGCCGCGCGGTCGACGCGATCACCAGCGCGCTGCGCACGCGGCGGGGGAATAGGCAAGCCCAACTGAGCGCTTGCATTCCGCCCATCGAACCACCGACCACCGCTTGCAGCGTGTCTATGCCCAAATGATCCAGCAATATCGCCTGCGCGCGGACCATATCGCCAATCGTGATCACCGGGAAATCCATGCCATAAGCTTCGCCCGTGCCCGGATTGATCGATGCCGGGCCGGAGGAACCCATGCAGCTGCCCATCACATTGATACAGATGATGCAGTGACGCTGCGGATCGATTGGCTTGCCCGCGCCCACCATCCGCGTCCACCAACCGGGCTTTCCGGTTACAGGGTGGGTGGAGGCCACATATTGATCGCCGGTCAGCGCATGGCAGATTAGCACCGCGTTGCTGCGTGCCGCATTCAGCGCGCCGTATGTTTCATAAGCAAAATCCAGCGGCGCAAATGTCCCGCCGCTTTCCAGTTGCACCGGCCCCATGAGCCGCACGGCTTTATTCAGGCCAAAGCGTTCATCGCATATATCGCCGCCGTTTGTCATCGCAAATGCCATATCAGCGCAAGATCAAGAGACAATAGCTTATTGGCAGGAAACGGGCTTTGCATCTTGGCTTTACCCGGCGCTGCCGTTATGCAGCGCAGCATGAATCAACCGATCCCCAAAAGCTATATCCGCGCCATTCATGCCTATACGCCGGGCAAGGCCAAGGCCGATGATGGCCGCGCGCTGATCAAATTATCCGCGAATGAAAATCCGCTTGGATGCAGCGCACAGGCCAGCGCGGCGCTCGCGGCGCAGGCGGGCGGCGCGGCGCGTTATCCCGATCCCGCAAGCAATGCCCTGCGCGCCGCAATAGCGCAAACTTATGGGTTGGATGCCGATCGGATTGTTTGCGGCACCGGCTCCGATGAACTGCTAAATCTGATCGCGGCGGGCTATGCCGGGGTCGGCGATGAGATTATTCATGTGAATTATGGCTTCGTCGTTTATGATATTGCGACGCGCAAAGTCGGTGCCGAGGTGATCATGGCGCCCGACAAAGATTATGGCACCGATGTGGAGGCGCTGCTCGCGTTGGTGACACCGAAAACGCGGCTGGTTTATCTGGCCAATCCCAACAATCCCACCGGCACTGTGATGGATGATGCCGAAATAGCGCGGCTGCACGCCGGATTGCCCAGTGACGTGGTCTTGGTGCTGGATCAGGCTTATGGCGAATATCTGGAAAATGATGGCGCGGCGGCCTTTAATCTGGCGCGCCGCCATGACAATGTGTTGATCACGCGCACCTTTTCCAAAATATACGGGCTGGCGGCGGAGCGGATTGGCTGGGCCTATGGCCATGCCGATTTGATCGATACGCTCAACCGGATTCGCGGGCCGTTTAACGTAACCAGCGCGGGCCAAGCAGCGGCGATCGCGGCGCTTGGCGATCAAGATTTTGTCCGGGCCAGCCGCGCGCATAATAGCCAGTGGCGCGGCTGGATGGATGAACAAGTGGCGGCGCTGTCCAACCACGGCCTGCGCGCCGTGCCGTCCGCCGCCAATTTCCTGCTGGTGATTTTTGACGGTGCGGTCAGCGCGGAGACGGCGGATGCCGAATTGATCGAGGCGGGCTATGTCGTCCGGCGCTTGCCCGGCCAAGGGCTTGGCCATGCCTTGCGCATTACGATTGGCACCGAAGACGAAAATCGCGGGTTTATCGCTGCATTGCGTGCGATATTGGAACGCCCGCGCTGATGCTGCCATTCGCGCGCGTGACGATCATCGGCCTTGGCCTCATCGGATCATCGGTGGCACGCGCCATCCGCGCGCAAATGCCGGGTGTGCGGATCACCGGTTATGATAGCGATGCCGGCGTGCGCGACCACGCCCGTTCGTTAAATTTCTGCGACGATATCACCGACACGGCGGGCACATCGGTGATCGACGCCGACCTGGTGCTGCTATGCGTGCCGGTGGGCGCGATGGGCGCGGTGGCAGCGGAATTTGCCGGTGATTTGCCCGCCGATGCCATCGTCAGCGATGTTGGCAGCTGCAAAGTCAGCGTGTTTGAAGCCTTATCGGCGGCGCTACCCGGCGTGACGATCATTCCCGCGCATCCGGTGGCGGGCACCGAAAAAAGCGGGCCGGATGCAGGCTTTGCAACGCTATTCAAGGGCCGCTGGTGCATCCTAACCCCGTCCGAAAATGCGCCTGAAGTTGCCACCGAACGATTGCGCAGCTTCTGGCAGCGGCTGGGCGCCGATGTCGAGACAATGGACGCGCGGCATCACGACATGGTGCTCGCCATCACCAGCCATTTGCCGCATTTAATCGCCTATACCATCGTGGGCACCGCCAACGATCTGGAGGAGGTGACGCAAAGCGAAGTGATCAAATACTCCGCAGGCGGCTTTCGCGATTTCACCCGCATCGCCGCGTCCGATCCCGTCATGTGGCGCGATGTATTCCTGTCCAACAAAGACGCGGTGCTCGAAATGCTGCAACGTTTTTCCGAAGACCTCACCGCGCTGCAACGCGCCATCCGTTATGACAAAGGCGACGAGCTCGAGGCGCTGTTCACCCGCACTCGCGCCATCCGCCGCTCCATCGTCGAACAGGGGCAGGATGACGACGCCCCTGATTTTGGCCGGAAGCATTGAGCGGGATATGGCGGCGGAATATTATCACCCCCCGGTAAAACGCAGCGTCACCATCAATGGGCATCAGACGAGCATCAGCTTGGAGCCGCTTTTCTGGGATATGCTGAAAGCGGCGGCGCTGGCGCGCGAGCAGGCGGTGAGCGCGCTGGTCGCTGAAATTGATGCTCAGCGCATTAAGAGCCCAACTCCGCCGGGATTGGCGAGTGCCATTCGGGTTTGGTTGGTGGCCGGGCTTTAAATTTTAGCACTATGGTGAACTGCTGGAGATCCTGGCTTTTGCCGGGATGACCTGTAAGTTGGATGTATGAAGTTTTTCGCATAAAGCGATGCGACAACATACAGATAGAGCGGGCAGTGTGACTCCTATTTCACGCTGTTCGTGCCAACCGTCATCCCGGCGAAAGCCGGGATCTCCATCGGCAAACCGCCAGCCTATCCGTTTAACCCATCCCAAAGATCATCCCAGCCCGGATTGATACTTTCAATCAACCGATCCTTCCACGGCCGCTGCCATTCTTTCATCGCCTTTTCACGAACAATTGCATCTTCTATCCGTCCAAATTGCTCATAATAGACGAGCCGCGTGCAATTATATTTCTTCGCCCATTTGCTGCCTCCCCCCGTTCGGTGCTGATAAACGCGCGCGGGCAAATTTGCTGTAACGCCAATGTAAACTTGGCCGCCTTTTCGGTTATTCATGATATAGACGTAGGCGGACAGCTTACCGTTCCTTGTCAGTTTATGACTTTAGGAGATCCCGGCTTTCGCCGGGATGACGGTTAAATTTCAGTTGGTTAAACTACACTCATCTAAACTTACACGTCATCCCGGCGAAAGCCGGGATCTCCCTCAGTGTCACGAAACCTCAAAATCAATCCGAACCCACCCGTTCCACATCCGCGCCGACCAATTGCAGCTTTTCTTCCAGCCGCTCATAACCGCGGTCGAGGTGATAGAGCCGGCTCACCTGCGTTTCGCCGTCCGCCACCAGCCCCGCCATCACCAGGCTCATCGACGCGCGCAGGTCGGTGGCCATCACCGGCGCGCCGGTGAAGCCTTTGATGCCGTGGACAATCGCGGTGCGGCCCTTGGTTTCGATATTCGCGCCCATCCGGTTCAATTCGGGCACATGCATATAACGGTTTTCAAAGATCGTTTCGGTCAGCACGCTGGAGCCTTCGGCAAGGCAAAGCATCGCCATAAATTGCGCCTGCATATCGGTCGCAAATCCGGGATAGGGCGCGGTGGTCAGCGTGATCGCCTTCATCGGCCCATCGCGCGAAACGCGGACGCCTTTTGCGGTTTCCGTAACGCTCACGCCCGCGGCGCGCAGGGCGGCGATGGTCGCATCCATCTCGCTGGCCCTGGCGCCCAGCAGCTCGACATCGCCGCCGGTCATCGCGGCGGCGCAGGCATAGCTGCCCGCTTCGATTCTATCGCTCATCACGCGGTAGGTTGCGCCGTGCAGCCGGTCCTTACCCTGTATGGTCAAATCGCCGCTGCCGATGCCTTCGATCTCTGCTCCCATGGCGACGAGCAAATTGCATAGATCGACAATCTCCGGCTCGCGCGCGGCATTGTGGAGGATGCAGCTGCCCTTGGATAAAGCCGCCGCCATCACCGCATTTTCAGTCGCGCCGACCGACACCACCGGAAAGCTATAGGTGCCGCCGGGAAGGCCGCCTTTGGGCGCGCTCGCCTTCACATATCCTGCCGCCACTTCGATACGCGCGCCAAAGGCCTCCAGCGCTTTCAGATGCAGATCGATCGGGCGGTTGCCAATCGCGCAGCCACCGGGCAGCGAAACCGTCGCCTCCCCCGTGCGCGCCAGCAATGGCCCCAGCACGAGGATCGATGCGCGCATTTTGCGCACCAGATCATAAGGCGCGGTGTTGCTCGTCATCCGCGTGGCTTGCAGGGTCATCACCCGGCCAAAATCTTCGGGCCGCGCGCCCGCGATGCTGGTCGATACGCCGAACTGGTTCATCAAATGCTGAAACCCGTCAATATCGGCAAGCCGCGGCAAATTGCGCAAGGTCACCGGCTCATCGGTTAGGAGCGCGCAAGGCAGCAAAGTCAGCGCGCTATTCTTCGCCCCGGAAATCGGAATTTGGCCCTTAAGCGGATTGCCGCCGCGAATGATTATCTTGTCCATCGCTTATAATTAGCGGGATTTGGGTGCGACGCAAGGGGGGCGTGCTTGTCCTATTCTTCTGTTCATAGCCCACATCACAATCAATGCTGCGACGGCTTGTTCGACCCACGCCAGCGGCAAGGCTGTCCAAAAGAAGCGCATCGGGGCCAAGCCCATGTTGGCGATACCAAACCAAAGCAACCCAAAGACGGTAATGGTAAAGACGGTCGCAGCGATCAAGGACTGACGGATGGTGCTACCGGCCCAATTCAGATACAGCCAGAAGAACCCAGTCGCAGCAAAAACAAGCCAAGTGTCCCATATCGACCAGAGGCCAAATATAGGCAGGGTGAATGGCGCGATGTCCGCTCGGTCTGGGAAAGTCTCATGCAACATAGGCTTGATGATCACCAGATAGCGCCAGATTTCGGATACATTGATCCAAATAGTGTTGATTGCAAACGCTATCCAGAATTGGCGGCGAGTGGCCGGGGATTCTACCATGCTGTTGCTTGCTTTGGGGCGCGCTTTCATTGGTCGATCCTTGTGCGTAAGAGTGATAATGTGGTTGCAACATGGGCTCGCATTGGTGCCGCCGATGTGACCGCCCGCGACATAGACCATAGGCCTTGCGCTGTGATGACCAGAAAATCTGCCAAGGCGCAGACTTCGGCGGCGGTCAGCGAGCTATTTTCATTGGAAAGGGCATTTGCAAACCCAGCGCGCAACCGTTGATGATGCATGTTAACTTCGTCAGCAATGTCGGGATCACGCGGCGCGGTTTCAATCATCGCGTTGGCGACTAGGCATCCCGGCCCCGGTAACCCCATCGATTCCGCCCGTGCAATTTGCACCTCAAGATATTGGGCAATCGCTGCCAGATTGGCACTTGATTGTTCAACCACAGAAAAGGCTGGCGTAACTACCGCTGATTGATAGGTAGCGAAGCAGCGCCGATAAAGTTCGCTTTTGCTTCCAATGGCGGTGTAGATCGCATGGCGATTGCCACCGATGGCGTCCACGATCTTGTCAATTGAAGCGGCATAATAGCCATGTTGCCAGAAATAACGCATTGCTGCGTCAATGATCTCATTGGTGTTGGAGGCTGCAGTGCGCGGCATATTAGATTAATAACAGAACATTCATTCTGAAACAATATATTTTTTGACGACATAAGACAGGGGCAGCTTTCCGCAATTTTTCAACCTTTCCCGGTTTTCGGGAAGCGCGGGCCGGCTGCCCGTTCATGCGTTGTGATGCCGCCGGTGTGCAAATATGCTCGAAATCGGGTCTAGTTTCCCTGTTTTCCACGATTTCCGAGCCGTTCGGTGTTTCCACCTCACTCAAAATCGCCCTAAGCCTTTTCCAGCGTGCATTGCAGCGGGTGTTGGGCTTTTTTGGCGAAATCCATCACTTGCGTGACTTTGGTTTCGGCGACTTCATAGGAAAATATCCCGCAAACGCCGATACCTTTTTGGTGGACGTGAAGCATCACCTGGGTGGCTTGATCGGTGCTCATTTGAAAAAATGCTTTCAGCACATGGACGACAAATTCCATTGGCGTATAATCGTCATTGAGCAGCAGCACTTTGTAGAGGCTGGGTTTTTTGGTTTTGGGGCGCGTGCGCGTGGCCAAACCTATGCCAGGGACATCGCCGCCGTTATCACCGCCATTGGCATCATCTTTGTTCGCGCTCATCATAAAATCCATTAGGATAAAATAGGGTAGACTATTGTTCGCCGCAAGCCTTGAAAATGGTTACTGCAAAAAAGAAACCGCCCCTTCGCCGATGCGATGGGACGGTTTCTGTTAGCGTAACCGGGGTGCCACTGCTTCCTGCCGCTTTGGGAGGAGGAGAGAGAGGCGGCAGGTGCTAGCTACACACCGGTCAGCGTGTTTCAGGAAAGGCTATTACGCAGCTTTCTTGAAAAGGTCGGTCGTAACCGCGATGCGGTTCGAAATCGGCTGGAACATGTCGCTAACGAGCTTTACGGTCGCTTCGGTGTTCTTTGAACCTTGCGATACCGCAGTGTCGAAAGCCTTTTTCGCCAGTTCGGTTTGAACTTTTACGAAATCGGTTGGTGTGCGGACAGCTACGATTTCCTTCACTGCGGCTTGCAGATCGGCAAAGTTGGCTTTGGCGAAATCGACATTGGTTTTACCCATGTCTTGTGCACCCTTTGCAGCGATTTTGCCGGCTTCTACGAGAGCGGCAAAATTGGCTTTTTGAAACTCAACTGCGTCTGCAGCGAGCTTCTTGCCTTTTTCAGCGGCTTCGCTTGCACGGACTTGCATATCGGCAAAAAAATCTTTTGCTTTCGCGGTTACGGTTTCGGTGGTTTGTTCGGCGGTCTTGGTCATATTTTTTGCTCCGGTTGAGATATTGGTTTCAGATACGGCGATGATGTTGCGAACCAGCTTTTCTTTGGCCGCTGGCGCTTTGGCCATAGGCGCGGTTTTCGCAGCGCTTTTCTTCGCTACTGGCTTTACTATCTTGGCATTAAGGTCAGTCATCAGATTGCACCATCATCGTTGTGTTGCAGTGCAATATATATATGTCGGATATCGCCGTCAAGCGATTTTGTGCGCCGCAACATAAAATTTTTTATAATTCATTTTATCAATGATTTGATATATAAAAATTCGTGATCGACTTGCTGACCAACCATAAAAACCGTGTCTGCCGCATATGCGAAGTCGTATTTTTTATAAAAGGCCTGCGCGCGCGGATTCTCGCTGTAAACGCTTAAGATAATTTCATCGGCATTGCGGGCTTGCGCCTGATCGATCACCCATTTCATCATAATCTGGGCGATGCCTTTGCCATGGTGACTGGCCAATATGTAAAATTGTTTCAACTCCACCATGATCTTGTCGCCGGGATCGTAATCAAGCGTGGTGCCCGCGGCAATTTTGCAATAGCCAATCAACGAACCGCCTTCCTCCACCACCAGATATTGCCGGTTGGGATTCGACAATTCGGCGCGCACCGCCGGTATGCTGTACATCTGGTCCAGAAAGATATTCAGATCTTCGGCGGAATAAAGATGGGCAAAACTTTCGCAGAAAGACCGCTGGCCCAGCGCCGCGAGCGCGCCAGCCTCATCCGCCTGCGGCGTGCGATAGACAAGCGAAGCTGCGCGGGTCATTCGGCGAGGGTGAGCATCTCATAACGATCCAAATGATGATCGGCGCTGCCAAATTGATTTTCGATCATCGATGCTCGCTTGAAATAATGGCCGATGGCCAGCTCCTGCGTGATGCCAATGCCGCCATGCGTTTGCACCGCATTTTGCCCGACGAATCGAGCGCCTTGGCTGATTTTCGCCTTTGCCGCTGACACCGCGGCCATCCGGTCCTGCGCCGGTTTGTCCAGGCTCAGCGTCGCCATGATCGTCATCGATTTGGCCTGTTCCACCTCCATGAACATATCGACCATGCGGTGCTGCAGCACTTGGAAGCGCGCAATTTCCTGACCGAATTGCTTGCGCTGCTTGGCATAGTCGAGCGTGCCAGCATGCAGCCTTTCGGTCACGCCGCAGGCTTCGGCGCAGATGGCGGCGGTTGCTGTATCGACAATCGCTTCGATCATCGGCAGCGCGGCGCCTTCGCCGCCGAGCAAGGCGCCGCCGGGTATGCTGACATTCTCAAAATAAACCTCCGACGCGCGAAAACCGTCGACGGTGGGATAATCGCGGCGCACGATACCGGGCAGGCCCGCTTCGATC
Organism: Sphingomonadaceae bacterium; assembly: GCA_021732525.1. Lineage (GTDB taxonomy): Bacteria > Pseudomonadota > Alphaproteobacteria > Sphingomonadales > Sphingomonadaceae > Sphingorhabdus_B. Next base: position 26,073 of record JAKFUU010000039.1, on the reverse strand, counting down.
AGGAATAGCGAAACGCCGTCTGCTTCGCTTTGCGATCCGCCGCTGCGCGCGGTGACGAGCAGATGCGTGGCCCAAGGTGCGGCAACGACCACGCTTTTATGACCGTTCAGTACATAACCTGCGCCCTCTTTCTTGGCGCTCGTGCGCAGATTGGCCAGATTATACCGCCCCTGCGGTTCGGCATAGGCAAAGCCGATGATCACATTGCCGCCGATAATTTCGGGGATCATGTGATCGGCAACCGCGCCGCCGGCCGCGGTCAAAGCGCCGCCGCCGATCACCACGGTTGGCAGATAAGGCTCAATGGCCATCACCTTGCCCAGTTCTTCCATCACGATCATATTTTCGATATGGCCGCCGCCCAGCCCGCCATGTTCTTCGCCGAAAGCCGCGCCGAGCATGCCCAGTTCCTGCGCCAATGCGGTCCAGATGGCGGGGTCGCGTCCGGCTTCGCTGGCGATCATTTTGGTGCGGGCGTCGAAATCATAAGTATCGGCCAAAAAACGCGCCAATGTGTCGCGGATCATGCCTTGTGTTTCGGTATAGGTGAAATCCATGTTGTTATCCTTGCCCTCTGAAACGTCATTGCGGCGAAAGCCGCAATCTCCCTCAATATTAAACCTGTTGAGATTCCGGCTTTCGCCGGAATGACGGATGTAATTACAAATTAAAGCCCCAGCACCATTTTGGCGATGATATTGCGTTGTATCTCGTTCGACCCGCCGTAAATCGTCGTTTTGCGGGCGTTGAAATAGGTCGGCGCGGCGCGGTGGGCATAATCGGGGCCGATGGCATGTTCATTATCGCCCTCTCCGAAACCGCGGAAATAGGGCGCGCCATAATGGCCGACCGCTTCCAGCGCCAATTCGGTAATCCGCTGTTGTATCTCCGATCCTTTGATCTTCAGCAAGCTCGATTCGGGCCCCGGCCCTTTGCCTGCGGCCTCCCCCGCCAGCGACCGCAGCTCGGTAAATTCAAGCGCGGTGAGGTCAATTTCCAATTGCGAAATCTTCCGCTTGAAAAAAGGATTTTGCAGCAAGGTGCGCTCGCCATCCATCTCGCTGCGGGCGATCGCCTTGATCTTTTCCACGCCGCGTTTGGAGCGCGCAACCCCGGCAATCCCGGTGCGTTCATGCGCGAGCAGGAATTTGGCGCAGGTCCACCCCTTATTTTCCTCATAGACACGGTTGGAAATGGGAACACGGACATTTTCGAGCCACACCTCATTCACTTCATGCTCACCGCCCAGCGTGATGATGGGCCGCACGGTGACGCCCGGCGATTTCATGTCGATGAGCAAGAAACTGATCGCCTCTTGCGCCTTTAGCTCTCGGTCGGTTTTGACGAGGAAAAATCCCCAATCGGCATGCTGCGCCATGGTGGTCCAGGTTTTTTGGCCATTGACGATATAATCATCGCCGTCGCGCACCGCTGCGGTGCGAAGCGAGGCAAGGTCGCTGCCAGCGCCGGGTTCGGAATAGCCCTGGCACCACCAATCGTCACCCGACAAGATGCGCGGCAGGAAATGCGCTTTCTGTTCGGGCGTGCCGAATGTATAGATGACTGGGCCGACCATATTTATTCCGAAAGGCATGATCGTCACACAATCGGCGGCGGCAATTTCTTCGGAAAAGATGAAACGCTGAGTCGCGCTCCAGCCCGGACCGCCATATTCGGCCGGCCATGCGGGCGCGATCCAGCCCTTTTTGGCGAGAATCCGGTGCCAAGACAGGAAATCTTCCTTTGCCATTTCCTCGCCTTCCTCCTGCACCGCGCGCAGCGATTCGGGGTAATTTTCGGCGATGAAACGGCGCACTTCCTCGCGAAACGTCATATCTTCGGCGCTAAATTCCATGTCCATGGCGGCTCTCCTCAATTTGTTGCATTAGCTCGGTATTTTCATTAACGCATGTTTACGTTTACGTAAAGGGTAAGTTTGATGATCGGCGTTCAGGTTAAAGCTCTCACGATACCGTAAATGCTCGTTGCCGTCAGCACAACTCCGACTAATATCAGCAAGGGCTTGGCCGGAATCCGCTTGGCGACAATTGCGCCAAAGGGCGCCGCCGCGACGCCGCCGATCAACAGGCCAATGGCGGCTTGCGTAAACGCGGAAAAGCCAAGCGAAAACAGGAAGGTCGCCGATACCGCCACTGTCAGGAAAAATTCGGTGGCATTCACGGTGCCAATCGTGGTGCGCGGCGAGGATCCTTGGATCAGCAAATTGGATGTCACAACGGGCCCCCATCCGCCGCCGCCAACCGCATCGAGAAATCCGCCCGCCAAGCCAAGCGGGGCAACGATGCGGGGATTCCTTGGCACTGGCGGTGCGCGGAAAGCCCGGTAAATCAGCACCAAGCCGATGATCGTCAAATAAGCCAGGATAAACGGTTTGGCGATGCTGCCATCGATATTGCTGAGCAGATAAGCGCCGGCAACGCCGCCCGCTATGCCCGGCAACGCAAGCCGCCGGAACAGGCTCCAATCGATGTTACGATGATAGAGATGGCTCAGCCCCGATGCGCCGGTGGTGAAGCTTTCCACCAAATGCACGCTGGCTGAGGCGGCAGCGGGCGGCACACCCACGCTGAGCAAAATGGTCGAAGAGATTACGCCAAAGGCCATACCCAATGCGCCGTCGACAAGCTGCGCCAAAAAACCAACCAAGATGAAAATCAGAAGCGTTTCGGTCATGCCGCCTTATCCTGAATCATTACTAAGCGCGCCTATCCATTATTGCCGCAGAATATGAGCCCGGTTTGCATCTTGCACCAGATAGTTATTCTTCCACCGTTCCAACGGCCTCTGCGGCTCAGCGGGTCTTCACATAACGGCCCGGCGCATCTTCGATGGCGGGCTTGCTTCCGCCGCCGGGTATGCGCGCGCCGCCGGCTGCCACGCGCTTGTCGCCATGCGTTTTGAGCCATTCGAGCCAATCGGGCCACCAGCTTCCATTGGTTTCCCGCGCGCCCGCGGCGAAGGCTTCAAACGTCGAAACCGCTGGGTCATCATTCAGCCAATATTGATATTTTTGCTGCGATGGCGGATTGACCACGCCGGCAATATGTCCGCTGCCCGCCAGCACGAATTTCATCGGCCCTTTGAAATGATCGCGCATTTTCCAAACGCTGGCGGCGGGCGCGATATGGTCGTCGCGCCCGGCCTGAATATAGCACGGCGTTTCCACCTTGGTCAGATCGAGCGGCACGCCCAGCGCCGACAGGCTGCCCGGCTGCACCAGCCGGTTGTCCCGGTAGAGATCGCACAGATAATCCTGATGCCACCGGGCGGGCAGGTTGGTGACATCGCCGTTCCAATGCAGCAGGTCAAAGGCGGGATAATCATCACCCAGCAGATAATTTTTGACCACGGTGGACCAGATCAGATCATTGCCGCGCAGCAGGTTGAAGGTGAGCGCCAAAAAGCGCCCGTCGAGATAACCCTCGCCCGATAAAGCCTCGATCATTTTCAATTGATGATCGTCAACAAAGCTTAGCAATTCGCCTGCCTCGCTAAAATCCACCTGCGCGGTGAAGAATGTCGCGCTCTTCACCTTCGCCGCTTCGCCGCGATGCGCCAGGATGGCGAGCGCCGCCGCCAACGTTGTTCCGGCCACGCAATAGCCGATGGCATGGACCGATTTTACGTTAAGCAGATCACGGATAGTGTCCACCGCGTCCAATTCGGCGGCGATATAATCATCCCAAACCACATCTTTCATCGATGCGTCGGCGGATTTCCAACTAACCACGAAAACAGTAATGCCTTGATCGGCACACCATTTAATGAAGCTTTTTTCCGGGGTCAGATCGAGGATGTAAAAGCGGTTGATCCACGGCGGGAATATCACCAAAGGCGTTTTCATCACATCGGGCGTGCTTGGCGTATATTGCACCAATTGATAGATGCCGGTTTCATGCACCACTTTGCCCGGCGTTGCCGCGATATTTTCGCCCAGCCGAAAAGCATCCGGGTCGGTATGCGTCAATTGGCCGCGCTGCATATCGGCCATCATATGCTGCATCCCCTTCATCAAGCTGGCGCCCTTGGTTTCCATCGCTTTTTCCAGCGCCACCGGATTGGTAAAGGGCGAATTGGCCGGGCTCATCGCGTCCACCACCTGACGAATGGCAAAGCCAAGCTTCGCCTTTTGCTCCGCATCGATGCCATCAAGCTGATCTGCCGCGCCGACGATATAATCGCTCATCACGCTATAGCCTTGCCGCATCAAATCAAACACCGGATGCTCCCACTGTGCATCGCGAAACCGCCGGTCGGCAGGGTCAACCTTGTCGCGCCCCGCCTTTGCCAATGGCTCCAGCACCTTACCCCAAGCGTCCATCGCATGTTTATAGGCGGTGAGCGGGTCGGCACCTTCGGGCAAGCCCTTGCCGTCCATCTGCGCCGCGAAGGCCTTTATCATTTCGGGATCGAGAAAAGGCGGCGGGTTGATCGAGTCGGTCATATATATGGTATAGGCCCATTCGCGCCGTCTATTGAAGCAGAATATCCCGCGCCCGGCAGTGCGCGGTGGACATTGCCGCGAATTAGGCGCAAGGGGCCGTCTTACCCAAGGAACAGACATGTCATTTGAAAATATCCCGTCGCTGCTGCGCGATGCGCTCGCCGCGCGCGATTACACCGCGCTTACCCCGGTGCAATCGGCCGTTATTACCGCCGAGGCGCAAGGGCGCGACCTGATCGTATCGGCGCAGACCGGATCGGGCAAGACGGTGGCTTTCGGCCTGGCGATGGCCCCGCAAATATTGGACGGCGGCCTGATCAGCCTGGCGCAAACCCCGGCGGCGCTTATCATCGCGCCAACGCGCGAGCTGGCCTTGCAGGTCAGCCGCGAATTAATGTGGCTTTACGCCGGCGCAAAGGTTCGCATTGCCGCCTGTGTCGGCGGGATGGATGCCAGCAAGGAACGGCGAAATTTGCGCGATGGCGCGCAAATTGTGGTGGGCACGCCGGGCCGCCTGCGCGACCATCTCGAACGCGGCGCGCTCGATCTTTCGCAGCTGAAGGTTGCGATCCTCGATGAGGCCGACGAAATGCTCGATATGGGCTTTAGGGATGAGCTAGAAGATATCCTCAACGCATCGCCCAAGGAACGCCGCACGCTGATGTTTTCGGCGACAATGCCGAAACAGATTGTCAGCCTCGCCAAGCGGTATCAGCATGATGCGCTGCGGATATCCACCGTCGGCGAAGATCGCGGGCATGGCGATATCAGCTATCAAGCGGTAACGGTTGCGCCGCCCGATATTGAAAATGCCGTGGTCAACCTGCTGCGGCTGCATGAGGCCGAAACGGCGATCCTTTTTTGCGCGACCAGGGAAAGCGTGCGCCATCTTCATGCCAAACTGAATAATCGCGGCTTCAACGCGGTTGCCTTGTCGGGTGAACATAGCCAGCAAGAACGCAATCATGCGCTGCAAGCCCTGCGCGACCGCCGCGCGCGCGTTTGCGTGGCGACCGATGTGGCCGCGCGCGGTATCGATCTGCCGTCGGTCACACTCGTCGTCCATGTTGAAATTCCGCGCGATGCCGAAAGCCTGCAACATCGTTCGGGCCGCACCGGACGCGCTGGCAAAAAGGGCACCGCCGTGCTGGTCGTCCCTTATCAGCGCCGCAAGCGTGTCGAATCCATGCTGCGCGGGGCCAATATCAAGGCCAACTGGATGCAAGTGCCGACCATTGCCGAAATTAAGGCGAAGGATCATGAGCGCCTGCTCGAAAAGTTGCTCGCGCCGGTCGAGCTGGATGAGGATGACAAGGCGCTGGGCGCGAAGCTGCTCGAAACCATGAGCGCCGAAGATATCGCCGCCGCGCTGGTCGCAACCCACCGTGCGAAAATGCCGGTGGCCGAAGATTTGCTCGATGATGGCAAGCGCGATGCGGCGCGCGATCGTACGCAGGAATCGCACCGTGACGGCTTTGACGACGCTGTCTGGTTCCGCATCAATGTGGGCCGCAAGGGCAATGCCGATCCCAAATGGTTGTTGCCCTTAATCTGCCGCCGCGGCGGAGTGACCAAAAATGACGTCGGCGCGATCCGCATCACCGCCGATGAAACCTTTGTCGGCATCGCCGCAAAGGCCGCCAAAGACTTCGCCAGAGCGGCCTCAAAGCCGGGCCGCGATGAAGATGCCGATGTCGAGATTAAGCAAGCCGACGGCCCGCCGCGCGAAGCTGCGCGCGAAAACCGCAAGCAGGGCAAATCGGGCTATCAAGGTCGCGGCGGCGTGGGCGCGCACCGCGGGCAAGGCGACGATCGATCCGAAAAGCGCGGCAAAACCCGGCCAACGCTGGGCGCAAAATTTGGCGGCAAGGATGACCGGGAAAAACCGCGCGGCGATAGCCCCTTTGCCGGACCAAAAGGCGAATATAACAAAGATGCCAAAAAACCCTTCCGCAAAAAAGAAGGCGCACCGTCCAAGCATGGCGTGAAACATAAGGCCAAAGGCAACCGCCCGCGTTGACCTGCCGCTAAAAATCACCGTCAACCCCGCAAAGGCGGGTATCCATCACCGGAGCGATCGGCTTTCCCGGCGTCAAAACATAAAATTTGAGATTAGGTGATGGACCCCCGCCTGCGCGGGGGTGACGACTTAAAGCATGATGCAGGTTACAAAATGAATCGCAACAAGCCCTCATTTGATTGGGAGCAAAATTTGCCTCAACCGCCCGCGTCGATAAAGCGTTCCGCATCGAGCGCGGCCATACATCCGGTGCCGGCGCTGGTCACTGCTTGGCGGTAAATATGATCCATCACATCGCCGCAGGCAAAAACGCCGGGCACGCTGGTTTCGGTGGCTTGGCCGGATAGGCCCGAGCGCACTTTGATATAGCCGCCCGCCATTTCGACATGACCTTCGAAAACCGATGTATTGGGCTTATGCCCGATGGCGATGAACACACCATGCAGCGTGATATCTTGCATTGCGCCGGGGTTTGGCGCGCCCTCTGCGGCCTTTACCCGCATGCCGGTAACGCCGCTGGCATCGCCCAGCACCTCGTCCAGCGTATGGTGCCAAAGGATCGTCACTTTGCCCTCTTTTTCGCGCTCAAACAATCGGTCTTGCAGTATTTTTTCGGCGCGCAATTTGTCGCGCCGATGCACCAATGTCACATGGCTGGCGATATTGGCGAGATAGAGCGCTTCTTCCACCGCGGTATTGCCGCCGCCGATCACCGCAACCGGCTTGTTGCGATAAAAGAAACCATCACAAGTTGCACAAGCCGAAACGCCCTTGCCCATAAACGCAGTCTCGGAGGGCAGGCCGAGATATTGCGCGCTGGCCCCCGTCGCGATGATAACCGCATCGGCGGTATAATCGCCCGCACCGCCGGTCAGCGTGAAGGGCCGCTTCGAAAAATCGACCTTCTCGATAAAATCATTTTCGATTGCGGTGCCAAATCGTTCGGCATGCTTGCGCATCCGCTCCATCAATTCGGGGCCAAGCACGCCTTGGTCATCGCCGGGCCAATTATCGACATCGGTGGTGGTCATCAATTGACCGCCCACCTCGACCCCGGTGATAATCATCGGCTTCAAATTGGCGCGCGCCGCATAAACGGCGGCGCTATAGCCCGCGGGGCCAGAGCCGATGATGATGACGGGGGCGTGACGGTTGTTGGACATGCGATTTCCTGATAATTTCCGAATCTGTGGCCTTTGACATAGGGATGGGCCGCGCGATTGCCAAGCGCTGCGCAAATTTGGCTTGCCATCGGCGCGGGCGGCAACTTATGAGGTGGCGCAATATCGATCAGCCAAAGCCGGAGCGCCATAATGCCAACCATCACCGTAATTACCCGTCAGGGCGATAGCCGCCAAGTAACCGCAAGCAATGATTTGAGCTTGATGGAAGTGATCCGCGACAATGGTTTTGACGAATTGCTCGCGCTCTGCGGGGGATGCTGCTCCTGTGCGACATGCCATGTGCATATTGACCCGGCCTTTGCCGATAAGCTGCCGCCGATGGGCGAGGATGAAAATGATCTGCTCGACAGCACCGATCACCGCAGCGTTGCATCGCGGTTGTCTTGCCAGATCCCGGTAACCGACGCGCTAGACGGCTTGATCGTCACAATCGCGCCGGAGGATTGACGGCGCGAGAGCAAGTTGCAGCAATACGAATCGTCATTGCGAGGAGCGAAGCGACGCGGCAATCGAGGGTTGTGCAGGATAACCCTGGATTGCTTCGCTTTGCTCGCTATGACGCGTGTTGCAGATTAAATGCAACAAGCTCTAAACTATATTTTGACCCGCCAAAGCTGAATATTCTTGCCCAACGGTTTCATCGGTTGAAGCCAGGCGGGAACCTTGCCCTTATCCAACCTGCTCCAAAGACCATTTGGATTGCGCTGCGTATAATTACTCAGCTCGGCCTCGCCTTTACAGACGGCAATATGCGTAATTTTATGCTTGGTGATGATCGCCCGTGCTTTATCGGGTGCAAACAGGAAAATGGCGATATGGTCGCGCATCGCCTTTTCATTGCGATGGTGGCTGCTTGCCAAAACTGCATGCGGTGTCGTCAGCAATATCGCCGGCCCCATGTCAAATGGCGCGAGAAATCGGGATTTGGGTAGAGCGTTTAGCGCGGCAACGGAAGACGCCGCCTGGCATTTTTCCGAAGCGGTCGAAGCTTGCGCCAACGCCGGACGTGCAACGACCCGTTGGATAAGCTGGCCAGCAATAGCGCCCGGTATCAACAGCAACAGCATCCCCGTGACCAGCGAGACCCGTTGCAGCGGCGACCGGCTGCGCCGATAATGTTGGAACAATGCAACGATTAATGCAGCGATAACCGGAATAGCAAATGCCACCGCAACCGATATAGTGCGGAATATGAATATAGACAGCAGCAGCGCGTAGATCATGAAAAAACCTGCAATGCGCAGGTCGCTACGGTTTTTACCGGTCGCCCCCCGCAGCAATAATATAAGGGCGATTAAACCGCATAACGGCGCCGCAAAAAGCGCGGCGATAGCCTGCATGCCTTGATGCCAAATGGGTAAGCCTTCATGAACATGGATATACCAATAATCGCGCACCAGCGGGTCAAGATTTCCAAAGGCGCCCGCGCTGCAGGACGGGGCCAGCGCCAGCAAGGTGCCTAGCGCCGCGATTGCCGCCAGCGCCGCAATAGCAATCCGGATAGGCCAACCCTTTGGCGCGATGACAATAGCGGGCAGCATGATTGCAGCGGCAATGGCGATGGCGGCGATATGCGGCGGCGATATCGTGTCGCAATAAACCGGCGCGAAAAGCCCGCTCGCCTGCGTGCCCATGAATAATGCGAAGGATGCCAGTGCGAAGCTGGTTATCGTCCAGATCAGCCTTTGTCCATGCGCCTTTTCAAATATCCATCGCCATCCCAGCAGGACAAAAAAGGCGGCGGTCATCGGCGCGCCTTCCAATGAAATATGCAGCCAAATTGCCATCGCCAGGCCGAGCACGATGCCGCCTTGTTTTTTGTTCGGCCAAAATATTGTCCATAAGGCGAGCGCGGCCATCACGATTTGCCAGCCATGATGATCGATCCGCATGGGGCGAAATTGCATTAACACGGCGGGCGAAATCAGCGTGATTAATAGGGCGACCACGCCCGCTTCTTTCGATGCAAGCGCAGCTGCGATCCGCCCGATCATATAAGCAGTCAATCCCAATCCTAATAAGGGAATAAGCGTGCCTGCCGCCATTTCGGCCGCCGGTTGCCCGATGATCGGGGAGAGCAATAATATGATGAGGACAAGCGGCAATTCCACCAGCCGGGACCAATGCATCGGCGCGCCGCTATCACCATTCATGCGGTATTGCGTGATATCAAACCAGCTTTGCCCGTTCAGAAAATCCCGCAATTGCACCATACGCAGCTGATCATCGGGATCCCATCCGCTGCGCGCCGCTATGACGCTACTGCTGGAAATGACGAGAATGGCCGATATCGCAAGCCATAGCCCAAGACTCAGCGCCGGAAGGTGCAAACGGCTCGGGAATCTGCCAAAAAGATGTGGGAGTAGCCTCAACGATCATTCTCGCGTGACCAATCTACTTTAAAGACTTTATACGGGCCAATGGAGCGATCCTGAATCAACCACTTTGGCAATTCTCCACGCCGCACCTGCGCGCCAAAACCCTGCGGCGCGCTGTTATAATAAATGTGCAGCTCATTGCTCCCTTCGCAGGTGATCAAATAATCGATTTCGCGCGCTTTATAGATATGCCGTGCCTCGGCTTCCGTTCCGATGAATGCCATGATGACATCTTTCATTGCGGATTGGTTTCGATGATGGCCGCTAGCCACGACTTTGAGATCCGTAAATACCAGAACCGAAGGCGCTACATCAAGGCCAACCATCAACTGCGATCCCGATGGAAGCTTTTGCAACGCACGTATAGACGATGATTTTTGGCAAATGCGGCCTAGTTTTTTGTAGTATTTTTTGCGCGCTTTTAGCTCTGGGTTTGCGGCAAGATTTTGTGCGGCAAAGCTTGTTTCGATTTTTTGCGTGATGGTCGCCGGGGCAATAAGCATGCAGGCAATAACCCTCAGCGTCATGCGCGGCCAAATATTTTGCAGTTGGTCAGCGCGTTGCATGAGCGCAATGAACATTGACGCGCCAATCATATTGGCCAGCGCTATGGCGTATAGTGCGGTTCTGCTGACCAACATTCCAATCGCCAAACTCCCCAATGCCAACAGGATCAGGATTATCCTATCATGTTTTTCTATTGGCTGCTTGGCCCACGCAAGATAGCCGACACCGAACATCACCGCCGCAAATCCGCCCCAATAATGCGATGCAATTGATGACTGCAACTGCCAAACGGGGAGGCCTTCCTGCACCCGATTATACCAAAATTTGCGCACGAGCGGGTCCAGTGTTGCAAAGGCGTCCCCGCCGCATTGCGGTGCAATCGCCATTAACGACACTAAGCCTGCAGATCCTGCAATCGCACAAATAGCTATTTTATAGAACAGCTTGTCCGAATGGCCCGTCTGCACCAAAATCCATTGTCCCGCCGCGACGAAGATGGCGACGGCAGAGAGTGTTCCGATATGAACCGGTGAGAGACTATCGCAATAATTGCCATGAAGAGCCCAGTTTTCCGTGATGCTGAATAAGATACAAACGCTGCCCGCAAGAGTCATGAGTGCTACGCTAAAAGCATATGCATCTTTATCGCTTTGCCTTATGGCGGGGAAAAGCCAGCGCAGCGCCAATAAGCCCATGAACAATATGGCAAAGGGCAGAGCTTCAATCGATATTTCTAACCAGAGAGCCAGCGCCAAACCCATAAGCATTGCGCCAAGGATTGGCCTGTCTTTCCAGAACATAGCCGCGGTTGCGCCAAAGAAGGCAACAAATTGCCAGCCATGATGATCAATCCGCATTGGCACCACCTGTATCATGACAGGAACCAAGGTAATTAATAATGCAGAAGATAATAAGCCTGCGCGCGCATCAAATAAGCGCCGGCCCAATCTTGCATAAATCCAAATACCTACGCCAAATGTCAGTAACGGCAATATGATTGATGCGATATGTTCCGCAGCTTCGGTTTGCAAAAATGGGCCGAGAAACAGAATGATGAACGCTATAGGCACATCCACAAGACGCGACCAATGCATTGGCCCCCCCGCCGGAGCATTCATGCGATATTGGGTTATGTCCCACCAGCTTTGCCCTGCAAGCCAATCGCGGACCTGAACAATACGCAGCTGATCATCTGGGTCGAAAAAACGCCAGTTAGCAATTGCCTCGCTTCCGATGAATAAAAGCAATCCGCAGATCACTAACCAGATTACGGCTAGAATAATTCCAAATCTTCGCTCGAAAATCACTGTCGTCCTCAACTGGTCTATTATGTTCGAAAAATCAGTATATTACGCAGCACATAAGTCAGCTGAAACGAGATCGCGATCGCGGCAAGTTTCGCAATGCGGGCATCGACATCCAACCATTCTCCTGCACCAACAATGATCGTCGTCGTTAGCAATCCCAGCAAAGCGGAGATCACAAACATCGCCTTTTGCCTGGTCCGCTCGGTGCTGCCGCGTTCGGATACGCGGTTTTGAAAAACCTTCCGGCTGGAAAGAAACCAGTGAACCAATATACCAAGAGAATAGCCTAAGGCAGAGGCCGCGATACTGTGCATGCCCGCTTGTAGCAAAAACAGGAATAGTCCCATATCCACCGCAAGTGCGGTTATGCTTACAAAGAGATAGCGCATATAGGTGAGCTGGCGGAAAAATTGCATCCAACCTGGAACATCAGATAAGCGGGGGAGGGCCATGCCGAGCATATCTTTCAAACGGGGATGTTCTTGACTGAGATCTTCCGCTTGGCTTCGATCAGGCAGCTTTGCTAGTGTCATTGCCGCTCACCTGTTCTCTGTCGGCCTTTTCGATACGGCGCGGCACATCGCGTTCCGAGGTCAAAGCCGCCGCTTGATCATCAGTCACTTCGATCTTGGCAGCAATAACCGCTTTTTCGCCTTCGTCGCCTGCCTCATGATATTCGGCATCTTCGTTAACATTCCAAATATTATAGACCCGCCCGCCCGCATCAATATTTTCCACGGTCAGCATCGCGGTCATCATCGCATGATCTTGGTTGTTGTAACGGTGCATACCATTGCGGCCGACCATGTGGAGCGTTGGAAATTTATTCTCCAGCTCATCGCGCATTGCTTCGACATTGGCGGCATAGCTATCGTCATAAACCGGATAGGCTTTTTCTTGACGAACGACGCTGCCACCAACGACATCTTCGGGTTTACACAGGCCGAGCAAGCCCATTTCTTTGGTGGCAAGCTTGATCAGATCTGCATCGCTCGATGACCAAAGGCCATCATTTTCAAAGCAGAAATATTCAAGGCCAACGCAGGCGATCGAAGGATCGGGCACCATTTCGGGGGACCAGCTGCGGAAATTCTGCACTCGGCCGACCTGCACCTTGCTATCATGAATATAGATCCAATTGTCGGGGAACAGGTCGTCCGATTTGATCATCAAGGCTACGGTCAGGAAATCACGATATTTCAGGTCCGATGCTTGCGGCAATGTAACGGGCAACGGATGGATACGCGCGGCCAGCTCGCGCATCGGCGCGCTGCTGACCACATGTTTGGCGGTGATGACAACATCGCTGCCATCGGCTTTGGTTGCGCTCATCCGCCAGTTGCCGTCTGTATCTTGCGCCAATTGCTTAAAGCTATGACCCATTAAAACATGGTTGCCCTTGGCAATCACGGCATCGCGCGCGGCATCCCACATCATGCCGGGGCCAAGGCGCGGGTAACGAAAGGTTTCGAGCAGGGTTTTGGTCGCCATGCCATCGTTGGGTTTCTTATTCAGGCCCAAAGAACGTTTCAGCCCGTCGATAACCGCGCTGCCGAGCGATAAGCCCTTGATGCGCTGCGCCGCCCAGTCTGCGGACATTTCATCGCACGGCATGCCCCATACTTTCTCGGTATAGGTTTTAAAGAAGATCGAATAAAGCTTATGGCCAAATTGATTGACGGTCCAATCTTCAAAGCTGCGGACATTTTTATTGGGCAGTAATTTGGCCTTGCCATAGCTGAGCATACATAAAGTCGAGCGATAAATGCCGAGATTCCAGAGCGCTTCAAACGCGCGCAAAGGATAGCTGTAAAATTTGCCTTCATAATAAATGCGGCTCATCCGCGGGCGCTGGATAAAATCATCGGGAAGGATTTCGTTCCAAAGATCGACCACTTCCTTCGATTTAGAAAAAAACCGGTGCCCGCCAATATCAAACCGGTAACCGTCCACTTCCACCGTGCGGCTGATCCCGCCGACATAGCGTTCGTCCTTTTCGATAACGGTGACGCTGTAACCTTTTTTTGACAGTAAATAAGCGGCGGTCAGGCCCGCTGGCCCGGCTCCGATAATGGCGACATCGACTTTATTGTTGGCTATATTGCTGGCTATGGTCATCAAATTTCCCCAAAAAATGCTGCTGGGATTTCTCTGAACGAAATATTCTAACAGATGGTTAACAACAGTTTAGGAAATTAGCGGATGCCTCATTTTTGTTGCACCGCAATATCGGCTTGCTATTTTACGATCAGGTCGCTAAGGTATTGCTGAACGCATAAGGCGAGCGGATATCCGCCGCAGCATTGGCAGCGTGAGGATCGGCCGGAAACAAGGCCAAACCCCGCCAATCGAACTTGATGCGATAGCTTAGAGGCTTCCCAAATCACGCGGGGTTGTTTCCAAAGGACGGCGAATATTTGCCTTCCTTACAACCACTGCTTTGCCCGCGCCGGGTCATAATTCCGGCACGGACGAAGCCTATTATTGAAAGAATTTATGTCTTATTTTGAACAATTGGGCCTTGCTGCCCCCATCCTGAAAGCGCTCAAAGAAACCGGCTATGACAAGCCGACGCCGATTCAGGAACAAGCCATCCCATCCTTGATGAAGGGCCGCGATTTATGCGGCATTGCGCAAACGGGCACGGGCAAAACAGCGGCATTCGCGCTGCCATCGTTGCATCATTTTGCCGTTCATCCCAAACCGCGCCAGCCCAAAAGCTGCCGCATGCTGGTTTTGTCCCCCACCCGCGAACTGGCCGCGCAGATCGCGCAGAATTTTAAGAATTACGGCAAATTTCTGGGGCTTTCGGTGCAATGTATTTTCGGCGGTGCACCAGTCTTTACCCAGAAAAAAGCGCTTTCGGTCGGCGTTGATATTCTTGTCGCAACGCCGGGGCGCTTGATTGATTTGATTGAACAGCGCGCTTTGACGCTGAAAGATGTGGAGATCTTTGTGCTCGATGAGGCCGATCAGATGATGGATATGGGCTTCATCCACGCGCTCAAGAAGATTGACAAGTTGCTGCCGGCCAAGCGCCAAAGCCTGTTTTTCTCCGCGACCATGCCGAAGGCGATTGCGGAATTGGGCAATCAATTTCTCAATGATCCGCTGCGCGTTTCGGTTGCACCGCAATCGACGACGGCGGAACGGGTGCTGCAATATGTGACTTTCGTCGAACAGCGCGAGAAGCAGACATTGCTGACACTCAAGCTGAAAAGCGAGCCGATTGACCGGGCGCTGGTTTTCACGCGCACCAAGCATGGCGCCGACCGCGTTGTCCGCGGCTTGAAAGGCGCCGGGGTCGAATCGGCCGCGATTCACGGCAACAAATCACAAGGCCAGCGCACCGCTGCGCTGAATGATTTCCGTGCAGGCAAGATCAAGATTCTGGTGGCGACCGATATTGCGGCGCGCGGCATCGACGTGCCCGGCGTCAGCCATGTGTTTAATTTCGAACTGCCCAATGTGCCCGAACAATATGTCCACCGCATCGGCCGCACCGCGCGCGCCGGGGCCGACGGCATCGCGATGAGCTTTTGCGCGGGCGACGAACGTGTGTTCTTGCGCGATATTGAGCGGGTCACCGGTGTGAAGCCGCAAGTCGAAAAGCTCCCCGAGGGTTTCCGCGAAGCGGTGGCAAGCTTGCCGCCGCCCGCTGCGCCTTCGAACAAAGAGCAAAAGCGCGGCATTCCGGGGCGTGGCCCCTCCAACTATGCGGGTAAAAAGCTCGGCGGCAACAACGGCGGCCAAGGCCGTAACGGCGAAACCCGCCAACGCACGCATGCCCCGCAAGGCGGCTGGCAGCCGGGTGCCGGACCACGCGATGCAAGCGGCGAAGGTCGCCGGGATGATCGCCGCGATGAACGTGCCCCTAGGGCTGACCGCCCCACCGCCGAGCGCGCCTTTGAAGCCCGCAAATCGGGCGACGCACGCGGGCCAAAAAATGGCGGTGAACGCAACTATGCTAATAGAAGCGCAGGCGGCCCAGCCAAGCCGCATGTTGGCAAATTTCGCAATAAGGTAAAACGCGCGGGGTAAAGCAGAAAGCTAGACCCTGATGACGTTACACTAAATCGTCATTGCGAGAAGCGAAGCGACGAAGCAATCCAGCGCAGCGCAAATACGCTCTGGATTGCTTCGCTGCGCTCGCAATGACGAAGTGGGTTAACGCAATGCCAGCACCCGTCAATGCCGGAAATGCCGCATTCCGGTAAAGACCATCGCGAGGCCGGCCGTATCGGCGGCGGCGATCACTTCGTCATCGCGCATCGACCCGCCCGGCTGGATCACCGCCGTCGCGCCTGCTGCTGCTGCGGTCAATAATCCGTCGGCAAAGGGAAAAAAGGCGTCGGAGGCAACCGCGCTGCCCATGGTGCGGGCCTGCGCCCAGCCATAGGTATCGGCGGCCTCTCGTGCTTTGATTGCGGCGATGCGTGCGCTGTCGCGCCGGTTCATTTGCCCTGCGCCAATGCCCGCGGTTACGCCGTCTTTGGCATAGACAATGGCGTTGGATTTCACATGCTTGGCAACCGTCCAAGCAAAGCGGCAGTCGGCCAATTCTTGCGGGGTGGGCACGCGTTTGGTCACGATTTTCAAATTTGCATCGGCAACCACGCCATTATCGCGGCTTTGCAGCAGATAGCCGCCCGCGATATTTTTGATCATCATGCCGGGGCGCTGCGGATTGGGCAGATCGCCGGTGATCAGCAGCCGCAGATTTTTCTTGCGCGCAAAAACCGCGCGCGCGGCTTCATCGGCGGCGGGGGCGACGACGACTTCGGTGAAAATTTCGGTTATTGCCTCCGCCGTTGGGCCGTCGAGCAGGCGGTTGACCGCAACGATGCCGCCAAAGGCCGAAACGCTGTCGCATTCCAATGCTGCGCGGTAAGCTTCGATGAGCGTATCGCCGCTGGCCACGCCGCAAGGGTTGGCATGCTTGACAATCACCACCGTGGGCGGGCCATCGCGAAATTCGCTAACCAATTCGAGCGCGGCGTCGGCGTCGTTATAATTATTATAGGACAGGTCTTTGCCCTGTATTTGCTCGGCTTGCCCAATGCCGCGCACCCCGCCAAAGGCAGGGGTGTAAAAGGCGGCCTGTTGATGCGGATTTTCGCCATAGCGCAGCGTCCCGGCCAAATTGCCGCCAAAGGTCAGGCTGGCGGGAAATTGTTCGCCTTGATCGGCGAATGCAAACCAGCTGGCGATCATGCTGTCATAAGCGGCGGTCGCGGCATAGGCCTTTGCCGCCATTGCGCGGCGAAAGGGCAGGGTGGTGACGCCGCCCGATTCTTCCATCTCCGCGATCAGCGTGTCATAATCGGCGGGGTCGGTGATGATGGTAACATATTGGTGATTTTTGGCGGCGCTGCGCACCATGCTGGGGCCGCCAATATCGATATTTTCGATGATCTCTGCGCGCGCCGCGCCTTTGGCAACGGTGGCGGCAAAGGGATAAAGATTGACCACGACCAGATCGATTCCGCCAATATCGTGCAATTTCATCGCGGCGGCATGTTCGGGGTTATCGCGCACGGCTAGCAAGCCGCCATGCACCTTGGGATGTAAAGTCTTCACCCGGCCGTCCATCATTTCGGGAAAGCCCGTTAGCTCGGAAATATCCTTTACCTTAAGCCCTGCCTCACGCAACGCTTTGGCGGTGCCGCCGGTGGAAATTAGCTCGATATGGCGCGCGGCCAGCGCATGGCCCAATTCGACCAACCCGGCTTTATCCGAAACCGACAAAAGCGCGCGCTTGATGGGTATGTCGCCCATTATATCACCCTAAAAATCTAAATTGCCAGCCGGCCGACAGCCCGCCTTTGCCCGCTACAACATCGATCACCAATTGCTGCGATGGATGCGGGCGGCCATTGCCATCGACCCAAATGCTTTCATCGACCGTTACATCACCCGCGCCCGCCGCAAATAGCCAGCTGGAGCCATCGGCAAGCCGCAAGATGACCGACCGATTTTGGCCGCTTTCGGTCAATTCGATATGGGCACCCAAATGAAAGCGGATTTGCACGGGCACATTATCCTTCGCCTTATGGCGCGGATGCGGCAGCAATGTATCCTCACCGCGCAGTTCCAGCCCGTCGGAACGCAGGATCAGCAAGCGGCTATGAGTGAAGCCATAGGCCCGTGCATAGCCATCATGGCTGGCCTCAATCCGGGTTGCTTTATCGATGTCGCGCCGGTCCAGCCCGACCTCGGACACGCCCTTGCCCAATTGGCCGCCGGGTAGAATGGCGGTTGAATTGCGGTTGTCGATACACAAGGTGCTATGCGCTGCGGTGGTGCGCAGCCCGCGAGCGAGGGCCGCCGGGATATTCGCCCCCACCAACGCCGCGCCGCCGCAATTGACGATGATACGCTGGCGATCATGCGACAATTCAAAGGCCAGCGTTGATGCGCATCCCGCATCCGATTGCTTGGCGAGCGGCGGCGGCCCGGCATCGAGCAGCAGCACGGCTTTGCCCGCAGCCACCCGTTGATACCCCCAATCAAGCGCTTGCCGCTGCGGTCGCGCGCGCACGGCGGATGCCGCCACCAACGCTTCAATATGCTCTGCCGAAACCTGCCCCGAACCCTGCCAAGCACCCAGCCCGCCGTCGGCATGGGTTAGGCCCAATAAAGCCGGCACGGTGCGGTTCAATGCGCCAGCCAGATAAGGCGGTATATCATTGCCCGTTGCTATATAGCATTGGCGCAGCATGCTGAACAAACCGATCAATTCCATCAGCTGCATGGGTGACCGGGATACCAAGCCGCCATCGGCAAATATGCAAGCATCAATCGCATCGGCAATCGCCACTTCGCCCACCACGCGCCGCGCTTTGCCATCGGGTAGCAGCAAAGATGCCGCCACCACGCCCGCCCAGCCGGTAAGCCGGGCATAACAATTGCTGCCGCGCGGGACGCTGCGGTCCAAATGCCGGGCGTTGCGGGCGATATGATTGAGCACCGATGAACGGTAGATCGGATCGCTGCTCGACAGGATAAGCGGAGCCCAGGCGGCCATATTCAGCAAGCGCCAAGCGGCATTGTCCACCCGCCAGGGCGAGTCGCGAAATTTCTGACTATTCCCCGCTAGCCAAGCTTCGGTGATCGCGGCAGCAATGGGCGCGCCGTCGGCCCGGCTGGTGGCGGCGGCAAGATCGCGCAACCAATCAAAACGGTGGATATAATTGACCATAGCCGGCGGCAGCAGCAACTTGTCATAATTGATCGTGGCCAGCGGTTGTTCCAGCCCTTGGTAACGAAATTTGCCCAGGCGCAGCGCCTGCCCCCGGGCATGATCGGCCAGCAAAGGATCGTTTGGCACCGCAAGTAATCGCAGTGGCAGCTTACCCGTCAGCCGCATATTATGCAGCGGCGCGGCCCAAGTGAGCTTATAGAACATCCGGCTGACTTTTTCGGCGATCGATTGTCCCCGTCCGGTTGGACGCACAATCAATGCGCTGCCTTCAGCAGGCATAGACATAGCTTCACCGGATCGGATGGCATCAATATCTTGGCGATTACCGCCTATTCGCACCTGCTTATTCACCTCTTAAAGCGCAGATATTGGCGGCATATTGATCGGGGCCGCCCCGGAAAGTCGCGGTGCCGGCGACCAGCACGTCGGCGCCCGCGGCAATGGCCAGCGGCGCGGTCTCCAATGTGATGCCGCCGTCCACCTCCAAATGAATTTCGCGCCCCGTTTTGTCGATCATCATACGGATCGCCTCAATTTTGCGCAGCTGACTGGAAATAAAGCTTTGCCCGCCAAAGCCGGGATTGACGCTCATCACCAAGATCAAATCCACCTCATCGATCAGATAATCGAGCATCTTTGCGGGCGTGCCGGGGTTCAGCACCACGCCGGCTTTTTTGCCCAGCGCCTTGATCGCCTGAATCGTCCGGTGGATATGCGGCCCGGCCTCGGGATGGACAGTGATAATATCCGCGCCGGCATCGGCAAAGGCCTCCAGATAACCATCGACCGGGCTGATCATCAAATGCACGTCAAACGGCTTGGCGCTATGCGGGCGGAGCGCTTTGACCACCGCCGGGCCGATGGTGATATTGGGCACAAAATGGCCATCCATCACATCGACATGGATCCAATCGCAGCCGGCAGCGTCGATGGCGCGGATTTCCTCGCCCAACCGGGCAAAGTCGGCGGATAATATCGAAGGAGAAATTTTGATCGGGCGGGTCATGGCTTTGCCATAGCGAAAGCGCGGTATAGCGACAAGTTGGCGGGGGAAAAAGCTGTGGAAACTTGGGGGAGAATCTTAGATTGTTGAGGTGTAATTTTAACGATGTTGCGCTGCGGAGAGAGATCCCGGCTTTCGCCGGGATGACGATTAAATTTTGAGGTGGTAAGCTTATTCAAACATCTAAACTTGCACGTCATCCCGGCGAAAGCCGGGATCTCTCTCAGTCAAACACCATGTAAATATATATACTAGACCCAGTTTTCCGCGATTTCCGAGCCGTTCGGTGTTTCCACCTCACTTGAAATCGCTCTAACGCAACCTAAAGCCTAATAAAGCGCGCCACGAAAAATCCGTCGAGACCGCCCGCTTCGCTCAACATGCCGGGCAGGGTGCGGATACAGCCCCTTTCATCCGGCACTATCCCGGCGGGTAACGCGCTGGAATCAATCGCCGCGATGGCATAATCCTTGTTGCGCGCCAAAAATGCATCGACCTGCGCTTCGCCCTCATGCGGTTCGATCGAGCAGGTGGCATAGACCAGATGCCCGCCGACTTTAAGCCATTTTGCCGCGCGGTCGAGCATGGCGCTTTGCAGCGCGGCCAGCTCATTCACTTGCCGCATCCCGATCCGGTGCAGCACGTCGGGATGGCGGCGCATCGTGCCCGTCGCGCTGCAGGGCGCATCGAGCAGGATCGCATCAAAAATCGGGCCGCTTTCCCATGTCGTTACATCCGCCCGGATCAATTCGGCGGTCAGGCGCACCCGCGCCAAATTGCTGGAGAGCCGCTCCATCCGCCGGGCGCTATTGTCGAGCGCGGTTACATGCCAGCCCTGCGCGGCAAGCTGCATCGTTTTGCCGCCTGGCGCGGCGCATAGATCGAGCGCTTTGCGGCCCTCACCGGACCCTAAAATCCGCGCGGGCAGGCTGGCGGCGAGATCCTGCACCCACCATGCGCCCTCATCATAACCATCCAGCGCGTCGATGGCGGTTCCGCGCGGGCAGCGGACATGACCTGGCATCAGGCTGATCCCGCCAAGACGTTGTTCCCATTGCGCCGTTTTATCGGGTTCGCGCAGGGCAATGTCGAGCAATGGCGGCTGCGCCAGCGCCGTCTGCGCCGCCGCCAACATCGCATCCCCCCACGCCATTTGCCAGCGCAGCGCCGCGCCACCGGGCAGCGAAGGCCGGTCGGGCAATGCCGCATCGCTGCGAAATAGCGCGCCGAGCACACCATGCACCAAGCGGCGCGGGCCGCCCTCCAGCATCGGCAATGCGGTGGCAATTGCGGCATGGGGCGGCGTATTCAGCCGTAAAGCCTGCGCAAGCGCAAGGCGCAGCACCATCCGTGCCTTGGCATCATCCGGCAGGCGCTGTTTGGTCTTGCTGTCGATCAAGTGATCAAGATCGACCATCCAGCGCAGTGCCTCTTGCGCAATCGCAATCGCCAATGCCCGGTCGGTCGGTGCCAGACCCTTGCAAGCGTTGTTGACCGCATGGTCCATCGGCGTGCCCATGCGCATCACCGCATCCAGCAAGCGCATGGCCGATTGGCGCGCGGGAAGGCCCGCAATGTCACTGTCCATATTCGCCATCGCGCCGCCTTATGCGCGGTGCGCGGCAAAAGAAAGGCCTACTTCCTTCCCCTATTCAGGCGTTTAGGAAATTTCGCCCCGTTACTGCGGAGATGCGGCGAATAAACGATATTCCCATGATCCTAAGGTCATCGGCTTGTTCGTTTCGACCTGTATTTTTTGGCCGCCATCCCAATCGCGATAGCGCCCGCTTGCAAGTCCGCTCGTCAATTGGAAGGTGACGGCCTTACCCGACAGATTGAAAATTCCAATGACCTTATTGCCCGCTTTCTGTCGCACGAAGCTGAAGATTTGTTGCGGCGCGTCATTTTCAACCTTTTGCATCCGCCCGCCCCATTTGCCATTCGATAAGGCTCGATTGGCCCGCTTAAAAGCGATCAGCCGGGAATATAGCGCGCCCAAATTACAACCCTCGCTTTGCGTCCAATCGATCGCGTCCTTTTCAAAAAAGGCGAGCCGTTTTTTGTTGCAGGCTTCCTGGCCATTATGGATCAGCGGAATGCCATCGCTGGCAAAAGACAGCGCGATCATCGTTTCCAACCCCGCGCCGAAATTTTCATATTGCGTGCCTTCCCATGCGTTGCTGTCATGATTTTCAATATAGGGCATGCGCATGGCTTCGGCGGGCCAGGTGCTTTCCTGTTCCCCCCAAAAGCCATAAAATGCGGTGGCATTCGCTTTGCCCTGGGCAATGTCGCGGGCGCTATTATGCCAATCCCACGCATAGCTGGCGTCAAAGGCCGAACGGTGCATTTCGGGGGTTTTCCATTCGGCCAGCATGAAGACCGGCTTTATTTTGTCCAGCCGCGCGCGCAGCTTGTTCCAAAAATCGACGGGCACAAATCCGGCGACATCGGCGCGAAAGCCATCAATATCCGCCTCGCGCACCCAATATTCCATTGCCTCGCCGACATGTTGCCGCACGCCCGTTTTGGTCCAATCAAGATCGATAATGTCGGACCAATCTTGCCACGGGGTTGGCCGAAAATCGCCCTTCCAATCCTTCTCATAATATTCGGGATGTTCGTTCGCCAGCGGATGATCCCACGCGGTATGGTTGGCCACCCAATCGATAATCACCTTCATATCCTGATCATGCGCGGCTTTTATAAAGGCCTTGAAATCGTCCAGCGTGCCAAATTCCGGGTTGACGCCGTAATAATCCTTCACCGAATAAGGCGAACCCAAGCTGCCCTTGCGGTTCTTTGCGCCAATGGGATGGATAGGCATGATCCACAAAATATCAACGCCCAGCGCTTTCAGCCGGGGGAGCTGTTTTTGCGCAGCGGCAAAGGTGCCTTCTGGCGTAAATTGCCGGGTGTTGATTTGATAGAGAACCGCGTTTTTGGTCCATTCGGCATTTTGGAGCGTGACATAGGGTTCGGCTTCCCACCCGGCGGTCGCCACGGCTTGCTTACATCCCGTGAGCAATGCCAAAATGGCGGCGAGGGCAACATAACTGCGGCGCATTTTCAGGCTCCTTATTTGATCTGGGGCGCAATCATCCGGTCGACGGGAATCATGGCAATTGCGGCAATGATCAACGTTCCGGCGGCAAAAGCCATGGTCCAGATCGGCTCACCGGGAAAGAAAGCTTGCATGATCGATCCCATGACGGTCGCCACCAAAAGCTGCGGCACGACAACGAACACATTGAACAGCCCCATGTAAATTCCCAATTTACGCTGCGGCAAGCTGGAGGCGAGCATCGCATAAGGCATCGCCAGGATCGAGGCCCAGGCGATGCCGATGCCGATTTCGCTCAGCAGCAGCAGATTGGCGTCGCGCAGCAGAAAAAAGCTGGCATAGCCCGCCGCGCCGCACAGCAAACCGACGATATGCGTTTTCGCTTGGCCAATCGCTTTCGACAAAAAGGGCAAAAGGGTCAGCGCGGCAACGGCGGCAACGGCATTATACATGGTGAACAACACGCCGACCCAATTGCCCGCCGCCTGATACCCCGCGCTGGCCGGATCGGCGGAGCCAAAGGCATATTGCGCCACCACCGGCGTGGTGTTGATCCACATGATGAACAGCGCCGACCAGCTAAAAAATTGCACCAGCGCCAGCCGTTTCATCAACGGCGGCATGCCCGAAAAATCGCCGACGATGCTCGATAGCATATTGTTGCTGCTGCCGCCCTTGGCAAGCATGATCGCGATGATGCTCGCCAACCCATAAGCCGCAAGCAATCCGCCGAGCAACAACACTTCTTTTTCAAGCCCGAAAAACGGCGTGGCCCAAAAAACCAATGCACCCGCGGCGATCCAAATCAGGCTGGAGCTATAATTCTTCGCGGCCAGCAAGCGGATGGCGTGCCCAGCCTCTTCTTCGCTTGGCACGCCGTCAAATGCGGTCATTTCGGCAGGGCTATATTCGCGCGTGGTAAATACCGTCCATAATACCGAGAGGAAAAACATAAGGCCGCCGAACCAGAAGGCATAGCGCACGGTATCGGGAATGCCGCCGCCCGGCGCGACATTGGACACATTCATCTGTTCGAGCGCCCATGGGAAAATCGATCCAACCACCGCGCCCGCGCCGATGAAGGCGGTTTGCACCGCATAACCGGCGCTATGTTGATCCTTGCGCAGCATATCGCCGACAAAGGCACGGAACGGCTCCATCGACACATTGATCGATGCGTCGAGCACCCACAGCATCAAAACCGAAAACCATAAGATTTTGGATTCGGGCATGATCAGCAAAGCCAAACTGGCCAATATCGCACCAGCGAGAAAATAGGGACGGCGGCGGCCCAGCTTGCCCAGCCATGTCCGATCGCTCAAATGACCGATGATCGGCTGTACCAATAGACCGGTCAGCGGCGCGGCAATCCACAGCGCCGACAGATTATCAAGTTCAGCCCCCAAGGATTGGAAAATCCGGCTCATATTCGCATTTTGCAACGCAAAACCGATCTGGATGCCGAAAAAGCCAAAGCTGATATTCCACAGGCCCCAAAAGCCCTGACGCGGTTTTTCCGCCATAATGTCTCTCCCTAATAAACGGACAGTGACAGCTTGCGGAACATCATTCAATATTTACGGCGCGCGCATACGTATGCTTGGGGCTTAAAGCGACGATTCCCGAATATTGAGTTTGACCGGCAAAGCGTGGGAGGGAACATGTTTGCCATCGATTTTTTGGATCAATGCGGTAACCAGCGCTTCGCCGGCCGCTTTCAAATCCTGCATAACCGAGGTGAGCGGCGGCGCGGTCATGCTGGCGGCGGGAATATCATCAAAGCCGACAACCGCCACATCGCCGGGAACTTTGCGGCCATATTTCTGAATGGCTCGCATCGCGCCGATTGCGATTAGATCCGATGCCGCAAATATCGCATCGAAGGCAAGGCCGGAGGCGATAAGCTTTTCGGCGGCATTCTCCCCGGTCGCCTCGCTGCTGAAACCTTCGCAATGTAAAGCGGGAACGCGGGTTAATCCGGCTTGGGCAATGGCATCGCAATATCCCTGCCAACGCGCCTCAAATTCCGGAGCATGGCTGTCGGCGGTGCCGATGAAGGCGATATTTTTGCGCCCCCCGGCGATCAAATGCCGCGTCGCCGCAAGCCCGCCGCCATAATTATCCGACCCCAAGGTTAATCCTGGCTCGTCGGTCAGCGGCAGGCCCCATCGGACAAAATGGGTGCCCTGATCGACCAAATTGGTGAGCCGTTCGCGGTAAACCTCATAATCGCCATAGCCGAGCAGGATTAAACCATCGGCCCGGTGACTATCCTGATAATCAATATGCCAGTTGCCCGACAATTGCTGAAAGGAGATGAGCAGATCATATCCGCGCAGCGCGCATTGCCTTGTAATCGCCCCCAACATGGCCAGGAAAAACGGGTTAATATGGCTACCATCGGGGGTGGGATCTTCGAAAAACAGCAGCGCCAATGTTTTCGATAGCTGCGAGCGTAATGACGAAGCATTTTTATCGACGCGGTAATTCAACTCTTCGGCAATCTTCTCAATCCGGTCGCGCGTCGCCTTGCTTACCGCCGAACTGCCGCGCAGCGCGCGCGATACCGTTGGCTGAGACACCCCGGCCAAATAAGCAATGTCAAAAGAAGTAGGCTTGCGTGTCGGCAAGCTGCCCATTCATTCCGCTCCCTTTTAAGTTCGTCGGCGCTGTTTTATATGCAGCAAAAGCACACAATATTTCGGCCAACTTCCGCTGGAACCCTAGGTCACCGACTCATTATGTTTGATCCAGATTCGGATTGAGGCGAGTTGGACGGAGGCGAGGAAGTTGTCATCCCGTTTGTCGTATCGGGTTGCAATGGCGCGGAAGTGCTTTAGTTTGTTAAAGAACCTCTCGACCAAGTTGCGATATTTATAAAGAAAGTGGCTGAACGCGGGTTTGACTTTGCGGCCCGGCATGGCGCGGATATTGGCCCAAG
>JAKFUU010000048.1 GCA_021732525.1 Sphingomonadaceae bacterium | reverse complement strand
CCGTTTACATTGAGGGCGAATTGCTCGCCGCTGCTTTCGGTCTGAACGATGGCTAACACCGTTTCGGGTGCGACTGTTGGTGCGCATTGCGACGCCAATGCAAGTATGGCAGCCGCAGAGTAGGTCATCAGACCCTATCCCCAATTGATCTCAGGTGCGCTTGGCTGCTCACTGCGCCGTTCCTCCCAACTTTCTCTGTCAGGCATGAATACTCTGCCTGACTGTGGGACTATTGATAGCGGGCGGGCTGATCAGTCAGCTATAGATTGAAAAAGGCTCAACGGGCTTTTCGACTTATCTATCGAACCCTGTGACAGCCTTTGACCTTCAATCTTGATCCTGCGGACTATGTGTTCATCGCTGGGTGGGTTCGCAGTCATGCCGATTCTTGATCTGAGTTTGAATAAGTAAGGCGAAATCGAACATTTGCCTTTGCAATCCCAAGGCCTCGCCGGTGTCAACCAGCTAGAGGCGAACTATGAACCGAAGCCGTTATGTAACTCGGCCACTCGATGCGACTGATCGAGCGATTATCACCGCGTTGACCGGGAATGGCCGCATGACCGTTCGGGAGCTGGCGGAACAGATCGGCTTGTCCAGCCCCAGCGTAACCGAGCGCATTCACAAGCTGGAAGATGCGGGCGCTATCCGGGGATATACGGTTTTGGTCGATTCCAAAGTCTTCGGCCTTGGCATCGCCGCTCATGTCAGACTGCGCGCCATGCCCGGTGAAGTGAAACGGGTTGCACAGATGCTGATCGACACGCCTGAGGTCGTCGAAGCGGATCGCGTAACAGGGGAAGATTGTTTTCTGGCGAAAGTCATGGTCAGCGATGTGCAGGAGCTTGAGACTGTGATTGATCGCTTTCAGCCATTTGCATCGGCAGATACGTCCATCATTCTATCGTCAACCGTCGTGCCACGCCTTCCCAAAATCTAGGGGATCGCGACTTGGGCAGCGGCCTCGATCCCGTATGGCGGATGCTTGTCAGTGGCTACTGGGCCGTGCCGAACCAATGCCATGGCTGATTTGAACACGATCCTTTGAAAGTATCGCAACGCTGATTAGACTTGTATGTCGAACGCAATGGATAGTGCGCGCAAATTTCTGGAAAGCCTTCAGCGATTCGATTTGTCGATGCTGCTACGACATTGCCAGGCGTCGGTTGAACAGCTCGAAACTGCACTGGATTGGTTTTCTGACTTAGAAGACGAAGCAATCATCGTGCGCGCGCCAGTGCCGATAGCGGATGCGTTGCGTTCACTTCCGCAACAGGACCGTAAGCGGATTGCCGAAGCTGTTTCGAGCGGTCAGCAGGTCAGCAAACAACACGATGATATTCGCGTCGAAACGCTGGACGGTGCTCACGCATCCGGCGCAGTTGTGCTGCTTTCGGAATTGCTGATCCATCGCGGGATGATGATCGACGTTGCGACCGGAGGCGCACGCATACAGGACGTTGACGACTACTACAGGGCGCGGGAAGTCCGAATCCGAGAAGCGATCCCGGAAGGCGTCACATACGAGAACCCGCACGACGATTTGTGGGCATGGTATCGCCATTGGGGAGCGGAACTGCCTCAATACAAGGATCGGCGCTTTTACGTTCGCCAGCTATTCACCCACGCGATCGAAGCCATTGCAAAACGATCGTCATTGCCATCTGAGCCGCGCGAGGTGACGGGATGGGAGCGAGTTGACCGCGCCTTGTCAAAGGCGCGAACGCAACTTGAATCGGCTTCCGCCGAAGAAGATTGCCAAGCCATCGGGCTACTTTGCCGCGAGGTCATCATATCGCTGGCGCAGGCGGTTTATGATCCCACTATCCACGAATCGTTAGATGGCGTGCGGCCAAGCGACACGGACGCGAACCGAATGCTTGAAGCCTATATCGGGCACGTCTTTCCCGGCGCGAGCAACAAGGAAGTGCGGGCGCACCATCGTGCATCGCTGGCGTTGGCGCTGAACCTCCAACATCGCCGAACCGCTACTCGACTATTGGCTGCACTCTGCGTTGAAGCGACCGCATCAACGACGGCTGTTGTGTCGATCATCGCTCGTTCGGACAGCGTTTGACGACGGACGGATCGTAGGGCGGCCATTTCAAAACCGGAAAGACAGAAATGGGATGGCGAGCGATCAGGCTACACAGGCAGCAGCGGATCATCAGCGTCTCGCACTGCCGTTTTGCGTCCCCCTGGAATGGAAGAATTTGGTCTAAAACTTACACAAAGCCTTACACAGTTTTCGCTTGCCTGATATAATATAACTGTTTATCAACATCATACGCAAGCCTCGTCCCACTCAAAATCCTGTTCCGAAAGGAGTGCCCGTTCGAGTCGGGCCTGGGGCACCATCTTTGCATGAGTCAAAAGCGACCCAGAACTGGGCTTGGATTATGTTTGATCGGGGTGAATAACCCCGAACGCTTATCACCACCGTCTAGCAAATTGCCGTCAAGCAAATCTGCGAAAGCTCACGCGACATGCGCGCCGCGGGGCGGCTCAACAAGCTCTATGCCGATCCGCTGAAAGACAATTCCAAAGGACGACCGCCGAGCGCCGATCGGGCAGGAAGCTGCGGGCGCATTGGTCATAGAGCGCGCTGCGTGAAATCTGAATCACACCGCTCGCTCCATTGCTTTGTTGTCGCATCGCTTTATGCGAAAAACCGGTTCCCACTTTTTCGCACGATGCTTTAGCGGATGCGGATGCGTCGCCAGTCTTTCAACCTGCCGAACATGATCTCGATTTTGTGGCGATGACGTTAGAGCATGGTGCGATTTAATCTAATCGCACCATGCTCCTTGGCCCTTTGTGGCCAGAATATTCTGCGAAAAACTGGTAGCCGCTTTTTCGCATCATGCTTTAGAAATTCGTCGAAAGACGAATATAATAGCTACCGCCGTTGAAGCCCGCTGGATGATTAAGCGGAAATATTGCGCCCAGGAATCCGGGTGTGCGGCCGGTGCTGCCGTCCGCCAATGTGAATTCTGCAGGATAGGCGTCAAACAAATTCTTCCCACCCACCGAAATCTTGAAATGATCGGCAAATTTCACGCCAACCTCTGCATCGACGATCAGCAACGATGGAACCGTGAGCGGCAGCGTTGGATCATTAAACAGCGTTTCGAAAGTGCTGCTATAATAATTCAGACGAACAAGTCCGTTGAAAATGCCAACATCATGCGCCGCTGTGAAGGTGGCGCGCACGGCAGGCACCGAATCTTCGAGTTCAGCCTCGCGATTATTCTCAGGCCTGATGCTAAAGCCCGCATTGATGACCTGGGTATCATTATAGCCAACCGCCAAAGTCAGACTGGTATCGCCCGCCGATGATGAGAATGGATAGCTTGCAACAAAGTCCACACCCTGCGTTCTGGTGTCAAAATCATTCACAAAAAAGTTAACCTGGCTAATCGTCGCTGCTTCGGCAATGCCTTGAGCGACAAGAGCCGCGCGGTCTGCGTCTGTAAGATTAGCGGTCGTTTGCGCAATCCGATCTTCTACCCGGATGTTAAAATAATCAACCGTCACCGATAATTTACCGAAAGTTCCGGTAGCGCCTAAGCTAAAATTCCGCGCACTTTCCGAATCGAGCTGACCGCCGCCAAAACGCAACGCGATCGGATTGGTGCTGGAGACCACCAAAGATTCCACCAACCTTCCGCCCGAAAATGATGTTGCCGCACGTTGCAGATTGGATTGACCCAAGGTTGGCGCGCGGAAGCCAGTGCTGGCGGAGCCGCGAACCGCGATATCTTCGGTCAATTTATACAAGCCCGATATCTTGCCGTTAAACGTATCGCCAAAATCGGAGAAGCTTTCATAACGAACCGCCCCCGATAGCACCAACGCATCGGTTACATCGGCTTCCAAATCGATATATCCGCCAATGCTATCGCGTCCAAACAGGCCCGCAACATCGGGGCTAAATCCTTGGAAACCGTTGGCACCTGCGGAGAAGCCCTGTGTAATGAAACGCCCCACGCGGAAGCTATCCAATTCACCTTCGGTAATTTCAAAGCTGTCATCATGATATTGCAAGCCAAAAGCTATGTTCAAATCCGATGCCAACCCGACGCTAACCGGATAGGTGAAATCCGCATTGGCTACGATTTCCTTCTGAATCTGCGCTCCCAACTCAAAACTTGTTGGCGAATCGGGGCCAAGCGAAGCGTTGATCGTATCGCTAATCCGATAATCCAATGCGTTGCGGCCGATGCCCGCGCTGAAATCATAAGTGAAGCCGCTTTCAAATTTACCCCGGAATCCCGCCGTTCCCGAAAAATCATCCACCGTGCCGCCAAAGCGAGGGGTAAAACCGCCGGGAAATTCGGAGAAGAAAGAGAAGCAGTTGGCAGGCGCACCGTTGACAAAGGCCTGTGCCGCCGCAAAGCTGCTGGTCGGCAACGGACCAACGGGGCATCCGCCCGCACCGGTTAGATCAGCAAATAAAGCGTTCGAACCGGTGGCAAATACGCCCTGCCGATCGGTCGGATTGCGATAGAAGAAGCTGCCGTCAACATTGCGTGTGGAATAGTTGGCAAAGAAATATAGCTCAGATTCGCCTGCCGGTATCGCCGCATTTACGGTGAATTTATAATCGTCTGTCACATTGGGCTGACCCCACACCACGACGGGGTTAGCGACCGGAAAACCCGCAGCGGCAAGCCCGGTGGCACCGCCATTGGTGCCTTCGCCATCTTGCACACCCCGGCTGGTCGCGTTTTGGTCTTTCACTTCAAACGAAAAGGTTAAAAATCCTCCATCGCCAATCTTGGCGCCAATTGCGCCCGATGCCTCGATCGTTACGCCGTCGCCCAAATAGGCTTGGCTATATTGCACGTTTAATTCGCGAATTTCGGGGTCATCGATCAGCTGATAGTTGATGACGCCTGCAATCGCATCCGAGCCATATTGCGCCGACGCACCGTCACGCTATACTTCAACCTGCTTTAACGATGCACCGAATAGCGGCGTGATATCCACGCCTTGCGCCCCGCGATTGAGGCCCGACACAAATTCGCCGACGACAGCGCCGCGATGCCGGCGTTTGCCGTTGACCAGAACCAAAGTATGATCAGCTGGTAAGGCGCGCAAGTTAACTGGACGGACCAGCGTGGCCGCGTCGCTAATCGGTTCGCGGCTGGATGTGAGCGACGGCACGATGGTCGATAAGGCTTCGATGATGTCGGTGCTGCCTTGCGCCTTCAAATCGGTCGCCTTCAAAATGTCGACGGGAACGGGCGAATCGGTAACCGTGCGCGCTTCTGCGCGGCGCGATCCGATAACGGTGATGGTCTGCTCTTCCTCTTCGGCGGCTTCCTCTGCGGGTGCCGTTTGCGCATATCCAGCTGCGGGGATTAATCCCACGGTCAATGCGGCGGCGGATGCCAACCAAATGGATTTTGTTTTTGTTATTTTCATATATGCTTCCCTTCTTTATTCTTAATTTTATTCTTATGATTATTCATGCTGTGCTTTGCCGGTTTGGCTCCATTGCGGGCAGCGATGCTGCCCCCCGGCTGTAACGATTGTTAAGCCGCGCTTATTGAAATGGCGTATCTGGTCGTTATTTATGGATAATATGCGGAATGATGCACCCTGCCCCTTGAGCTAGGATTTTGATGATATCTTACCTCGCTCCTCCATCGGCAATGATGCCATCATAATCTCCGGACGACAGCTTCCGTTACCGCTGCGATATATAATGACCAAAAAGTAAAAAAGTCAATAACTAGGTTCAGGACCTATTAAATTACTTACGGGTTTGGGACATTCCATGGCACCACCGCAGTAGCCGGCACCCAGCAAGACTCCAGGCTTTTTGCAAAATCATCTGCCCAGCCACCGGGATTGTCTTTCTGAGGCAATCCGTAATATCGCACTCTTTCAAGATACTCGCCAAATAACAGTTCAATTTTGTCCGCATGTAAGATGATGTCGAACGGCGCGTTATTATCCGGTAGGGGCGCGGTCGGGAAAAACTTCGTTTCTCCCGCCGTTTTGAGGTGCATTATTGCCGGGGCACAGGCATTCAAATCGGCTTCAAACCATTCCAAGCCATATTCATTCAATGCATTTTTGAGACCCGCATCATCGGCAATTTTCTTCCCACTAAGCGCTCCAAATAGCCTTTGTCCTCGCGAACGGGGCCGTTCAACTTTGCCGCCGGAAGGGGACCGCACCATCCGTGCCACCAGCCGGTTCCCACAAGATTTTCTGGCTTCGCCTTCGTCTGAAAATATACACCCTTTTCGAACTCCGATTGAATAGACCGGATAACCATAATCATCGCCGGTATAGCGCACGGATATAAATAGATCCAAACCGTTACGTTCCGTGAAAAATCGGGCCGGGTCAAATGCCAATTGCCTTGTCCGTTCGCGATAATCATACGGCTCTTCAGCCACCCGAGCAAACAAAGGTAAGGATACGCCCAAAAGGGTGAATAAGCATATTATCTTCATTTTTTTGTGCATTGGATAGCACTCTCAACATCGGATATTAGTTCGAGTTTAAGAATGTTATTTGGCGTTGTCCAGCCCGTTTCATTGAAGCTAGCGCGTCATTTTATGTTGGAATATGATTCAAATTGCATCATCATTTTTTAACAGTTTGCGGTTTTATCGGGGCGGCCGCATTCTAGACCCTGTTCGTTTTTGATTGAATCAAAAACCGGGTCTAGCTTCCCTGTTTTCCGCGATTTCCGAGCCGTTCGGTGTTTTCACCTCACTCGAAATCGCTCTAACGGATAGCGCCAGCTTTTAAGCAACGGCAAGCGCTGCCGACAGGCGTTCGCGGATGGCTTTCAGCTCGGCGATCGGGAATTGGGGTGCGGTAGTTTGGCTAGTCACCATGGACGCTGCTGCTGCGGGCGATGCCGCTGAAATGGTGTGGGTGCTGACCCGCGTATTTTCATGGTCCGCCCCGCCGCGCGATTGTGCAAGATATTTGCGCACGCCTTTGACGGTATAGCCTTGGTCACGCACCAAATGATTAATCTGATGCAGCATCGCCGCATCGCTTGGCCGGTATAGCCGCCGTCCCCCGGCGCGTTTCATCGGCTGCAACATCGGTAGCTGTTCTTCCCAATATCGCAATATATGGGTTTTCACGCCAATTTCTTTGGCCATCTCGCCAATGTTACGGAAGGCTTGTGATGATTTATCCGGCATAAAACGCCCGCCGCGTTATTTGAGGCGGTCGCGCATGCCTTGGCTGGCACGAAATGTTAAAACGCGGCGCGGCGTAATCGGAACTTCGACGCCGGTTTTTGGATTGCGGCCAATCCGTTGACCTTTATCGCGCAATACGAACGTGCCAAAGCCCGAAATTTTAACATTTTCGCCATCGATAAGCGCGTTGGTCACATGTTCCAAGATAGACTCAATCATCGCCGCGCTATCGGTGCGGGACAGGCCAATCTGCCGATTGAGGGTGTCGGCCAAATCGGCCCGCGTCAAAGTTCCACTATCCGCCATATTATCTCTCCAGCTCGCACATCGATCACGCACCAATAATATCGAAGCTTACCATTTGCGCAATGTAAAATCTTCCCAATCTCCGAATTTCCGCTTTGCTTTTATGCCGTTATAGGCGGACGACCGACGCGCCCCAGGTGAAACCGCCGCCCATCGCCTCCAATACAATCAGATCGCCCGGTTTGATCCGGCCATCGCGCACCGCGACATCCAGCGCGAGCGGAACCGACGCGGCCGATGTGTTGGCATGCTGATCAACCGTGACGATCACTTTATCTTTGGATAGGCCCAATTTGCGCAAAGTAGCATCGATAATTCTCGCATTCGCCTGATGCGGGACCACCCAGTCAATATCCGCGGCATTGACCCCGGCCGCCGCCAGCGCCTCCCCCATCACGCTCGCCAAATTGGTGACGGCATGACGAAACACCTCTTGACCCTTCATCCGCAGTTTGCCCACGGTGCCGGTGGTGGATGGGCCGCCATCCACATAGAGCAGTTGATTATGCCGGCCATCGGCATGCAGCTTGGTTGCCAATGCGCCGCGGGTTCCGACTTCGCCCGACAGCACCACCGCGCCCGCGCCGTCGCCAAATAATACGCAGGTTGCCCGGTCTTCCCAATCGACGATCCGGCTGAATGTTTCCGAACCGATCACCAAAGCATGATGGGCAGACCCGGCGCGGATCATGCTTTCGGCCACCGAAAAGGCATAAAGAAAGCCCGAACAAACGGCAGCGACATCAAACGCCGCGCCGCCATGCGCGCCCAGCAGGTCTTGCACAATGGTCGCGCTGGCCGGAAAGGTTTGATCGGGGGTTGCGGTGGCGACAATGATCAGGTCAATATCGGCCGCATCCATATTGGCCGCATCCAGCGCCCGGCGTGCGGCCTGCGCCCCCAATGTTGCGGTTGTCTCACCATCTGCTGCGATATGGCGAAATTTGATTCCTGTGCGCTCGGTAATCCATTCGTCGGATGTATCGATGGTTTGGGCCAGCTCTGCATTGGAAACCCGTTTGGCCGGTAATGCCGATCCGGTCCCCTTGATAACCGCGCGGAGCCGAGCTTCCGTCATTTGCCAGGGATGACCCCGCTGGCGATCGCGGCGAGATCTTGCGTGATCCGGCTGGTGATATTTTCTTCGACCAACCGGGCGGCAACCTCCACCGCTTTGGCCACCCCGGCTGCGTTGGCGCTGCCGTGGCTTTTGACAACAACGCCGTTCAATCCAAGGAAAACGGCGCCATTATGGTTATTGGGATCAAGATGGTGACGCAGCAGCTCGGTCGCTGGACGCGACACCAGAAAACCAAATTTGGAGCGGATCGAGCTGGTAAAGGCTTGGCGCAACAGATCGGTTACAAACCGCGCCGTTCCCTCGACCGTCTTGAGCGCGATATTCCCCGAAAAACCCTCCGACACGATCACATCGGCCTCACCGCTGTTGATCTTATCGCCTTCGATAAAACCACCAAAATCAAGATGATCGCCGGAAAGCCCGCGCAATATTTCGGCGGCATCGCGAATTTCCTCTTTGCCTTTTTGGTCTTCGCTACCGATGTTCAAAAGGCACACGCGCGGACGATCAATCCCCAGCGCAATGCGCACATAAGCCGCGCCCATAATGGCAAATTCCACGAGATTCTTTGCCTCGACAGTCGTATTCGCACCGACATCCAGCATGACCACGTCGTTGCTGTCCAGCGTCGGCAAAAAAGCCGCCAGCGCGGGCCGGTCGATGCCCGGCATTGTTCGCAAAGCCAATTTGGCCATCGCCATCATCGCCGCCGTATTGCCGCCACTGACCGCCGCGCTCACCTCGCCGCGTTTGATCGCCTGGATCGCCAGTCCCATCGAACTTGTCGCCGATTTCCGCAAAGCTTGCGCAATTTTTTCGTTGCCGGTGACCAATTGATCGCTATGCAAAATTTCCGAAGCGGCGCGCAAATTGGGATGATTATCGAGTGCGGTCTTGATCTGGACTTGATCGCCAACCAACAGAAATTGAAAATCGCTATGCCGGTGCCGCGCCAACGCCGCGCCCGCGATCATGATGGGCACGCCATCATCGCCGCCCATCGCGTCTATGGCGATACGCGGTTTCATGGTCACGATCTTATTCTCCCTGATGTCACGGCTATATAGCGATAGGTGATTTCAGGGCGCGAGCCAATTGATAATCAGCCGGCCGCCATTATTTCGCGGCCATTATAATGTCCGCAGGCATCGCACATATGATGCGGCCGTTTCAACTCGCCGCAGTTGGGGCATTCCTGATAAGCCTCAGGCGTCAGCGAATCATGGCTGCGGCGCATATTCCGCTTGGAAGGCGTGGTTTTTCTTTTTGGAACAGCCATTTCGGCACCTGCTTCTGTTTCAGATCAAAATATTACAAGAAACCCATGAGCCATATAGCCAGCACCAGCCAACATCGCCAGAATCACCAGCCGAAATGCATCATGCGTTCGGATGAGCGGCGCGTATAGCCAATTTTCAAAGCTTTGCAACCATAGACGTGGTGTGTAGGACGAATCTTGAAAATAGGAGGAACATTCATATGGAAATTTCAATTACACTGACAATCGCGGCCGCCGCCGCGCTGCTCAACCTATGGCTGATGATGCGTTGCGGCAAAGCGCGGATAGCTGGCAAGGTGAGCGTGGGCGACGGCGGCGATGAATTTTTGATCCGCCGGATGCGTGCGCATGCCAATTTCGCCGAAAATACGCCGATCGTCTTGATCCTGATCGCCGCACTAGAAATTAGCGGCGGCACATCGGCCTGGCTTTGGGCCGTTGGTATAGCCTATATTCTGGGCCGCATCGCGCATGCATTCGGTATGGACGGCGGATCGATGCAAATGGGCCGGATGATTGGAACCACGCTAACCGCGCTGATCCTGCTGGGGCTTGCGGTGATGGCGTTATTTTCGGTCTATTCAAAACTCGGCGGATAATGGCGCTTATGGCACGGAAAGCCGGCCTGGCACCGGAACCTGCCGCGTTGGGCGGCGCGATTCTTCGGCCATTATTAAAATCCGCGCTGTATCATCTCATCCACCCAGGCCGTAACCACTTCGGTCGCGGGGCCATAGCGCGCCTCGTCAAAATAGCCACTGCCGTTGGACGGTTCCAAATTGAGCTCTAACGTGCGGATACCATCCATCCGCGCGCGCCGCACATAACCGCCCGCCGGGTAAACCGCGCCCGATGTGCCGATGCTAACGAATAAATCGGCGCAGGCCAGCGCCGTATCAATCTCGTCCATCCGGTAAGGCATCTCGCCGAACCAGACGACATCGGGCCGCAGCGCGCCGACGCGATCACACAGCGGACAGGCAGGCCGGTGGATAAGCGGCCCGCGCCATTCGGGCCGCCCGCCGCAAGCAAGGCACCAAGCGGTCAAATGCGCGCCATGCATATGGATCAAATTTCGCGCGCCGCCGCGTTCATGCAAATCATCGACATTTTGGGTTACAATGGTGACCTGCCCTTGCGCTTCTTTGGTCCATTCCCGTTCCAACCGGCCCAGCGCAAAATGCGCCGCATTGGGCTGCGCCATTTGGATCGCCGCGCGGCGCATATCATAAAAGCGCAGCACCAGATCGGGATTGCGGATGAAAGCTTCGGGCGTGGCGACATCTTCGACGCGGTGCTGTTCCCACAGGCCGCCTTCAGAGCGGAAAGTATCGATCCCGCTTTCGGCGCTGATCCCCGCGCCGGTGAGTATGACAATGTTGCGTATCGGCTTCACTTCGAGCACCTTTGGATGATAATTATCGTCACCCCGAACTTGTTTCGGGGTTCATTTATCCTCATAGCTTCGCATGTTAGTTTGAGACGGATGCGGAAACAAGTTCAGCATGACGAGCATAGAGCAGGGAAGCGTGATGACGAAAATCGGAATTATCGGCAGCAAAGGGCGCATGGGGCAAGCAATCACCGCGGTGATATCGGCAGCGGGCGCGGATGCGGCCTACATTTTGGCGGGCGGCGCGGATCAGGGTGATGACGTGGCCGCGCTCACCGCTATATCCGATGTGCTGATTGATTTTTCCTCGCCAATGGCGCTGGAGGCCAATTTGCACGCCGCCATCGCCGCCGGGAAACCCATTTTCATTGGCACCACCGGCCTGGAGGAGCGGCATCATTATTTAATCGACGATGCCGCCGCCGATATCGCCATTTTGCAGACCGGCAATAGCTCGCTCGGCGTCAATATGCTTGCCGCCTTGGTGCAAGAGGCGGCCGAACGTTTGAGCGATGATTGGGATATAGAGATCATGGAAATGCACCACCGGCATAAGGTGGACGCGCCGTCGGGCACCGCGATGCTGCTGGCGGCGGCGGCGGCGAAAGGCCGCGCTATCGACCTTGCGCGCAATAGCGAACGCGGGAGGGACGGCATTACCGGCATGCGCGCGCCGGGCGCGATCGGCTTTGCCTCCTTACGCGGCGGCAGCGTGGCGGGCGACCATAGCGTTATCTTTGCCGGCAACGGTGAAAGCATCGCATTGTCACACCGCGCCGAAGATCGCAGCATTTTTGCCAACGGCGCGGTGAAGGCCGCGCTATGGCTGATCGGGCAAGATAAGGGCCGTTATGATATGCGCGGGCTTTTGGGAATTTGAGCCGCGCATGAAAAAGGCCGATATCTTCGAATTTTACCGCCGCTTGGCCGAAGCCAACCCAGCGCCCGAAACCGAGCTTGCTTATGGCAATGCCTATCAATTGCTCGTCGCGGTTACTTGTTCGGCGCAATCCACCGATGTCGGTGTGAATAAAGCAACAAAGGCGCTGTTTGAAAGCGTGAAAACCCCCGCACAGATGGTGGCGCTCGGTTTGGAGGGCTTAAAATCGCATATTAAAACCATCGGGCTTTTTAACAATAAGGCCAAAAATGTGATCGCCCTGTCCGAAATATTGGTCCGCGATCATGACGGCGAAGTTCCGGCGGACCGAGCCGCGTTGGAGGCTTTGCCCGGCGTGGGGCGCAAAACCGCCAATGTGGTGATGAACACAGTCTTTGGCGCGGAGACCTTCGCGGTTGACACGCATATTTTTCGGGTCGGCAACCGCAGCGGGATTGCGCCGGGTAAAAATGTGTTGGCGGTGGAGAAAGCCTTGGAGAAACATACGCCTGCGCCCTTTCGCGTTGGCGCGCATCATTGGTTGATCCTGCATGGCCGCTATATTTGCAAGGCCCGCACCCCCGAATGTTGGCGCTGCGACGTTGCCGATCTTTGCCGATTTAAGCCGAAGACGCCCGATCCGGCGCAACGGGCGCCTAACAAAAAGTCAGCAAATATTCACAAAGAGGCAAATAAGCTGCCAAAAAGGTAAGCGCGCATTAAGTTCACACGGGGCAAGCGATGGAGATGACGATGAATAAGGCAATCGTTTATATAGCAGCAGCCACCCTGGCGGGCGGCGGACTGGCCGTTGCGGCGGCCAAAGACAAAAAACCGGCAGCAGCGGTTCGTCTTATCGGCCAACCGCAAAGCTGCGTTTATGTTCGGCAGATTCGCTCTACCGATGTGATTGATGATAGCACGATTGATTTTAAGATGATTGGCGGCAAAATATTCCGCAATATTTTGCCGCATAGCTGCCCGCGGTTGGGTTTTGAAGAATCCTTCACCTATCGTTTATCGACCAGCCAGTTGTGCCATGTCGATATTATCCGCGTGCTCGAACAGCGCGGTAGCGGTATAGAGGAGACCGTCGCCTGCGGCCTTGGCAAATTTCAACAGGTCGAAAAGGTTAAAGCGACCGGATAGCGAGCGGGCCAAATTTGCTGTTTGCGCGGGCTTGATTATGTGACACAAGCCGTTGGGTGTTGGCACATTTTTGTCAGCAAAAATCCGTATCATCAACAAAAAACCGTTCAAGGAATGGTCCATGCCCCAATGGCCCTATGCGTTTTCCGCCCTATTGCTGGCCTGGCAACCGGCACCGCCGCAGGTGCCAGCATTTGACCTTCGCGATTTGGGTGAAGCGAAAAATGAAGAAAAGGAAACGGCGGACGAAGGCGCGTTCGAACGCTATCTTCATTCAACCGGTTTTAGAAATCCGCTGGGCCGCTATGCAAAAATCGATAGCTGGAAAAGGCAAAAACCCGTGGTTAATGACGACGGATCGCTCAAAGTCGCCGCCAGCTTGATCAACGCCGCCCGCGACGAAAATGATGCAAAGGCGTTGGCATCGGTTCTCGCCGCTTATCGCGACGGGGCGGATAAAGCGCCCATATTGGATGAACCCACCGGCCCCGCCATCACCATCGGCGGTAGCGCCAAAGAACCGGAAAGACCAAAGCGAAAACCCCCGCCAGAGCCATGGTCCGGCGCGGCTTTGCCGCCACCTTTGCAGGACATTGCGGGTGAAGCGGGCGAAGCGGGTGAAGCGAAAAATAGCATCGAAGGTGGCGCAAAAGACAGCGCCGAAGATGGCGAGGATGCAGGCGAAACAATCACAACAATTGGCCTTGCAACCAACCTTCGGCTGGGCGCGCGGATCGTTTCCAATCTGGCGATTTTTCGCAGTTGCAGCGGCGCGTTAATAAACTATCTTGATCATTTGGGCCAAACCGATGGTAAGGCGCTGGATTGGACCCGGATGATCCGGCGCAGCATCGGCGTTGCCGCATTGCCGCCCGACGATAGCTGTTTGCGCAAGGATTGAGCGCGATACCGCCCCGATACCGCAGAACCACTGCGGATTAAAATTGGAAAATATTTTTGAGCAATATCGTCTTGAATATCACCGAATCGCTGAATGGGCAGCCATGGCGTTGGCGCGAAGGCCATGTTGATGCGCGCGGCCCGCATTTTGCGCCGGATGATCTGATCACGCAATTGTTGATGGCGCGCGGTGTTCCCCGTGATGATCTGGCCCGGCACCGGGATCCCACTATTCGCGGTTTCATGCCCGACCCTTCGATTTTCCGCGATATGGATACCGCCGCCCGGCGGCTCGCCGATGCCGTGATCGCGCAGGAACAAATCACCATATATGGCGATTATGACGTGGACGGCGCGACCAGCGCAGCATTGCTGGTGCGCTTGCTCGCAATGCTGGGGCTGCGCGCGGGCTATTATATCCCCGACCGGTTGATGGAGGGATATGGGCCATCGGGTGAGGCTTTGGTGCGTATTGGTGCGGGCGGTAGCAAGCTGATCATCACGGTCGATTGCGGCGCAATGGCTTATGATGCGCTGTCGCAGGCCAAGGCAGCCGGGTTGGAGGTGATCGTTGTCGATCATCATAAATGCGCCGCCCATTTGCCCGATGCTTTTGCTTTGGTTAATCCCAACCGGCTGGATGAAAATGATGAGGCCGCTTCGCATGGCCATCTTGCGGCGGTGGGGGTTGCGTTTTTACTCGGCGCGGCATTGTTGCGCGAATTGCGCGGGCGGGGTTTTTTTGCTGAGCAGGCCGAACCCAAAATCATGCCGCTGCTCGATTTGGTGGCGCTGGGAACCGTGGCGGATGTCGCCAAACTGCAAGGTTTGAACCGGGCATTTGTGGCGCAGGGCCTAAAAATCATGGCGCAGGGCCAAAATACCGGGATGAATGCGCTCATCGAAGCCAGCCGGTTGACCCGCGCGCCGACCTGTTCCGATCTTGGTTTTGCGCTTGGCCCCCGGATCAACGCCGGCGGGCGCGTCGGCAAATCTGATCTTGGCGTCCGTCTGCTGACCACCGATGATCGCGAAGAAGCGCGGGCGATTGCGGGCGAGCTAAACCGGTTGAACGAAGAACGCCGCGCAATCGAATCCACGGTGCAAGAAGAGGCGGAAAGGATGCTGCCGGCGCAGCATAACCGCCCTATCTCGTTGCTGGCGGGTAAAGGGTGGCACCCCGGCGTTATCGGCATCGTGGCCGGGCGCGTGAAGGAAAAAACCGGGCGGCCCAGCATTGTGATCGCCCTTGACGCAGACGGCATTGGCAAAGGATCGGGCCGATCGATCGCCGGGGTCGATTTGGGCGCCGCGATTATCTCCGCGCGTGAGGCCGGGTTGTTGATCGCGGGCGGCGGCCATGCCATGGCGGCGGGATTGACCGTGGCCGAAGATAAGATCGAAGCATTGAGCGCGTGGCTTGATGAGCGGTTGGCCGTTGCGGTTGACCGCGCGTCGGGGGAAAAGGCGTTGCTGATCGACGCGCTGCTATCCCCCGGCGGGCTGACCCCCGAATTTGTGAACGCGATGGAGGCGGCGGGCCCCTATGGCATGGGCTGGCCCGGTCCGCGCATCGTAACCGGGCCGCTGCGCGTCGTGAAATGCGACATTGTCGGCAAAGATCATGTTCGCGCGATTGTTGCAGGTGATGATGGCCGGTCGTTCAAGGCCATGGCGTTTCGGCAAGGCGAAACAGCGCTGGGCCAAATGCTGCTGCACGGCGGGGCGGGGCGCAAATATTGGCTCGCCGGCCGGCCAAAGATTGATGATTGGGGCGCAGCCGCCAAGGCCGAATTGCATATTGAGGATGCCGCCTTCGCCGATTGAGCTTTAAAGCCTGTTTCAGTTACACTGAAACATTGACGGCACCAGCCCACTCCCCCACCCGGCCACCCAGTCAGGATATGCTATGGGTGGCCGGGTGGGGGAGTGGGCTGGTGCCGCTTCCACGTAAGTGGAAAAAACTCTAAGCCTACCGCCAATCCAATATCGTCCAGCCGCGCTGTTCGGCCAATTGACGCAATGGTTTATGCGGATTGGCGGCAAAAGCTTCATCGGCAAATTCCAGCAAGGGCGCATCCGAAATATGGTCGCTATAGGCGCGCAGGTGGCAATATTGGCGCTCCAACCCCTGCGCCGCCATCCATTCCTTTACCCTAAGCAATTTCGCCGCGCCGTAGCAATTATCGCCATCGATACGGGCATGAATATAGCCGGTATCATCGGTCACCAGATCGGTGGCGATAACATCGTCAAACCCCAACCGCTGCGCAATGGCTTCGGCATATAAACGGTAGGATGCGGTGGCGATCACATGGCGGTAACCGGCCCGCTTTTCCTGCGCCAAACGCGCGCGCGCTTCGGGATAGATATTGCTGTCCATGACTTTATCGGCATAGCTGTCCACATGATGTCGCAACGACTGGAGATCCACGCGGCCGCCGACAAACAACGCCTGCGAAAATTGCTTCAACTGCCGCCGATCCCAGATGCGCAACATAAAAAGCGGTAGAGCCAGCAGCAGCAATGGCAGCAATATCAACCGCCATGGCGCGCGCCGCATCAACATATGCAGCAAAAAGCCATTATACGTCGCCCGCCGCGTGATGGTTTTGTCCATATCATAAATGGCGATTTTGATCGGCGCGGGCGTCATCGGCCAAGCGATAGCGCCATTTCACCGCAATAAAAACGCCCAAATAACAATTATGCGAGCCGGGGCATTTCTATGGCTTGTGATTGCCTGATTTTTCCTTCTATGATGGCATTATGAGTGATCCCGCCGATTATTTTGAAGAAATGACGGAACAAGGCGGCGTTATCCTGCATTTTTCGGGTGACTGGACGATCGCGCATATCAGCGCGATTGACAAGCGGCTGCGGCAATTAGCGGTGCCTGTAACCGGCGTTGATATGTCGCAGGTGAGCGCGATTGATACGGTTGGTGCCTGGCTGGCTTATCGCACCGCGAGCGAGCATCAAGCCGAAATCACCAAGGCAACGTCAGAGGCATCGCGGCTGATTAGCGAAGTGAGCGGTAGCAGCGTTATGGCGTCTCGTCCCGAAATAGCGCCTTTCCTGCGGGTCATAGCGGAAATTGGCGAGGCGGTTGTGGTCGCATTCACCACCATGCTGCAATTTATGGGTTTTGTTGGCCAGGTGGTGGCGTCGCTTTTTTCCGTGATAACGCACCCTGGGCGGCTGCGCCTAAATGCCATCACGCAGCGTTTTGAAATGGTCGGGGTCCGGGCGCTGGGCATTGTTGGCTTGATGAGCTTCTTCATTGGTATCGTGATTGCACAGCAAGGGGCGGTGCAGCTCAAACAATTTGGCGCCGAAGTATTTACCATCAATCTTGTCGGGCGACTGACCTTTCGCGAATTGGGCGTTTTGATGACCGCGATTATGGTCGCCGGGCGTTCGGGTAGCGCCTTTGCCGCGCAGATCGGCACGATGAAAATTACCGAGGAAATTGATGCCATGCGGACCATTGGCGTCTCCCCAATCGAAGCGTTGGTGTTGCCGCGCACATTGGCAACGGTGTTGATGATGCCGCTGCTGGCTTTTTATAGCAGCATTATCACGATAATCGGCGGCGGCCTGCTATGCTGGGCGATATTGGACATTCCGCCTGTAACCTTCATTCAGCGGCTGCGCGAGGTTACGCCGATGACCGATTTTTACGTGGGCATGATTAAAGCACCGATATTTGGCGCTATCATCGCTATGGCCGGGTGTTTTCAAGGGATGCAAGTTGAAAATAATGCCGAGGAAGTGGGATTGAAAACAACCTTGGCGGTGGTTCAGGCTATTTTCCTGGTGATCGTACTCGACGCTTTCTTTGCCATATTTTTCAGCAGTATCGGATGGGATTGATGGATAGGATGGACGGTCCCGATCGGTATAACCGCGATATCATGATATCGGTCCGCGGTCTCCATAATCAATTTGGCAATCAAGTCATCCATGAAAATCTTGACCTTGACGTTAAACGCGGTGAGATTTTGGGCGTTGTTGGCGGATCAGGCACCGGAAAATCGGTGCTTATGCGCTCAATCATCGGTTTGCAG
Source organism: Sphingomonadaceae bacterium (assembly GCA_021732525.1). Lineage (GTDB taxonomy): Bacteria > Pseudomonadota > Alphaproteobacteria > Sphingomonadales > Sphingomonadaceae > Sphingorhabdus_B. Next base: position 35,899 of record JAKFUU010000048.1, on the reverse strand, counting down.
CGACCCGATGCCGGCGAGATATATGTTTTGGGCGAAAATCTGCTCGACGACGATATCGCCGGCGATCAAGAGGTGCGCCGGCGGTGGGGCGTGTTGTTTCAAGGCGGCGCGCTATTTTCAACTTTGACCGTCGCCGAAAATATAAAAGTGCCCTTGCGCGAATTTTATCCGGGGATGAGCGCCGCACTGCTCGACGAAATCGCGCGGACGAAGCTATATTTGAGCGGGCTGCCTGCCGATGCGGGTTGCAAATATCCTTCTGAATTATCGGGCGGGATGAAAAAGCGGGCGGGGGTTGCGCGAGCCTTGGCCATGGACCCGGAATTGCTGTTTCTGGACGAGCCAACGGCGGGGCTGGACCCCATCGGCGCGGCCAAATTTGATCGTTTGACCAAGGAACTCAAGGAAACATTGGGCCTGACGGTATTTTTGATCACGCATGATCTCGATACGCTGCATGCCATTTGTGACCGTGTGGCGGTGATAGCCGACCGGCGGGTGATTGCCATTGGCAAGATTGACGATCTGCTCGCCACGCAGCATCCATGGATTCAAGAGTATTTTTCTGGACCGCGCGGGCGCGCGGCGCACCGCGCGGGGGCCCTGTGATGGGGGCCATTACCGCGCCATATTATCGCCTTTGCCAAATGGCGCGGCAGCGTTTATCACCGGCGGCGCGGCGGATAACGCTGCGGGGCACAAAAAGGGAGCTTAGGCCAAGCTGATGGAGACCAAATCCAATTATATCCTTGTCGGTTTTGTCACTTTGGCCCTGCTCACCGCGCTGGTCGCTTTTACCGTTTGGCTCGGGCGGTTTAACGACGGCGCGCAGAAAGAATATGACATTTTCTTCAAGCAATCGGTCAACGGTCTGGCCAAAGGTTCGGGGGTTTCATTTGCCGGGGTGCCATCGGGGCAGATCACGGAGATTAAATTATGGGAAGATGACCCGGAATTTGTGCGTGTCCGTATCAAGATCGATAAGGCGGTTCCGATATTGGAAGGAACCGTTGCAACCATTGCCGGCGTTGGTTTTACCGGAGTGTCGGAAATTCAGCTTGACGGTGCGGTCAAGGGCGCGCCGCCCATCTCCTGCCCCAAAGTAAAGCCAAAATCGGCCTGTCCCGCCGGTGTTCCGGTTATTCCCACGCGGCCGGGCGCGCTGGGTGAATTGCTGAATAATGCGCCGTTGCTGCTGGAACGGATCTCGACGCTGACCGAACATTTGACCAATATTGTTTCGGAAAAAAATCAGCGATCGGTGGAAAATATCCTCGATAATGTGGAAAGCCTTTCGGGCACCCTCGCCAACCAGACACCCGAACTTCGCGGATTGATCGCCGAATCGCGGATAACCTTGCAAAAGGCGGGGCTCGCCGCCGAACAAATCGGCACGGTGGCGCAAAGCACGAGCAGCTTGATCGACGGTGAAGGAAAAGCATCAATTGCCGATTTGCGCAAAACATTGGCCGCCGCCAACAAAAGCCTTGCGGCGCTGGAAAATACCGCAAATAAGGCCGCACCCGCGATCGATAGCCTGACCACAAAAACGCTTCCCGAATTTAACCAATTGGCCCGCGATCTTCAGAAATTATCCACCTCGCTTAAATCGGTCAGCGAACGGCTCGATCAAGAAGGGGCGGCATCGCTGATCGGATCACCCGCGCTTCCCGATTACGAACCGGGAAAGCAAAAATAATATGGGAAAGGCATGATATGAAAAAGGCACCTTACCAAGCCGCTGCCGTTTTTTCCGTTGTTGGGTCCGCATTGCTGCTTGCGGGCTGCGTCAATCTCGGCTCGAAACCGCCGCCGTCGCTGCTCGTGCTGACGGCGTCGAACAAGCTGGCCGATGGTGCCGCCAATGAAGGGGCGCAAAAGGCCGCATTGGTGGTGTTGACGCCGACCGCGCCGCGCAAATTGGATAGCAACCGTTTGCCGGTTCAGATCGATTCGAGCAGTATCGCTTATTTGAAGGACGCGGTCTGGTCGGATAAACCCGCCGTGTTGATGCAGCAGCTTTTGAGCGAAACAATTGCCGCGAAAAATGGCCGGTTTATCTTAAGCGAGGCCGATGCCGATGGTTTGGCCGAAGAGTTTCTGTCGGGTAGCCTGATCGAATTTGGCGTCGATGCCAGCCGCAGCGAGGCGATTGTAATTTTCGATGCGGTCAAGACGCTTTCCGGCCAGCCAGCAAAAAAACAGCGGTTTGAGGCGCGCCGTGCGGTCAACATCATCGAAGCCGTGCCCGCCAGCGCCGCGTTAAACGGCGCAGCGAACGAAGTGGCCGGTGACATTGCCGATTGGATGAAAAATTGATCGGCGCATAGGCCCGATTGCGGGATCCTTTGGTTGCGCCTTACAGAATATCTGCCGGTTCAAAGCCTTCGGGTTTGGGCCAATCGGGCGAGCGCAGCGCGAGCACCTTAAACAAGCTGCCCATTTCATCATCGCTGGTTAACCGGTGGCAGGCGGCGGATATCTCACCGGCTTTATCGGGCGCGGCTTGCGCCAACGCGGCGGCACGTTGGTTAATGCCAAGCGCGGTCAGCCAAGACCCTTGACCAATCGGCCCGCTAATCTGCAAATTGCGCATCCGGCCCATATTTGCCATTTCCAGAAAATTGACATGGGCCGTTAAATCCCGGCCGCCGGGATCTTCGAAAGGATCGGCAAATTGATGCTTTTGCACCGATTGTAACGTGCTTCCCAAACCCGGTAGGCTATAACCATAATCAATGATCAGCATTATTCCGCCCTGCCTTTGCAGCCGAGTGGCCAGTTCATACATAAATCCGCCCGCATCGGGCGATGTTTCGTAAATACTGTTGACGGGGGCGGCGCGAAATTCGGGCGGGATCAGATTATCCATCGCATAGGGCCCCGCTATCGCCATGAATTTTGTGTCTTTTTCGTGAACGATAACCCGCTCGCGCCATCCGGCATGCGTTGCGATCAATTGCCGGATCGGCAAGGCATCGAAAAACTCATTCGCAACGATCAATAACGGCCCGTCTCCGGGCAAATCGTCAATCCTATCGTGAAATTGGGCCTGCGGCACCAATTGGGATTGCTTGGCGCGCAGCGCGCCGCTGGTTTCGACAAAATGCACCGGCGGCGCGCATTCAAATTTGGCCATTGCGCGCAGGGCATCATTGGCCAGGCTTCCCCGGCCCGGTCCCAATTCGACAAAATGACATTTGGCGGGGCGATTTTGCCGCAGCCAGATATCGGCAAACCATAGCCCGATAAGCTCGCCAAAAATCTGGCTGATTTCGGGCGCGGTAATAAAATCACCCGCGCTGCCAAGCGGATCGGCATTGTCATAATAATGGCTATTGGCAATGCGCATATATTCAGCGACGCTGATCGGCCCAGAATTTTCGATCTGCTTTGCCAATTGCGCGGAAAGCAGGTTATCGTCAGGCAATGCTTTCACCCGTTACTGGTTCAACCCGCTGCCGCCTGCCCTTCGCCGTCGCGACGAGGAATAGGCCGAGCAGGATTATCGGCATGGTCAAAAATTGACCCATGCTGAAGCTGGTTGCGTCGACGAGCCATTGCAGCTGCGCATCGGGTTGGCGCAGATATTCGATGCTGAACCGCGCGATGCCGTAAATTAACGCGGCGCAGCCAAACAGGAAACCGGGTTTGTAACGCGCGTCGCTTTTCCAGAATAGTGGCCACAGGATAGCGGCCATCAACAATCCTTCAAACACCGCTTCATATAGCTGGCTCGGATGGCGGGGCGGGCCCAAAATGGCCGCGCCATTGACGATTTCGGGAAAGCGTATCGCCCAAGGCACATCGGTCACCTTGCCCCACAGCTCACCATTGACGAAATTGGCAAGGCGGACCAAAAATGTCCCAAACGGCACGCAGCAGGCAATATAGTCGCATACCCGCAAATAAGATAAACCATGTTTGCGCACGAATAGCCAAAGCGCAAAAAATACGCCCAAGGCGCCGCCATGCAGCGACATGCCGCCTTCCCATAAGCGGTAGAATCGATCAATTGTAAGCAGGCTTTGATCGTAAAATAAGATATAGCCAAACCGCCCGCCCAATATGATCCCCAAGGTCATATAGATAATCAAATCATCGGTATGCAGCGGCGACATTGGCGCACCGGGCATGGTAATCAGCTTGCGAAGATACCAATAGCCCAGCAAAATCATCACCAGATAGCTGAGCGAATACCAGCGGAGCTGAAAAAAACCGAGGTCTAACGCCACCGGGCCGACGCCAAGATCGGTAAAGTTAATATAATTTGCCGAAACGGCCAAAATTTCAAAATACAAAGCTATTCCCCAATCATTTTGACATTCCTATAGAGCCAAATAGAAGAGGGACAAAGAGTAAAGGAGAGAATCATATGCCCAGCCCGCTCGATATGGCGATTAACGCCGTGCAAACCCGGTTGATGGCGGATAATGGTCCGCTGTCGCTGAGCTATGTCGAAAAGCATGGCGTGCAATTGCCGATGATTACGCAGGCCCCCGCGACGCTGGCCGATTTTTATACTTATTTCTGCACGGTGCATGCGCCAAAACCATTCATTGTCGATGGCGATATCCGGCTGACCTTTGGGGAAGTTTATGCCGCCGCGCGCGCGCTGGCCGGCGGCTTGGTTGCGGGATATGGCGTGCAAAAAGGCGACCGGGTCGGTATCGCCGCGCGCAATTCGGCCAATTGGATGATTGCCAATATGGCGATTATCCTGGCCGGCGGGGTTGCCACCTTGCTCAACGGCTGGTGGCAAGGCGGCGAGCTGGCCGATGGCATTAAAATGGTCGGATGCCGCTATGTGCTCGCCGATGATCAACGCGCCGCGCGGATCGAAGGCCATGATATTGGCGGCTGTGAGGTTATTTTGTTCCAGCATGATTGCCCGCCGATGCAGGGATTATCCACCATTATGGCGAAGGGCGGCGACGGCGAAACGCCGATGCCCACAATAGGCCCGCTCGACAATGCGACTATCCTTTATACATCGGGTTCGACCGGCCAATCGAAGGGGGCTTATTCGGACCACCGGGCGGTGGTGCAGGGCACGATGAATTATGTTGCGCAATCGATGGTATTTTTTGAATTGCTCTCGGCAAGCGGCGCAGAGTTACCGGCGCAATCATCCGCGCTGGTCAATGTGCCGCTGTTTCATGTGACGGCATCGGTGCCTTTGGTGCTGCAAAGCTATGCCATCGGCCGCAAATTGGTGTTGATGCCCAAATGGGACGCCGAAGAAGCGATGCGGCTCATCGAAAAGGAAAAAATCAGCTATTTTGTCGGCGTGCCGTTGATGAGCTTCGAAATTGCCGCGCATCCCAACAAGCATAAATATGACCTTACCAGCTGCACCGCTTTTGCCGCCGGCGGCGCGCCGCGCCCGGTGGAACATGTGAAGAAGATCCGCAAAGAGATGGATCACGCTTTCCCGCTGCTGGGTTACGGCTTGACCGAAACCAATGCCGTGGGCTGCGGCAATTTCACCGAAAATTATCTCGCCAAACCCGACAGCACCGGCCCAGCGAGCAGGCCGCTGGTCGAATTGGAAATGCTCGATGATGATGGCAATATCCTGCCGCAGGGAAGCCGGGGGGAGGTATGCATCCGTTCGGTCGCCAATTTCAACGGCTATTGGAACAATCCCGAAGCAACCGAGGCGGCATTTGCCAAAGGCGGATGGTTTCGCACCGGCGACATTGGCTATCTTGATGAGGATGGCTATCTCTATATTGTCGATCGTAAAAAGGACATTATCATCCGCGGCGGCGAAAATATCAGCTGCCCCGAGGTGGAGGCCGCCGCGTATGAGCATGAAGATATCGCCGAATTGTCGGTCTTTGGTATTGCCGATGAACGCTATGGCGAGGTTCCGGGCATTGTGTATCATATGAAAGACGGCAAATCGCTCGCGCCCGGTGATTTGAAAGCCTTTTTGCTGACGCGGCTCGCGCCCTTCAAGGTTCCGGTGCATTATTGGCCGGTGGCCGAAGAATTGCCAAGGCTTGGAACGCAAAAAATTGACCGGGTAACCCTGCGCCGCGATTATAACAATATGGCGGCGAACAGCGCCTGAAACTTTGCTTTTTACCCGCTCTAGGCCTATTGCAATCGCATGACCAATGCGATGGATCAGATTAAGGCGGGCCGGGTCATTATCGATCGCCGGCAATTGGCGGAAACCATTGCCGTCTGGGCGGCGCAGGGCGCGGCGGCGCAGCGGCGCGGCGATATTGTCCTATTGCTGCAAAATGCTTTGGCGGACGGCCGTGCGGAAATTGCGCGGCGTTTGATCGAAAATCCGTCGAACGGGTATCAGGCCGCGGCCGAACAAGCCTTTCTGGTCGATCAAATTGTCCGGTTGATATTTGACCATGTGGCGGGCAACCTATATCCGGCGGGCAATCGGTCGGCATCCGAACGGATCGCGCTGTTGGCGGTGGGCGGCTATGGCCGCGGCGAAATGGCCCCGCATAGCGATGTCGATATCGCCTTTATCACACCCTATAAGCGGACCGCATGGACCGAACAGGTGGTGGAGGCGACCTTATATTTCCTGTGGGATTTGAAGCTGAAAGTGGGCCAATCGAGCCGGTCGCTCGATGAAACCGTGCGGATGGCGATGGAGGATGTTACCATCCGCACCGCGCTGCTTGAAAGCCGCTTCATCTGGGGCGATAGGGCAATTTACGACGAAGCCGCCGCGCGTTTTTGGAACGAAGTGGCCCATAAAACCGGCGCTAAATTTGTCGCTCAAAAAATGGCCGAACGCGACGAGCGGCACAAAAAAATGGGCGATAGCCGCTATGTGGTCGAACCCAATATCAAGGAGGGCAAGGGCGGGCTTCGCGATCTGCATACGCTCTTTTGGATTGGCAAATATGTCCACCGGGTGCGGTCCGCATCGGCCTTGGTCGACGCCCGTTTGCTCACTGCCCAGGAATATCGCCGATTCCGGCGGGCGGAGAATTTTCTGTGGGCGGTGCGGTGTCATATGCATGACATTACCGCGCGCGCGGAGGACCGGTTGACATTCGATCTGCAGCGCGAAGTGGCCGCGCGAATGAATTTTGCGGCCCGCCCTGGTCAATCTGCCGTCGAACGTTTCATGCAATATTATTTTTTGACGGCAAAAACCGTTGGCGATTTGACCGGATTATTTCTGGCGCATCTTGATGAAACATTGGCCAAGGGCGGCCGGCGGTTTCTGCCGACGATGGTGCGGCGGCCGCGCAAGTTGAATGGCTTTCGGCTGGATCGCGGGCGGCTTGCCCTGCCGTCGGAGGATTTTTTTGCCGAAGATCCCCGCCGCATGATCGAAATATTCCATCTGGCCGACCGTTATAGTCTTGAGATCCATCCGCTCGCCATGCGGGCGGCGCAGCGCGATGCCAAACGGATCGACCACAAGCTGCGCCAGGACGAAGCGGCCAATGCGATGTTTATCGATATGCTAACCTCAAAGCGCAATCCCGAAACCGTCCTGCGCTGGATGAACGAGTCGAGCGTGTTTGGCCGGTTCATCCCCGATTTTCAACGGGTTGTGGCGCAAATGCAGTTTGACATGTATCATCATTATACCGTGGATGAACATACTATCCGCGCGATCGGTTTGCTGGCCAATATCGAACGCGGTGATCTTGCCGAGGACCATCCGCTGTCGAGCGCGATCGTTCGGCAGATATTGAGCCGGCGGGTGCTGTATATGGCGGTGCTGCTGCATGATATTGCCAAGGGACGCGGCGGCGACCACAGCCTATTGGGCGCTGAAATAGCGATGAAGCTGTGCCCGCGTGTCGGCTTGAGCGAGGCGGAGACCGAAAGCGTGGCATGGCTCGTGCGCAACCACCTGCTCATGTCATCGACCGCCTTCAAGCGCGATATTGCCGATTTTAAGACTATTTTGGATTTTGCGCAGATGGTGCAATCGCCCGAACGCCTCCGCTTGCTATTGGTGCTGACCGTTGTTGATATCCGCGCGGTTGGCCCCGGTGTCTGGAACAGCTGGAAACGGCAATTATTATCCAACTTATATGAAGCCACCGAAGAGGTGCTGCGGCTTGGTCATAAACAGCGCGGGCGCGATGAGCGGATATTGCAAAAGCAAGAAGCGCTCCATCAAACGCTAAAATTGGACGGTACAGCCTTTGCCAGGCTGGCGGGCCGGTTACCGGCAACCTATTGGATCGCCGAACCGCCCGATATTATAGAGCGCAATATGCGACTGCTCCTTGCCGAAGGCAGCACCAATCTTGCTATAGACGCCTGTTACTACCCCGAACGCGGTGCGACTTTGGTGACGGTATTGGCGGCCGATCACCCTGGTCTATTCTACCGCATCGCCGGGGCCATTCATCTGGCCGGCGGCAATATTATCGACGCCCGCATCCACACCAGCAAAGACGGAATGGCGCTGGATAATTTTCTGGTGCAAGATCCCATGGGCCGGCCATTCCAAGAAACGGGGCAGATCGCCCGGCTGCGTTCGGGAATTGAAGATGCGCTGGCCAATCGGAACCGCCTCCTGGCCAAATTGGAAAGCAAGCCGGTGGCGCTGCGCCGCGCCGAAGCCTTTCGCATTGCGCCATCGGCCCTTATCGACAATCAAGCATCGAACCGTTTTACCGTAATTGAGGTGAACGCGCATGACCGTCCCGCGCTGCTCAACAATTTGGCGCATGCCTTGTTCCAATCCAAGGTGACATTGCACAGCGCGCATATTGCGACCTATGGCGAACGCGCGGTCGATACTTTTTATGTGACCGATCTGCTTGGCGGAAAAATTGAGAGCAAACCGCGATTGAAATTTCTGGAAAAACGCTTGATCGAGGCGGCCGAAGGGGCGGCGGCACAAAAATTTTTATCGGTTGCTTGAATTTGCCGCGGGAGCCGAATATTCTCAATAACCCATCAGGCTCATGACTTCTTTTCGGCTGCCGTGATCGTCCAGAAAACAGCCCAAAAGTTTCGATGTCATCATCGCCACCCCCGGCGTGCGCACGCCGCGTCCGGTCATGCAGCCATGCTGCGCCTCGATCACCACCGCCACCCCTTCGGGTTTCAAATGGTCATAGATGCAATTTGCTACCTCAGCGGTCAGCCGTTCTTGGACCTGAAAACGCTGAGCAAAGCCATGCAGCACGCGCGCGAGTTTCGAAATTCCGACCACCTTGTCGGTGGGCATATAGGCAATTGACGCCTTGCCGGTAATCGGTGCCATATGATGTTCGCAATGCGAATGAAAAGGAATGTCTTTCAGCAGCACCAATTCATGATAGCCGCCCACTTCGGCAAATGTCCGCGCCAAATGCGTTGCGGGGTCTTCGGTATAGCCCCGGCAATATTCTTTCCAAGCGCGACCAACACGCAGCGGCGTATCAAGTAACCCTTCACGCCCCGGATCGTCCCCCGCCCAGCGGATGAGCGTGCGGATCGCCTCCTGCACATCGTCAGGAACCGGGATTTTGGGTGATGTTTGGGACATCCGCGTTCATTCTTTCTGTTATTACCAAGATGAAATGGTTCGGGAAATTTGCGGGTGAAGGTTACAAGCCGTTAAATATTTGATCATAACCGATCGGTCGATCAACCGATGGCCTGTCCGGTTTCCGCCCAATCCTTCAAAAACCCTTCGATGCCTTTGTCGGTCAGCACATGTTTGAACAGGCCCTTGATGACGGACGGCGGCGCGGTGATGACATCGGCGCCGATGCGTGCGGCTTCGAGCACATGGATTCCATGCCGGATGCTGGCCACCAAAATTTCGGTTTCAAATCCGTAATTGTCGTAGATCAGGCGAATATCTTCGATCAAATTCATCCCGTCAAAGCCATTGTCATCATGGCGGCCCACAAAGGGTGAAATGAAAGATGCGCCGGCCTTTGCCGCCAGCAATGCCTGACTTGCGGAAAAGCATAAGGTGACATTGACCATTGTGCCGTCACTGGTCAGCGCCTTGCAGCTTTTCAGGCCGTCGATGGTCAGCGGCACTTTGATGCAGACATTATCGGCAATTTTGCGCAAGATTTCGGCCTCTTTCATCATCCCCGCATGATCGAGCGCCACCACCTCGGCCGATACCGGGCCATGGGTTAGGCCGCAAATTTCGCGCGTCACCTCGATAATGTCCCGCCCCGATTTTTTGATGAGCGAGGGATTGGTCGTTACGCCGTCGAGCAATCCGGTTTGCGCCAGATCGGCAATTTCGGCGGTATCGGCGGTGTCGGCAAAAAATTTCATGATAATAGAGCTTTCAATCAGTGGGAAAGTTCGGCGAATCGCCGCAAAAATCTATGCCGAATGAGGCCCTGAATGAACAAGTGAATATCCGGCCGTTCCGCAGCTCTATTATGCGGCCAATTCCTGAGCGGTCAATGCATAAAGCAAATCGGCACCCGCCACCGCGCTGCCTTTTAAGGACAAAGCTTCGGGCAGCATGACATCCAGATAATAACGGCACGCGATGACCTTTGCTTTCAGAAAGCCGTTATCGGCATCCGCCATCAAATCCGTTTGTGCCGCGCGCTGCTGTTTCAGCATCAACCATCCCGATGTGGCCACCGCAACCATCGTCGTGAAAGGATAGCTTCCGGCGAGGCGGTCGTCGATCGACGCACCGTCCAGCATCCATTCGGTCACTTCGCTGCAGGCGCCGGCAAGCGCTTTTAGCCCGGCGTGATCGCCCGCCTCCTGCCCAATATGCGCCAGATGATCCTTCAACAGATTGCCGCCGCCGATACCGGCCAAGCCCAATTTGCGGCCCACCAGATCCGCCGCCTGAATGCCATTGGTGCCTTCATAAATTTGCGCGATGCGAATATCGCGGTAAAATTGCGCCGCGCCGGTTTCCTCGACATAGCCCATGCCGCCATGGACTTGCAGGCCGAGCGAGGCAATCTCACTGCCCATGTCGGTGCCATATAGCTTTGCCAGCGGCGTCATCAAATCGGCCATTTCCCTCGCCCCGTCGATGCCAAGCGCCGCGCGGTCAATTTGCCCAGCCGCATAATAAAGCAGCGCGCGGATCGCCTGTGTCCCCGCCTTCATCCGCATCAGCATCCGGCGGACATCGGGATGTTCGATGATCGCCACGGGGTCGCGGTTTTGCCCGCCCGCCCGCGCCGATTGGGTGCGTTCGCGCGCGAACCACAGCGCTTTTTGCGTTGCCGCTTCGGCAATCTGGACGCCTTGCAAACCGACATTAATCCGGGCGTTATTCATCATCGTGAACATCGCCCGCATGCCGCCAAATTCGGCGCCGATCAGCTCGCCGACACATTCGCCCTCCTCGCCATAGGCCAGGACGCAAGTGGGCGAGGCGTTGATGCCCATTTTATGTTCGATCGAAACGACCTTAACATCATTTTGTTGGCCCAGCGTGCCATCGGCTGCGATCTGATATTTGGGCACCAGAAACAGCGATATGCCTTTGGTCCCCGCCGGCGCGTCGGGGGTGCGGGCCAGCACCAGATGGATGATATTTTCGGCCATGTCGTGATCGCCGAAACTGATGTAAATTTTTTGACCCTTAATCTGATATTGGCCGTTGCCAATCGGCGTCGCGGTTGTTTTCAGCGCGCCGACATCGCTACCCGCTTGCGGCTCGGTCAGGTTCATTGTGCCGGTCCATTCACCCGACGATAATTTGGGCAGACAGGCGGCTTTTTGCGCATCGCTGCCATGGTGAAAAATCGATTCGACCGCGCCCACCGACAAGATCGGACATAATGCAAAGGCCATGTTGGCCGCACCCAAGCTGTCCAGCGCCATCAACGCCAGCGAAAAAGGCAGGCCCTGCCCGCCAAATTCGGTCGGTGCGTTGATCGATCCCCAACCATTGGCCACATATTTGCGGTAAGCGGCAACGAAGCCTTCGGGCATCACCACCCGGCCATTTTGCAACCGCGCGCCGACGGTGTCGCCAATGCGGTTGAGCGGGGCAAATTCCTCAGCGGCAAATTCGCCGACACCCTCCACTATTGCTTGCACTAGGTCGGGCGCGGCGTCGGCAAAACGGCCATGGCGCGCCAATTCGTCTATGGCGGTAATATGCTTCAAAACGAATATCTGCTCGGCGGTCGGCGCGGTGAAGGTCATGGGTGAAATTTTTCCTGTTTAGATAGCTTTCGGGCGTTATAGCGGCATCTTATGGCAGGCTCAAACGCCTTACGGAATAGCGGTGTTTATCCCGCAGACGATTCGGCGATCGCTGAAGCCGCCGCTTTGCTGCGCGCCGGCGGGATTGTCGCGGTGCCGACCGAAACGGTTTACGGCCTTGCCGCCGATGCGGCCAATCCCGAAGCTGTAGCCGCCATTTACCGAACAAAGGGCCGGCCCGATTTCAACCCCTTGATCGTGCATGTGGGGGATGTGGCGGCGGCGCGCAGGATCGCCGATCTGGACGAGCGGGCAGAGCGATTGGCGCAGCAATTTTGGCCAGGACCGATGACGATGGTGTTGCCGATCGTACCCGGCGCGGCGGTAACGGCGGCGGTCACCGCGGGGCTTTCCACCATCGCCATTCGGGTTCCGGCGCATCCGGTTATGCAAAGGCTGCTGACGCTCAGCGGGCTGGCGCTCGCCGCACCGTCCGCCAACCGCAGCGGCGCGATCAGCCCGACGCGCGCGCGCCATGTGCTGAGCAGCTTGGGCGCGGATAGTCCGATGATCCTGGATGCCGGGGCCTGCTCGTCTGGCCTCGAATCCACCATCATCGCGCTGCGTCCGGCGGGCTGGCAGATATTGCGCCACGGCCCAATTGCGGCGGAGCAGATTGCAGCGGTGATGCAAACGCCGCCCTTGCCAGTGATCGATCATGCAATCGAGGCACCGGGGCAATTGGCCGGCCATTATGCGCCGTCCAAAGCGTTGCGGCTGAATGCGGTTACCGCGCTTAAAAACGAATGGCATATTGGTTTTGGCGATATCGCTGGCGATGATAATCTGTCGGCGGCGGGTGATTTGGCGGCGGCGGCGGCAAGGCTGTTTGACGCATTGCATATCGCCGATGCCAGCGACCGCGCCGCCATTGCCGTCGCGCCGGTTCCCAAGGCGGGGATCGGTGCGGCGATCGCCGATCGGCTGGCGCGTGCGGCAAATAGACAATAGCCGCAGGAAAATGCGGTAAATGGCATTTAGGCATTCACAGCCGCCGCAAGATAGGTTAGCGAATTGAAACCTATTGGAGACTTCGCTTGCCAAGAGCATCTGTTCATCCCATCCTTTTATGGGCCGTGACGCTACCGGTTGTGGCGCTCGCGGCCTGCAATGAAGCAAAGCAAGCACCGCCCAAAACAAGCGCGGAGGCCATGGCCGTTCGGGTTATCAATGTGCGGCCGTCCAGCAATCCGCGTATTTTGAATCTAACCGGCACCGTGCGCCACCGCCGCGAAACGCCGCTGGGCTTCACAACGGCGGGAAAGGTGGCGTTGGTGCGCTATGATGTTGGCGATTATGTTCGGCGCGGCGTGTTGATCGCGGCGCTGGATGCCACCAATGTGGCCGCGGATATGAATGTCGCGCGCGCGCAGCAGGACCGCGCCGATGCCGAGCTGGCCCGTATCGCGGCGCTATTCAAGCAAGGCTGGGTCACCAAAGCGCGATATGAGGCCGCGCAGGCCGATGCGGCGACGGCGGCGGCGCGGGTAGCGCAGGCGGGATTTGCGCGCAGCACCGCGCAGCTTTACGCGCCCTCCAGCGGCGTTATATTGGTCCGGCAAGTGCAGCCGGGGCAGATCGTGGCACCGGGATCGGTCGCCGTTATTGTGGGCCAGGATGACGAAGGCTTTGTCCTGCGCGCGCCGGTGATCGACGCCGATGCCGCAAAATTACGGGTCGGGATGCCGGCGTTGGTTACCATCGATTCGGCCGGCAGCATCGCGGTTGAGGCCAGCATTAGTGAGATTGACGGACGCGCCAATGCCGATACCGGTGCCTTTACCGTGCAATTTCGGTTGCCCGCAAAAACCGGCTTGCGTTCGGGGCAAATCGGATCGGCCCAAATAACCTTGCCCGCGATCGATGATGGCTCTTTACAGATACCCGTCAGCGCGCTTTTTGACGTTCGCACCGGCGAAGGGCTGGTCTATGTGGTGGACCCCAAAAGCAACAAAGTCACCGCGCGCAATGTGGCGATTGGGCGGCTGACCGATAAATTTGTGCAGGTGACCGGGGGCATTGCGCCGGGCGACATCATTGTGACATCCGGCACGGAAAAATTACGCAGTGGATCGCGGGTCAAAGCGGTGCAGTCGGCGCCATGAACAGGAACCGGACTTAGATGCATCTTGCGGAGCTTGCCATTCGCCGCTGGCAATTGACGCTGGTGCTGTTCCTGTTGCTGTCGGCGCTCGGCCTGTTTGCCTTTTTTCAGATTCCGCGCGCCGTTGACCCGCATTTTTCGATGCCGGTTGTGTCGATGATTGCATCGCGGCCGGGCGCGGATGCGGCGGAGATCGAGCAAACGATTACCAAACCGATTGAAGAGCTGGTGCAAGGGCTTGAGGATGTGAAGGCGGTTGCCTCCACCAGCCAGGATGGCAGCGCGGTGATCCGCGTGGAATTTGACTGGGCGGGCGATCCCGACGAATATTTCAACAATACGGTTCGCGAAGTTTCGGCCATCCGCGGCGAACTGCCCAGCGATTTGGCGCGATTATCCTTCGAAAAAATTCGCACCACCAACGCATCGGTGTTGCAGCTTGCCGTGCTGAGCGATACCGCAAGCTGGTATCGAATGGAAAAATATGCCCGCGACATTAGCGAAGCTTTGGGCCGATATTCGGAAGTAAGGGAAGCCGAAATTCACGGGCTGCCGCAGCCCGAAATCAGCATCGCGATCAAACCCGAAAAGCTTGCCGAATTGCGGATGCCGGCAAGCGTCATTGCCGACGCGGTTCGGTTGGGCGGGGCCGATGTCGCCGCCGGGGCGGTGGTCAGCGGCAAGCGGCGTTTCAGCATCGAATCGGGCGGGGCGTTTCGCGACCTCGAATCGATCCGTGCCCTCCCCTTGCGGACCAGCGATGGCTCGCTGCTGCGGCTTTCCGATGTTGCCGATGTGGGTTGGGGCTCAGAGGAACAGCGGGTGCGGACAAGCCATAATGGTCAGCGGGCGATATTCATCACCGCCAACCAAAAACAGGGAACCGACGCCACCAAGCTGCGCGATGTGTTGATCGCGGAGCTGGAAAAGCAAAAGGCCATCCTGCCCGAAGATATCACCGCAGTGGTGCAATTTGATCAAAGCCGGGACATTCAAAAAAGGCTGAATGAATTGGCGCGTGATTTCGGCATTGCGCTATTTTTGGTGATTTTTACTTTGTTGCCGCTCGGATTTCGGGCCTCTTCTATTGTGATGATATCGATACCCTTGTCGATTGCCTGCGGATTGCTGGCGATTTGGGCCAATGGTTATAATCTTAGCCAGCTTGTCGTGGCCGGTTTCATCCTCTCGCTCGGGCTGCTGGTGGATGACAGTATCGTTGTGGTTGAAAATATCTCGCGCCATTTGCGCATGGGCAAGGAACGCGCGCAGGCCGCGATTGACGGCACAAAGGAGATCACCAAGGCGGTTTTGGGGTCAACCGGCGTCTTGGTTTTCGCGTTTCTGCCTTTGCTTTTTCTTCCCGAAGGCGCGGGCAAATTCACCCAAAGCTTTATCCGCTCGATCATCTATACCGTAACCGCTTCGATGATCGTGTCGCTCACCATTGTCCCCTTTTTGACGAGCCGGATTTTGAAGCGCGATGACGATCCCGAGGGCAACGCGGTGCTCAAATGGATGATGCGGAATATTGACCGTTTTTACCGGCCATGGCTGACCCGCGCGCTGGCGATGCCGCGGCGGTTCGTTTGGGGCGCGCTGGCGCTGACCTGTTCGGCTTTTTTGATCGTCCCCCTGCTGGGCTTCAGTCTGTTTCCCAACGCCGACACGTCTTATTTTCGTGTGCAGATAGAGGCAGAACAAGGCGCAAGCCTGGATGAAACCGCGCAGCTTGTGGCGCAGGCATCGGCAATATTGCAGACCGAACCGGCGATAAAGCTCCGCGCGGAAACCGTGGGCGGATATAACCCGTCGGTATTTTACAATGTCTTCGAACGCGGCGAGAAAAACAATCAAGGGGAAATTGTCGCAATTATGGATGCGTGGGAGGGCGAAAAAAGCCTGGCCATGGTCACCCGGCTGCGGGAAAAGCTCGACCGGATTATTGGCGCGCGGGTGAAGCTCGTTCTGTTTCAAAATGGCGCGCCGATCAATGCGCCGATTGAATTTCGCATCATTGGTCCTGATTTGGAAATGCTCAAAAAATATGCGGCACAAATTGAGGATATTTTGCGAAAAATTCCGGGCACGCGCGATGTGATCAATCCCGTCGCCACCGACCGTATCGATCTTGATATGCGGGTGGATGATACCAAAGCGGCTTTGTTCGATATCCCCGCTGGCGCCCCGCGCCGTGCCATCCGGCTGGCGTTAAGCGGGGAACGGGCGGGCAGCTTTCGCGATGAGGAAGGCGATAGTTACCCCGTTACCGTGCGGTTGCCGCTTGACACCGCTCAGCCGGTTTCGGCGCTCGATTCGATTTTCGTTGCCTCGCGCAGCGGACAGCCGGTGCGTTTGAGCGCGATAAGCAATCCGGCGCTGATATCCTCGCCCGCGTCGATCCGCCGGTATGATCTGGAGCGCAATGTTGCCGTTTCCGCGCAGATTCAACCGGGCAGCGTCGTATCCAAGGTCAATCTGGCGGCGCAAAAGGAAATAGACAAATTGCAATTGCCGCCCGGATATTCGATCAATGTCGGCGGCGAAGCGGAAAAAATTGATGAGACATTTGCAGGTTTTGGCCCGATCATCATGATCGCGATATTTTCGATATTTGCCATTTTGGTCGCCGAATTTGGCCGCTTTCGGGAGGCATTGGTGGTCGCCGGGGTTATTCCGCTGGGCACATTTGGCGGGTTGATTGCGCTATGGGCGACGGGGAATAATTTATCCTTTCTGGCGGTGATCGGATTTATCGCGTTGATTGGGATCGAGATTAAAAATTCGATTCTATTGGTGGATTTCACCAGCCAACTGCGCGACGGCGGGATGAAATTGCGCGCGGCGATTGAGCGCGCGGGCGAAGTGCGGTTTTTACCGGTGCTGCTGACCTCGGTTACCGCCATCGGCGGATTGATGCCATTGGCGCTGTTCGGCGGCAGCCTTTATGGTCCGTTGGCGATTGTGCTGATCGGTGGGTTGATTTCGTCCACGCTGCTATCGCGCATCGTCACCCCGGCGATGTATCTGCTGGTGGTGCGCGGCACGGTGGCGGAGGAGGAGGATGGGGAAAGATTGCGCGACGCATCGCCAAAAACCGCCTTGTAAGCTGGCGGGCCTTGCCTATCTTGACAAGGGGCGGGAAAAGCGATGAAGGGATAAGATGATGGCACAGGAACAGGCGATATTGGCGGGCGGTTGCTTTTGGTGCACCGAAGCGGTTTTTGGGCAGCTTGCGGGCGTCAGCGCAGTGGAAAGCGGCTATATCGGCGGACATTTGGCCGATCCGACTTACAAACAAGTTTGCAGCGGCGCAACCGGCCATGCCGAGGCTATCCGCGTTAGCTATGATCCGAGTGTGATTGATTATAGCGATTTGCTCGCGATATTCTTCGCCACGCATGACCCCACGCAGCTCAACCGTCAGGGCGGCGATGTTGGCACCCAATATCGCTCCGCTATCTTTCCGGTGGACGAAGCGCAGAAGATAGCAGCGCAGGCGGGCATAGACGCAGCGCAGCCCGATTGGCCGGCCCCCATCGTGACAACAATTGAGGCGGCCGATATCTGGTATCCGGCGGAGGATTATCATCAGGAATATTGGCAAGGCGAAGGGCAGCGCAATCCTTATTGCCTCGCGGTGATCCCGCCAAAACTGGCGAAGTTGAAAAAGGGCTTTGCGCAGCGATTGGCAAGCCGCTAAACGCCCAAGTCATGACCCACAAACCTATCCGTAAGGCGGTATTTCCCGTCGCCGGCCTTGGCACCCGTTTCCTGCCGGCGACCAAAGCCATTCCGAAAGAAATGTTGCCAATCGTTGACCGGCCTTTGATCCAATATGCCGTGGACGAGGCGCGCGAGGCCGGTATCGAACAGATGATCTTTGTCACCGGACGCGGCAAAGGCGCGATCGAAGACCATTTTGACATTGCGTTCGAATTGGAACGAACGATGGCGGAACGCGGCAAAGACCTTTCCGTTCTTGAACCGACACGGCTTGGTCCGGGCAACTGCGCCTATGTCCGGCAACAGGAACCGATGGGCCTTGGCCATGCCATCTGGTGCGCGCGCGATATTGTCGGCGACGAACCTTTCGCCATTTTCCTGCCCGATGAATTTATGCATGGTTCGCCCGGCTGTATGGCGCAAATGGTGGCCGCTTATAATCAAACCGGCGGAAATTTGATCAGCGTTTTGGAAATGCCGCGGGACAAAGTGTCAAGCTATGGCGTCATCGATCCAGGCGCTCGCCATGGCGCGCTAACCGAGGTGCGCGGGCTTGTCGAAAAACCGGCAGCCAAAGACGCGCCGTCGAACCTGATCATCTCGGGCCGCTATATTTTGCAACCCGAAGTGATGCGGACGCTCGAAAATCAGGGCAAGGGCGCGGGCGGCGAGATCCAATTGACCGACGCGATGGCAAAGATGATCGGGCAGCAACCCTTTCATGCGGTTACTTTTGATGGCAAGCGGTATGACTGCGGTTCTAAAGTCGGTTATATTGAGGCCAATTTGGCGATCGCGCTGGAACGCGGTGATATGGCGGATGAGGTCCGCGCCATCGCCAAAGCGTTGATTGCGCAATAGCTTTCGCAAAGCTATTCTTGTGCCACGCCAAAAAATCTTGATTTGTCGCATGCCCGATTTTGGCCGATGATGTTTGGATGACACAAGCGCGATTCGTTCAAAACACCGTCTATCTGGTTGGGGCCGGCCCCGGCGACCCGGAACTATTGACGTTAAAAGCCGCGCGGTTGATAGCCGAAGCCGATGTCATCGTGCATGACGGGCTGGTCGACCCAGCGATTATCGCAATGTGCAACCCCGCCGCGCGGTTTATTTCTGTCGCCAAACAGCGCAGCCAGCACAGCGTGCCGCAAGACGACATTCATGCAATTCTGGCGCGCGAAGCCTTGGCTGGCCGCCGGGTTGTTCGGTTAAAAGGCGGCGATCCCTTTATCTTTGGCCGCGGCGGTGAAGAGGCCGAAGCTTGCCGCGCGGCGGGCCTGGCGGTTGAGGTGGTTCCCGGCATATCGGCGGCGCTGGGCGGCGCGGCGCAGGCCATGCTGCCGCTCACCCACCGCGATGCCTCCAGCGCGGTCACTTTCGTCGCGGGACAATGCAAGGGGCTGACCGATCAAAATTGGGCAGGGCTGGCCGGAAAAGGCCGCACGCTGGTGATCTATATGGGCGTTGCCACCGCAAGGGAAATTAGCGAAAAATTGATCGCCGACGGCCTGTCGCCCGGCACCCCGGTGGCGGTGCTCGAACGCGCCACACGGCCCGGTGCGCGGGCGCTTCGCACCTTGCTGACCGATATGGGGGATATGATCGAACGCGAACATATCCAATCGCCTGCGATCATTGTGGTTGGAGATGTTGTGCTGGGTTCAAACGCCGCAAGCGCCATGAAACTTCTGGCCCCAAGGGTAATGGAAAATGCAACGTCATCCTGAAATCAGTTCAGCATGACGATAGGGAAAGTGGAGTGTTATTTTGAAATTACTAACCGGAAATGATCTCGCCACAGGCGCCGTCACTTGGTGGACGGGCAGCGGTTGGTCGCTGCATGTCGAGGATGCGCTTGACGTGGGTGAGGCCGGTGAGGCCATCCTCCATGCCGAAGAAGGCGCGCGCCGCGTGAATGCGCCCTATATCATCGATGCATTGCCCACCCCCGAAGGCCCGCGTCCCGCGCATATCAAGGACCGCGTCCGTGCGCTTGGCCCCACCGTTCGTCCTGACCTTACATTGAAACCTGCCGATCCTGCGGCGGGTGACTGGGTGATCTGATATGTATAAATATGATAATTATGATCAGGCGATGGTCGATGCCCGCGTTGCCGAATTTCGCGATCAGGTGAAGCGCCGTCTCGCGGGCGAGATGACCGAGGATCAGTTTAAACCGCTGCGGCTGATGAATGGCCTCTATCTGCAACTGCATGCCTATATGCTGCGCGTAGCCATACCTTATGGCACGCTCGACAGCCGGCAGATGCGGATGCTGGCCCATATCGCGCGCAAATATGACCGCGATTATGGCCATTTCACCACGCGGCAAAATATCCAATATAACTGGATCAAGCTGGAGGAATGCGGTGATTTGCTAGAAGAGCTGGCGAGCGTGGAAATGCACGCGATCCAGACCAGCGGCAATTGCATCCGCAATATTTCGTCGGACCAATATGCCGGCGCCGCCGCCGATGAAGTTACCGATCCGCGCCCCTGGGCCGAATTGCTCCGCCAATGGAGCACATTTCACCCCGAATTTAGCTATTTGCCGCGCAAATTCAAAATCGCCGTGATCGCCTCGCCGGAGGACCGCGCCGCGATGCGGCTGCATGATATCGGGCTGGAGCTGGTGAAGAAAGATGGCGAATTGGGCGCGCGCGTGTTTGTTGGCGGCGGTATGGGCCGCACGCCGATGATCGCGCCCGAGATTAACTCCTTTGTCAAAGCCGATGATCTGCTCAGCTATATTGAGGCCTGTCTGCGCGTTTATAACCGCTATGGCCGGCGCGATAATATCTACAAGGCGCGGATCAAGATTTTGGTCCATGAAATTGGCGCGGACGCATATCGCGCCCAAGTTGAAGAAGAATTTGCGCATGTGAAAGCGCTCGGTATCGACCCGCCCTTGGCCGAGCTGGAGCGGATTGCGGTCTTTTTTGACCTTCCTGAACCCATTCAATCAGAAGTTCGTCATTCCCGCGAAGGCGGGGATCCATCTCCTGACCATTCTATTGACGCGATAGTTCAGGAGATAGACTCCCGCCTTCGCGGGGGTGACGATTGGGGGGCGTTTGAAACTTGGGTAAAACAAAATGTGAAGCCCCATAAAGCGCCAGGTTATGCCATCGTCAATATCAGCCTAAAGCCCATTGGCGGTATCCCCGGTGACGCTTCATCAAGCCAGATGGAGGTGATGGCGGATCTCGCCGAAAAATATGGCTTTGACGAGCTGCGCGTCACCCATGCGCAGAATATCGTGTTGCCGCATGTTGCCAAACGCGATCTTTATACGGTTTGGCAAGCGCTCAGCGAAGCCGGCCTTGCCAACGCCAATCTCGATCTGATCAGCGACATCATCGCCTGCCCCGGCCTTGATTATTGCAGCCTGGCCAACGCTCGATCGATTCCCGTCGCGCAGAAAATTTCCAAGCGTTTTGGAAATCTCGATCGGCAGCGCGATCTGGGCGAGTTGAAGCTGAAAATCTCCGGCTGCATCAATGCCTGCGGCCACCATCATGCCGGCCATATCGGAATTTTGGGCGTGGACCGCAAAGGCGTGGAAAATTACCAGCTCACTTTTGGCGGATCGGGCGCGCAGGATGTGTCGATCGGCAAAATCATCGGTCCCGGCTTTGACGAAGACGGGGTGGTCGATGCGGTTGAAAAAGCCACCGAAGTTTACACCCGCCTGCGCGAGGGGGAGGAACGTTTCATCGATACCTACCGCCGTGTCGGCCTCGAACCCTTTAAGGAGGCGATTTATGGTTGAGCCCGCGCAAGGCGGCGCATGGCCGCGTTACCGCGATGACGAGGTTGCCGAACAGCCCTCGGTCACGCTCGATGCCTTTCTCGATCAGTCGAACGCCGGCGCGGTGCGTCTCGAACCCGATGATGATGCCCGGCGGTTGATCCCGCATTTAGGCCGCCTGTCGCTGATTGAAATTGCCTTTCCCAAATATCGCGATGGCCGCGGCTATAGCAGCGCGCGGATCTTGCGCGAGGCGGGCTATATAGGCGAATTGCGCGCGCAGGGTGATGTCCTGGTCGATCAAATCGCCTTCATGCGCCGCTGCGGTTTCGACAGCTTTGCGCCCGAAGGATCGTTAAATCCCGAGGCGGTCGAACGCGCGCTGGCCGTCTATCCGCATGCTTATCAGGGCGCAGCCGACGGCGCGCAAGCGATCTGGAAGCTGCGTCATGGCTAACGCCCGCCTCGCGCTTGCCGGCGGCGAACAGCGCCGCCGGGCGGACCGTATCGATACCGGCCCGCGTTATAGCGCGACCGATGCGGTGCGGATGAACCATATGTTTCGCGGGCGCGATACATCGGAAATGCTGACCGCGCTATTTGCCGATAATATGCTCGGCGACGCCGCGATCGTATCCAGCTTTGGCGCGGAAAGTGCGGTGCTGCTGCATCTGATCGGCAGCATCCGGCGCGATATTCCCGTGCTATTTTTGGAAACCGGCAAGCATTTTTCCGAAACCCTGGCTTACCGCGATCTGCTGGTTCAGCGCATTGGTCTCACCAATCTGATCAATATCATGCCCGACCCGGCCTTGCTGATCAAGAAAGATGAAAATGGCCTGCGCTGGTCTTATGATCCCGATGGCTGCTGCGATATCCGCAAGGTGCTACCGCTCAAGGCGGCGCTTGCGCCCTATGACGCGCAATTTAGCGGGCGTAAGGCCTTTCAGGCCGAAACCCGCACCAACCTGCCGCGTTTTGAGGTGGCGGAAGGCCGGCTGAAGGTCAATCCGCTGATCGATTGGGATAAAGCGCGGATTGAGGCTTATAGCACCGCGCATAATTTGCCCGCGCATCCGCTGGTCGCGGCGGGCTATCCCTCAATCGGCTGCGCGCCCTGCACATCGCGGGTGGCGCCCGGCGAAGACCCGCGTTCGGGCCGTTGGAAGGGGTGGGACAAGGTCGAATGCGGCATCCACACACCGGCGCTCAGCGACGATAACGGCGCGAATGATCCGATATTCTGACGGATAAAGATTAGTCTGACCGGCCTCAAGCGGCCCGACGATCCATCGATTGCAGCCACGCACGCGCCTGTTTTTGGGCTTCGGCAATTTCGCGCGCGGTCATATCGTCGCTAATATCGGCGCGGCACATCATCGCTTCTTCGCTGCCGTTCAAAGCCGCTAAGTTGAACCATTTATGCGCTTCAATCAAATCGACATCCACCCCGCCGCCGCCGGTTGAAAAGGCGATGCCCAGGTCAAACAAGGCATCAACACTGCCTATCGCGGCATCCGCAAGGCGGCTTTCGATCAAAAATGCCGCACTCTTTATACTATTCGCCATATTGCACACTCCCAACCATTCATGAGCGGCCAATTCAGCGGAATATGGATAATAAAAGGTTAACGCGGCGTCGATTAATTTTGCGGCGGCATGCTCATTTCCCGGTTACACGCGCCAAAGCCGCCGAAAGTCGCTCCGCCTCTGCGGCTTTTTCGGCCATGTCGGCGCGGGCTTTTTCCACCGCTTCGGACTTGGCACGTTCGACAAAGGCGGCATTGGAGAGCCGGCCGGCAAGCGCATCGCGTTCCTTGACGGCGGCCTCCATCGCCTTGGTTATTCGTGCGCGTTCAGCGTCTATGTCGATGACGCCTTCGAGAGAAACCACCAACGTCGCGCCGAGGGCTGCAATTCGCAACACGCCATCAGTGGGCACATTGCCAACGCGCTGGATGTTTATTCTACCGACCTTCTGAAAGACCGAATGGACCTCTGGAAGCATCCCCCACAAATCTGAGGTTACGTCCTCAAGAAATGCTGACAAGGGTAATCCAGGACTAATACCCATCTCATTTCGCGCTGAACGAACAGCAATAATAGTTTTGATCAGCCAGTGCATGTAGACTTGCGCATCAACCGCTTGGTTATTGACGGCGGCAACAATGGGATTAGCGGACGCCTCCGGCTGCGGCCATTCGGCATGGATGATGTCATATTTCCGCGGCTGCCCTGAGTCCGCCATCGAATGCCACAACTCTTCGGTGATAAACGGCATGAAGGGATGCAGCATCACCAAAATCTGATCGAGCACCCACCCGGCGACGACCTTGGACTCCGCGTCCATCGCCTGCTTTTCGCCATCGACGAAGGCGGGCTTGATCAACTCCAGATACCAGTCGCAAAACTGGTCCCAGACGAAGTGATAAATCGCGTCCGCCATCCCGTCGAAGCGAAATTCGGCGAAGGCTTTGTTGAGCTTCTCGACGGTCTCGACAACTTCGCCGATGATCCAGCGGTTGACCGCCAGTTCGGCCTTGGGCGCGGAAACCGAATGCGATCCGCCGATACCATTCGATTGCGCAAAGCGCGCGGCGTTCCACAGTTTGGTGGCGAAGTTGCGGTATCCGGCAACGCGGCCCTCATCCATCTTAATGTCGCGGCCCTGGCTCTCCATCGCCGCCATGAAAAAGCGCAAGGCATCGGCACCATATTCATCGATCAACCCAATCGGATCGACGCTATTGCCCTTCGACTTCGACATTTTGCTGCCATCCGCCGCGCGGACGAGGCCGTGGAGATAGAGCGTTTTCCAAGGCACGTCTTTCATGAAATGCAAACCCTGCATCGCCATGCGCGCATCCCAGAAAAACAATATGTCAAAGCCGGAGATGAGGACGTCGCCGGGATAATGGCGGTTGAGGAGGGATTGAACCTTAAGCCCCTCCTCTTTAGGGGAGGGGTTGGGGTGGGGCGTTTCCGCACCCGTTGCACTATCCTGGGAGGCCCCACCCCCGTCCCCTCCCCTGAAGGGGAGGGGGGCAACGGCATCTTCCGGCCAACCCAGCGTGCCAAACGGCCAAAGCGCGGAGGAGAACCATGTGTCGAGAACGTCTTCATCCTGCGTTAGCGCGGTGCCTTCGCCCGCCAGCGCCTGCGCACCTGCCGCATCTTCGGCCACGTAAATTTCACCATCGGCGTCGAACCAAGCCGGAATCCGGTGCCCCCACCATAATTGCCGCGAAACGCACCAGGGCTGGATATTTTCCATCCAGTTATAATAGGTTTTTTCCCAAGATTTGGGCACGATGTCAAAGCCGCCACCCGCCGCACCTTTGCGTGCCGCCTCGATCGCGGGGCCGGCTAAAGTCTTCGCATCGACATACCATTGATCGGTCAACATGGATTCAATCACAACGCCCGAACGGTCGCCGAATGGCTGCTGGATGGTCTTGTCTTCTACCTTAATCATCAGCCCATCGGCGCCAATGTCTGCAACGACGCGCTTGCGTGCCTCGTAACGGTCAAGTCCGCGATAGGCATCTGGGACCAAGTTCAGCGCGTCGATATCGGCGGCAGTCCACGGCGCGCCGCTTGCTATCGCTTTCGCATGTGCGGCGGCCTCAGCATAAGGGGCACCGTCGCTGCGCATCGCGGCAATCTCGTCCATCAGGCGGTACATCGGGATATTGTTGCGTTGTGCCACGCCATAGTCATTCGCATCATGTGCGCCGGTAATTTTCACCGCGCCCGAACCGAAATCGGGGTCGGGATATTCGTCGGTGATGATCGGGATCAAGCGGCGATATTCCTTTGGCCCAACCGGGATTTCGCAAAGCTTGCCAACAATCGGTTTGTAGCGTTCATCGCCCGGATGCACCGCAACCGCGCCGTCACCCAGCATCGTTTCGGGCCGCGTTGTAGCGATCGAAATATAGTCGCGCATTTCTTCAAAAATGATGGTGCCGTCGGCGTCGCGCTCGATATAGGTGTAGGTTTCACCGCCCGCGAGCGGATATTTGAAGTGCCACATATGGCCCTGCACTTCGCGGGTTTCGACTTCAAGGTCGGAGATCGCCGATTTGAAATGCGGGTCCCAATTGACCAGCCGCTTGTCGCGATAGAGCAGGCCCTGATTATACAGATCCACAAACACCTTGATGACGGCCTTGCTGAAGCCTTCATCCATCGTGAAGCGTTCATTTTCCCAATCCATTGAGCAGCCCAGACGGCGCAATTGTCCGGTAATTTCGCCGCCGCTTGTCTGCTTCCATTCCCACACTTTGGCGATGAATTCTTCGCGGGTGAAATCAGTGCGCTTCTGCTGCTGGGCATTCAATTGCCGCTCGACCACCATCTGCGTCGCGATGCCCGCATGGTCGGTGCCGACGACCCATAACGCATCCTTGCCCAAAAGCCGGGCATGGCGGATCAGGATATCTTGCAGCGTATTGTCGAGCGCATGGCCGATATGCAGGCTGCCGGTCACATTGGGCGGCGGGTTGACGATCGTGAAGGGTTCAGCGGCAGGGCGTTCGGGGCGAAATGCGCCCGTGTTTTCCCAATGCGCATACCATTTTTTTTCGATGGCGGCGGGATCAAAATTTTTGTCGATGGTCATATGGCCCGCATCTAAGCCAAGTGAAGGCACAGGTCAAAGCCGCAGTTTATGGCTCTGCGCCAGATTCTAGAGTTTTTCCACTTACATGGAAGCGGCACCAGCCCACTCCCTCTATGGGCAGCGATCGAGACAGCTGCCCACATATGTTGCCTCATCCACCATGGTGGCATAGCGCACCCGGATTTCACCCGTCGCGCTGTTCACCCACAATCCCGCACGCAGGCCGTAAGCGTCCCCCACATGGCCCATCCATCCGTCCGGTTGCAAATCTATACCCAGGCCATAGCCATAAAAAGCACCGTCGAGATCATCGCCATTTTTGCCATCGAAGCGCCATTGCGGCCTGATCATTTCGGCAAAGGCGCTTTGCGAAAATAGCGGCTTGCCCTGATCCTTAATCACCGCCGCGATTCTGAGCAGGTCTTGCGCCGATATACGAAGGCCGCCTTGCGGGCCAAACGCAGAACCGTTGTGACCCAGCCGATAGCCGGAGCGATCGCAGCTGCCGTCGCTCGCCCGCGTAAAAATACATTCGCTTTGCCCGGCGGCCAGCGGCGGATCGCGGGCAAGATCGCCATTGGGCCGAAGCAGGGTTACGGCTTGCGCTCGGCGCTCGGCGCTGCACCCGCTCCAGTTAAAGCAAGCGTCGAGCGCCAGCGGTTTGAATATCAACCGCTGCATCAATTGATCGAAAGGCTCGCCGCTCGCGCGCTCCATGACTGCGGCGATCACCGGCGATCCCAAATTGGCATAGCTGAAATAGGCGCCCGGCGTATGGGCGCTGTCCCATGCCTCGGGCTTGGCCAGCATTTGTTCCAAACTGTCACTGGGAGAAAGCGAATATCCGGCGCCATCGCGCAGCCCCGATGTGTGCGATAACACCATCCGCAATGTGATGATCTGGCCGGGGAAAGCCGGATTGCGCAGGCGCCAGCCGAGATATTCTCCCACGTCCCGGTCGAGATCAATCTTACCTTGATCGACCAAGCGCATCACGCCGAGCGCGGTAACAAGCTTTGAAACCGACGCAATACGAACCGGATCATTCGCGGTCACCGCCCGGCCCGCGACGCCGGCATCGCCGCTAATTTGCGTAGCCAACTTTCCGCCTGACGTCAGGATTAAGTTAACCCGCGCCGGTTTGGCAATGGCCGGGGGCGCGGGCAAGGATACCGCTGGCCTATCGGCTTGCTGAAATCCCATCAGCATAGGTATCATAGCGATAAACAGCAGGTTTTTTCGCATTATTTTTCCTTTTCGCAGGCACCCAGATAGCGGCCCTCCGCCTTGCCATGCAGCGTAACCTTACCCACCATCGGCAATCGCAATTGGGGCGATATCTCCAGATCGAGCGCGGTCGCGCTCACCGGCCCTTGCATATCCATATCGATCGTCGCCATCGCCTTCATCGAACAATCGACCGACATATCCAATCGGCCCTCGGCAATGGCAAATTTCTTATATTTGCAGTCATCCGAATGGCCGCCAGTGAAAAAATTCGCTTCGGGCTTGCGGGCTTGCTGCGCCGAAAGGCAGGATTGCCCCGACAGTTGGTTCGAAATATCACTCAACAATTTCTTTTCTTGCTTTTCGCTCAACCCTTGCACCTGAATATCGGTGAAGGTGACCTGCGTTTCCCATAGCCCCGGTTTCATCGGCAGGCTGGGTATCGCGTCCCTTTTTGCCGATTCGCGTTTCTCGGGCGCGCAAGCGGTCAAAAATCCGCTGATCAGCAATGATGCTACCACGGTCGTTCGAATAATGCGCAATGTCTGATCACCCTTGGGGTTGGAATTGGTTACCGCCAAATTATGTCGGGACACCGCCCAAAATGCAATCGCTTAGATGATGGGCGATGGTTAGGGCGTCATCGATCGGCGGATTGATGGCCCCCCTTGCCCGATCCGTTCAAAAAATACATAACGCGAACATGAGCCAACTTATCATCCGCCGCGGGCTGGAAGAGCCCGAAACCGACGGCAGCTTTGTGCCGCATCGCCCGGTTCGTCCACCCAAAGTGGAGGCGGGCAAGCGGTTCAAAATTGTCTCCGAATATCAACCGGCGGGCGATCAACCCTCCGCGATCCGCGAGCTGGTGAATACCGCGCTTACCGGGGAGAAGGACCAGGTGCTGCTGGGCGTGACCGGGTCGGGAAAGACCTTCACGATGGCGAAAATGATTGAGGCGCTGCAACGCCCCGCGCTCGTACTCGCCCCCAACAAGATTCTCGCAGCGCAGTTATATGGCGAGTTTAAAAGCTTCTTTCCCGACAATGCGGTCGAATATTTCGTCAGCTATTATGATTATTATCAACCCGAAGCCTATGTGCCGCGCAGCGATACTTATATCGAAAAAGAATCGAGCGTGAATGAAGCGATCGACCGGATGCGCCATTCGGCCACGCGCTCGCTGCTCGAACGCGACGATGTGCTGATCGTCGCCTCGGTGAGCTGCATTTACGGCATCGGTTCGGTTGAAACCTACTCCGCGATGATCTTCGATTTGAAAAAAGGCAGCAGCGCCGACCAACGCGAATTGATCCGCAAGCTGGTGGCGCTGCAATATAAGCGCAACGATCATGCTTTTGCGCGCGGCAATTTCCGCGTGCGCGGCGATAATCTCGAAATTTTCCCCTCGCATTATGAGGATACGGCGTGGCGGATCAGTTTTTTTGGCGATGATATTGAGGAGATTGCCGAATTTGATCCGCTGACCGGCACCACCGGTGCAAAGCTGGACAGCGTTCGCGTCTATGCCAACAGCCATTATGTCACCCCCGGCCCGACGATGAAACAGGCGACCGAAGCGATCAAATTCGAGCTGGCCGAGCGGCTGAAAGAGCTGGAGGCCGAGGGCAAATTGCTCGAACATCAACGGCTCGAACAGCGCACGCATTTTGATCTGGAGATGATCGCGGCCACCGGCAGCTGCGCCGGGATCGAAAATTACAGCCGCTTTTTAACCGGCCGCCTGCCCGGCGAACCGCCGCCGACCTTGTTCGAATATCTGCCCGATAATGCGCTGCTCTTTGTCGATGAAAGCCATCAAACCGTGCCGCAAATTGGCGCGATGTCAAAGGGCGATCATCGCCGCAAATTGACGCTCGCCGAATATGGCTTTCGCTTGCCCAGCTGCATCGACAACCGGCCGCTGCGCTTTAACGAATGGGACGCGATGCGGCCGCAAACGGTGTCGGTTTCCGCGACGCCCGGCAAATGGGAGATGGAACAATCGGGCGGCGTGTTCGCCGAACAAGTGATCCGCCCCACCGGGCTTATTGACCCGCCGGTCGAGATTAAGCCGGTTGAGGATCAGGTGCAGGATGCTATCCAAGAATGCCGCAAAACCGCGGCGGCGGGATATCGCACGCTCGTTACCACACTCACCAAACGGATGGCCGAGGATCTGACCGAATTTATGCATGAGGCGGGGCTTCGCGTGCGTTACATGCACTCGGATGTCGAAACGCTGGAGCGGATTGAGTTGATCCGTGATTTGCGGCTTGGGGTTTATGACGTGCTGGTGGGTATCAACCTGCTGCGCGAAGGGCTCGATATTCCCGAATGCGGTTTGGTGGCGATATTGGACGCCGACAAAGAGGGTTTTTTGCGCAGCGAAACCTCGCTCATCCAAACCATCGGCCGCGCGGCGCGCAATGTCGATGGCCGGGTGATCCTATATGCCGACCGGATAACCGGCAGCATGGAGCGCGCGATCGCCGAAACCGACCGGCGGCGCGAAAAACAGCATGCCTACAATCTGGAGCATGGCATTACGCCCGCCAGCATCAAACGCGACATCCACAATATCGTCGCCGATACCGCCAGCCGCGACGGCGTGTTGATTGAGATTGACGCGGAGGGCACCAATAATCTGGTGGGCCATAATCTGCGGGCCTATATCGAAGAGCTGGAAAAGAAAATGCGCGCCGCCGCCGCCGATCTAGAATTTGAAGAGGCAGGCCGCCTGCGCGATGAAATACGCGCGCTGGAGGCAGAAGAACTGGGCCTGCCGCATGAACAGCGCCTGGCCGCTCCCAAAGGCCGCGCGCAGGAGGGCAAGCCGGGAACGCGGAAGATGAAATATGGGAAGACTCAGCGAAAATTCGGACGGTGAGCTTTACAAAGGACTGAAAGCGAAATTGTAACTTACAGCGTGATGACATATGGCTGTTCCGTCATTGCGAGGAGCGAAGCGACGAAGCAATCCAGACTGTGCGGCGGTGACAATGGATTGCCGCGCTTCGCTCGCAATGACGAGGAGAATCAACTTAACGTCATTCCGCTCTAAAGCCCGCGCCCAATTAGTTCTTTCATAATCTCGCTGGTGCCGCCGAATATCCGCGTCACCCGCGCGCCGCGCCACATTTTGGCGATGGCATATTCATTCATATAGCCCGCGCCGCCGTGCAGTTGCAGGCATTTGTCAATCAACTCCCATTGCAATTCGGTATGCCACAGCTTGGCCGCTGCACCCTCTTCGGCGGTCAGCGCTTTCTTATAATGACGGTTCAGCGCCCAATCGAGATGCGCCCAGCCAACCTGCAATTTTGATTTGAGATCGGCCAGCACAAAACGGGTATTTTGAAAATCAAGCAAGGGCTTGCCAAACACCTTGCGCTCGCGCGCAAAGGCAACGGTTTCGTCAAAGGCTTTTTGGGCGGAGGCCATCGCTGATACCGCAATCGACAGCCGCTCTTGCGGCAACTCGCTCATCAAATAGATAAAGCCCTTGCCCTCCTCGCCCAGACAATTGGTGATCGGCACACGGACATTGTCGAAAAACAGCTCCGATGTATCGGCTTCATCCATCCCGATTTTATCGAGATTGCGGCCGCGTTTGAAACCTTCGCGGTCGGCCTCGACCAGCAATATCGAGATGCCTTTCCACGCCGGTTGTATCTCGCTGTCGGTTTTGACGCAAACCAGGATCAAATCGGCATTCTGGCCATTGGTGATATAAGTTTTGCTGCCGTTGATAACATAGTGATTGCCGTCTTTTTTGGCCGATGCCTGCATGCCTTGCAGGTCGCTACCCGTGCCCGGTTCGGTCATCGCAATCGCGGTGACCACTTCGCCCGAGATCATTTTGGGCAGCCAATGCTGTTTCTGCTCCTCGCTGCCATAGCTGACGAGATAGTTGACGACGATATCGGATTGCAGCGAAAATCCGGTGGCCGCGCCGCCATAATAGGCGCTTTCTTCATCGACAATGGCGTTATAGCCAAAATCGAGGCCTAGGCCGCCATATTCGGTTGGCACCGTGGGGCATAACATGCCGAGCGCGCCTGCCTTGGGCCAGATTGATTTGGGGACGATCTTGTCCGCTTGCCATTTGGCCGCGTTGGGCGCAATTTCGCTTTCCATAAAGGCGCGCACGCTGCGGCGGAAGGCTTCGTGATCTTCGTTATAGGCGCTGCGCGGTATCACATCGAGCGACATGGCTTGTCTCCTGATTATCGGTTTGCGCCGACGATTGGCAGATTGGCGGCGCAAGCGTCAAGCGGAATTTAATTGAGCGATTAAGCTTAGGCTATTGAGCCAACCAATAACAGTTTTCGTGATTCCCGCGAAGACGGGAATGACGAACTTACGCTAATTCAGGCATTTTTTTGGGAGCTTCATCCGACCCCGGCTCCCGATGATCCCCTTAATTCATCTTCGCGACCATATCCTTATGCAGCATTTTGGATGTCCATAGATAGACCAAGCCCGCCGCGCCAAATAACAAGGCCACCAGCTTGACCGATTGCCGCAATCCTTCCGCGCTCATTTGGGCGCAAAGGGCGGCTTTATCCGCGCCCAGATTTTGCAGCAAGGTTGCCGCATCGCCCTTGCACATCGGGATGGTTAATTCGCCTGCATATTGCGAGGCCGCCAGATAGCCGCTGGCAAAATAATCGCTCAGCAAACCCACGACCAGCGGCCCCGCACCATAGCCGACAAAGTTGATGACAAACAGCATGATGGCAATCGCGGTGGCGCGCGAACGCGCGCCCACCACGCCCTGACAAATGGTATATTGCGCGCCCAGATAGCTATAGTGAAGCACCGCGCCGACCAGCAAAAGCCAGAATGCCATCGAGGGATCGGCGCTGCTAAATCCGAACCAGTAAAAGGGAACGCATAATATCAGCCCCCATCCCGGAAGCCACGCAACCGCGGTGGCATAGCGCGCGCTCAAACGCTCGGTCAGATATCCGGCCAGAAATGTGCCGCCCGCCGCCGCGAGCCCCAAGGGGATCAGAAACTGCGCCGCCACTTGCGCCAGGCTCAGATCATAAGCGCGCACAAAGAAGGAGGCTTGAAAAGAAGATAATCCATAGCCGACAAAGGCCACCATCGTGGCTGCGATCACATTTAACCAATAGCTTTTGTTGCTCGCCAGCCGCCCCAATGTTTCGCCAAAACCGCGCGGCTCCACTTTGGGCGTGCCCACCGGATCGGAATAGCCGCGCGGCGGTTCCTGAATCGTGAACCACACCAGCACGCCCACCAATATGCCGGGAATACCGAGCAGCAAGAATGCCTCACGCCAGGAAAAAGCCTCGGCAATCGGCCCGCCAAAAGCCGCAGCAAACACACTGCCCAGCGTAACGCCCATGGCATAGATGGCGAGCGCGCGGGCGCGGCTGCGCGGCGGAAAATAATCGGCGATGATCGAATTGGCCGGCGGGGTCAGCCCCGCCTCACCGATACCAACGCCAACGCGGAACACGAGCAGCGCCAGAAAGCTGCCCGCGATCCCGCATAAAGCGGTCATCACCGACCAGACAATGATACTAATCGCGATAATCTTAACGCGGTTTGCCCGCTCAGCGAGCCGCGCAATGGGTATGCCCGCGATCGTATAGAGCAAGGCAAAGCCAAAACCCGATAGCAGACCAAATTGCCAATCCTTCAGGCCAAATTCGTTAATGATCGGCTCCGACAGAATCTGGATCAATATCCGGTCGATGAAATTGAGCGTATAGGCGAGCAGCAATGCAAGGATAACATAATTGCGATAGGCGGGCGTGCCAAAGGCTTGTCCGGTCGCCCCCGATGTTGCTGCTGGGCTGATCGCCATATTTGCTCTCCTCCTATGCGCTGCTCTCCGCTTCATGGGGTAAGCAGGCCGCCGGGAAAGCGCAAGCGAAGAAACAAAAGCAAGGCCGCCGGTTTTACTTGAAATTCGAACGAAAAGCTCCGATATTGCGGTGTGAAGGTCAAATGACCTTGTTTTTAGGAGATCAAAATGTCGGAATGGTTGGATACGCGGCAACAGCAAGCGAATGCCGCTGCGGGATATAACACCGGTGCATTGGGCACGGCGGCCGTCGATGAAGGCCTGCGTTCGCATATGCTGCGGGTCTATAATTATATGACATCGGCGGTGTTGCTGACCGGCATTGTCGCCATGCTATTTGCGCAAACGCAATTTGCCCAAGATCTGATGATCAATGGCGGCCTGCTCAGCTGGGTTATCATTTTGTCGCCATTGGCGGCGGTGATGGTGATGAGCTTTGGCGTGAACAAGCTGTCCACCGGCGCATTACAGGCCATTTTCTGGGGCTTTGCGGTGTTGATGGGATTGTCGCTGGCGCGCGTATTCATGATTTTTACCGGCGAATCGGTGGCGCAAACTTTTTTCGCGACCGCTGCGGCTTTTGCGGGTCTTAGCCTTTGGGGATATACCACAAAGAAGGACCTGAGCGGTTGGGGCAGCTTTTTGATTATGGGCGCGGTCGGGCTGTTTGTGGCCTCGCTCGTTAATATCTTCCTCGGCTCGGCAACGATGGGCTGGGTGATCAGCTTTTTGGGCGTGCTGATTTTTGCAGGGTTGACGGCTTACGATACGCAGATGATCAAAAACACCTATCTGCAAGTTCGCGGGTCCAATATGGTTGGAAAAGCGGCGATTATGGGCGCGCTCAACCTTTATCTCGACTTTGTGAATATGTTCCAATTTCTGCTCAGCTTCTTGGGCAGCCGCGAATAGAACCATCGGCGACGATAAGAAAATTTCAAAGGCTCGGCGGTCCACCGCTGGGCCTTTTTCTTGGGCGATCTGGCGACACTCTCTTTATTTTTATGCTAATATCGTGTTGAAGTTTCTGCAAGATTCGTGGGAGAATATAGAATGGTCGCGCTGAAAAAAATTGGGGTGTTTGGTTGCATTTTGGCGGTGGCGGCCTGTGCGCCAGTATCCGCTCCGCCGGCACCTGCGCCGCCAATCGTGGTTGCTCCGCCGCCCGCCGTCCGTACGCCCGCACGCCCGGTGCCGCCAAGCGGCGCCGCGCTAAGTCTGACGGTGCCCCCCATTGGCGTTGATGGGATCCGCCAAACGCCCAACCGCAACATCAGCAGCAATGAAGCCGTTTGGCATTTACGCGCCGCGCTCAATGTGGCCGCCCTCAATTGTCAGGGGCCCGTTTGGAACCAAATTGCGACCAATTATAATAAATTCCTGAAAAATAATAAGCTGACCTTAACCAAAATCAGCCGCGCTATTGATGGCGAATATAAGGCGCGCTATCCGGGCGAAAATGCGCTGCGGGTGCGTGATACCAAGCTGACCGATCTGTATAATTATTTTTCATTGCCCACGGTAAGGCAGCAATATTGCGATGCTGCTCTGGCCAAAAGTGGGGAGGCGGCAGCGGTCGATTGGCGGGCGCTCACGCAATTTAGCCCGCCAGCGCTGGCCGAATTGGACGCGATATTCATCCGTTTCTTTGATTCTTACGCGAAATATGAGGCGGATCTGGCCGAATGGAACCGGCGTTATGGTCAAACGCCGCCTGCGCCCCGTTGATTTTTCGGCCGCCGCCAATGTTTCGGTATAACTGAAACAGACTCTAGCCGAGCAAACCGAAACACCATAGCAGGATCGATTTTTGCGCATGCAGGCGGTTTTCCGCCTCATCCCAAATCAGCGACTGCGCCCCGTCG
This sequence comes from Sphingomonadaceae bacterium, assembly GCA_021732525.1. Classification (GTDB taxonomy): domain Bacteria; phylum Pseudomonadota; class Alphaproteobacteria; order Sphingomonadales; family Sphingomonadaceae; genus Sphingorhabdus_B. The sequence goes on along the minus strand of JAKFUU010000048.1, from coordinate 598 downwards.
AGCACGGCGTCGGTGGCCTCCTCGCCGCGATGCGCGGGCAGGCAATGGAGGAATTTCGCGTCGGGCTTGGCGGCGGCCATCAACCGCTCGTTGACTTGATAGGGCATCATCGCGGCAAGCTTGTTATGGGTATTTTCCTGACCCATGCTGACCCAGGTATCGGTGACGATGATGTCGGCGCCGGCCACCGCCGCGCATGCATCGCGGGTGAGCGTCACCTGCGCGCCGTCCGCCCTCGCGGCATCGATGAAGCGATGGTCGCTCTCATAACCTTGCGGCACCGCAATGCGGACGTTGAATTTCATTAGGCCAGCGGCCTCAATAATGCTGTTCAGCACATTGTTGCCATCGCCCAGCCAAGCCAGTTCAAGCCCCGGCAGCGGTTTGCCATGATCGACGATCGTCAGCAGATCGGCAACAATCTGGCAGGGATGCGAAAGGTCGGTCAGGCCGTTGATCACTGGTACGCTCGCATATTCGGCAAGCTCTTCGATCTTGGCATGGTCATCGGTGCGGATCACAATCGCATCGACATAGCGCGACAGGACCCGCGCAGTATCCGCCACACTTTCGCCGCGCCCCAATTGCATCTGCCCCG
>JAKFUU010000011.1 GCA_021732525.1 Sphingomonadaceae bacterium | reverse complement strand
GTACATCAACGGGTTCTATAACCCACGAAGACGCCACTCATATCTGGGCGGCATAAGCCCCTTGGCTTTCGAAGCTAAGGTGGCATAATGATAGACAGGTGGCCGGAACCAAACCGGTGCAAGTCCAGAATGGACGCGGCGCATTTTGGTCTTGTGCGGTGGGATCGTCCAGATGGCCTTGTCGAGATCGAAATCGGCCCATTCGGCATAGCGCAGTTCGCCGGGGCGGACGAACACGTGCGGCAGCAGCTTGAGCGCCGTAGCGGTCACAGGATGACCCTCAAAGCCCTCTATAGCCCGTAGCAAGCCACCAACCTCCAATGGCGTTGTAATCGCGGCCCTGTGCGTCACCTTGGGGACTGTGAGCGCCCCTTTCAGGTCAGCGGCGACATCCCGGTCGGCCCGTGCGGTCGCAATCGCATAGCGGAAAACCTGACTGCATGTTGCTCGGATACGTTTGGCGGATTCATGACGCCCCCGTGTCTCGACAGTGCGAAGGACGGCGAGCAATTCGTGCGGGGAGATGTCCGCAATCGGACGACGACCAAGCGCGGAGTAGGTGAAGCTCAATAGCCAGCGATTTTTCTTGAGCGTGACGGGTGATAGGTCTTCGCGCTCGATCTTTGCCAACCATTCGTCGGCCACCGCCTGAAATGTGTTCGCAGCAGCAACGCTTGCAGTGATCTTGTCCAATTTGGCTTGCTCGGCTGGATCAATGCCCTTGGCGAGCAGACGCCGTGCCTCGTCTCGCTTGGCCCTTGCATCGGCCAGCTCGACGTCGGGCCACACGCCGAAGGCCAACGTCTTGTATTTGCTGAGGTAGCGATAGTTTATCCGCCAGTAGCGTCCACCGCTTGGCAGAACGAGCAAATGCAAGCCGTCCGAATCTGCCAGCTTATATGGCTTGTCGCGGCCTTTGGCCGCTTTGATCGCTACTGCCGTCAGTCCCATGAGGGTACCTCCTCAAATGCGACAGACGATACACCCTCAAATCTACCCCCGAATTGAGGGGATAAAGATACACTGCGCCGTATCGCTACGGGCGTTATAGCATCAAAAACTCTCGGAAAATAGCCACTTATCGGACGCCAGCGGACAGCCATGGAGGCTATTCTGGTGACCCCTACGGGAAATGACACTTCCATGCCCAAGCCCGCAGAATACCGTCATTTTTGAAACTTGCTACAACGACTTTGGTAGCTATCAATTGTAGCAAATGCAACTCGTGTAATGCCGAAATGAGATGGGTTCCAAAATTCCAATTGGTAGTTATGCTCGTTGCATGAACTTCTTTTCTGGCAAGCGGTTGATGTGGAACCTCTTGATGGTTGCATCACTCGTTGCCAGCTTTTCGCTTTCAAAGATGATGGCGTGGCCATTTGAGATTGCAGCAATCCTATTTGTCGCCGGTTGCGCCGCCTCATATTTTTTGGTGTATGCTCGGCCGAGACGGCACGGCAAGCAACAACGAAGGTATCGGCCAGATAACGTGGTCGCACTCAATAGCAAAAGTAAGCAGTTCGCTCTTCTGCCAACCCTTTCGTTGATTGCTATAGTAACGGCGTTCATCATCACGGCACTGTTTTTTTGGCACAAGAAGGAAAGTCAGCCTCAGAGCATCGCGGCCAACACAAGTGAGGAATTTTCTTGCGAGGTTAGCGCCGTGCATGATGGCGACACGCTTTATTGTTCAGACGGACGCCGTATTCGCCTTCACGCTATCGCTGCCAGAGAACTCGACGAAAATTGTGGCGTAGGACATCCTTGCCCCAGTGTTTCGGGAGCAGCCGCAAAGGCTGCACTAGTCGAATTGGCCGATGGCCAGACACTCAAATGCAGAGCTACTGGCACAAGCTACGAGCGCATCGCAGCTATTTGTCGAAATGAAGCTGATATAGAAGTGAATTGCGCGATGGTGGAGCGCGGCGTCGCATTGCGGTGGGACAAGTTTCACCTAAAAGCGCCAATTTGCGGGGCTATATAGCTTTTCCATGTGGTTACGCTTGCTTACTTGGATGCTCACCGAACTTCAGTGGGTTGATTGGAACAATTCCCGCTAGCGGCGTTCGCAATAATCCCTTTCATACCATACTTTGCCAATCGGATAACAGCAGCTTAGCAACATAGTCTTTGCGAAATGCAATTCTGTTCGACGTATTTATATGCATCAGATATGCCGAACCCAACACAGCGAGGTGACGGTCGAGAGGATAAGGCAATGGGACTGCTTGATGCAATTGGCGAAGCGCTGGGACGCCGTTCTTTACAAAAGAGTATGTCCGAAACGCCTTTCCGCCAAACCTGTGCGGCTGCAATTAATCAAAATTTGGCAGATACAAAACTTCGCGAACATTGGTCACCCGACGCAATCCAGCGAATTGCGGGTTGGCTCTGGCAAGAGTGCCTTGGTATTGAGGCTCATGAAAACCCCCGTGCGCGCTGCCGTTATCTACTAGTTGACCAGACACTAGCGCGTGCAAAATTTGAAGTGCTGATTATGGAGCCAGCCCCAGACAAAAATTTGACTGGGTTCGTTGGCACGCAAGGTATTTCCGGAAAGCTGCATGGGCATATCGACGAAGTATTCCGCGCAGATGAAGAACTGCGAGATATGACGGGTCTGCCACTGCTTGATGTAGATTGGCAGACTGCAAATGATACCGCTGTGCTGATGATGTGGAAGACTTATTGGATATCGTCCGTGTTCAATGTGGCGCGCGTGGCTCTGCATGACAATGCAGCAGACGATGAACGCGATTGGTATAAGCCATTTTTCCATTCCGCCTGTGTGGCCGCAGAGTATTTCACTCGCCAAAAAATAGGCATGCCCAATGCCATTGCAAATGACCCTAACGGAATGGTCGCACTCGCTTACAACTCGTTCATGGAGTTTGCGCTAGGTGACGAACCATATCCTTTGAAGGCTTGGCGAAATAATTATCGAGATTGGATTGACGATGGGCGGCTACGCCCCCCATTCGGGTCGGATTAGTAGCATCGTACCAACCGGCAATTGACCCAACGAGATTGTTCTAATCGAGCACGAAAATGCTTTCACCGAGACCATTTTGCAACACGTCGGAGAGGCTTAGCAATCTCTATCACTAGGGAAGACCAAAAACACCGATGGATAAAATTGAAGGGTTTGCACTATCAGTCCATTGTTCTACGACTGCATGAACAAATTTCAGGCATGGGGAGGGAGAACAGTGTTTGGAATGAGGTCTGAAAAGGACGTGTTTACGAGCGACAAGCTTAAAAGCGAGCTATCAAAGGGTAGTGATGCCAAGGAAAAAAAATTGACTGAAACTTCTCGCAAGTATTTCGTCCGGCGACCAGATGACGCCGAACGAAATTCTGCGTCGGTCCTTGCAAGTGTTGATGAAACGCCTCGTGAAGAGCAGCGTAAGCGCAGAACCAGACCAGTCACAAAAGCTAGCGTAATGGCTGTTCACGAGCGCTACGGTGACCTTGTAGAAGTCACCATGCCCTCGCGTTCGCGTTCCGACCTCATTTTGTCACAGGACAGCGTTTTTACGCTTACGGGAGTGGCGGATGAATTTCGCAGGGGTGACGACATCCGCAGGCATGGCTTACCTATCAGGTCTAAGCTGTTATTTTGCGGCCCGCCGGGATGCGGAAAAACTTTGTGCGCAGAGGTTGTAGCGGCTGAACTTCAAGTCCCGTTAGTCGTGGCGCGTCTGGATGCCATAATCGCCTCTCACTTGGGAGAGACCGCTACCAATTTGCGTAAAGTCTTTGAAATCGCACAATCGCAGTCAGTCGTTCTTTTTCTTGATGAATTTGACGCTATCGCTCGGACTAGGACCGATGCAACAGAGCACAGCGAAATTCGTCGCGTAGTGAATAGCCTGTTGATGATGATTGACCGATTTGAAGGTCGCAGCCTTCTAATTGCAGCTACCAACTTGGAGCACACTTTGGACCGGGCCATTTGGCGACGGTTTGATGAAGTCGTGCTTTTCGAAAAACCCACTGTTGTTCAAATAAGACAACTTTTGCGAATTAAAACTCGCAATTTTCCGCCAGATTTTAATATTACGAAATATGCGGAGAAGTTCCATGATATGTCATTTTCTCAAATTGAAAGAGCTTGTCTTAGCTCCATCAGGTCTTCTATCCTCCGACATCGAAAATCTATATCCGAAGCCGATTTTAAAGGTGCATTAGAACACGAAATAAAAAGGTCTGGAATAGAAAAGGAAATAATTCACCGGTAATTGGTGAAGTGGGGCACTTCTCAGATGGCGAAGCATGAGCACCTTGCGTTAAAGCGCCTTGAGGGTAGTCTGGAACGGCGTAAGCCCCCCGGCTTTGGGGGCGGACGGAAAGCAAACCCTCAAGCTCATGGTGCAAAACTCGCTGAAGAGGTAGCAGCGGTTCTCGATGAACATGCCGCCGTGGTACCTATTGATGGTGTTGACCCTTCACTTATTCTCCGTTTAGAAATCTCCGGAATTGTCGATGAAGAAGTATGGAATAAACTAGGTCTTACGGTTCTGTCTGAGGACCCAGACAAAACACTGTTACTCTTCGCAAATGACCGTGATTTGACGGAGTTTAGGGCGAGGCTGGAGAAATATCTGGGTGGTCCGCCGCCAGAGCAGAAGCACCCGCCCTATTCCGGATTGATAGAGGCGATTGAAGCAATCGGAACTGCGCGCCCGCAGGACCGAATAGGCAATAGCTTAGCGTCTCTGGGCATAGAATATCCCGAGGATTTTCAAGCAGCCGAGAATTATCTGCTGGACGTGGAACTCTTTCATCCGAGCGATACCCACCAAGCAGACATCTTCGTTTTCAGACTTGAGCAAGTTCTCAATGCCCATGGCGGGACCATCATTAACACTTATACAGGCACTCACATCCTTTTATGTCGTGTAGATGCTTCTGGTGCAGCATTTCGGGACGTCTTATTGCTCTCTGAAGTGGCATCCGTTGATGCACCGCCCCAAGCTGACTTGCAGCAGGCTGAATTAGGCCATCTTGATATCGGAGACGTGATGCCGGGTATTCAACCGCAAGAGCACGCAATACCGATAGGTATAATTGATAGCGGAATTAATTCCGGTCATCCATTGTTAGCGTATGCGACGAAGGCAGGGATAGTAGCGGGCGAAGGTTGGGCAGATGCGGACGAAGCGGGCCACGGCACATCTGTTGCATCTATTTCAATTTACGGAGATGTTTCGAGCAGGGCTTCGGAGGGAGATTTTAATGCCCCTTTCTGGGCAGTTAGTGCTCGTGTTGTAGACAGCGCAGGCGCCTTCCCGGTTGAAATAAGTGTGCCGGAGCTAATGGACAATTCTATTCGGAAACTACACGCCGAACATAACTGCCGTATTTTCAATATCTCTCTTGGTAATAAGCTCGCTACCTACAACCAGGGCAAGGTGAGCAGTTGGACATCAACATTAGATGACCTCGCACGCGATTTAGATGTCCTAATCATTGTCTCTGCTGGTAATCGCGAGGACCTCGGTGCTAGCTTTGGCGAACAAATCATTCATCAGTATCCAAGCTATCTGGCAGATGCTGCGTCGCATCTGTTTGAGCCGGGTCCAGCAGCGAACGTCTTAACGGTTGGCTCCGTAGCGCTTAGCAATGGGCTGGCGCTAGATGATGAAGAAATGGTTGGCGTAATCCCGATTTGTAATGCCGATGAACCTAGTCCCTTTACCCGGACCGGTCCCGGTATTCGGGGAATGATAAAGCCCGATTTGGTCGATTATGGCGGTTGTGCGGTATGGGACGGTCCAACCCAATCCATTGTCAATTCAAGTTTGAAACCATCGGCTGGTGTTTGGGCATTTCACGAAGAGCCTATTGATAGACTTTTTCGTTCTCGCTGCGGAACGTCATTTTCCGCTCCTCTCGTCGCTCACAAGGCAGCAATCATTCTGGACCAGTTTCCTGCCGCCACTGCAAATTTATTGCGCTCGCTAATGGCTCTTACGGCCAGCATTCCGGCTGCAAGTTATGCTCGGCTCAAAGGAATGAACACAACCGAGCAACTAATGATTTGCGGTAACGGCATTTCCAACGTGGATAATGCGATAGCGTCGGATGACAGCAGAGTTATATTTATCGCTGAGGAAGAAATTGAACTCGACAAATTCGTCGTGTTTGAACTGCCCATCCCAGAAATTTTTCAAACGACAAACGGCGAACGAGAGATAAGAGTTTCATTAGCATTTGACCCCCCAGTCCGACGTACGCGAGCGGAATATTTGGGCGTTCAAATGGGCTGGAAGCTCTTGAGAGGCGCAACCGAAAAAGACGTGTTTGACAAGTTTCGTAAGTGGGAAGAGGCAGAAGGAGAGCCACCGGATTTTCCCGACCGTAACGATTGCAATTGCAACCCCGGACCACTGTTAAGGCAAAAAGACACTTTACAGTCCGGCACGTTCACTGCGAAAAAATCAATGGTGGCGTATGGCGACAAATATTATGTAGCGGTTTGGTGCCGTCGGCGATGGGCGAGCGAAGAACTAAAAAAGCAACGGTTCGCAATTTCCGTTCAGCTTCGCCATAGCGCGAATATCGAGTTATATCAGGCTTTACAGGTCCCACTGAAAATCAAAGCGTAACTGAATGCATGCCTCCGGCTGCGCGCTATGGGATGTATAATTTAAAACGTCTGTGTGAGGTCCATCATCTTGATTGCTGGGTTAAGCTCCCCTTTCGGTGTTCCAACCGCAACCAAAATGCTAGGCGATGGTTGGAACGCGAACAGCCGTAAGTATACCACATACACCGCTCGATAGCTTAGGCCGAGCACTGTCTTATGAGGTGCATTTGCAACTTGTAAGTCGATATAATGTAACGCCTTATCGAAACCGTCACTTGGATAAATACCAATATGGTGACCATCAAATGGAGGCTCTTTTGCGAGGATGTACTCGTTCAGCAGCGGCTCGAAAGCACCCGGCCCTATGGTTGCGCATGCATAAGAGTGCGCAATCTTCGCAAGCGCCTGGCCCACTATTCCGGCATGAAACCGAGTTCCCCATTTGAATTTGCCATTCCCTTTTAGCCATTTCTGACCCTGCTCGTTCCAGTTAGGTGGACCAAATAGGGAAATACGCAACTTGGGGACGTGGTCCCCGTTGGCGTTCCGCAAAATTCCGGGTAATTCATCGGTTGTGATGAACGGAAATATAAACGGTGTATCATCATTGAACGCGACTTTTGTTTCATCGCCGTCGTTTGAGCTTTCAAATTCCACCGATACGAATGGCTCAGGCTTTTTCCTCTTCCGAGAGCTAACCCTGACAACATTTCGCGCAAACTGCATTACATCTTTTTGAAGGCGTCGTTCCGCACGCGAGGTTTTTGCGGCACAAGATTTACAACTTGCTTGTGCAAGAACGAGGTCTCCTCCTAGGCCGTCCGGTACAATATGTTCATCGGTAAGTTGAACTTCCGAACCCGTGACGGAGCAATAAATGCAATAGCCGATTGGACCCAGTTTTTGAGTAGGTGAACGGACGCGCGGATATCGATATGGGAGGAACTCCATCAGACGTCATGGCGCTTTATCGCTCGCATAGTCGCCTCGAAATCCCGAAGAAACCCACGTGCTTGGTCGAGCTTAGTCCTTAATTCTCGAATATCTTCCCGGTGCAGCGCATTCTTTGACGACACAGCTTTTCCAGCTACTGTTTTAGGACCGGTAGATTTTTCCCATGGCTTTGATTTGTTAATTCGCTCGGACTGCTTCGCTCGGCGTTCCGGTGTCCAAGATTTTGAAGTTCCCATGGCATTCTCAATAGTTCGTTTTTTCTGAACCGTCTATGAGACTATACGATACTAACCGATTTTCGCCCGACGCTTCGCACCTTCAGACTGGCGTTAAGTCGCTATGGGTGACCATTTTCTCACCGAAACGCTTCTCAATGTTCCGAACACTCGTTGGATGCCATCGCCCGCCACGAGGGGTTGCAATACCCCTAGAAGTTAGCGCGTCAGCAATCCCGCGCAGCGAATTTATGCCGGAAGTCCTGATTTGTGCAATCACCGGCGCTACATTGGCCGAAAAGTCATCTGCCGCAGTTGTTATCGCGATGTGAGCCAGAACCCTTGCGCGGCCTAGGTTTGGGTTGCCGAGCACAACTCCGCGTTCTTTTGCGACGGCCAACGCAGCTTTGGTGCGTGCCGCAATCATATCTCGCTCGTGCTCCGCGAAGGCCGAGAGCACGTGAACCATGAGTTTGTTTGCGTGAGGATTATCGACCGCGATGAAATCAACGCCGGTGTCGATTAGTCGGCTCATAAATGTAACGGTGCGGGAAAGGCGGTCTAACTTAGCGACAAGCAACGTTGCCTTTTTTCTACGACAAAGGGAGATGGCGTCTTCCAGAATTGGACGGTCGGCCCGCTTGCCGCTTTCAACCTCTACCAATTCGTCGAGGATGGTTCCGCCGCAAATATCAGCGTAGCGGCGAATAGCTGAACGCTGGGCGTCGATACCGAGGCCAACGGCTCCTTGCCGTTCTGTGCTTACTCTGAGGTAGGAAACGTATTCATTTTCCACGAAAATTCATCATTTTATAAACTCTAAATGACCGTTTAGAATTTATACTAAGATACTCATCCTTCGTCAAGTATTACACAAATATCGTGCAACGGGTTTCACAAAAATGGCTGAGAACGTTGCAACAAGTTGCAACAAGTTTTTCTTGACGAAAGAATATATGTCATGTTTACTATAGAAAATATGGATAAGCAGCAAACAAACTCGCCATTGGAAGGTTCATTTCGTCGCGAAAGGGCGCGTGATACTCAGCGCATATCTGACCAATGCCGGACACTGCTTGCAAAAATTTCAACAGAAGCGCAATCTCAGTCCCGTCCAGCGAGATTGAGAAGGCTCACGGCAGCTTATTTGAATTCTAAAGCGGCTCGTCTTTGGGCCGCGCAACGAGCGTTAGACTACGAGGCATCCGATAGGAGTATTCTTCGGCTGGCCGCACTGGTAAATCCATTCTTTCCTGTTCGGTCAGGGATTAATTGGTGGGAAAAGCGCAAAACGTCGGGGAACGGAACTCGCTATCTATGTGATTTGCCACCGCTGCTCAAGGCTAACCATTATTTGATAAAGGACGTGCTGGAGGCTCAGTTCCGTCCTTGTAACCACATTTATGATATTACGGGCAAAGGGCGCGACAAGGCGGCTCTTGCTGTAAAAGAAGCAATAGAAGCAGGCTATGAATGGTGTTTCATTGGGGATGTGCGTGACTGTTATCAGCACGTTGCAGCTACTACCCTAGCCACACAGCTTCCCTTGCCGAGATTGGTCGTGGAGAATTCACTCGATACAAACAATCTTGTCCTGAGGCGACGTAGTCATGCTACTGATACTGGTAGTCTCTATGCGTCCTTAGGTGGTGGATGGAACGGGCCGCAGGGTTTGCTTCAGGGGTCACCAGCATCGAGCATCATACTGGCCACGCTTTTTGCAAGCATGGCTGACAAAATCGCGCCCCACGATTGCTTGCTTTTGGTAATCAGTGATAATCTGTTTATCGCCGCAAAGTCTGCTGCTCAGCTAGATGTGACTATTTCCTTGATATGCGATTTTCTTCGCGAGCATCCTGCTGGCCCGTTCAATCTGAAAAATGACAGCCGCAAAGTGCCGAGAGGTAACTCTTTTGAATTCCTTGGCTATGGGTTCGGCTTCGCCGAAGAAGGAATTCTAATTGAACCCAGTCATACGGGTTGGGAGCGCATACTTGGCCGAATAGAGGCGGCGTTGCAAAGCGATATAGACCGGGGCGACCGCCGGACAACAGCGATTGAAGAAGAAATCCGTAATAGCTTTAGTGGTTACAATGCTTGGGTAGACCGCGAACAATGGCGAGAAGACATTATTGAAAATGCCCGTCAAACTGTCACGCACTTTGGCTACCCTGAAAATCCAACCTATATGCCCGACGGGTGTTGAGACGACTTCAACGGCGGGAAATCGCGATAGATGGAGCGGGGGCCATTGTTTTCATCCGGCATGTCGGGTGCGGTCAGAACGCCTTTCGGATGTGCCCAACTTAATATCCTACGCTCCGGTTCCTCCCGCCATTGAAGATTGAAAGCGGCAAGCTTTGGATAGAAGCACATATATGAATACGGTAGATGGTCATGCACCCACCACGCCATGGCTTGCCAATTTACACCGTCATTAAGGCGGTCAACTAGCCAAGGAATAACAATGGTCGCGGTAGCGCCCATTCTGCCGTTCGTGTCGCGCGCATCCCAAATGTGTCCGGCGTAATTGAATGAATTGCTGGCACAACCGAGGCGCATCCGATGACCAAGAGCATTTACTTCGCGGGAACGGTATCCCGAGCGGATACATACTTTTCCAAAAGTGGCGTGGAGAGGCTCCAATAATTCCTCACATAGCCGCTTTCCAGCTTCGACGGCTTGCCCCACGTCGTCAGGGACATTTATCAGGCCGAATACGGTCGCAATTTCACTATGAAGAAAATCCCGAAAAAAGAAATTGTTGGACAGTCGAATTCGGCCAATTTCTTCAAGGTCTCTGACTTGCTTTTGTTTCTCATTCATCGTTGATGCTCTATGTTATGCTTAGCATAATATAGCATTTTCAATATGTTATGTCACAATTAAGTATCTGAGCCCGTAGCGGTTACATGCTAACTTGGACGAGGCGACACGTATCATACTCAACGCTCGCGGTTACCGCTTCAACATTCATTCCACCAAAACCGTTTTCGGCACGGTATCGCATCACAACGCGATGCTGACCTTTTTCATCTACGGGCGTGATGGAGGTTTCTATATGCTCAAACGAGCTAGGGTTTCGAAGTCGCTGCTCCACTGCATCAACGAGCGCGCGGTGAGACCCGTCCCATTTGGTAAGACATTCGCGCCCTGTGTCCTTAACTGCCTTTTCCTTTGCTGCTTCCATCGAGGCCTCCGATTGTTCCGTCTGTTGCATTTTCAGACGAGCAGTCTTGCCCTCTGGCGTTTTCTCATAAGATGATGCCCAAAACCCAAATGCAGCCATTCCTACCACGAACGATGTTATGCCGCGCAGCGTTGGCCAAGTATCATAGTCTTTCTGTTTCATCCTGTCCCAGAAAGGCGGCAGCACTAAAATGATTGCCACGCATGCAGCCAGAAGAGGCCCGACAATCCCCGTTGCCAAAGAGGCAAAAACAATTACGCCAACAAACATGATGTAAAGCCAAGTGACAAATCGCATCGTTTCAGCCCCCGTTTTCGTCGCCACGAGAAAACATTCACTTATTATCCCCGCCATTACAACATTAAATGACACGATTGGTGGACAGACTAGCTCCGCAACATGGTGTTGGCTCTGTCGATGGATTTGGTCCAACTCCTCGGAGCGAATGTTCGCAAGTTCCGCAAGCTGCGGGGCATGTCGCAAGAAGCGCTAGCGCTCGATGCTGAGATGAAACGCAGCTACTTGAGCGATTTGGAGCGCGGGACACGCAATCCAAGCGTTAGGGCCGTCGAGCGGTTGGCAAATGCGCTGTCAGTGAAACCGGAAGACCTCGTTCGGTCAGAATAGCGCAGTTGACGAAACGAACTACAAGTGGCTCAAATCAATTCCGAACGAAACTTGGTCAATGTATGGCTTTAGCTGGTCGGCGCTTAGACCTGTGCCATACCGCCGCCCCGTATTCTTAGTCCGCGCCCAACCGCAAATTTCGTCTTTGACTTCTTCGCTGGCTCCAGTGTTATTGAGTGCGTCTTTGAATGTGTGCCTAAACGAATGGAAGCACAGTTTAGCCTTACGGTCGGCTGGCAACTCAATCTTTTTTAGAAAGGTGGCAAATCGCTTCGAAAAAACATGAGTGCGGTTGCCATATCTGGACAGCGGAACCTCGTCGAACAACATTGCTGCTTCATCGCTCCGCTTACTATTCAACCAATCAATAAAACCCAACCGTTCTAGTTCAGGGTGGATTGAAATTTCCCGAACTGCGTTATCCGTTTTGAGGGTCATATCCCGAGTAAGCGCGATAAAGTTTGTTCCATTCGCAGACTGGCGGATGTGATTTGGCGTAAGCTGTAAAATCTCGCCCATCCTCATTCCGGTGAACAGCGCCAACAACGGCAGCCAATATCGGCTGCGTTTAATGACATTCGGTCCCACCTTGGCAAAACCGTTCTCGTCATCAACGCAGCCGGTGAACAGGGGTGCTGAAAAGATGGCACTCAATTCCTCGGCATTAAATGGCAAGCGTGCCGTTTCTGCTGCCTCCCGGCGCTTCTGAGGGACCAAGCCGTCCGCGACATTGTCATATACCAAACGCTCTCGTTTGGCCCATTCTAGAAGGTCTGAGAGCATTCTAAGATAACTCTTTTGAGTATCCCAAGCCAGTGTCACGCCCGACTTATTGGATTGAGCAATACGCTCCAGCGGTAAGCTTTTCTGGGCGGACTTAACAAAATTTGGCGGCAACTGAGAAATCGTGTTGCGAAACCTGTTACATTCATTTCGTGTGATTTCTGCGACCCGCATATCGCGACCAAAATATAGCCCAATGTGAGCGAGCAGAGATACATACTTTTGCGCGGTTTTGGGCGTTACAGACCGATGGGAAAGTTCTTCGCTAATATATCGGTCGATACACCCCCCAAGCGTTTCTGCGCCGCTTGCTCCTTCATGCCGATGATGACTGGGAAATCTGGACGGACCTGAGACTGTTGTTTGGAAGAAGCTATCGCGGATAATGTCAGAAAAATCACCATGAAGCCGGGAAAGCTCGATAGTGCAAAGCTGTATCAAGGCGCGCCGCATGTACTCGGACAAATGCTGACCAGCATCTCCTCTGGCTGGCAGTGTGTCCGTGCTATCATGGAGCGACTTGGATGCCTCTTCTACCCACATATGTGTGTCAGGATTATTCCAAGAACCTAGAGTGGCAAGCTGGGTCTGAAGGTCTTCGGCTACAAGTTCCCGCTGATAGTCGCCTAGTTCCGCCGGTGAGGTTATTGCGCGGTCAAGGTCTGCTTTCGCCCGCGTGAAGAACTGTCGAGCTAAAGCCTCAGCTTCAGCGTCTGTTATGCGATGTGGGCGAGGTGCGTTCTGATTAGGTCGAGAAAACTCAACAAAGGCTGCCTTCCATTGTGCAACGTTTTGCAAATGCAACGCCTCGGCTTCGTCACGGTCGGTTGTTTGTAGGGATGTCCACTTCTGGGCGCACCCGAAAGCGGATTGAAGGGGTTTCGGGACTAGGACGCGAGAGTAAAAAACGCTGCCGCGCCGCATCAGACCCTTAACTCGTGCCATCTCACTCATATCCCCGCATTGTAGCAGCAAAATGTAGCAAGTTGCAAAGAACAACGGCAGAATTCAGCGGGTTCTAGGAGTTCCGCCAATCTGCGAAAAGTTGGTGACCCCTACGGGAATCGAACCCGTGTTTCAGCCGTGAAAGGGCCGCGTCCTAACCGCTAGACGAAGGGGCCACAGGAAAGTGGAGCCGCGCGTTTACGGATTCGTATCGGCAAGGTCAAGCCTCTTTGGCAACGCATTTCCGCGCAGCGCCGCAATTGTTTGGACCCGCTTTCATTTTGACTGAATCAAGATGCAGGGTCATTTATTTGTTTACCGGGGTTTGGTAAGCCAGCCGCAGGATCTCACCGGGTTGGATATCCCTTTGAGCAAGGCGCAGCGGTATGGGAGCATCCTATTAATCGGATTGGGCGGCGGATTTGGGAAATATCCGCCGAAACAGGCGATAACCACGCAGCAGGCCGTATATTACGAGAAGCAGCAAAAGAATGGTGATCACAGCGGCCGCCACTGGATTGGCAAAGAGGAGCAGGAGCAAGCCGCCGGTGGCCACATCCTCGGCAGAGGAAATAATAATATTGCTAACCGGTTCGGGGCTGGTGTTCACTGCGGCTCTGGTGGTGGCTTTGGCGGCGTGGCTGGCGAAGGCAGCGCCGCCGCCCAAGAGAAAGGTGATAACTTGCCATGCGGGATCGCCGCTATCGATTACCGCCAACGCGAGCAACGCGCCGCCGAGCGGCCGGATCAAGGTGTGCAGACCATCCCAAATACTGTCGAGCCAGGCGATTTTATCGGCAAAAAATTCCGCCGCCGCGCCGATTCCGGCCACCGCAATCACCCATGGATTGCCAAGCGCTTCGAGCAAGCGCAGATTTTGTGGTAGATCAATATAGCCCGAATACATGGCAATGCCGACGGCGAATATGGTGAGATACAACCGCCAACCCGACAGCAGGCTGACGCTGGCAGCTACGCCCAATAATTCAACGATCCCCATATGCCCCTCCCTTTTCCCAATGGGAGCCTGCCAGTGAATGCGCCTGGACGCAAGCACAGGCAACGAAAATAGAGCATGCCGCACCGGACGACATGCTCCTCCCGGTATCTCCGGCGGTGAAGCTTTGCCGGCGATACAGCTAGGTTTAAAATTGGCATTGCTAGAGCATTGCGCGAAAATATGGGCACCGGTTTTTCGCATAAAGCGATGCGTCCACAAACAGATAGCGCGGGCAGCGTGATTCCTATTTCACACTGCCCGCTCTAAGCCGGTTTAGCGCGCTTTGCGGCCTTTGCGGTTCACGGTTGTTGCGCGTTGGCGGCCTTGGTCGGTGCGTTGAACCGTATCGTTGCGGGTGTATATTTCCGTGCCGTTGCGGCTGACCGATCGGTTGGCTTCGCGGCCTTGTTCGGTCCGGTTGGCGGCCGCCTCATACTGATAATCATTGCCGCGCGGACCGGTGGCGGAACCAGTCGCCGAAAAACCCGTGTCGGTGCGGGTGCGTTCATATTCATAGCTACTTTCGTTGCCGCCAAAGCCCGTGCGGGTTCCGCTGCCCGTCCGGCCGGTTTCGGTGCGTTGCGATTGGCGCTGCGTGGTCGCGGTGGCGCCGTCGCTATTCCGGCTTGTGGTGCGGTCAATTTCGCGCGTACCGGCCGCGGGGTCAAGCGTGGTTGTGCGTTCGCTGCTGCCGCTTGGACCCGTGGTGGCGGTGGTTCTTGTTTGGGCCTGCGCCGTAAGCGGGAGAGCCGCGATCAAGATTAGCGACATTGTGATCGATTTTTTCATATTCAAAAATCCTTGACTGAGGGGTTGGTAAGAAAGCCATCGATGCAGTTTATTGCCGCATCCTTTCTTCAACGCCGCAGATCGCAAAACCCTTCGCTTCGCTCCCAATCTTTGGGATCATATAAAATATTGCGCTATAAAGACATTTTCTAATCAATTTGATCCCTATGGGATTTATACAGAAGAATTTTCGGATTAGCTTCATTCTCTGTTGGGATGAATCGGTCCGTGCCGGCCGAATATTGGCCGGCCGGATCAAGGGCGCGGCATCCGGCCATATATCGCGCGATATTGCGTCCATAACGCTTGTTGTCCATGGCCGTTTGGGGTTACTGATGCGGCATGCGATTATTTGCCGTTACCTTGTTATTCTTATGCGCCGGTTGCGGATCACAAGGCGGCCAAACGCTTATTCCCAGCGGCAGTTTGATCCGGCTGAATGAAAGCGAGGCCCGCGGGCTTGATCCGCAATTGGTGTCTGACCTATCCTCTATCCGTATTGCCGCCGATCAGTTTGAGGGGCTAACCCGTTTCAACGCGGCGGGTCAGGCCGAGGCGGGGTTGGCCGAAAGCTGGGCCATATCACCTGGCGGCGTGCAATGGCGCTTTACCTTGCGCCCTCGGTTGCTTTTTTCGGACGGTCAGCCGATTAAGGCGCATGTTTTTGCCAAGGCGCTGGCGCGTATCCGCGATGAAGCCGCCGGTTCGCCGCATATGGCCTTGTTCGATGTTATCGATAAGATCCGCGCGCCCGATGACGGCCAGGTCATTGTCGATCTGCGGCATCCGTTCCCCGCGCTGCCCGCTTTGCTGGCCCATCCCGCGATGGCCGCATTGCCTTTTCACCGGATTGAGGCGAAAAATATACAATGGGCTGCCGACCGGCCGCTCGTCACCAGCGGACCTTACCGGCTTATCCAATGGAGTTTGAACCAGCAAATGCGGTTATCCGCCAATCCCCAATGGCATGGCGGTCGCCCCAAAACGACCCATCTGGTTTGGCGGCCCGTGGATAATATATTAACCGCGATGCGGTTGGTGCTGTCGGGCGGCGCGCATATCAGCACGGCCTATCCCGCGAACCGGCAAGCATGGCTTGAACAATATTACCCCGCTTTGGTGCGCAGCAGCGGTTATTTGGCAACTTATTATTTTGCCTTCAACACCCGCCGGCCGCCGTTTGATGATGCACGAGTCCGGCGGGCTTTGGCGATGGTGACCGACCGGCAATGGATGGCCGAAACCATGATTGCAGCGGGCAATGAGCCTGCATTTGGTTTGGCTCCCCCCGATCTTGCCCAAAATAACGCCTACCGCCCCGAATGGGCGGCCTGGCCAAAGGCGAAAAGGCAGGCGGAGGCAAAGCGTCTGTTGGCCGCCGCTGGATATTCGCCCCAAAAACCGCTGCGTTTTGAAGTTCGTTTTAACAGCTCGTCCGAACATCGCCGCGCCGCCGCCGCCATGGCCACGATGTGGCGCGAAATTGGCGTAGAAGCGGCGCTGTTGAATAGCGAGGCCAGCCTCCATTTTGACAGTTTGAAACGCGGCGATTTTGACATCGCCCGTTCGGGGTGGGTTGCCGACTTGCCCGCGCCCGAAAATTTCCTTGCCGTGCACCGCAGCGACGCCGGGCCGCAAAATTATTCGGGCTATGCCAATCCGCGTTATGATGCCGCCTTGGATGAGGCCTTGGCCGAGGCCAACCCGATCAAAAGAGCCGCGAAAATGCGCCGCGCCGAAGCGATATTGATCGGCGATATGCCAATATTGCCGCTGTATTTTTATGTATCACGCGCTCTGGTGCAGCCGTCCGTTGAGGGGTGGCAGGATAATATTGCCAATATTCACCCCAGCTATAGTCTGGCAATAAGCCCATGATGATCCGCCCGCCCGCCCTATTGTTTTTCCTGTCGCTGATCATCTCGGGCTGTTCCGGGGGAATTGATAACAGCCGCCTGCGCGCCGATGTGATTGAAGATATGCCCGGTGGTTTTGCGCTGGGGCAATTGCCGATGCGTCCGGCCTCCGCTTATTTGCGCGCGGCAACGGCGCAAGGTTTGGTGGCTTTTGATGCGCAAGGCCAAGTTATCCCTGCGCTGGCCTCCCGCTGGATTGTGACCGATGACGGGCTAAGCTATATTTTTCGGTTAGAGAAGATTCAGTGGAATGACGGACGCCCGGTTACGTCAAAACAGGTCGCCGATAGCCTCAACATCCGTATCCGTGAACTGCGCAATAGCGCGTTAGGCCGGGAGTTGACGGCGGTCGATCGCAGCGTGTCGATGACTGGAAAAATCATCGAAATCCGGTTGAAATCGCCCATGCCAAATTTGTTGGAACTGCTCGCCCAACCGGAATTTGGTTTGATTGACAAAGGCGCTGGGTCCGGCCCGATGCTGGCGCAAAAATCGGGTCCGGCGATGCAGCTGCGGCTAAAGGGGTTTGACGAAAGCGGCGATCCGGTTTTAAGCAGCGAGCGGGTGATATTGCAGCCCAATTTACCAGCAGCGGCATTGGTCCGGTTCAAAGCCGGGCAAACCGATGTGATCAGCGGCGGCCGTTTCCATCATTTGCCGCTGCTTAGCGCCGCCAACATATCCGGCGGCTTGGTGCAATCCGATCCGGTGCCGGGGCTGTTCGGATTGTTATTTGCCGAAACAGGACCATTTTTAAGCCTTCAATCGCACCGTGAAGCGATCGCCATGGCGATTGACCGACCAAGATTGCTGACATCTTTTGATAATTTTGCCTGGCAGGAAAGCTTAACCTTGATGCCCGAAACATTGCAAAATCGCGCCAATATACCGCCGCCGCGCTGGTCCGCGCTGCCGGTTACCCAGCGGCAAGAATTGGCGCGCGGCGTTGTTAGCCAATGGGAGGCGGCCAATGGCAATATCCGGCCGCTGCGCATATCCGTGCCCGATAATGCAGGCGGACGGATTTTATTTGCCCGTATCCGCGCCGATCTGGCCGCGATCGGGCTGGATGCGCAGCGAGCATTGCCGCAAAGAGACGCGGACCTGCGGCTGCTAGATATTGTCGCGGATATATCCAGCCCCAGCTGGTATTTGGGTCAGCTTTCCTGCGATGTAACCCCGGTTTGCGATAAAGCAGCGGATGGACTTGTTCGGCAAGCGCGGCAAACATCCGATCCCGCCGAAAGGCAAAGGCTGCTGGGTGAAGCGGAATTGATGCTTCAGGAAACCCGAAATTTTATTCCGCTTGCCAACCCGCTGCGCTGGTCGCTTACCCGCGACGGTTTATTGGGCTATGCACCCAACCCGCGCGGCTTGCATCTGTTGCAATATCTGGGGCGCAACCCCAGTTAAGCAGTTGAGGAGAATCATCATGCCGATATCGCAGGATCAGTTTAAACAAATTGCGGAGCAATTCCCCGTGTTGAGCAAAGAACCCGCGATGGTAAGGCAGCGGGTGGAGGCGATGGAAACATTGCTGGAACGGTCCTTTCGGATACCCGGTGTCAACCTGCCCGTCGGGCTTGATTCGATCATTGGTTTAATCCCGGTTGTCGGCGATATCGTTACCGCAGCAATGGGCGCTTATGTGATTTGGGAAGCGCGCAATTTGGGCATGTCAAAATGGCAATTGATGCGGATGGCGGCCAATGTTGGCGTTGATACTTTATTGGGCGCGGTGCCCTTGGTTGGCGATGCTTTTGACATGATCTGGCGGTCCAACAGCAAGAACCTGCGGATCATCAAAAGGCATCTCGACAAACATCATCCGTCAACGCGGGTGATTGACGGTTAGAGAACGGCGCAGCGCAGAGCATCGCGCGAAAAAGTGGGCATCGGTTTTTCGCATAAAGCGATGCGTCCACAAACAGATAGCGCGGGCGGTGTGGTTTCTATTTCACGCTGTCCGCTCTATCCGGCGATAGGGGCAAACCGTTGACCCGCGCGGTTCTTCACTGTCATCCTGGGATCGAAAATCTGGCCGTTCATCGCGATATAGACGCCGTGCGGCAGGGTTTGCACCGCCGCGAGTGCGAAGCCGACGTTAAATTCGGCGTCGCTTTTGCGCAAGGTGGCGGGCTGCATCGCGCCGGTTAGCACGATGGTTTTGGCAGGGATATCGGCAAGCGCGCATCCGGTTTGCACCACCGTGTCGGTGCCGTGGGTCACCAATATTTGCTCCGCCGTGCATGCCAATATCGCCGCGCGGATGACGGCGCGGTCATCATCGGTTAACTCCAGCGAGTCTTTGCGCATCAATTGCGTTACGCTATGCGGCGCATAGACGTTATTTTCGCGCAGCATATCGGGAATCGCGGCTGGCCCGATTTTATAATCGGACAGAGCGTCGAAATAAACCTTGTCGATCGTGCCGCCGGTGGTGAAAATCGCTATCATGGCGATTATAACCAGCCTGCGCGTTTGAACTTTATATATAAGCCGGTGCAGATGGTCATCATCGCGCCGACCACGACAAAATAGCCATATTTCCAGTCAATTTCGGGCATAAATTTGAAATTCATCCCGTAAACTCCGGCAATCGCGGTGGGCACGGCCAAAATCGCCGCCCACGCCGCCAATTGCCGCGTGATGACGCCTTGTCGTTGCTGTTCCAGCAAGCCGCTGGTTTCAATCACGCTGGTCAGCGTATCGCGAAGCCCCTCAACCCGGTGGTTCACGCGGCGCACATGATCGGTAAGATCGCGAAAATAAGGGGCGATATTGTCGTCAATTTGCGGCAGTCCAATATGGACAAAGCGGTTTGCCAAATCTTCCATCGGTCCCAATATCCGCCGCAACCGAAACAGATCCCGGCGCAGCGTGAACAGGCGTGCGGTTTCCGCCCGGCCAAGGAAGCTTTCCAATGCGTGATCTTCCATCGCCAAAACCTGTTCCTCCACCACGTCGATCACATCGAAATAGCCATCGACGATATAATCCAAAATCGCATGCAATATATAATCCGGACCATGTTTGAGCAGCCACGGCGTCACTTCCAATTGCTTGCGCACCGGCGCATGGCCGCGTATTGATCCATGGCGCACGGTGATGATAAATTGCCGCCCGACAAAGATCGCGCTATTGCCATATCCGATACGAGCTTCGTTATCTTCCCCTTCCAAATGCAAGGTGCGCGCGACGACAAATAGGTGATCGCCGTAATTTTCCATCTTGGGCAAATGCCGCGCATCGAGCGCATCTTCGACCGCCAATTCATGCAGGCCAAATTGTTTTTGCACCATCGCCAATGTCGCGTCATCGGGTTCATGCAGGCCGATCCAGACAAAATCCTCTTTTTTCTCTAGGTTGAGTGATACCGTAGCAAGATCGACATTGGATAGCAGCCGGCCATCGCGGTATATACGGGCGGCGATAACGGTCATGCGCATTCACCCAATATGGCCGCCGGGGGCGCTGCGCCGGGTGCGGGATAAGCCTGGCTAAATGGGAAGGCGGCTGCGCTTGGACCCTTCGCACGCAGGACCGCGATGCGCTCTAATCCTTCTGCCACGCTGGGAATATGCCCGGCCGTTACCCACCATAAAGCCTGAAATATTTCAATCTTCTCAAACCACTCTTTTCGGCGGCGCATAATGGCCAGATGTTCGCTATTTCGGTATACATAAGCTTCCAGCGCCTCGACATCGCGCCATAGCGACATATTGACCAGCAGTTGAGGGTCAGCCTCATCCGGGACCAACCCGGTGGCATCATTGCCATCCCCCACCAGCCGCCAAATAAAGCCGGGGGCGGCATCCGCTTGTGCATTCACCGGATCAAGCGCCTTCATAAAATCGGCATTGGCGGGGTCGTCGCGCGAATGGATGAAGCGGCCCACATTAATCTGCGCCAGATGATATCCGCTCATATTAAGCCTCCTAATCCAAAGCCTCTGCGATCAATTTACGGGAATTTTCAATGCCGTAAAGCGCGATGAAGCTGCCCATCCGCGGCCCCGCGCTGGACCCCAGGAGCGTCTCATAAAGCGCCTTGAACCAATCGCGTAAATTCTCAAAACCATAGGCTTCATCCTTGCCGATTTCATAGACGATGGTTTGGATATCCTCCGCCGCCGCATCGTCGCAAAGACCCGCCAACTCGGCATCCAGTTTCTGCAAGGCGGCAACCTCCCCGCCAACCGGTTTGCGGCGATGCAGCGTTGGCGCAATGAAATCGCGCGTATAGGCCATGGCGTTATCGATTAAACCATCCAGTTCAGGATAAGTCGCGGCATTGGCGCCATCGACATAATTGCCCAAATAACCCCAAATTTGCTCCTTGGTGGCATCCGCGCCCATCACCCCGACGAGATTCATCAGCAATCCGAAAGTCACCGGCAGCACCGCGCTCGGCACGTCTTGCCTGCGCGCGGCGTGGATATGATGCACCGGATTACCCAGCTGCTTATCCAGCTCTTGATCGGGATAGCCGCCGCGCATTTGCAGATATTCGTCCACGGCTTTGGGGATTACGCCCAAATGCAATTGCTTGGCCGCTTTCGGCTCGCGATATATATAGAAAGCGAGGCTCTCCTCGCTGCCATAATCGAGCCATTCTTCCAAACTGAGGCCATTTCCCTTCGATTTGGAGATTTTCTGACCCTTGTCATCAAGGAACATCTCGTAAATCAGACCCTCTGGCTTGCGCCCGCCAAGCGCCTTGGCAATCTTGCCCGACTGGATACCGCTCTCGGTCAGATCCTTGCCATACATTTCATAATCAACACCAAGCGCCACCCAGCGCATCGCCCAGTCTGCCTTCCATTGCAGCTTTGCACCGCCCGAAAGAATACAATGTTCAATGCGTTCGCCCTCATCCTCGAAAGCGATCATGCCAGCCTCCGCATCCAGCACCTCGACTGCGACTTGCAAGACACGGCCAGACTTCCCTGAAATCGGCAACACGGGTGAATAGGTCGCCTGCCGCTCCTTGCCCAGCGTTGGCAGCATGATGTCGAGAATATCCTGATTATGCCGCAACACATTGCGCAGCGCCTCATCGAATGCGCCGCATTTATATTGCTCGCTAGATGAGACAAATTCATATTCGAACCCAAATCGGTCGAGAAATTCGCGCAGCATCGCGTTATTGTGATGCGCGAAGCTTTCAAATTTGCCGAAAGGATCGGGAATGGTGGTCAGCGGCTTGCCCAAATATGCGGTCAGCATTTCGCCATTTGGAATATTATCCGGCACCTTGCGCAGGCCGTCCATATCGTCGCTGAAAGCCACCAGCCGCGTGGATGCGCCCGTCATCGCCTCATAAGCGCGCCGTACCATCGTGGTGCGCAGCACTTCGTTAAACGTGCCAATATGCGGCAGGCCCGATGGTCCATAGCCGGTTTCAAACAAGACGGGTTCGCCATTTGCCTTGCCAACGGGATAGCGCTTAACCAAACGCCGCGCCTCTTCAAACGGCCAGGCTTTGCTATTTTGCGCGGCATTACGCAGGATATCGCTCATTCCCATTTCCAATTCATGCTAGATTCGCTTAACAAACCGCGATGACATTTTCCCTAAAGCTTCCTGCGCTGCATGCAAGCCATGCCGGGATATGGATTTTAGACGAAAAAGGCTGTATCAACCGGGTCAGCAAAGGCGAAGCGGTGGGGCGGGCGGCGGAAACCCCGATCATTATGCTCAATGCACCGCTGACCGCGCAGCGGCTGGGCTATGCGGAGCTGTCGGGGCTTGATATTTTGGAGCTATTTGCCTTTGTCTATCCGGCGCGCTTTATGGTGCCGACGCCCAAGGGGTTGGCTGATGCTTTGGGTACAAATCCACGTCACCCTGAACTTGTTTCAGGGTCCATCGCGCCTAGCAAGCTGACGGCTTCTGCTGATAAATGGATGCTGAAACAAGTTCAGCATGACGGCGTGTGGAGCGACGAGACCGTCCCACATCTCCTCTTCACCGCCACCCAAAAATTGCTCGCCGCGCTCACCGATCCCGCTTGGCCGCAGCGCGAGGGCGCGTGGGATAGCGCGCAGGCGCTTATGCGGCTGCGCTGGCCCTGGGCTGGGCTGGTGCTGGCGCAGCTTAAAAAGCCGGAAAAACCCGAACGCTGGTTATTTTCGCGGCTCGCCGAATGGGAAGAGGCCGCGCCGCGCCCGGCGCCGCGTCAAATTACGCTATCCGATATAGAAATTCAGGCACAATTGGCCGCGATTGTGGGCAGCAATGCGGAAATACGCGATGGCCAGCGCGATTTTGCCGCCGCCGCCGGTTATGTCTTCGGCCCGCGCCAGCGCAAAGGGCACCCCAATATGCTGCTGGCCGAAGCGGGCACGGGCATCGGCAAAACGCTGGGCTATCTCGCCCCGGCATCGCTATGGTCGCAGCAAGCGGGCGGCGCGGTTTGGATTTCCACCTTTACCAAGGCGCTGCAACGCCAATTGGTGCAGGAGGCACGGCGGGTCTATCCCGGTGAAGCGCAATTTCGCGCCCATGTGGCGGTGCGCAAGGGCCGCGAAAATTATCTTTGCTTGCTCAATTTGGAGGATGCGCTGCAAGGCGGCTTTGCCGGGCGCGCCGCAATATTGGCGCATTTGGCGGCGCGCTGGGCCGCTTATAGCAGCGACGGTGATATGATCGGCGGCGATTTGCCCGGATGGCTGCCCACGCTGTTTCGCCGCAATGGCCCCGGCGCGCTGACCGACCGGCGCGGCGAATGTATCTATGCTGGATGTCCGCATTATAAAAAATGCTTCATCGAACGCGCCAGCCGCGCGAGCGTGGCCGCCCATATCGTGATTGCCAATCATGCGTTGATGATGGTCAATGCCGCGCGCAATCGCCGCGACGAGCCGAGCGCCACGCGGATTATTTTTGATGAAGGCCATCATCTGTTCGACGCCGCTGACGCGATGTTTGCCGCCGCGCTGACGGGTCAAGAAACCATCGAACTACGCCGCTGGGTGATCGGTCCAGAAGGCAAGGCACGCGGGCGGCGGCGCGGGCTTGCCGCGCGGCTGGCCGATGTGGCAAGCTATGACGGCGAGGGCGGCGTGGCGATCGAGATGGCGCGGATCGCGGCGGAGGCTTTGCCCGGTGAGGGATGGCTCGCGCGGGCCGCCGAAAATGCGCCGTCCGGCCCGATCGAAAGATTGCTCGCCGCGATTCGCGTCACCGTGTTTGCCCGCGACGAAAGCGGGGACGGCGATGCCGGATATGGCCTTGAAACCGAGATAGCACAGCCCGATGCAAAGTTGATCGATGCTGCGGCCGATGCGCAGGCCGCGCTGCAAAAGCTGGCCCGGCCGCTAACGATATTGGGTCAGCGGATGGAGGCGATTATCGGCGATCCGCCCGATTGGCTGGATGGAGCGGCGCGGGCGCGGATCGAAGGTGCCATCGCCAGCCTCGCATGGCGGATCGATACGCTATCGGCATGGGCCGCGATGCTTTCCCGCGTTGCCGGCCCGGTTGACCCCGATTTTGTCGATTGGCTGGCGATCGATCGTTTTGAAGGCCGCGAATATGATATTGGCATCCATCGCCGCTGGCTCGATCCGATGCAGCCGGTGGCACAAATTATCCTGAAGCCCGCCCACGGCGTGCTGGCAACATCGGCGACATTGCGCAGCGGCGGCGGATGGGACAATGCAGAGATGCGCACCGGTGCGGCCCACCTGGATCATAAGGTGCAGCATTTTGAAACCGGCAGCCCGTTTGATTATGCCGCGCAAGCCGAAGTGTTGATCGTCACCGATGTGAAACGCGGTGATTTGGCGGCGCTGTCCGGCGCTTATGCATCGCTGATCGCGGCGTCGGGCGGCGGCGCGCTTGGCCTGTTTACTGCGATCCGGCGGCTGCGCAGCGTGCATGCGCGCATCGCCGACCGGATGGCGCGCGACGGCCTGCCCCTATATGCGCAGCATGTCGATCCCATTGATACCGGCACTTTGGTCGATATTTTCCGCGATGATCCGCACGCCAGCCTGCTCGGCACCGATGCGCTGCGCGACGGTGTGGATGTGCCCGGCCATTCGTTGCGGTTGGTCATTATGGAGCAAATCCCCTGGCCGCGCCCCGATATTTTGCACCGGGCACGGCGGTTGGCGGCCAGTGATAAGCCGGGCGGCGGCGGCGAATATGACGACCGGATCATCCGGGCGCGGTTGGCGCAGGCCTTTGGCCGGTTGATCCGCAGCAAAGAGGACAAGGGATATTTCATTCTTCTTTCCGCCGCCGCACCGTCGCGTTTAATGGCCGCATTTCCCGCCGGAGCCAATATCCGCCGCGTCCCATTGGATCAGGCGATAGATATTGTGAAATCCGGTCTTTCGCCGGTCACAAAAATCGGCCAAGAGATGAATGAGAGCGTGCTGGACGAGGATTTGCCCTTTTAATGAAGACCCTGACACTCTTGCGCCATGCCAAATCAAGCTGGGATGATCCGGTGGCGCGCGATTTCGACCGTCCGCTCAATGCGCGGGGGCAACGCGGCGCGCGGGTGATGGGGCAATTTATCCGGCGCGAAGGGCTGCATTTTGATCGTGTCATCGCCAGTCCTGCGCTGCGCGTTGTCGAAACAATCGACGAAGTTGCGCTCAGCTACAACAAGCGGCTGGATCCCATATGGGAACGGCGCATTTACTTGGCCTCATCGGCAAGCTTGATGGATATATTGCGTGAGGTGGATGACAGCATCCATTCGCTATTGCTGGTTGGCCATAATCCGGGAATGGAAGATTTGATCTTGGACCTCGTTCCCGAAACCAGCGGAGACGCCCACCGCGCGGCGATTTACGAAAAATATCCCACCGCCGCGCTCGCCATTATTGAAATTGCGATCGATCATTGGCGTGACATTGATCATGGAGCGGGCAAGCTGTCCCGTTTTACGCGCCCGCGCGATCTAGACCCCGAATTGGGGCCGGAGGAGGATTAGCGCGTAATGCGATAAATCTGTATCGATCCACATTTAACGCAAAATGCTCTAAAGCCGCAAACCCGCTGTTTCATCCAGTCCGGCCATGATGTTCAAATTTTGCACCGCCGCGCCGCCTGCGCCTTTACCGAGATTATCGAGCATCGCCATCAACCGCACCTGGCTGGCATCGGATGAACCCATAACATAAAGATCGAGCCGGTCCGATGGTTCCTGCGTATTGAGGATCAGCAATTCGGATGGGATCATTTCGGGATGCACCGTTACCAGCCGCGAGCCGGCATAATGCGCGGTCAGGCATGCGCGCATTTCTTCGGGGCTGTCGCTGCCGGGCATGACCGATATTGGCAGCGGTATTTCGACCATCATGCCGCGAAAGGCTTTAACCACCGCGGGCGAGAAAATCGGTGCCAGCGACAGGCCGGCATGATGCTGCATTTCGGGAATATGCTTATGATCCAGATCAAGGCCGTAGCTGCGAAAGCCAATATCGCTGCCTTGCCCGCCTTCGAACCGTTCGATCATCGCCTTGCCGCCGCCCGAATAGCCCGAAACCGCATTGACCGCATAGGGCCAATCTTCGGGGATCAACCGCGCAGCGATCAACGGCGCGATTAATGCGAGAAAGCCAGTGGGGTAGCATCCGGGGTTGCTCACCCACCGGGCATCCGCGATATGATCATATTGGCCTTTGCGAAATTCGGCGAAACCATAGATCCATTGAGGGTGAGTGCGGTGCGCGGTGGAGGCATCGATAATGCGGGTTTTGGCCGATGTTGTCATTGCGGCTGATTCTTTAGCGGCATCATCGGGCAAGCAGAGGATGACGAAATCAGCATCGTTCAGCGCCTGCTTGCGCGCTGTCACATCCTTGCGCTTATCATCGTCCAGCGCGATCAACGAAAATTCCGCGCGCGCGGCCAGCCGCTCGGCAATTTCAAGCCCGGTGGTGCCCGCCGCGCCATCGATAAAGACAGATTGGGTCATAACAGCCTCCGCCGCGCCAAAATGGGTTGTTCATGGCCGCCGAAACGCGCGGTAACATCGGCCAAGGCTTCGACCACCAGCGTCATATGATGCGCCGTTGCGTGGATGATATTCTCCCCATCCACCATAATCCCGACATGACCGGGAAAATAGACCAGATCATTGCGGCGCAGCGGTTCGCCGTCCGCAATGGCTTTGCCCACCACATTCTGCTGCATATCGGTATCGCGGGGGACTTCCTGACTATTCATGCCAAAAACCAATTGCACCAGACCGGAACAATCGATCGCATCACCGCTGCGCCCGCCCCAAAGATAGGGCGTTCCAAGTAGCTTTTCGGCCAATGCCACCGGATCCTCGGCGACGTTACCCATCGGCTCTACCGACTTGCGGAAGATATAATGGTCGCCGACTTTCAGAAATTTCCCGTCGCTATTCGCCGCCGTGCAGACCAGCTTTGCGCCCATATGCAGCCGGGCGGTCGTATTCGCCTTAACATCGGGCGCGGCGAGCAATGTCGCCGACCGGCTGGTGACAATATGCGTGGGGACCGGCCGTTCACCAAGCGCCGCCATTTCTACATAGCCCAGATAATCATCATGCACGCTATAGCCCCAGGCCCATTTGCCCGAAATGTCCAATATCGCGAAATCTTCGCCATGGATCAGTTCGCTGATCACGGCCGAATCGGCGTCGGCAAGCTGGTGCATCATCACCGATGGCACGGTGCAACTGCGGATCATCGGCACCGCATAATGCGGCGCAAACAAAAGCCCAGCAAGCTTTATATCCGCCAGATCGCCGCGTATCGGCGTGGTGCGTTTGTCGCCGACAAAGCTGTGTCCTTCCAAGGTGAAGCTTGCTCGCGGCTTGATTGCCCCTTCTATATTTGGCTGTTGCTTGGCCAAAAAGCGTTCCTTTCGCGTGTGTCCCAACTCTATCGCGCCGGATAGGTTTGCGCCAGATAGCCGAATAGCGCGCGCAGGCCAAGCGCTTCGCCGCCCTTGGGCCGCCCTGGTTTGCTCGCCGCCCGCCACGCATAAGTATCAAAATGGATCCAGGGAATATTGTCCGGCACGAATTTTTTCAGATAGAGCGCGGCGGTGATCGATCCCGCGAAGCTGCCCCCGCTATTGGCGGTATCGGCGATATCGCTCGACAGCATATCGGCATAGTCATCCCACAAGGGCATCCGCCAGCAGGGGTCACCCATTTCGGTGCCCAGCCGGAGGATGGTTTCGGCCAAAGCATCATCATTGGCAAATATCGCGGGTAAATCGGGGCCGAGCGCCACGCGCGCCGCGCCGGTTAAGGTGGCATAATCGGCGATCAATTCGGGCTTGCTTTCGCCCGCTTTGGTGATCGCATCGCACAGCACCAGCCGCCCTTCGGCATCGCTATTGTCAATTTCCACGGTAATTCCCGCCCGGCTTTTGATGATGTCGCCGGGGCGCAGCGCCGCGCCCGAAATACAATTTTCCGCCGCCGCAATCAGCAGATGGAGCCGCACCGGCAGCCGCGCGCGCATAATCATCTGCGCCAGCGCAATCGCATGCGCTGCGCCGCCCATATCTTTCTTCATAATCCGCATGCCCGCCGCGCTTTTAATATCCAAACCGCCGCTGTCGAACGTGATGCCTTTGCCAATCACCGCGATTCGCGGATGCCGTTTATCGCCCCATTCCAGCTCGATTAAACGCGGCGCGAAACCCCGCGCCGCCGCTTTGCCGACCGCATGGATCATCGGATAGCCGCTTTCCAGCGCTGCGCCGCTGGCGACGGTGATCTCGGCCTTATGGTCCTTGGCCAGATGCCGGACATGATCCTCCAACTGCTGCGGCCCCAAATCACACGCCGGACGGTTGACCAGATCGCGCACCAGCGCGGTGGCCGCCGCTTGTTCAGCCATGTCGCCGATCCGCGCCGGTTCGTTGACCAGCAATATCCGCGCGCCGCCTGTGACCGGATCGCTGCGATATTCATCAAAGCGATATTGGCCGAGCATCCAGCCGAACATAGCGGCCCCCGCCACCCAGCCTTGCAAGCGGTAAGTTCCGGCGGGCAGGGTTTCCGATGCCTTGGCCAATGTCCAAATATCAAGCTGCTGGGAATGGGCGGTGCCGATGACCGCCGCCCATCCGCCATTGGAGCCGTTGGCAGGTTCGGCGGGAAAGATCGCGAGCGACCCCGGCGCGCCGTCAAATTTCTGCGCATGGATGCTGGCGCGTGCCGCTGCGCCCTGCGCCGTGATCCATTTGGGAAAATTGCCTTTATCGAGAATATGAATATCGATTGCCGCTTGCCCGTTATCGGGGCTTATCAATGGATGAAAATCAGTCATGCGCCGCTGATAACCGCTTTTGCAGGAAAGCGCGAAATTTTTTCTGCATCCGCCGCCAGCATGCCGCCCGGCGCAGGCCGAAATCCAATGGGTTGCTGGCCTTTACTGTGCTGCCAGCAGCGTTTCAGCAAGCCCCGCTTCAAAAAGCGCATCGCGGCGACCGGGCGCGGAAAATATCATCACCCCGTCATCCACCGGCTCTTTGGTCAATATCTTTTTTTCGGCGGCATAATTTTGCAGCACGCGCCAAGGATGCCGGTCACCATTTTTGGGCAACCGATCAAAACTGCGCGCGAAATAGCCCGAAGAAAAATCTTCGACAAAAGGCAGGCGTGGCATAGCGGGGTCGGCCAAAACGGGATTGGCGATCCGCGCACCCTTTGCATCCATGGTTTTAAGCAAACGACAAACATAATCCGCGACAATATCGGTTTTCAGCGTCCAGGACGCATTCACATAACCAAAAACGCTGGCCATATTGGGGATATCGTTAAACATCACGCCCTTGTAATTGACATGATTGGCCAGATCGATTGGCGCGCCATCAAGGCTAAGCTGTGTTTGCCCCAACAGAACCAAATTCAATCCTGTTGCGGTGACAATCACATCCGCGTCAATATGCCGCCCCGATTTCAAGGCGATGCCCGTTTCGGTCCAATGATCGATATGATCGGTGACAATCTCCGCTTTGCCGGCGTTGATCGCATCAAACATATCGGCGTCGGGAACCAGGCATAGCCGTTGTTCCCAGGGGCCATATTTGGGCACAAAATCGGTATCAAAATTGGCGTAACCCGGCATGGCCTTGCGCGCTTCGTCGAGCAGCGTCTTGCCCAGCCGTTCCGGCGCGGTGCGCGCGCGCCAATAGGTCAGCCGTTGCAGGTTGATATTGCGCCGGCGGGTTAGCCAATAAGCCCATTTTTCCGGCAATATTTTGCGCATAAACCGGCTAAACGGATCAATCGCGGGCCGCGATACCATCCAGGTGGGCGAACGTTGCAGCATCGTCACCTTCGCCGCCGTCTCAGCCATCACCGGCACAATCGTCACCGCGGTCGCGCCCGAGCCAATGACCACCAGTTTCTTGCCGGCATGGTCAAAATCTTTCGGCCAATGCTGCGGATGGATCACCTTGCCCTGAAAATCCTCCTGACCCGGAAAATCGGGGCGGTAACCTTCGTCATAATTATAATAGCCTGCGCACATAAACAGGAAATTGGCCCGAAATTGCACCTGCGTCCCGTCGGCTTCGCGCTGCGCCCGGATCGTCCACGCGGCGTCGGCGGTAGACCAGTCAGCCCCCAGAACGCGGTGGCCGAAATGAATATGGCCTTTAATGCCATATTCATCCGCAGTTTCATGAATATATTGCCGGATCGATGGGCCATCGGCGATAGTTTTTTCATGCAACCACGGTTTGAAGCGATATCCCAGCGTATGCATGTCGCTATCCGACCGGATGCCGGGGTAACGAAATAAATCCCATGTGCCGCCGATATCGCCGCGCTGTTCAATGATAGCATAGCTTTTGCCGGGGCATTGCGTGGTGAGATGCGCCGCCGCGCCGATGCCCGAAAGCCCCGCGCCAACGATTAAAATATCGACGTCTGCCGCCGTTTCTCCGCGTGCCATAACGGCTCTCTCCTGCAGCTCCGTTTAACCGAGCGATTAGATTACTTGCATCGTTGCCAATTGCAACTGGTTTGGGTCAAATGCAGATTCAATCTTCACCCGGTGACAAATCCAAACAGGTCATGCTCGTCGGCATCCTCGATGGCCACATCGACAATGTCACCCGGCATCAAATTGGGGTTAACATCGCGAAGGAAGACATTGCCGTCGATCTCTGGCGCGTCGGCTTGCGATCGGCCGGTGGCGCCGATGCTGCCGTCTTCATCGGCCTCGCCCATTTCGTCGATGATAATGGGCAGGGTGCGGCCAATTTTTGCGCTGAGTTTTGCCGCGCTGATTGCCGCGGTTTTTTCCATGATCCGTTGGTAGCGTTCCTCTTTCACTTCTTCGGGGACATGATCGGGCAGGGCGTTGGCCGCTGCGCCTTCGACGGGTTCAAAGCGGAATGCGCCAACCCGGTCCAATTGTGCCTCGTCCAGCCAATCGAGCAGATATTGAAAATCCGCCTCGCTTTCGCCGGGAAAACCGACGACAAAGCTGCTGCGCACCGCGATATCGGGTGCGATAGCGCGCCAGTTTTTTAACCGCTCGAGCACTTTGGCTTCGTTGGCGGGGCGCTTCATCCGCTTCAGCACCGACGGCGCAGCATGTTGAAACGGGATGTCGAGATAGGGCGTCAGCAACCCTTCGGCCATCAACGGAATGACGGCATCGACATGCGGATACGGATAGACATAATGCAGCCGCACCCAAGGCGCGTTCCCCTCGGTGGTTCGCATCCGGCCCAATTCACGCGCCAGATCGGTCATATGCGCGCGCACCGGGTGCCCCTTCCAGCTCCGCTCGTCATGCCGGATATCGACGCCGTAAGCCGAAGTATCTTGCGATATCACCAGCAATTCCTTGGTGCCCGCCGCAAGCAGTTTTTCCGCCTCGCGCAGCACCGCATCGATCCTGCGGCTGACCAGCTTGCCGCGCAGGTCGGGGATGATGCAAAAGGAGCAGCTATGGTTGCAGCCTTCGCTGATCTTCAAATAGCTATAATGGCGCGGCGTCAGCTTAACCCCGCCGAGCGCGTCCAGATTGGGCACCAGATCGACAAAAGCCCCGCGCGCGGGCGGCGCGGCGGCATGGACCGCGCTCACCACATCTTCATATTGATGCGCGCCGGTTACCGCCAAAACCTGCGGAAAACGGGCCATAATCAGATCGGCTTCCTTGCCCATGCATCCGGTTACGATCACCCGGCCATTTTCGGCAATCGCCTCGCCAATCGCCTCCAAGCTCTCTTCTTTGGCCGAATCGAGAAAACCGCAAGTGTTGACGAGCACTACGTCAGCCCCCGCATAATCGGGCGACATGGCATAACCATCGGCGCGCAGCTTGGTGAGGATCCGCTCGCTGTCGACCAATGCCTTGGGACAGCCGAGCGAAACCATACCCACTTTGGGTGCTGCGGCTATTTGAAGGGTAGATATTTTTGTCGCCATAATAGCGCGCGCATAGGCGCTTTATCGCCGCTTGTCACCCAAGCGATTTGGCTGCGGCGGCGGCCGGGGCTCCACGGGAAAAAATCACTAGTTTTTTATATCGGCGCAAGGTAGCATTTTGCTGGTCTGGTGCGGGGTCGGTATTGTTACGATAGGGTGTTTATGATTATTAGATTGCGTCAGGCCTTTTTGATCCTATTGTTCGCTCTTTCAATTTTGCCCATCGCACCCACAGGCAGTATCGCGCAAGAAGCCGCGCCGTCTAATGACCGTCCCGCTGCAACCACCGACACGGCGGCAAAGCCCGCAAAGATTATAAAACCCGCAGAAAAGCTGCCCGTCACGGCTTTTGCAGCGCTACCATTCATTGAGCAGGCGGAAATTTCGCCCAATGGATTATTTATCGCGGGATTGTTGGGGGTTAAAGGCGAACAACGCATCGCGATGTTCCCAATATTCAAAGATAGCGGCAGTCCGGTCGTCGTTGGAATCCCCGACGAAACCGAATTGGCATCGATTCGCTGGGTCAATGACGATCACATCATTGTTACACTTCAGGCATTGGCGCGGGTTGAGGCCGATCGCTGGTATATTCAGCGGTTATACGGCATTAACCGCATGACCGGCAAGCTGACACCGCTGCTGTCCGACATGGGCGGGCAAAATGCCGCCGATGTGCTATATGTGCCGTCCGATGGCACTAATGAGATACTGGTGGCGGCGCAGGAAACGGTATATACCAATCAAGAAGGATTTTGGCCGACGGTGTTTCGGGTCGATGTTACCAACGGAAAACGCCGAAAGGTTGTTGTCGGTAAGCCGAATGTTTGGGATTGGGCGGCCGATTCATCGGGCAATGTGCGTCTTGGCTTTGCCTATAACGACGATAATCAAAAATCGCGGCTGCTTTATGCCAAGGAAGGATCGCGGGAGTTTCGCTCCATCGAAAGCGCCAATTTGGGCAAAGATGAACGCTTAACCGTTCCCTTCCTGTTTATACCCGGAACCGACCATGCCTTGATTGAAAAAGACAATGCCAACGGGCAAACCAGCATCGTCGAAACCAACATCGTGACCAAACAAGACATCCGCTATGTCTATGAACCGGCCAAAGGCAATGTCGAATGGCCGTTGTTATCCTATGACGGCAAGATTTTGCTGGGGGTGACAACCGATGATCAGGAAAAGCCGGTGCATTGGCTCGACCCTGAAATGGAAAAGGCGCAGGCTTATCTCAACGCGGCGGCAAAAAACGCGAAGGCCCGGATTATCAGCTTTAACCGCGATCAATCGCGTATGCTGGTTCGGATCAGCTCGCCCGATAACCCCGGACTGCTCTTTCTGTTTGACGCAAAGACGCAGGCGCTAGAGCAGATTTCTGCGGTCAACAGCGCGATCGGGGTAAAGCGGCTCGCCCCTGCAAAATTGGTGCAATATAAAGCGCGCGACGGCTTGGAAATTGAAGGCATATTAACCCTGCCAAAGGGCCGCATAGCGAAGAATTTGCCCTTCATCATTATGCCGCATGGCGGGCCATGGGCGCATGACACGCTCAGCTATGATTATTGGACGCAATTTCTGGCCAACCGGGGTTATGCCGTGTTGCAGCCGAATTTCCGAGGCTCCACCGGCTATGGCAACGCCTTTTTGAAAGCAGGCGAAGGCCAAATGGGCTATGCCATGCAGGATGATGTGACCGACGGCGTTCATTGGGCGGTGAAGGAAGGCATTGCCGATCCCAAGCGCGTATGCATCGTTGGCGCGTCTTATGGCGGTTATGCGGCCATGTGGGGCATTGCAAAGGATCCCGATCTTTATCGCTGCGCCATTTCGATTGCGGGCGTTGCTAACCTGCGCCGCGAGGTCAACGATTTTGGCAATAGTTCGCGAAGCAATCTTTTCCGCGATCAATGGCAAAGGATGACACCCGATTTTAATGCGGTATCGCCGATCAAGGCGGTCGAGCGGATCAAAGCACCGCTCTTGCTCATCCATGGCAAAAAAGACGTAACGGTCGATCACGTGCAATCGGTGATCATGGAAAAGGCGATGCGCGGCGCGGGCAAGCCCGTTGAATTTGTGTCGTTACCGCTCGCCGATCATCATTTTGGCCGCGAAGACGACCGGATGACATTGCTTACCTCGATCGAGGCATTTCTGGCGAAGCATAACCCCGCCGATTGATCAACTTTTTTGCAGAAGTTGCTCGCGGCGTAACGTCGCTTCCCATCGCGGCGAAGCGACGCTAAGGCTGACTGCATGAAATCTCTCTTACTTGTCATGCTGGGCGGCGCGGTTGGTGCTGGTTTGCGCTATCTGCTTTCGGTGCGACTTGCGCAGTTTGGTGCAGCGTCGGGCTGGCCGTGGAGCACGTTCGTTGCCAATATCAGCGGCGGGCTCGCGATGGGTTTGCTGGCGGCGTGGTTGCTGCAACCCGGACGGGGGGCGGAAACTACGGGGATGGCGGATGATCTGCGCCTGTTGCTCGGCGTCGGCTTGCTCGGCGGATTCACCACTTTCAGCGCGTTTAGCCTGGAAATGGCGATGATGATTGAGCGCGGTGCGATGCTAACCGCCCTTGGCTACGCCGCTTTGTCGGTGATCATCGCGCTGATTGCGCTATTCGCCGGGCTCGCCGCTGGCAAAGCGGTGTTTGCATGAGCAAGGCGCCCGTAAAAGCGCTAACCAAAGCGCCAGCAAAAACCGCCGGTAAAGCTATTGCGCCAGACCAGCAGGGCATCCGCGAATATGCGGTTGCGCCCGATGATGATGGCATTCGACTGGACAGATGGTTCAAACGGCATCTGCCCGACACCAGCTTCAACGAAGTGAGCCGATGGGCCAGAACCGGGCAGATCCGGATCGATGGCAAGCGCGCCGCGCCGGGGGACCGGATCACCACCGGACAGAGATTGCGGGTGCCGCCTGCCGATATCGAAGCGCAAAATGCGCGGCCAGCCCGCAGCCGTAAACGAGTCGATTTGACCGATGATATGATCGATTATGCGCAAAATATGGTGATTCATAAGGATAATGATGCGCTGGTGATCAACAAACCGCCCGGCCTGGCGACCCAAGGCGGCACGAAAACCAG
Source organism: Sphingomonadaceae bacterium (assembly GCA_021732525.1). Classification (GTDB taxonomy): domain Bacteria; phylum Pseudomonadota; class Alphaproteobacteria; order Sphingomonadales; family Sphingomonadaceae; genus Sphingorhabdus_B. The sequence continues at coordinate 19,398 of JAKFUU010000011.1, read as the reverse complement.
CGAACATGTCGATGGCCTGCTTGATGCGCTGTATTTTGAGGGTGACCAACGGCCAAAGCTGGTCCACCGGCTCGATAAGGATACATCGGGCGTGCTGCTCGTGGCGCGTTCGGCGCGGAGCGCGGCGCATTTTTCCAAGGCCTTTTCCTCGCGCACGGCGCGCAAGGTTTATTGGGCCTTGGTCGTCGGTGTGCCCGCGATTGAGGATGGCACGGTTGATCTGCCGCTCGCCAAACAACCGGGCACCGGCGGCGAGAAGATGCATGTCGATACCGAGAATGGACAGCCATCGAAAAGCCGGTATCGGATCATCGAACGCGCGGGCAACACCTGTTGCTGGGTCGAGCTGCAGCCTTATACCGGCCGCACCCATCAGCTGCGCGTGCATATGGCGGCGATTGGCCATCCGATTGTGGGGGACGGCAAATATGGCGGCAAGGATGCGTTTCTAACGGGCACAATCAGCCGCAAGATGCATTTGCATGCCCGGCGCATCCGCATCGATCATCCGCGCGGCGAAGCGCTTGATGTAACCGCGAACTTACCGCCGCATATGGCGGAGAGTCTGGAAGATTTGGGCTTTGATCTGGCGCTGGGCGATGCGTTACCCATGGTGACGCCGAAATATAAAAATACGCTGGAAGCCAAGATCAAGCTGAAGAAAAATATCGCCAAAGCCGCGCGCAAGGAACGCAAAGGCGAAAGGCGCGGGAGGGGCGAAGTGAAAGCGGCTGTAAAGCCAGCAAAAGGCAAAACCGCAAAAACCGCGAAGGCGGGCGGAGCGAGCCGCCGCCCGGTGAAGCCCATCGCGCCGACACGCAAACGCACCGCGGGTCAGCCGCGCAAGGGCAAATAGGCGGTGCCGCCCCAGCCTTGTCTTGCGCTGTTTGATTGCGACGGCACTTTGGTCGATGGGCAGGCCAATCATTGCTTGGCGATGGAGGCGGCGTTCCGCGACAATGATCTGACGCCGCTGCCTCGGATGGAAACACGGCGGGTGATCGGGCTGTCCTTGCTCGAATCGATGCGCATATTGGCGCCGGATGCGGGGGACGATACGCACCGCAATCTGGCCGATGGCTATAAGCAAGCCTTTCACGCCATGCGTTTGCGCGGCGCAATCGAAGAACCGCTCTATGATGGTATCGCGGATTTGCTCGCGGGGCTGACGAGCGAGGGCTGGCAGTTGGGGGTTGCAACGGGCAAATCGGACCGGGGTCTTAATAGCTGCCTCGAATATCACGGCATCTTGCCGCTTTTCGTCACGCTGCAAACCGCCGACCGGCATCCATCCAAACCGCATCCCGCGATGGTGCATCAAGCGATGGCAAAGGCGGGCGCTTCGGCGGACCGAACGATTATGATCGGCGACACCAGCTTTGATATGGAAATGGGCCGCGCCGCACGATGCCGCACGATCGGCGTAACCTGGGGCTATCATTCCGAACCGGAGCTGCGCCGAAGCGGTGCCAATATAATCGCGCATGATATGGCCGAATTGCGCGCGGCTTTGAACGAAATTGGGGAAGAAATGCGATGACAGCAGAAGAGGAAGCAAAGGCGCGGCAGAGGCTGCTGACCTTGAATGCCGCACGGCTGGCCGGGGCGATTATGATCGCGATCGCGCTGGGCATTATCGTCAATGGCTTCATGGATTTGCCGGTAGAGATCGGCTATTTTCTCTTTGCGGTCGGCGTGTTTGAATTTGTCATGCTGCCGATAATTCTGGCGCGCCGATGGAAAACACCCGACGAAAAATGAAACGTTTTTGGAAAAAAGTGACCACCGAACGCGGCGCGGCGGGCTTTGCCATTCGGCTTGATGGCCGGGCGGTGAAAACCCCTATGCGCGCCGAGCTTTATCTGCCGAATGAGGCGCTGGCGCGGGCGGTGAAGGTCGAATGGGATGCGGTGGACGACATTATTGATCCCGCCGCGATGCCGATGACAGGCTTTGCCAACGCCGCGATTGACCGGGTGGCAAATGAGCGCGCCGCCTTTGTGGCGGCCATCGGCGAATATGCCGAAACCGATCTTTTCTGCTACCGCGCCGAAGGACCAGCGGCGCTGCTCGAACGGCAGGCGGCGGCGTGGGGCCATTGGTTGCATTGGGCCGAGGCGCGCTATCTTATCGGCTTCCATCTGGTGCACGGCATCATGCATATGCCGCAGCCCGCGACCACCGTGGCGCGGTTGCAGCAAGCCGTCGCGGCGCTGAATGATTGGCAGTTGGCGGCGGCATCAAAGCTGGCCGCGCTATCGGGTTCGCTGGTTGCGGTGCTGGCATTGGCAGAAGGGCGGGCGCAGGCGGAAACAATCTGGCCCGATTTGATCGCGGACGAATTATGGCAAGAGGAACAATGGGGGGCGGATGATTATGCGCTCAAAAACCGCCGCGACCGCGCGGCAGATTTTGCCGCCGCCGCACGTTTTTTAATAATGGCCGCGTAGCTTCACCCATTCACCAATTTGCGAGCAAAGCCGATCAACCCTTTTTGCCGCGATCGGCTGAGGCGTTCTGCGGCCAGAATATGCTGAATTTTGCCAAAACAGCTTTCGATATCATCGTTGATCAGCACATAATCATAGCCATCCCAATGGCCGATCTCCGATTTCGCCCGCGCCATCCTTTCGGCGATCACGACATCGCTATCGGTGCCGCGGCCGCGCAAACGCGCCTCCAATTCCTTAATCGACGGCGGCAAGATGAATACACGGACGACATCGTTCCCCGATTCTTGATAGAGCTGCTGCGTGCCCTGCCAATCAATATCGAACAAGACGTCTTTGCCCGCCGCCAGCATCGCTTCAACCGGGGCTTTGGGCGTGCCGTAGCGGTGGCCGAAAACATGCGCCCATTCCATAAACTCCCCGCGGCGCGCCATTTGCTTAAAATTTTCCACATCGACGAAATGATAATCGACACCATTTACCTCGCCGGGACGAGGCGGGCGCGTCGTGACCGAAACCGATAGTGAAATTTGCGGATCGGAATAGAGCAGCTTGCGGGCCAATGTCGATTTGCCTGCACCCGACGGCGACGACAACACGAAGAGCAGCCCGCGGCGGTCCAGTTCGATTGCTTCTTTCCCGCCCGTTTTGTTATTTTTATGCGCCATAGTTGCCCCTGCCGCAAATGACACGGTGTCGTCAAGTGGGCAGGACAGCCTTAAAATCCTGTTTCTGCATGCTGAACGAAGTTGTACTCGACCTCCGGCAAAAATACCCGCTTATTCTGCCGGTTGCAGGCCGCCGGCTATTGACGCAGGCGAACGGGGCGGCTGCCGCAGTGCGGCTTTCGCGGCGACCTCTTCGGCATCGATACGGTCATCATCATGGCTACGGTAGGTGAGCAAATTGCGCCGCATCCAGGGGCCAACCCGCTTTTCAAAACTGTCAGCCAAGCTAAAGCCCGCAGGCACAATCAGCAAAGTGAGCAAGGTTGACATAATCAAGCCGCCGATCACAACGGTGCCCATCGGTGCGCGCCACGCGCCATCGCCCGACAAAGAAATCGCGGTGGGCACCATGCCCGCGGTCATCGCCACGGTGGTCATGACAATGGGCTGCGCGCGTTTATGCCCGGCGTCCATAATCGCTTGCAATTGCGACGCGCCGCGCTGCATTTCCTCAATGGCGAAATCGATCAAAAGGATGGAGTTTTTGGAGACGATACCGAGCAGCATCAATATTCCAATCATTACCGGCATCGATACCGGCTGTCCGACCATCCAGACCAGGAAAATTCCGCCGAGCGGAGCCAGCGCCAGCGACCCCATGTTAACAAGCGGAGACATGACGCGCTTATAAAGCAAAATTAAGGTGGCGAGCACCAACAACACGCCCGATATCAATGCGATAACAAAGCTGTCCAATAACTCGCCCTGCCATTCTTCCTCGCCAAAAGCTTCGCGCGCGACGCCCGATGGCAGATTTTGGAGGATGGGCAATTTATTGATTGCCACGTCGGCTTCACCCTTGACAATATTGGGCGCAAGATCGGCGCCGACAAATATCCGCCGGCTTTGATTATATCGCTGAATCGCCGTCGGGCCGGAACCGTAACTAATCTCCGCAACGCGGCTGAGCGGTACGGTGCCGCCCGATGATGTTGGCACCGGCAAATTGCGGATGGTTTCAATATTTTCGCGCGAATTTTCGCTCAACCTTACTTTGATCGGAATTTGCCGGTCGGACAGGGAAAATTTTGCGGCATTTTGCTCAATTTCGCCCAATGTCGCGATACGGATCGTCTGGCTTAAGGATGCGGTCGTCACACCCAACTGCGACGCCAGATTGGGATAGGGCCGAATAACAATTTCCGGGCGATTAATATCCGCGTTGATCCGCGGTGCAACAACCAGCTTATTGAGGCCTTTCATTTGCTCAACCAGCTTTGCAGCCGATGCTTCGAGCAGCTTGGGATCGGATCCCGCGAGCATAACCGAAATATCGCGGCCGGTGCCGCCGCCGCCGGTTTGCGATTGGAATGTCACGCGCGCATCGGCGATCTTCTGCAGCTCGGGCGCGAGCGCGCGTTCAAATTCGATCGATGTTTTATCCCGGTCCGGTTTTAACGAGACAAACACCGTGGCATTGGTCAACCGCACACGGGTTAAGGCGCGTTCCACCTCCGGCTGCCGGTACATTAATTCGGATACCTGATCCGCGATTTTTTCGGTTTGTTCGAGCGTGGTCCCCGGAACGACCTCGATCTGAACCCGGCTGTCATTGACATTGATCGTCGGTTGAAATTGCGCCGGCGTGCTGACGAATAGCAATGCGGTGAACAGAAAGGAAAAATAACCAAGGCCGAGCATCCATACCCGGTGATCCTGAAAACGCGCTTCGAAATAACGATAGGATTGGTAAAAGCGTTTTCCGCCGCATAATGCGCCGAGTGCGCCCAATTTCAGGAGGATGGCGGCCGACAAGAAACCGGCGAGCAAAACCAAGATAAACTGTGCCATTTCCAGTGGTTTATCAATAAAGTACCATATCCAGGAATCTTTATTGTCGGTCACCACCGTGGCCAAGGCGTCGGGTATGGTCAGCGACGAAAGCACCGCGTGCAATCCAAATACAACCACGCCCGGCGCAATAACCAGCAGCAAGCCCATGATAATCGCGCCAACGGTATAGAAAAAGCGGCTGCGTATACCCGGCAAGCTTGCCCGGATCTGGACCATCTTTGACCGGTCCAGCGTCCACGCCAAAACCTTCAGATAGCGATCCATCCACGGGCCTTCGCCATGTTCGGCATGACCCTTTGATTTCAGGAAATAAGCCGCCATCATCGGCGTTATCATCCGCGCCACGGCCAGGCTGATCAACACCGCGACCACGACAGTTATACCAAAATTCTTGAAAAACTGACCCGAAATGCCGGGCATCAACCCGACCGGCAGGAAGACGGCAACAATACAGAAAGATGTGGCGACAACGGCAAGGCCAATTTCATCGGCGGCGTCAATCGACGCCTGATAAGCGGATTTGCCCATTCGCATATGCCGCACGATATTCTCAATTTCGACAATGGCATCATCGACCAATACCCCCGCCACCAAACCCAGCGCCAGCAGCGATAGAAAGTTGAGATTGAAACCAAGCAGGTCCATAAACCAAAAAGTGGGGATCGCGGACAGCGGAATGGCAATTGCCGAAATCATCGTCGCGCGCCAATCGCGCAGGAATAGAAACACGACAACAACGGCGAGCAATGCGCCCTCAATCATCGCTGCAATCGAGCTTTTATACTGACCCTTGGTATAATCCACGCTGGTCCCCAGTGAGATAAACTCGACGCTGGGATTTTCCTTCGAAATTGTCTCCATCACCTTTAACGATTCTTCATATACCGTGACATCGGACGCGCCGCGCGCGCGCGACATGGAGAAATTTACAACCTCACGACCCTTTACCTTGCTGATCGAGCTGCGTTCGCTGTTGGCATCGCGCACGGTGGCGATATCGGCGAGCTTGACCGAACGGCCGCCGCCCAGTGCAATTTCAATTTGCGACAATTCATAAGCCGTATCGGCATTGCCCAGCACCCGCAAGGATTGCCGGGTTCCGCCCACTTCGGCTTGGCCGCCCGCCGCATTCACATTCACCTGGCGCAGTGCGGCGTTGATTTGCGATGCGGTAATGCCCAGCGACTGAATTTTTTCAAGGGCGAGGATCACCAATATTTCGCGGTCCACCCCGCCAAATCGGTCCACTTCGGCCATGCCATCGACCGCGAGCAATTTTTTTGCCACCGTATCATCGACAAACCAGCTGAGCTGTTCGATAGTCATATCATCAGCTTTGACCGCAAAAAAACCGATCGGCTCGCCAACGATATCAATCTTGCTGATCAATGGCTCCAATATCCCATCGGGCAGGGCGCTGCGGGTTTGATCCACCGCATTTTTAACCTCGCTCAGCGCTTCGTTAACATCGATGCCAATTTCAAATTCGGCAACGGTGTTGCTGCTGCCTTCGCCAGCGGTTGAGCTGATGCTTTTTACACCGTTAATCCCGCGGACCGCCGCTTCAATCCGCTGGGTTATCTGATTTTCAATTTCGGTCGGGGCGGCGCCGGGCTGCGAAATACTAATGTTGACCCCAGGAAATTCAATATCGGGATTATTGACGACATCCATCCGGTTAAAACTGAGAATCCCAGCCAGAGTCAATGCGATAAACAAGACCAAAGGCACCACCGGATTTCGGGTTGACCATGCTGATATATTTCGCAAATTCATGCTTTAATCCATTTCTTCGGTGGATAGGTCATCGTTATTTCGTTAACTTGGGGGTCACGGTTTCGCCAGGCGTCAAGAAACCGGCGGCGCGCAAAACCACACGCTCATTCCCGTCCAGCCCAGCGGTTATCGCGATGCCCTTGACCGATATATCGCCAATCTGCACATTGCGCCGAATGGCCTTATTCGCTTTGTCGATGATGAAAACATAGCTGCCGTCTTTGTCATTTTGAACAGCGGACTCGGGCAATATTGGCGCGGTCGTGGCCCCCGCTCTAATGGCCACATTGGCAAAACCGCCGGTGCGCAAGGCCTTATCAAAGGGCAAGGCAATCCGGGCGGTCCCCTGCCGCGATTGCGCATCGATGATCGGAGAAATCTGCCAGATATTTCCGGTAAAAACCTGCGCGCTGCCAACGGGCGATACCTGCGCCGGAACGCCAATTGAAACCGCCGCCAAATCCAGTTCGCCCAGCTGCGCACGCAGCTCCATTTCGCCGCCCTGAGCCAGACGAAATAAAACACCGCTGCCCGCACTGACCGTTTGGCCCGGCTCCACGCTGCGTTGTAAAACATAGCCGCTGACCGGCGCGCGCACATCCAAATTTGCGGTCCGGGCGGTGGCCGCCCCCAACTGCGCGATCGCAACATTCACGCGGGCGCGGGCGGCATCTCGCGTTGCGGTGCGGCGATCGACATCCGCGGCAGAGATAAAACCGCGCTCGACCAGTTGTAATGCCCGCTTCATCTCATTTTCTGCCAGTTGCAGGTCGGCGCGCGCAACGCCAATTTGGGCCTTTAGCGATTCGCCTTCCTGCGTCTGAACCGCGCGGTCGATGCTTAGGAGAGTTTGGCCCTGCTTTACCCAGTCGCCCGCATCGACAAATACCCGAACGACCCGTCCGCCTTCGCCCACGACGCCCACAGGGATTTCACGCCGCGCCGCCAAAGTGCCCGTCGCATTAATCATCCGGTCCACCGTGTCACGCCCCGGCGCAACAACGGTGACGGTTTGTCCAGCGGTTTTTTTTGCCGCCTCTTGCGCTGCCTTGGTCGCATCGGTTTGGGAGCGGGTTAAAATAAAGGCAGCCGCCGCCGCAGCGATTAACAGCGTAAACAGAACCGCTGCGATAATCCATCCCCGCATGGCCCGCCTGCCACCTTCTTGGATGGTTTCCACTGCTACCGCATTGGCGCTGACGCTCGATTCGTAATTCATAATAGTCTCTTGGTCGAATATGTGGATGCTGCCCCGGGTCAATCCCGGCAAGCTGCTAGCTGTATTACATCAATATATCACTAGCAACAAGCCATAGAAGCAATGTGGAAGCGCATTTTATCAGCGATCTTTAGATCAACGCGCATCAGCCAGAGTCATATTATTGACGGGCAGAAAATTTATTCGACAAACGACATTAATCGCACCCATAAACGACAATAATAACCGCATGAAGCGGCATGTGCAAAAGGTCGCTTGATCAACCAAGCGACCTTTTTTGATAACCCATAAGGGGTGTTTAACGGATGCTGCCCCGCTTCACCAGATTGACCACGCCAAGCAGAACCACAGCGCCCAAGAATGATGTCAGCAACGTCATCGGATCAAACGCGCTATCGCGCAGCCGCCCGCCACCGAGCAGCCAACCAAACAGCAGCCTGCCCAAAATAGATCCTACGCAACCGACGATAATATTCATGAAAATGCCCATATCGGCATCGCGGTTCATCACCTTGCTGGCCAACCAGCCCATAATACCGCCCATGATGATAGCCAAAATCCAACCCATAATTCCTCCTCCTGTTTGCGACTCCAAGGCCAAAATCCTTCAATGGCCAAACCCATGATAACCGGTTCAACCCAAAGTTCCAAATTTATAGGATAAAGCAGGTTTAACAAGGGATGGACGATGCAAAAAACCCCTCAGCTGCGCCGCTGAGGGGTCTTTAGAATATGATGCGATTCGGTCTAATCCCATCGCGCTCTAAACCGCGCTCTAATATCATAATTTATCGCTTATGATTTACACCATGGCTTGACGCGCCAAAGGTCAATATTTCTGTTGCCGCTCGTAAAGATCGCGATAATGCTGAATCCGTGTCACACGCAAGCCCGGCATACCCGAACGATCGACCGCGCGTTGCCATGAGGCAAATTCCTCCAAGGTGAGATCATAACGTTCGCACGCGTCGTTGATGGTCAGCAAGCCGCCGTTAACCGCCGCGACAACCTCCGCCTTGCGGCGCACGACCCAGCGGCGCGTGCCGGCGGGCGGCAAACTGTCCAATGTTAACGCTTCGCCGAGCGGTCCAATTACCTTTGCCGGGCGGATATTCTGGTTCTCTATCATATTATCCTCAATTTTCTTGCCCCGGAAAGATCGCCTGAGAGTCAGACATTTTCCCTAATATCGCATCGACTTTTCCATTCGCTAAACTGTCTTGGTAAACGGCTTGGTCATAATTGGCGATATGGCTCAAATCCAAGCAGTTTAGCGGAAAAAATGCGCCATGTGGTGCCGCCTGTGCGTCCGCTGGATGCCGGGCGGCAAAATAGCGAATGCGCCGTACCATGGCTCCCGGCTCCTGCTTGGGAACCTTGTGGCGATTTTGTGCCGCAGACGACATCAACTGCATCGTCACGCCGCTGCTTTGCCGCGAGATCGCATTCGAAATCAGGGCCCGGAAATCCGTCTGCCGGATGGCCGCACCGTTGTTTCGGTTTAGATGGGGGAAACTCATTTCCATCCCACCAAATTACACGGCAGTTTATAACGATGGGTAAAGGCCGGATTTAGCTTGTGTTAGTCCAGGTTAACGGCAGTTATCAATTACCACATAATTTTGTTTCAATTTGAGATTGGGACACGCAAAACTGGCATTCCTGCATTATCGGCTCTATAAGAAACACCAAAATGAACCCAAAAATATCCTCAGAAAGCTTCCAATTGGGAGCAGATTTATCGGGCAAACGGATTGTTGTTGCCATGTCAGGCGGTGTCGATTCGTCGGTGGTGGCCGCGCTCGCGGCACAAAGCGGGGCGGAAACCATCGGCGTCACGCTGCAGCTTTACGATCACGGTAGCGCGGTTAAACGCGCCGGGGCCTGCTGCGCCGGGCAAGATATTCGCGATGCGTGGGCGGTGGCGGACCGGCTGGGCATCGCGCATTATGTGTTCGATCACGAAAGCCGGTTTCGCGAATCGGTGATCGATCATTTTGCCGATGAATATATGGCCGGGCGAACGCCGATCCCATGCGTGCGGTGCAATATGGGGGTGAAATTCACCGATTTGTTTCGGCTGGCAAAGGAATTGGGGGCCGATTGCTTGGCAACGGGACATTATGTCCGCCGCGTGATCGGGCCGGACGGTGCGCAGCTTCACCGCGCGTTCGATCCCGCGCGGGATCAAAGCTATTTCCTATTCGCCACAACCCAGCCGCAGCTTGATTATCTGCGGTTCCCGCTGGGCGATCTTCCCAAGCCGCAGGTTCGCAAGATCGCCATGCAGCTTGGCCTGATTGTCGCCAATAAACCCGATAGCCAGGATATTTGCTTCGTCCCCGATGGGGATTACGCCAGCGTGGTGCGCAAAATTCGGCCTGAGGCCGATCAAGGTGGTGACATTATCCATATCGATGGCCGCCACCTTGGCGAACATAAAGGCTTGATCCATTATACTGTGGGACAGCGTAAGGGGCTTGAATTGGGCGGACAACCGGCACCGCTATATGTCATTCGTCTCAATGCAGAGCAGCGTCAGGTGATTGTGGGGCCCCGGGCGGCGCTGGCGGTTTGCCGGGCAAAAATCACCGAAGGCAACTGGCTCGCCAATGTTGAAGGGCGGACAATATCCGCAAAAGTCCGGTCAATGGCGAAGCCCGTGCCCGCAAGGATGGAGGGCGAATGGCTGCGCTTTGATGCGCCCGAATATGGCGTTGCGCCGGGACAAGCGGCGGTATTTTACGATGGAGACCGGGTGCTGGGCGGCGGCTGGATCGCCGAAACCGAAGCGGCGCCGTTGGGGTTGGTAGCGGCGTAAGCGTTATCGCAGCGCGTCCATCTCGGCGTCATTCAACTGCTGACAGCCATATTGGCCGCGCCGCTGCGCCATTGCCGTCGCCAAAAATGGCACCGATGCGGTAACGCGCTTATTTTCAGGATCGTCGGATATGCGGACAATTTCGGTGCCCGCCTCGCCATCCTTGGCGCAATCCGCCAAGCTTCGTCCCTGAATATACCGGCACGAACAGGTGACATGCGCCATATAGCTGGACCCAAGCCGTGCATTGCCTTTCAGATCGGCAAAGTTAAACATCAACCAAATCAATGCCATTGCCAACAAAGCGATCGCCGCAATGAATGCGATCCGCCGCTTGCCCATCGGAAATTTTGAAGTTGCGGTTGCCATCAAGCCTCCATTTAGTGCATCATCGCGCTATGCCTACGAACAAACACCGCCTCTTCGCAACCGGTTTTTCCGCGCTCACCGTCCTAACGGCTTTCCTGCTGACATCATGCAGCGCAGATGCACCGGCGGCGGCGGCCGGTGACAATGCGGTTTTGAAGGACTATGTCGCCGATTATGCCGATGATGCGGTGGTCGGGCGGCCGGATTTGACGCGGGTGATTGCGCCATTTTTTGAAGATCCGGCTTTGGCCGAAACGCGCGCCATCCTTGTGATGCATGGCGGGCGGGTGATCGCGGAACGCTATGCGCCGGGATATGGCCCCGACAGCAAGCTGATCAGCTGGTCGATGGCCAAAACGGTTACGGCAACTTTGGCCGGTTTGATGGTCGCCGATGGCCGCCTTTCGCTTGATGAGCCTGCACCGGTCGCCCAATGGCGGAGCGCGAATGATGGCCGCAACCGCGTAACCCTGCGCCATTTGCTGCATATGACATCGGGCCTTGACCATACCGAGGGAGTGGAACCTGGCAATCCCAACCCCATTTACCAGGCGGATACCACCCGGATGCTGTTTCTGGATGGCCGCGACGATGTGGCACGCTATGCCGAAACCCGGGTGTTGGAGGCAGCACCCGGCGAAAAATTTGAATATAGCAGCGCAACCAGCCATATTATCGCCGACATTATCACGCGCGCCTTAACCGATAGCAAAGACCCTGCGGTGCGCCGCGATGCTTTGTTGGAATATGCCCGCGGCCGCTTATTTGAACCGCTGGGTATAACGAGCATGACCCCCGAATTTGACCGGTCGGGCACGATGCTGGGCGGCAGTATCATCCATGCGACCGCACGCGACTGGGCAAAGCTGGGTGAATTTCTACGCAACAATGGATCGGTGCGCAGCGCGCAATTGCTACCGACCAGTTGGATCCGCTTTATGCGCACGTCGAGCAAAAACAACCCGGCCTATGGCGGGCATGTCTGGATCAACAAACCGCGCAGCGACGGCCGCAGGCAAGTTTTGTTCCCGGATAAAGCGCCCAGTGATGTTTTCGCAATGCTCGGACATTTGGGCCAATATGTGGTGGTATCGCCGCAACATAAATTGGTGATCGTACGGCTGGGCCATACGCCCGACGCCATGCTCGCACCGATTGATGATCAATTGGCTAATCTGATCAATCTATTTCCCGTGAGCGCCAGGAAATAAGCAGGATTTAAAGCAAGTTGCAGTGAATAGGAATCGTCATTGCGAGGAGCGAAGCGACGCGGCAATCGAGGGTTGTGCAGGATAATCCTGGATTGCTTCGCTCGCAATGACGAATGTTGCAGATTAAATGTAATAAGCTCTAACCCGCCTTTGCCACCGGTGCATCATCGCCCAAATCTTCAAACCAGGCCTCCACCGGGCCTTTTAGCGTCAGCAGCATCGGGCGGCCCTTACGGTCGAGCGATTTGCCCGCCTGCACCTTGATCCAGCCTTCGGAAATGCAATATTCCTCAACCGTGGTTCGCCGTTCGCCGTTAAAACGAATCCCAATCCCGCGTTGCAGCGCATCAAGATTATAGTCGGCGCTATAAGCATGGATGGAAAGACGGTCGGGCGGGGTATCATTATTTTCGGTCATCACCGCGCTTTAGCCGCCCGCGGCGCGGCGTTCAACAATCAAAATAACGCTGCCCGCGCCGGTTCGTCCTTCGGCGTTCGCATATTCTTTCCCAAATGTCCTTTACTGCCTGCCCAAATGCTACCATCCCACATAAAAAAGGATCAGGTTACAAATTATGCCGATCACGCAATATGATGCCATCATTTTGGGGGCCGGCGGCGCAGGGTTAATGTGTGCGGCCACGGCGGGTCAGCGCGGGCGGCGGGTTTTGGTGATCGATCATGCCGACGCGCCGGGCAAAAAAATCCTAATTTCGGGCGGTGGTCGCTGCAATTTCACCAATATCAACGCCGCCGGTCGCTATGTGTCCGAACGCTATATTAGCGCCAATCCGCATTTCGCCCGTTCAGCGATCGACCGATACAGCCCCGAAGATTTCATCGCCCTCATCCGCCGCCATAACATCGCCTATCATGAAAAAACGCTGGGGCAGCTTTTTTGTGACGGCAGCGCAAAGCAAATTGTCGCAATGTTGATGGAGGAATGCGCCAAGGGCGCGGTAACGATGGCGCTATCGGCCCCGCTGGGTGAAATCAGCCATGCCGATGGGCAATATCATGTGTGTTACGGCAGCAAGCAAGCGCATGCGCCGGCTTTGGTAATCGCCACCGGCGGACCCAGCATTCCCAAAATGGGGGCCACGGGCTTTGCCTATGATCTGGCGCGGCAATTTCGCTTGAAAATTGCCGAACCGCGCCCCGCTTTGGTGCCGCTGACGCTGGGCGGAGCCGATATAATGTTCCGCGAACTTTCGGGGGTATCGGCGGATGTCGCCGCGCGCTGCGGCAAAACCGAATTTCGCGAAGCCGCGCTGCTGACGCATAAGGGATTGTCGGGGCCAGCGATCCTGCAAATCTCCTCTTATTGGCGGCACGGGCAACCGGTCGAGATAGATTTTTTGCCCGATCGGCCAAGCGGCTGGCTCCGCGATCTAAAGCGCTCCACCCCGCGCAGCACGGTGAAGTCGGCGCTTGCGAGCGCGCTACCTATCCGGCTCGCCGAGGTACTGACCGAACGGATGATGGCGGAAAACCCCGGCATTGGCCGCAATCTGGCGGACCTACCCGACCGGATGTTGGCACAGGCCGAAAGGCAGCTTGCCGGCTGGATATTTATGCCAAACGGCACCGAAGGTTATGCCAAAGCCGAAGTGACGGCGGGGGGCATTCACACCGACGGCCTGTCGCAAAAGACCATGGAGGCACATGCGGTTCCCGGCCTTTATGCCATTGGTGAGGCGGTCGATGTGACCGGGTGGCTGGGCGGATATAATTTCCAATGGGCCTGGGCCAGCGGCGTTGCCGCAGGACAAGCGGTTTAACGTTACGATCATGACCAAAGCTGGCGGATGAATATTACCGCGCGGCGGATATTACCGTCCGGGTCCACCCCCGCCGCCGCCGCCGCCGGTGCCCGGCGCGCCCACGGTTCCAATTCCGCCGAACAAATCTTCAAAAAAGCTCCTGTTGCGGCCAAGCGTTGGTGTTCTATCACCAACCGGATTGATATTGGCGATATATTCCATTCCAAATTTGTTGACGGCGACAACATTTCCGGCCGGATCAAAACGGATATGCAAGACCGTTTGCGCCGACGCTTTGGGTTCCGAAAAAGCAAGCTGTTTCGAATCGCGCGCGAAATAATACCAATCATTATTGTCAAACTGCCCCACAAAGGTCGGGCGGCCCAAAGAAGTTTGCACCGATTGCCGGTTGTCAACGCCCGCTGCGATCGAATCGACCAATACCGGATCGCCCACATAACCCTGATGCGTGCGCAGCCGGGTACAGCCCGACGCGCCGAGCGCCAATAGCACGATGGCCGAAACCGCAAGGCGCGTGCGACGCGGAATTTTCGCTGAGATTGCAGACATTTTCTACTCCGACGATAAAAACTTACACGGCCGATAAGGCAATGGTTGATCTTGCCAATGCATCCTTTGGCGGCCAAGATCAATAAGCATCGTGAATGAACCGGCGATGAGCCAGATTGACACTCCATAGAGAAATTTGCGTTTATGTCCTTTTTGAAACGTTTGTTTGGCTATTCGTCGCCCAACTCCAACGAAATAATGCGTCCGCTATATCGCGCCATTGTGGCGCAGGGCCGTGCGCCGCATTGGTATGAACAAGGCCACGTGCCCGACAGCATGGACGGGCGTTTTGATATGATCAGCTCGCTGCTGGCATTAACATTGCTGCGGATGGAGGCGATGCCGATATTGGCGCAGCAGGCCGCTTGGCTGACCGAGATTTTCGTTCAGGATATGGACGCGCAAATGCGCGAGGCGGGAATTGGCGATGTGGTGATTGCCAAAGATATGGGTAAGGTGATGGGCCTGCTTGGCGGCCGGATTGGTGCTTTTCGCGGCGCGTTGGAAAATGCGGATCAAGGGGCGCTGCGCGATGTTATCCTGCGTAATATTTACGGCGAAACGCAGATCGATGCCAAGGCGATGACCCATTGCATCGCCGCCCTCACCGATTTTTGGCAAAATTTGCAGCAATATAGCGCCGAAGATTTGATGGGCGGAAAAATCGTATGACCATTCAGAATGAATTTAGCCGTATGGTAAAGCTCGATTGTTTGGGCGGCGGCGACCATGCCCACCAAATTTCCGCAAATGCGGCCGAGCGAGAGGCCTTGTGCGCGCGCTTCGATTTGCTGTCGATAGACCGGCTCTCGGCATCAATCACCTTGAGCAAAAGCGAAAAGGGCGTCATGGCGTCCGGCCGGGTGCAAGCCGATCTGGCCCAAGCCTGCGCCGCGACGGGCGAGCCGGTGCCCGGCCATATCGATCAGCCGATCGCCATCATCTTTCTGCCGCAGCCCGATTGTGCCGGAGAAACCGAATTGGATGAAGAATATTGCGAAAGCATGTTCCATGACGGTAAGTCGGTCGATATTGGCGAGGCCGCGGCGCAGACCATGGGGTTGGCGATGAACCCCTATCCACGCAGCAAAAATGCGGCGCGCATCTTGCGCGCGGCGGGTGTGATCAGCGACGATGAAGCCTTGGCCGCCGCCGGTCCCTTTGCGGCTCTGGCGATGCTGCGGCAAAATAAATAGCATGTTTGACGCAAAGCTCCGCCCGCTGATCGACCCGCCGCTTAATGCCGCCGCGCGGCAATTGGTCAAATTTGGCGTCCATGCCAATATGCTGACGCTGTCGGGCGCGGCGGTTGGCATGGCGGCGGCGGTTGCAATCAGCCAACAAGCCTTTCTGCTGGCGCTGCTGCTGATTATCGCCAACCGGTTGCTCGACGGTCTTGATGGACCGGTGGCCCGGCTAAACGGCCCGAGCGAATTTGGCGGCTATCTTGATATATTATGTGATTTTCTATTTTATGTCTCGGTGCCGGTGGCCTTTGGTTTTGCGGGCGCTGCCAACACCCTACCCGCGCTGCTGCTGGTTGCCGCTTTCACGCTAACCGCGGTTAGTTTTCTGGCCTTCGCGGCAATCGCGGCCCGGATGGGTGAGGGCGATAACCAGCATGGACAAAAAGCCTTTATCTATTCAACCGGGATAATGGAGGGCACCGAAACGATTATTTTCTTCATCATTATGTGCCTGTTCCCGGGTTATTTCGCTGCGCTCGCGCAATTATTCGCGGCGCTGTGCATGGTAACCGTGCTGCAAAGGGTGGTCATGGCACGATACCGATTTTAGAGCAGGCAGCGTGAAATATGAATCACACTGCCCGCTCTATCTGTTTGTTGTCGCATCGCTTTATGCGAAAAACCGGTACCCACTTTTTCGCACGATGCTCTAGCCCTATCCGCGCTGCGCCCGTGTCAGCGGTTCTTCGGTAACCGGATAGCCATGCCCTTGCGGAATGCACAGATAATCGCCATCCGCACGCCGATCGATAAAGGTTAAGACGGTTTCAACCGGATGGACGGCGGCATGAGCCGCAGCCGCGCTATAGCTATCAAATAATGCCAACCGTTCCAAATTGCGCCGCGTTGGAAAAATGATCTTCACCTTACCCTCGTCGGCCAAAGATAGCACGTCCCGCGCACTGGCCCAAAATAACCGCGTATTTTCGGTGGCGTCGACCACGGCGTTCAATTCTGTATCCCCGGCATCGACCAGATAAAACCGCGTATCAAACACCCGCGACACCCGTTCAAACGCCGGTGGCCGCCAGCGCGCCCAAGGCACCAGCTTTCGCAAATCGGGGGTCCAACCATAGGCAGCGCAAATTTCGGATAGCGGCGCGCCATCATGCAAGGCCGCACGCGCAATTTGGCATTCGCCCGGGTCCTCCGCGCCGAACAGGCCCAATGCCAATCCGGCCTCCTCCAACGTCTCGCGAATGGCGGCCAGCCGGGCGGCGGCCTCATCAAGCGCCAGGCCGAGCGTTACCGAATCATCCAACGCGGCGGCAAAATCGGTATCCGCCGGGTCAACCTTGCCGCCGGGAAACACCGCCGCGCCGCCAGCAAAAGCCATGGATACCGCGCGTTCCATCATCAATAATTTCGGGTGTCCGCCGCCGGAATCGCGGTGCATAATCACCATCGTCGCTGCGGGAATTGCCAGATTGGCATTATCGGCGGCCATATTTTGATTTTCGTCCATCGATGACTTTCAAGCATGGATCGCCAAGGATGACCAGAACCGAATTTATGCATGGGATGAATTTGGTGATTGCAATTGAACCGCGGATGTAAATGGACCGGGGCATTATGCTGAATTATTTTTCACCTTACGCGAAGGCTTTTGCTTTGTGATCCGTTAATATGGCAAGCCAATGGCAGATGCCGCGAAGGAGACGACAGATTATGGCGCAATCCACGCGCCGCGATGCGCAAAATAGCGATATGCCCGGTAGCGATGAAAGCTTGATGCACCGGCTTGCGCAGCGCGATGCGCAGGCGCTTGCGCAGCTGGCGGAACGCTATGCCCATATCCCATGGCGGATCGCCTGCCGCATGTTGGATGACATATCCGAAGCCGAAGATATTGCGCAGGAAGCCATGCTGAAATTGTGGAATATCCAAGGGGGTTGGGACGCCAGCGGTTCCGGCATTGCCGCCTGGCTGACCCGGGTAGCAACCAATTTATGTATCGACCGGATCCGGCGGCGGCGAACGGTGAGCGGCGACAACTTGGCCGAACAAGCCGATGAAGCGCCGCTTGCCGATACGAATATTGAAAAGGATGAAATGCGGGCGGCCATTATCGATTGCATTCAGCGGCTTCCCGAAAGACAGCGCGGCGCGGTCATCCTAACCTATTATGAAGATCAACCAAACCGGGATGCGGCGCGGGCGATGGATATGAAGATCAAAGCCTTCGAATCGATCCTACTGCGCGCGCGCCTTTCGCTGCGCAAATGCGCCGAAGCCATGGGAATCGGGGGCGCAATGGCATGAATGACACGCCATTTCCTCCCCAACTAACCGCCGCGCTGGATGCTTATGCCGTGCCGCCATTACCGGAAGGATTTACCCGCAGGCTGCTCGCCCGGGCGCAGATGCCGCAGGGTGATCAACCACAGATGCGGCCAAACAAAAGTATCCGGCGCAGCCCTTGGGCGCGGGCTGGCCGCTTTGCCATGGTCATCGGTTCGGCCGGTTTCATTGCGGCAACCGCCGCCGCCGCCGGTATCTTTGGCGAACCAGCTTATGTGCCGGGCATCAGCGAAGTCCTTATCCAAGCCGAAATTATCGATGCGCCGCCAAAGGTGCGCCCGAACACGGCCCTTCCTTCTCCAGTCGTTTCGGCGCCGGCGGCGGGGGAAGCCGCATCGCCCCTGCCGGTGCCAACCGGATCGGATAAAGTAAAATCCACCCTGCAATCTTTAAGCCGCGATCCGGCGTTTCTCGCCCTGCCGCCGCGCGAAAAATTGCGTCAGGCGATTGCAAAAAACCGCGAACTTATTCGTTCCGGGCAAGCCACACCCCAAGATGTGCGGCGCGCGGTCGCCGAAATCCGGGCGGAAACTCCCGAACCCATGAAAGCCGAACGCCGCGCGTTAATTCGCCGCGAGGTAGAAAATTGGCGGCAACAGCACAAACAGCAAACACCGCTGAATCCCGCTGGACCGAAGAACGATCCAATCAATAATCAGACACGGCCGCAAAAAACGCCCGGCCCCGCCCAGCTAAAGCGCGATTTGCTTGGCCAGACAGAACCAAGTGAAGCGCCGCAAACAGGGACACTGGCACCAAATCCAAATGCCGCCGCGCCGCCGCCCGACCAAGTTACCACGGCCGATCCGCCAACGCAGAGTGAAACGGAGGCAGCGCAAAAGCCAGCTTCACGAAAACCCCCACCTGTGGATCCCGCCGCACGCGAAGCGCGGCGTCAACGGATTATCGAAACCCTACGGCAAAGGCGCGGCAACCAGCGGCGATAATAGCGAGCCCAAAGACTGTCGTCTTCACCCATCCCGCATTGGACTCGCACCGGTTTGGTTCCGGTCACTTGTTTTTCATTATGCCACCTTAGCTTCGAAAGCCAAGGGACTTATGCCGCCCAGATATGAGTGGCGTCTTCGTGGGTTATAGAACCCGTTGATGTACTGGAATATGGCGGTCTCAGCTTGCCGTCGTGTTGGC
>JAKFUU010000052.1 GCA_021732525.1 Sphingomonadaceae bacterium | reverse complement strand
GCGGCACACCGCGTGGCTTATTCGGTAGCAGCGGCTGTATAACCGCCCACTCAAAATCGCTCAAATCAAAACGTGCCATGGCGTGTCTCCGGTTGTGGAAACACTGAATCACACTTCAGTCCAAAAGGGAATCCCCTTTATGAGTATGTGGCCTAAAGCTCTTGAAGTTGCTGGCTTGATCTATGGCGCAGTGCCGCTTTCTAATCTCCAGCGTCTGGCATTTGTTACGATGGACCCTGAAACAAGTTCAGGGTGACGAAGTGTAATATCCCTATCCCGCCGCCTTTTTCGCCAACCGAAATTCATGCAGCAACGGCTCAGTATAGCCATTGGGCTGCGCCAAGCCTGCAAACACCAGCGCGCGGGCCGCGCGGTAAGCGATGCTGTCCGGGGTCAGTTTTTCATACAGCGGATCGCCGGCATTTTGTCCGTCCACCTTCGCCGCCATCTTGGCAAAGGCGGCATCGACTTGCTCCGCGCTTACCACACCGTGATGCAGCCAATTGGCGATATGCTGCGCGCTGATCCGCAAGGTGGCGCGGTCTTCCATCAGGCCGATGTCGTGAATATCGGGAACCTTCGAACAGCCAATGCCTTGATCGATCCAGCGCACGACATAGCCCAAAATGCCTTGCGTGTTGTTTTCCAGCTCCTGCGCAATCTCTTCGGCGGACCAGCCATGGCCAACCGGCGTGACCGGAATGGTCAATAGCGGATCGAGGCCGGGTGTCTCCTGGCGCGCCACTTCTTTCTGCACGGCAAAAACGTCGCAGCGGTGATAATGGAGCGCATGCAAGGTCGCGGCGGTGGGCGAGGGCACCCATGCGGTGTTCGCGCCGCTTTGCGGATGCGCGATTTTCTGCGCCATCATATCGGCCATCCGGTCGGGCGCGGCCCACATGCCCTTGCCGATCTGCGCGCGCCCCGACAGGCCGCAGGCAAGCCCGATGCCGACATTGCGCGCCTCATAAGCCGCGATCCAGTTTGCCGATTTCATTTCGCCCTTGCGGATCATCGGTCCGGCCTGCATCGCCGTGTGCATTTCATCGCCGGTGCGATCGAGAAAGCCGGTGTTGATAAACACGATCCGGTCCTTCACCGCATGGATACAGGCGGCGAGATTGGCGCTGGTGCGGCGTTCTTCGTCCATCAAGCCGACCTTGATCGTATGGCGCGGCAGGCCGAGAATATCCTCCACCGCATCAAACAGATCGTTGGTAAAGGCGCATTCTTCCGGCCCATGCTGCTTGGGCTTGACGATATAGATCGATCCAGCGCGGCTATTGCGCAGCGGGTCAAGGCCGTTCAAGTCGTGGCCCCTTAAATCATGTAGGGCGCATAGCGCGGTAAAGAGCGCATCGAGAATGCCCTCGGGCGCCTCGGGCCCACCGGCCATCAACACCGCCGGGTTGGTCATCAAATGGCCGACATTGCGCACGAATAGCAAGCTGCGCCCCGGCAATACCAGGGTAGAGCCATCGGGCGCGGTGAATATCCGGTCGGGATCGGCGCAGCGGCTGACGATCTTGCCGCCTTTGTCAAAACTTGCGGCCAAATCGCCGCGCATCAGGCCGAGCCAGTTGGTATAGCCGAGCACCTTGTCTTGCGCGTCAACCGCCGCGACCGAATCCTCCAAATCGATGATCGCCGTCAGCGCTGATTCGAGGATCACATCGGCAATGCCCGACGGATCGTCGCGGCCAATCGGATGCTTCGAATCAAAGATGACTTCGATATGCAGGCCGTGGCGGCGGAACAATCGCCCCTTTTTGCTGCGGCCCGCATATTGCGCCGGATCGGCAATCGCGATTCCCGCGCAAGGATCGCCCAAATCGGCCCATTTTCCCGAAGCCAGCGGGACCGCCTCATCAAGGAACGCCTTGGCGCGGGCGATGACTGCTGCGCCGCGCGCCGCATCATAACCCCCGGGCTGCGCAGGAGGGGCGTCCAGCGCATCGGTGCCATAAAGCGCATCATATAAGCTGCCCCAGCGCGCGTTTGCGGCATTGAGCGCGAAGCGGTCATTCAGCGCGGGCACCACCAATTGCGGCCCCGCCATCGTCGCAATTTCGGGATCGACATTTTGCGTGCCAATCTGAAATGGGGCGGGTTCGGGGACGAGATATCCAATCTCTCGCAGAAAAGCCTGGTAGCCGGGCATATCGGCGATCGGTCCCGGATTTGCCTTATGCCATGCGTCAAGCTTGGCTTGCAGGTCGTTGCGCCTCGCCAGCAACGCGGCATTGCGCGGCGCAAAATTGGTGAGCAATTGCGCCAATCCGGCCCATAGCGCATCGGCGCTGACCCCGGTTTCTGGCAAGGCCTGATTTTCCACAAATTCGGCCAATGCGCCTGCAATGCGCAGGCCCGCGCGGGTTACATATTCGGTCATTTTCGGCTCCCATTGAAATGGTGCCCAGGGAGAGTTTCGCGATATTATTATCGTCTCGCAGCGTCCTAGCGGGAGTTTCGGCTCGGCAAAAGCAAAAATTGGCTTGTCAGTCGATCTGCACCCCGGCTATTCGTCAAAGCCATGAAACTGCAAACACAAATGGTCGAAAAACCCTGGGGCCGGGGCGACATTGCCGCCGCTTTTGCCGCGCCCGCCGGCAAGCGGATCGGCGAAATCTGGTTCGATGCGGGCGGTGCGCCTTTGCCATTGCTGATCAAATGGCTGTTCACATCGGATAAGCTGTCGGTGCAGGTTCACCCGAATGACGCGCAGGCGCGCGCGCGCGGCGCACCGTCGGGCAAGGAAGAATGCTGGTATATTGTCGAGGCAAAGCCGGGCGCATGCCTGGGCATTGGCGTTAAACAACCGCTGAATGCGGAGCAATTGCGCGCCGCCGCGATCAGCGGTGCGATAGAGGATATGATGGATTGGAAACCGGTTCAAGCGGGGGATTATTATTATATTCCCGCCGGAACCGTGCATGCAATTGGCGCAGGGATCACGCTGGTAGAGGTGCAGCAAAATGCCGATATCACCTATCGGCTTTATGATTATGGACGGCTGGATAACGGCGCGCTGCGCACATTGCATCTGGATGACGGCGTTGCAGTGTCGAAGCCTGGGCCTTATTCCGATGCCCGGTCGGGGCAAGCAGTAGCGTCCAAACAGCTGGTTGATGCGCCGTTTTTCCGGCTATGGCTGGCCGATGGGACGCCATCTTGGCCCAGCTTAACCGATGCAGAAAAATGCTGGATTATTCCCATATCGGGTCATGTAACGATCGATAATGAAAGGGCGAATGTCGGCGAATGCTACTATATTAACGCGGAAATACCCGTAATTTTCGGCCCCGCGTCTCAGGCTTTAATAGCGGCGGAAATATCCGCTTAAGCTTAAATCCGCCGGGCCGCAATAATCGGGCCAAGGCCGGGACGTTGCACCAAAATCACGCTGTTATAATGCGTGCTGGGGCTGGACGGCAAAGCATAACTCGCCGCGCTCCCACCCCAACTGCCTAAATTGACCAATTGCCGGACGATATTTTTATGCGGCAAAGTGCGTCCATTATTTTCGCCCGATTTAATCGCAACATTCTGTATCCGTTTATCATAGCGGATCAGCCAGATATCGGCCCGGCCGGGTCCAGCGCCGATGGTAACCTTGCCATTGGCCGCAGCTATCGCGGGCCCGCCGCCAACGGGCGGTGCGGCAGCGATGGCCCGCGATAATTCGCCAGGCTGGTTGCCCACTATCGCATCGCGGCCATTGAGCACCATTTGAGGGGTATAGACCCCGCCGGCGCGAAAGGCGTTGGCATAAGCATATTGCCGCTGCGTATATTTGGGATCGCCAAATATATCTTTCCATCCCAGCTTGTCCCAATAAGTCACCGAAAAATTAAGCGCAATCACATCCGCCCGGTCGGCCTGCGCATTCAGCGCGCTGTTGGCGGGCGGACAGGAGGAGCAGCCTTGGCTTTGGTATAATTCGACAACCACCGGATTGGCGGCGCTGGCCTTCACCGCTCCCGTCGCTGCGGCCTTTGCCTCACTGCTTATGGCGTTATTCTGCTGGCATCCAGCCAGCAACAGCGGAGAGGCAAATAATATCATCGCGCGTATCATTCAGGCACCCTGTGGTCGGATAAAAAGGTCGGACAGGAAAAGGGGGGAAGGGAATTTTTCCTGTCCATATAGCGGTTCGCTGCTATGCGCGGAAGGTTACAGGCCGAGGCTTAAAAAAACGCGGATTCACTGCGGATATTTGGCATTCATATAAACAATATCGTCACGGATCAGCGATTCGAGCACCGCAAGGTCGATATTTTTAAGCTGGGTTATATAAAGACACGCCTTGGCAATCTTATGCTTGCCCAGCCGGGCGAGCATTGCATCGCGGCGCGCTTTGACGGCGGCATCTTCATAGCCCGATAGGATATAAATGCTCATATTCTGTTTACGCGGGCTAAATCCGGTGCGCAGAAAATCGCCTTCGCGCCCGCTGGCATATTTATAATGATAGCTGCCAAAACCGATAATGCTGCTGCCCCACATTTTGGGCGGCAGGCCGGTAACCCGCTTGAATAAATCAAGCAGAATGCGCGCGTCTTCGCGGCGGCCGAAATGTTCAACCGCATCGATGAAAGCGCCGACATCGGTATCGGTTTCAACCGTTTTATTCTGCGTGGCCGCCATATGTGCCTTCCTTCTTACCAGTCTGCTTGCACCTTTTTACCCCGGCTGATAGG
This sequence comes from Sphingomonadaceae bacterium, assembly GCA_021732525.1. Taxonomy (GTDB): domain Bacteria; phylum Pseudomonadota; class Alphaproteobacteria; order Sphingomonadales; family Sphingomonadaceae; genus Sphingorhabdus_B. The sequence continues at coordinate 53,189 of JAKFUU010000052.1, read as the reverse complement.
CGCGGCGCAGAATAATCCATGCGGAACAGAATCATGACAGACAAAATCAAAAAAATCATCCTCGCTTATTCGGGCGGGCTGGATACCAGCGTTATTTTAAAATGGCTGCAGGTGCAATATGGCTGCGAAGTCGTCACCTTCACCGCCGATTTGGGGCAAGGCGAAGAGCTGGAGCCCGCACGCGCCAAAGCGAAGCTGATGGGGCTTTCGGACGAAAATATCTATATTGACGACCTACGCGAGGAATTTGTCCGCGATTTCGTCTTTCCGATGATGCGCGCCAATGCGCGGTATGAGGGCGACTATCTGCTCGGTACTTCCATCGCGCGCCCGCTAATATCCAAACGCCTGATCGAAATTGCCGCCGAAACCGGCGCGGATGCGATTGCGCATGGCGCAACGGGCAAGGGCAATGATCAAGTGCGCTTTGAACTATCGGCCTATGCGCTCAATCCCGATATCAAAGTGGTCGCGCCCTGGCGCGAATGGGATTTAACCAGCCGCAGCGCGCTGATCGAATTTGCCGAAAAACACCAAATTCCCGTGCCGACGGATAAACGCGGCGACAGCCCATTTTCGACCGATGCCAATTTGCTGCATACCTCATCCGAGGGCAAGCTGCTGGAAGATCCATGGGAAGAAACTCCCGATTATGTCTATTCGCGCACGGTGGGTCCCGAAGATGCGCCTGATATGCCCGAATATATCGAGATTGATTTTGAAGGCGGAGATGGCACCGCTATCAACGGCGAAAAAATATCGCCTGCAAGCTTGCTGACCGCGCTGAATGAATATGGCCGCAAACATGGTATCGGGCGGCTCGATCTGGTGGAAAACCGCTTTGTCGGGATGAAATCGCGCGGCATGTATGAAACGCCGGGCGGTGAGATTTACGCGCGCGCGCATCGCGGCATTGAAAGCATCACGCTGGACCGGGGCGCGGCGCATTTGAAAGACGAGCTGATGCCCAAATATGCCGAGATGATCTATAACGGCTTTTGGTTCTCCCCCGAACGCGAAATGCTGCAGGCCGCGATCGACCATAGCCAAACCCATGTCGCCGGAACCGTGCGGATGAAGCTATATAAGGGCCGCGCCGATGTGGTCGGGCGCAAGTCGCCTTACAGTCTTTACAGCGAAAAAATTGTTACCTTTGAGGATGATGCCGGCGCTTATGATCAACAGGACGCGGCGGGCTTCATCAAGCTCAATGCTCTGCGGCTCAAATTGCTCAATAAGCGGAATTTTCGGTGATAGGTTCAATATCCAGCACTTTGTCGATCCCTTAGCGAGCGTGTAATCAAAGCCGCCCATAACCGCTTTTTTAACCATTGGACGGTATCGTCGCGCCATGGAAAAAAGGCCCGAAATAGCGGTAGTAACCCCTGCCCCGCGCCCGGCATCTGCGGTCAGCCACCGGGCCGGACTATCCGGAATAATCGGCCTTGGCCTATGGGTTATGATCGCGCGCAACTTTGGCAGCATAGCCGACACAGTAGGATTTCCCGGCTTTCCCGAACGCGCCGATGGGCCTTATTCGGCGCTGTTGGCGCTATTTTTCTGCGGCCTGCCCATGGTCATCTGGTCGATATGGCAGGATAAGGTTCATCGCCGCGTATCGACAGAAATTGACTGGTCACTGCGGCGTCCGCTTGCCAAAGCCATCGACAGCAGCATCGTGAAACTCGCTGGGCTCTGGTTCACTTGGGGCATAATCGCTGCTATTTACATTTTGTTTCGCTTTTGGTGGACGACGCAATATGCCAATTTCCCCTTTTCCATGGATGTGTTTGAGTCCGCGATCGTCCCGCTGGTCTTGCTGTCGGTGCCTTATGTCATTTGGCTCGATCGCTATCTAATCGATCCGCGCGACGGTGCTTGGCACTTTGGCGCATGGATCGCGGGCCAAGACGACTGGGACGCGGAACAGATTTTTCACCATCTGCGCGCTTGGGCCGTGAAGGGTTTTTTCCTGGCCTTTATGATTTCAATATTGCCCAGCGGATTTCAAAACATGATCAACACTGATTTTGCCGCAGCCATCCACAATCCGGTTATATTGGCCAACACATTAATCGGCATTATGTTTCTTATCGATGTTCAATTTGCCACCGTTGGCTATCTGCTGACGGTCAAGCCGCTCGACGCTCATATCCGCACTGCCAATCCCTATATGGCGGGATGGGTCGCGGCATTAATTTGCTACCCCCCCTTTATCTTGATGAATAAAGGCGGGCCGCTCGATTATCATGTCGCCACCAGCGATTGGGCCTATTGGTTCGCTGGACAGCCGGCGCTGTTATGGATTTGGGCCGCGATATTGGTCATGCTGACCGCGATTTACGCTTGGGCGACGGTTGCCTTTGGTTTGCGCTTTTCCAACCTGACGCACCGCGGGATCATCACGCATGGCCCCTATGCATGGACAAAGCACCCGGCTTATTTGTCCAAAAATCTTTATTGGTGGCTGGCAACCATGCCGTTTCTTGTCACCACCGGTTCGCCAACCGACATGGTGCGCAATACCGCGATTTTGGCAGCGGTCAGCGGGGTTTATTATTGGCGCGCCCGGACCGAGGAGAAACATCTGCTCGCCGATCCGCAATATAAGGCCTACGCGCTATGGATGGATCGTCATGCCGCGATTCCCCGGTTTTTCCAATGGTTGAAGGGCTTCGCGGGCAACCGGCTGCATGGCAATCGACCGCAGCAAGGGCGTGAGAAAATCCATCCTGCCGAATAGGCTTTTGGCTGCGCCTTAGAGCATGATGCGATCAGATAGAATCGCATCATGCCCTTTATCTCTTTGTGATCGCGTGATTTTAAGCGATTAACCGGTATCCACTTAATCGCATCACGCTCTAGTTATTCGCCAGATGAATGGCCTTCGGACCGGTCCAGTTTTTCGGCGCGGCGAAGCTGCATCGCAAGCCAGGCCGATATGAGGCACATGGCGGCACCCAGCAGCAATTGGTTGACAATCGGCACGCCCGCCCAGCTTAAGCCCAGCGCAATCAACGATCCTGCGACCATCGCAAATGTGTTGACGATGTTATTCGCGGCAACTGTTCGTGCGGTTTTATCCTTGGGCACTGTGGTGGTCAAAAAGGCATAAAGCGGCACGACAAACATGCCGCCCGCCACCGCAATACCGAATAATGTAGCAAGCAGCGCGGCGGCGCCAGGGTGCAGCAAAAAGGCGGCAAAATCATATAAAGAGCCGTCTTGCGCCTTGACCCAATTGGCGCAAACAAAATGGAAAGCGACGACGAATAATCCCATCACAATGATGCAAGCGGGGGCAAAGCGCGCCGAAACCGCCCCTTGTAATAGGCGGTTGATGGCAATCGAACCCACCGCAATGCCAATCGAGAAAATCGCCAGAAACAGGCTGGCAATTTCCTTATCCGCGCCGAGTATATTTTTCACCAGCGGCGGAAATTGAATGAATAAAACCGCGCCAATTGTCCAAAAAAAGCTGATGGATATGATCGCCAAAAACAACGTGCGAATATGCATAGTATCGCCGACCAGCCGGACCGTTGAACGAACAATATTATAATCCAGTTTCATATCAACTTGCTGCGGCGGCGCTGTTGGCACTTGCCGGGCCGAAATATAGCCGACAAGCGCGGTTACCAAAACGGCGGCGGCGGCCCATTCGATGGCGATAATGCCAGCCAGAATCGTTCCGAGCAAAATGGCGATATAAGTGCCCGCCTCCACCAAGCCGGTTCCGCCCAGCACCTCTTCCGGTTTCAAATGTTGCGGCAAGATGGCATATTTGATCGGTCCGAAAAATGTCGAATGCACGCCCATGGCGAATAAGGCGATCATCATCAGCGGGACAGCGAGCAGCGTAATTTCAAACCCCATCCACGCCATGAAAAGCCCGCCTGCGCCGACGATCATAATCAATATTTCGCAGAATTTGACGATCCGTATAATCCGCGCCTTATCGCGCATGTCGGCCAATTGTCCTGCAAAAGAGGATAACAGCACGAAAGGAATAATGAACACCGCGGTTGCCACCGCCGTGAACAATGTCTCGGCGGCGGCATCATTATACACTTCAAACACGATGAAAAACACCATCGCATTTTTGAACAGATTATCATTGAAGGCCCCGAGCAGCTGCGTGATAAACAACGGTAAAAAGCGCCGTTTGTTCAACAACGATAAGGATGTTTGCATAATGCCTCGCTGACCCGGTTTGACCGGCTTTAGCGGTGGTGGGCGCGGTGGCAAAGCCTTTTTGAATATCACCGCAATTGTTTGCGTGATTTTGTATCAGAACACCGCTAACATCGTCCGCAATGCTCAGTATCCCCAATCTTTTAACGCTCTCGCGCATCTTCGCCGTGCCGATCCTTGTTTTTCTACTTTGGCCGAGCGCCGTGGCACCGGCGAAGCAGCCAAGCCAGATCGATTATGGCCTGGCCTTTGCGCTTTACAGCTTGATGGCGATTACCGATTATTTTGATGGCTATTTGGCGCGGGCGCAAGGGGCGGTGTCGCGGTTGGGGATTTTTCTCGATCCGATTGCGGATAAGATCATGGTGGGCGCGGTGATTTTGATGCTGGTTTATACGCGCGATATCGATGGTTGGCATGTGATTGCCGCTTTGGTGATATTGCTGCGCGAAATTATCGTATCGGGCCTGCGCGAATTTTTGGCGGGGGTTCAGGTTTCGGTGCCGGTGTCGCGGCTCGCCAAATGGAAAACCACCTTTCAGCTAATCTCGCTGGGCGGGGTTATCCTGGCGGGGATATTCCCCGATGCGGCGTTGTTAAAAATGATCGCGCTAACCACATTATGGATTGCGGCGATCCTGACGCTTATCACCGGATGGGATTATCTGCGCGTCGGGCTGAAGCATATGGATTGATCCGATGAAACTGGTTTATTTCGCTTATGTGCGCGAACATATTGGCTATGACAGCGAAGAGGTCGATTTGCCCGCCACGGTCCAAACCATCGCCGATTGCCTCGGATGGCTGGCGGTTCGCGGTGAAGGATACCGCGCGGCCTTTGCGGACCCGGCTAAGCTGCTTTTTGCCGTGGATCAGCAAATGGCGGATCAAACCGCCAATATCACATGCTGCCGGGAACTGGCGATTTTTCCCCCGGTGACGGGCGGATGATCCGCATCCACCTGCCACAGAAGGCGTTGGACCTGGCGGGCGAAATGGCGGCTATCAACGCGCTCGGATCAGGAGCAGTGGCAAGCTTCACCGGAACCGCCCGTGCCGATGATCACGCGGGGCAAACCGTGACCGCGATCGAGCTGGAGCATTATCCGGCGATGACCAGCGCGGCTTTGCAGGCGCTGGCCGAAACCGCGATGCAGCGCTGGCCGCTGGCCGCTTGCTGTATCATCCACCGGACCGGGATTATCCCGGTTGGCGATGCGATTGTGTTGGTCGCCGCCGCATCGTCGCACCGCGTTGCCGCGCTTGAATCCTGCAGCTTTCTGATTGATCGGTTGAAAACCGACGCGCCTTTTTGGAAGAAGGAATATTATGACAATGGATCGGCGCGCTGGGTTGAGGCAAAGGCGGCCGATACCACGCGCGCGCAGGATTGGAATATTAGAGCATGATGCGATTAGGTAGAATCGCATCATGCTCTTTATCTCTTTGTGATCGCGTGATTTTATGCGATTAACCGGTGCCCACTTAATCGCATCACGCTCTATTGCAGCAGCAGACAGCAAATTTCACACTGACCGGTGACTCACACTGGCCGGTGACAAAGCCTCCGCATGGATTCGGCCAGCAGCATAAATTCCTCACGCCGCGGGCTGTTGGTCCGCCAGATCAGTGCCACTTCGCGCGAGGCATGGTCGGCATCAAGCGGCCGGGCAATCACGTCGGTTCCATCCAACAATCCGGCCTCAACCGCCATTTGCGGAATCAGGGTTAGCCCCAAGCCATTGTCCACCATTTGCACCAGCGTATAGAGCGATGTGCCCATCATTTGCGCGTTGGCGCGCAGTTCGGGCCGGTTACAGGCCGCCAGCGCATGATCTTTCAAGCAATGGCCATCAATCAGCAGCAACAAACGGCTTTCGTCAATCAGGTCCGGCGATATGCTCGCGGGCGGATCGCGCGGATCATCTTTGGGGAAGGCCACGAATAATCCATCATCAAACAAATGCGCCTTTTCGACATCCCCCGCCGCAAAAGGTAGGGCGAGCAATACGCAGTCAACCTGTCCATGATGCAATGCTTTTGTCGCCTCGCTGCTCGTCTCTTCGCGCAGATAAAGCTTCAATTCAGGAAATTGTTTGCGCAGCGCGGGTAGCAGTTTGGGTAGCAGAAAAGGCGCAATTGTTGGGATAACGCTCATGCGCAAATCACCGCAAAGCGGCTTTCCGGCGGAACGCGCCATTTCGGTCAATTCTTCGGCCTCGCGCAATATCCGGTGGGCTTTTTCAACCATCCGGTCCCCCAGCGGGGTAAAGCGGACCACGCGCCGCGTGCGCTCGACCAAAGTAAGCCCGAGCAGGCTTTCAAGCTCGCGAACGCCAGCGGATAGGGTCGATTGTGTGACAAAACTGGCCGCCGCTGCCTTACCAAAATGGCCATATTGTTTCAGCGCAACCAGATATTGCAGCTGCTTCAACGACGGCAGATAGGCGCTCATTAATCGAAAACTCCCCGCACAAAACCCTGATTAATCGAAACAAACGAATAATACGAGTTTTTTTGGCCAATGTCTGGAATATTTCGTCCTTTTGGCTTACCTAGCGTGTAAATATCATTCAAACGATCGGCCGCTCTATAGGCAGCCTGAGCGAAAATAAGGATTGCGCTATGTTCTCAAGGCTCATCGATTATCTCGATTCGATCAAAGCGCGCGACCCCGCACCGCGTTCGCGCTGGGAAATTTTGACCTATCCTGGCGTTTGGGCGCTTGGCTATCACCGCATTGCCCATGGCCTGTTCGAACGACGCTTTTTCTTTCTCGCCCGGCTTGTCAACCATCTGTCGCGGTTTTTCACGGCGATTGATATCCATCCCGGCGCAAAGATCGGCAGGAATTTCTTCATCGATCATGGCTTTACCGTGATTGGCGAAACCGCCGAGATTGGCGATAATGTAACGATCTACCAATGCGTAACATTGGGCGGCACCAACCCGACCAATGGCGAAGCGGGCAAGCGCCATCCCACCCTATGCGATCATGCCATCATCGGTTCGGGCGCGCAGATATTGGGTCCGATTATCATCGGCGCGCGCGCCCGGATCGGTGCCAATGCCGTCGTCACCGGCGATGTGCCCGAAGGCGCCACGATGGTTGGCCCCAAATCGCGCTCAACTTTGGTGGAGGCGGAAACCTATAACAAAGATTTCATCCCTTATGGCACGCCGTGCAGCGAACGGTTTGATCCGCAAACGCAAGGGATGGAATTACTAAAATGTGAGATCGAAACGCTGCAGCAACAAGTCGCGGCATTGCTGGCGGAACGCGGCGAAAATGTCGCGATCAAAAAACGGGTTACAAAGATCACCGCTTCATCCGGGGCGCAGTCCAAAAAGGCCGCCGCCCCCAAACCGTCCGCGCGCGCCAAAGGAGCTTCGCAAGGTTGAGTGCGGTTGTAACCCCTTTCCCGGCGGCAAACCGGGCGGCATCACAAATCGGCTTTGACCGCGGCGAATTGCAACAGATATTAGACCTCTACTGCCGCATGGTCGTGGCGGGAAATTGGAAGGATTACGCCATCGACCTTGGCAAAGATGCCGCCAGCTTCAGCGCCTTTAGCCGCGCCGCAGAACGCCCCGAATATCGCATCGAAAAACGCCCGTCGCTGCGCCATAAGCAGGGCATCTGGGCACTTGTGGGCGAAGGCGGCCAAATCCTGAAGCGCGGCCATGAACTCGGCCCCCTGCTCGCCCCGGTTGAACGCAAATTGATGAAGCTGGTTTCGGGTTAAATCGCGGGCAGCTTGCCTTGCAGTTCGCGGGGCAGGTTGCTTACAATCATCCGGCGCAGCGTCGTCCAAAATGCCGATAGCAACAACAAAGCCGATCCTATGATCAACGCCGTTACCGCTACATTCAGCTCGACAACGCCATATTGCCGGAACAAAGCCGTCAAGGCAATCAACACATAGGCCAGCGCCGAAACGAGCAAGGCGCGCCGGTCAACCGCCAATGCGACCAGGCAGAAGCCGAGATAAACCGCCAGCACGCCGATAATCGCACCGATACCAATACTGATGCCTTGCGTGACTCCGATCAGCGCAAATAGCGGATGCGCAATCAGCGGCGCGGCAAGCAGATGCAGCCAGAAGGCAACATCGCTGCGTCCGGTTTCGCGCTTTTTGTCGGACATGTCCCACCACATGGCGAACGCGAAGATTGCAACCCCCAGTATCAGGATTGGCGTCAGCGCAGCCGTGCTATTATATGTCTGCACATCAAACAGGTAGAATAATCCGAAGAGGATCACGGCGCCCGCCGCCGCGGCCAAAGCGGCGACCGCAATCGGGACATGGAAGCGCCGCCAATGGGCATAGGCCGCGACCGCCGTGAACAAACCAATGGCGGAGTAAACCAGCATCAAACGCTGGCTGCGCGCTTCGGCCAATGGGGCGAGCGCTGTGTTTTGCCACGACTGTGCATACCCATATTTCGTATAGTCCCAATCGAGGTAAAAGCCGTTCAATGCCGAAGCAATGCCGATCACGAATGCGCCAAGCAAGATGATACTGGGAAAAGCCATGCGCCGTTTTCGGGTGAAATATTCGGCAAGCAACCATGCAGCAAGAGCGCATAACAATCCGCCCATACCCTTGGCACGATCCTGATAATCACCAAATTTTGTCCCTTCACCAAACACGCCGGGCAAAGCAGATGTATAATCTTTCACATCCGATTGCAGCGCCGATCCAATCCACCAAACCGCCACGAGCAGGATAATCGCCGCAATCGCGACAAAAATATCATTAAATCCCGATATCAGCCGGAAATTTTCTTCATCGACAAAGGGTGTTGCGCGCGTGGCGGCAACATGGTCGCGCAGCGCCTGCGCCGCTTCTTCGGTTATCGCGCCCGCCGCTATCGCGGTTTGCAGATCCTGTTCGCTGTACATTTTCGGGTTCCCCTTGCCTGATCGCCTTAACGATAGCGCGCTGTGTTATCTTGTCAACGCGCCTCGTCTGGCCGCATTGCTTATGGAATCTCAAAGATTTTGCTGGCATGACAATATTCATGACACAGATTGCCGCCATCATCCTCGCCGCGGGTAAAGGCACCCGCATGAAATCCGATTTGCATAAGGTGCTGCATCCGGTTGCCGGCCGGCCGATGCTGATGCATTTGATGGCGAGCGTCGATGCGCTTGCGCCCGAAAAAAAGGTCGTTGTGGTCGGTTCGGGCAAGGCACAGCTGGAGGAGGCGCTGGCCGGATCAGCCGAGCTTGCGCTGCAAGAACCGCAGCACGGCACCGGCCATGCGGTACAAATGGCGCATGGCGCGCTCAGCGGCTTCGACGGGGATGTGCTGATCCTTTACGGCGATGTGCCCTTCGTGCCGACAGCAACGATGCAGGCGATGATAGACCGGCTGAATGCGGATGATGCCCCTGCCGTGGTTGTGCTGGCGTTCGAACCCGGCGACCCCACAGGCTATGGCCGCGTGATTGTTGAGGGTGCCAAAGGACAAGAGCGCATTGTCAAAATGGTCGAGCAAAAGGACGCGAGCGCGGCGGAAAAAGCGGTGAAGCTGTCCAATAGCGGGCTGATGGCGGTGAAGGCGGCAGACCTGTTCGCGCTGCTCGCCCGCGTCACGAACGACAATGCGCAAAAGGAATATTACCTCACCGATATCGTCAACATCGCGAATAGCGACGGGCGGCGCTGCGTCGCTGTGACGACCGATCCGTTTGACGTGGCCGGCATCAACAGCCGCGCGCAGCTCGCCGAGATGGAGGGCGAATGGCAGAAACGGCGGCGCATCCAGGCGATGGATGGCGGCGCAACCTTGATCGCGCCGGAAACGGTTTGGTTCGCCTATGATACGGTGCTGGGCCGCGACGTGTTGATCGAGCCGAATGTTTTTTTCGGCCCCGGCGTATCGGTTGCGGATAATGCGAAGATTCGCGCTTATTGCCATATTGAAGGCGCGATGATCGGCGAGGGCTGCGAAGTCGGCCCCTTCGCAAGGCTCCGCCCCGGCACGGTGCTGGAGGAAAAGGCCAAGGTCGGCAATTTTGTCGAGGTCAAAAACGCGGCGCTGGGCCAGGGCGCAAAGGCCAACCACCTAAGCTATATCGGCGATGCCACCGTGGGCGCGAAGGCGAATATCGGCGCGGGCACGATCACCTGCAATTATGATGGCTATTTCAAATATCAAACCGTGATTGGCGAGGGCGCATTCATTGGTTCCAATAGCGCGCTGATCGCCCCGGTCAAAATCGGCCGCGATGCCATCGTCGCGGCGGGCAGCGCCGTGACCCGCGACGTCGCCGATGGTGAACTGCGCCTGGTGCGCGCCGAACAATCGGTAAAGCCCGGCTGGGCCGACCGGTTTCATGATGCGATGCGGAGGAAGAAAGAGGGGAAAGGGTGATTTTGTTTCCGGCTTAACCGTGAATATGTTTATGATTGCACAGCCAAGCATTTTTTTGTTGCATAGACGGCGCTTTGCCCCATCTTAAGCGGCATGATGCGGCAATATGACTTGGTGGAGCGGGTGCGCGCTTATGCCCCCAATGTCGATGAAGATCGGCTGAACCGGGCTTATGTCTATACTGTCCAGATGCATGGCGGCCAAAAACGCGCCAGCGGCGATCCTTATTTCAGCCATCCGGTGGAGGTTGCCGGCTTGATGACCGATCTTCGCATGGATGAAGAAACCATCATCACCGCCTTGCTGCATGACACGGTGGAAGACACGCTGACCACGATTGAGGATATCGAGGCAAAATTTGGGTCTGAGGTCGCGCAATTGGTTGACGGCGTAACCAAACTGTCGAAGATTGAGGCGCAGACCGAGGATGAACGCGCCGCCGAAAATCTGCGCAAATTCCTGCTGGCCATTTCCAACGATATTCGCGTGTTGCTGGTAAAGCTTGCCGATCGGTTGCATAATATGCGCACGCTGCATTTCATCAAAAGCCCCGAAAAGCGCCGCCGCATTGCCAAGGAAACCATGGATATTTATGCGCCGCTGGCGGAGCGAATTGGCATGTATGAATATATGCGCGAGATGCAATTGCTCGCCTTTGAACAGCTTGAACCCGAAGCCTATGAAACCACCACCGCGCGGTTAAAACATATTCGCGACAATACCGAGATTCGGTTGGAGACGATCAATGAGGGTATCGTTGAGGAGATGCGCCGCCACGGTTTGAAAGTGACCGTATCGGGCCGCGAGAAGCATCCTTACTCGATCTGGCGCAAGATGCAGGAACGCCATGTTGCCTTTGACCAATTGTCGGATATCAATGCCTTTCGCATCATCACCGAAAATCCCGAAGATTGTTATTGGGCGCTCGGCGTATTGCACCGAAAGTGGCAGATGGTGCCAGGGCGGTTTAAAGATTTTATTTCCACGCCCAAACGCAACGGATATCGTTCAATCCACACCACGATATTATTCGCTCGCAATATGCGCGTCGAGGTGCAGATACGTAGCAAGTCAATGCACGCGGCGTCCGAATTCGGCTTTGCCGCGCATTGGGCCTATAAACAGGAAGATAAGCCCGACGGCCAAGCGGGCTGGATCCGTGATTTGATCGAAATTATGGAAACCAGCCATGATGCCGAAGATCTGCTCGAAAATGCGCGGATGGCGATGTATCATGACCGCATATTTGCCTTCACCCCCAAAGGCGCGTTGCACCAATTGCCCAAGGGCGCCACGGCGGTCGATTTTGCCTATGCCGTCCACACCGATTTGGGCGACAAAACGGTCGGGGCAAAGGTCAACGGGCGTCATGTGCCATTGCGGACGCCGCTGGGCAATGGCGATATGGTCGAAATATTGAAAAGCAAGGCGCAGGAGCCGCAGCCCGGTTGGCTCAACTTTGTTGTCACCGGCAAGGCGCGCGCCGCAATCCGCCGCCATGTGCGCGTGCAGCAGCGCGATGAGTTGATCGCGATCGGGCGCGAACTTTACAATGAGGTGGTGCAGCGCGCGCCGATAAAAATTGGCAAAAAGGCGCTGGCCGCGGCGACCGATCGGCTTGGATTCGTGGACGCGGATGAATTGATGCATGCGGTGGGCGCCGGCAAAATGAATGATCAGCAATTGATTGCCGCGCTGCTGCCTGGATATGAATCGAATGATTCGCAGATGGTCTGGGCGAGCCAGGAAAATGCCATTTCGATCCGCGGATTAACGCCGGGTATGGGTTATCATTTGGGCGATTGTTGCCACCCGGTGCCCGGCGACCGCATCATCGGCATGCGCATTCCAGATCAGCCAGTTGAGGTGCATACCATCGAATGCGGCCGCCTTGCCAGTGACGCCGATGTCGATTGGGTGGATTTAAGCTGGGGCGAAGGCAGCGACGGTGCAGCGGCGCGGCTGCGCGTTGTTATCCACAATCGCCCCGGAACCTTGGGTGAGATTGCCAGCCTATTTGGCTATCAAAAAGCCAACATCATCAATCTTCGCATGTCGGCGCGCGATGAGGAGTTTCACACATTTGAGATCGATCTCGAAGTGCATGATCTGCATCATTTATTGCGGATCATTTCCGCTTTGCGCGCGTCCGAATCGGTGGCAACGGCGGACCGGGTTTATGGCTGATGGATAAGATTCTATTTGTTGTCGCATCGCTTTATGCGAAAAACCGGTGCCCTCTTTTTCGCGCGATGCTTTAGACTGTTATTATTTGCCATTCGCCCGGCGCAATATCGTCCAAACGCCAATCGCCGATGGCCCACCTTACCAACCGCAAGGTGGGCAGGCCCGCCGCCGCTGTCATCCGGCGGACTTGCCGGTTGCGGCCCTCACGGATCGTGATTTTGATCCAGCAATCGGGCACAGTCTTGCGGAAACGCACGGGCGGATCGCGCGGCCAAAGCGGCGGGTTGTCGATACGGATGGCTTTCGCAGGCGCGGTCATGCCATCTTTTAACCGGATCCCGCCGCGTAGAATGGCGAGCTTTTCATCCGTCGCTTCGCCCTCCACTTGCACCAGATAGCTTTTGGGCATTTTATATTTGGGGTCCGAAATTCGCGCCTGCAACCGGCCATCATCGGTCAGCAGCAGCAATCCTTCGCTATCGCGGTCAAGCCGTCCAGCTGGATAGAAACCGGGCAATGGGATATACGCTGAAAGCGTGGCCCACGCGGTATCGCCGCTGCGGCCCGTAAATTGTGACAACACGCCGTAGGGCTTGTTAAAAAGAATGAGCCGGGCCATCTGCGTCGCTTGCCACTGCCGCGAGGCAAAAGCAAACGCCGCGACGTGAAAGCAAATTCATGGGGCAAGCCATATTTGCGATGCGCTTTCGGTTCGGCATGTGTAACCTGCGCCCATGCATCTTATCAATTTTGATCCCGCCAGCTTCCTTCGCGATTATTGGCAGAAAAAGCCGCTGCTCATCCGGGATGCCTGGTCCGGCTGGCGCAATCCGCTCACCCCGGATGAACTGGCCGGATTGGCCTGTGAGGAAGGGGTGGAATCACGGTTGATTACCCGGCAGAAAGACCGTTTGGCCGCCGAAGACGGGCCGCTGCCCGAAACGCGCTTTTCGGCGCTCGGCGGATTGCCTTGGACATTGTTGGTGCAGGCGGCCGATCATCATATCCCGGCGGTGGCAGAATTGATCGAACCCTTTCGGTTCATCCCCAATTGGCGGATCGATGATATTATGGTCAGCTATGCCAGTGATGGCGGCGGGGTAGGTGCGCATTTTGATCAATATGATGTTTTTTTGATTCAGGGGCTGGGTCGGCGGCGCTGGCAAATCGGCGGCCATTGCGATGAAAATAGCGCGCTTTTACCCCATGATAGCTTGCGGTTGCTTGCCGATTTTCAACCGGTGGAAGAATGGGTGCTGGAACCGGGCGATATGCTTTATGTGCCGCCGGGTTTTGCGCATAATGGCGTCGCGGTGGGCGATGATTGCATGACTTATTCGGTCGGATTTCGCGCGCCATCGCGCAGCGAGCTAATCGGCGATTTTGCTGATCATTTGATCGAAAATATGCTTGGCGATCCGCGCTATGGTGATCCTGATCTGTCTATGCAGGATAATCCAGGCGAAATTACGCCCGCCGCGATTCGCCAATTGCACCGGCTTATAACTGACGCGCTGCTTGATAAAAACGCCTTTGCGCACTGGTTCGGGCAATATAACAGCAGGTCCAAAAATCCGGATATGGATTGGAGCCCGGACGAAATGGCGGACGCGGAATATGTCGAAAATATGCTGCGCTGCGCTGCGCCCTTGAAACGCAATCCGGCGTGCCGCTTTTCGTTCATTCGCCGGAATAGCGGCGAATTAAGCTTGTTTGTTGACGGCGGCTATTTTGACCTTAGCGGCGAAACGGCGCGTTTTGCAGAGACGCTGTGCGCTCATCCGGCACATGTCCCCAAAATTGATTCCAACGAGCAGCAGCGGGCCATAGAGCTGATCATCCAGCTATTGAACCGAGGCTGCGTGATATTTTTGCCTTTGTGATCCAGATCACAAAGACAGAAATGTCGCGTCGGCGGTGATCGGGACTTGACATGGGGTTTATGTCGATTTATTTGTATTGAGATAAGACATAATGTTGGACATTTATATGAATAAATCAACTACTCAAGCATGCCCGGTTACAAAAGACTATGCCCTGCGGGAGATGCCTTTGGCCTTTCGGGGTATGCCTGCATCGGATATTCTGGGGCCGGTTAACGGTGGCTATCTCGGTGATTATTTCACCAAGGCGGGATATGTCGATATTGCGCAGATGGCCGATATTTTCCGGATGTCAAAGCCGCAGCTTGCGGATACCGCGGGCTTGCCGTTGACAACATTAACCAAGAATGACCGGGTGAAGGCGCCCAAGGCCCAAGCGAGGATGACCGAAATGCTTGAAATTATTGCACGTATTAAAGACTGGGCGGGCGGGGATGCGCAGGCGATGGCCTGGTATCGCTCACAGCCGATCCCTGCGCTCGACGGCCGCACCGCTGAAGCGCTGGTCAAATCGGGCGAAGCGGGCGCGGTGCGCGAATATCTGGACCATATGGCGCTGGGCGGATTTGCCTGAAATCGGCGTCCGTTTCCGGCTGCAAACCCGCGCTTACCGCGCGCATGATCCGCGCTGGTCATTTGATCCAACATCGGGTCAAGGCGCAGCGATTACCGGCGGCCGGTTCAATGTGAAGGGCCAGGCGGCGTTATATCTTTCGCTGGAGCCGATAACCGCGCTCGCCGAATGCACCCAGGGCTTTGCAAACCGCATGTTACCGCTGACCTTGTGCGAATATGACATTGACTGCACCGGCATTGCCGATTTGACGCGCGCAGACACGCGCCAAGCGATGGGCATTCGCGAATTGGATATGGCCTGCGCTTGGCTGACGTTCCAACGCAGCGGCAGGACGGCGCCATCGCAAAAAATCGCGCAGCGGCTTATCAATAAGCGATTGAATGGCGTGATTATACCCAGTTTTGTGCCGAATATTCCTTTGGGCGCTGTCAATCTCGTGCTGTGGCGATGGAGCGATAGCTTGCCGTGCAAGGTCATGGTTTACGATCCCGAACATCGGCTGCCTGTCAAGGGTTGAATGTCACCACCCCTTAATAAGGTGGCCGGCCGAACCCCTTGGGACTTGCAGTAAAAATCTCGCAGCCATCCTCGGTAATGCCAATCGAATGCTCAAACTGCGCCGATAAGCTCCGATCCCGTGTTACCGCCGTCCAGCCATCGTCGAGGATTTTCCCGTCGGGCCTGCCGATATTGATCATCGGTTCGATGGTGAAAAACATGCCGGGGCGAATTTCGGGACCACTGCCGGGGCGGCCGACATGGACGATTTCGGGCGCGTCGTGGAACAGGCGGCCAAGCCCATGCCCGCAAAAATCGCGAACCACGCCGTAGCGGTGCTTTTCGGCATGTTTCTGGATCGCTGCGCCAATGTCACCAATATGATTGCCGGGCCGGGCTTGCTCGATACCGAGCATCAGGCATTCATAGGTCGCATCGACCAGGCGTTTGGCCTTTACCGGCACATCGCCAACCAGGAACATCCGGCTGGTGTCGCCATGCCAACCATCCAGCATCGGCGTCACGTCGATGTTGACAATGTCACCATCCTTCAGTTTTTTGTCCGATGGTATCCCGTGGCAGATCACATGATTAATCGAAATGCAGCAGCTATGGTTATAGCCGCGGTAGCCCAAAGTGGCGGGCACCGCGCCGCCCGCAATAGTCATGGCGCGCACAATATCGTCGAGCTCTTCGGTGCTGACGCCCGGCACAACATGCGGAACCAGCGCGTCCAATATCTCAGCGGCGAGCCGGCCGGCAGCGCGCATACCGGCGAAACCCTCCGCTCCGTGTAGTTTGATGGTGCCATCGCGTGCGATTAACGCTTCGTCGGGGCTTACAGAGAGATATTTATCCATGGTGTCTGATACAGCTTTTCCTCGCTTTGCGATAGGGGTGTTATTCGTTATGGACAAGCCCATGACACAAAACCGCATCTACACCGCCGCGTTGATTATTATCGGCGATGAAATCCTTTCTGGCCGCACGCAGGATAAGAATATCGGCCAGATTGCCTTGTGGCTGAATATTCAAGGTATCCGCTTAAAAGAAGTGCGCGTGGTTGCCGATGATCAGGATGCGATTGTGGAAGCGGTGAACATCCTTCGCGCGCGTCATGATTATCTGTTTACCACCGGCGGCATTGGCCCCACGCATGATGATATTACGGTGGATGCGATCGCGGCGGCATTGGGCGTCGAGGTGGTGATCCATCCGGAGGCCAGCGCGGTGCTGCATCAATATTATGAGAGCCGGGGCGGGATTAATCCGGGCCGATTGCGGATGGCAAGAGTGCCGGACGGGGCGGATTTGATTCCCAATAAAATGTCGGGCGCGCCGGGCATCCGCGCGGGGAATATCTTCATCATGGCGGGCGTGCCGCATATTACCGCCGGAATGCTCGATGCGCTCACCGGCACATTGGAGGGCGGCGCGCCCTTGCTGTCGCGTCAAATTGGCTGCTGGGTGGCGGAAAGCGAAGTGGCAGATTTGCTGGGCAAAATTGAAAAAGCCCATGAAGGATGTCAGATTGGCAGCTATCCCTTTTTTCGCGAAGGCAAAGTCGGGGCCAATTTCGTCGTGCGCAGCGTGGATGATAGGATATTGGATCAATGCATCTCTGCTTTGCAGGCGGGCTTGGCCGAAATTGGCTATCCCACGGTTGGCGGCGGCATATAATAGGCAATTTGGCCGAATATTAAGATTACGGCCTGCGTTTCATTCATCTGCCATCAATCAAGCGCCAACCAAATAGGAAAATTATGAAGAAATTAGCCCCTTATTTCCGCTTGATGCTCGTTATTGCGGGCGCGCTGATAACAACCCCTGCTGCGCCGCAAACCACGCCGATTGCCCCGCCGGTTGCGACGCCCACCACTGCGGCGGAAACCGGAGCGGAAAAACCATGGCTATATGAAGGCAGCGATATTCCGGTTGATAAAAGCTGGACCTTTGGCACGCTGGAAAATGGCCTGCGTTATGCGGTGAAGCGCAACGGCGTGCCATCGGGTCAAGTCTCCATCCGGCTGCGCGTCGATGCCGGCGCGCTGCATGAGGATGACGGCGAGCTGGGCTTTGCGCATTTGATCGAGCATTTGTCCTTTCGCGGATCGGCCTTTGTGCCCGACGGCGAAGCCAAGCGCATTTGGCAGCGTTTTGGCGTGACTTTTGGCAGCGACAGCAACGCCCAAACCACCCCGACGCAAACGGTATATAAATTGGATTTGCCAAGCGCAGAATCGGCTCGGCTCGATGAATCGATGAAGATTATTTCGGGCATGATCCGCGCGCCGCGCATTTCCGATGCTGCGCTGGCGGCCGAAAAAGAAATCGTGCTGGCCGAATTGCGTGAAAGCGATGGCGCGGCTTTGCGTTACAGCAACGCTGTAAGGCGGCATTTCTTCCAGCAACAGCGGCTCAGCGAGCGGCCGACGATCGGCACACCCGAAGCGCTGCGCGCGGCAACCGCCGAAAAATTGGCGGCATTCCACAAACGCTGGTATCGCCCCGACAATATCGTCATCGTTATGGCCGGTGACAGCGACCCGGAAACGCTGGCCATGCTCATCAAACAATATTTTTCCGATTGGCGGGCCGATGGTGCCAAAATGCCGCAGCCCGATTTTGGGAAGCCCGCTGCGGGCAGGCAAGCGGCGCTAATTTCGGAACCCACATTGCCCACCGTGGCCACGCTGGTTTGGCTGCGCCCATGGTATTTTAAGAATGACACCATCGCCTATAACGAAGGGTTGTTGACCGATGCGTTGGCGCTGCAAATCATCAACCGCCGTCTTGAAACCGCGGCGCGCGCAGGCGGCAGTTATATTTTTGCAGAAGTATCGGAGGATGATTTATCCCGGTCGGCCAATGCCACCTTCGTCGGTATAACGCCCGTTGGCGACCGGTGGGATCAAGCGATCAAGGATGTCCGCGCGGTCATCGAAGACGCCATAACAACGCCGCCGTCGCAGGTGGATATTGATCGCGAAAAAACCCTATTTGCCAATGCGGTGCGGACCGGATTGGATAGCTATCCCTTTGAAGCCGCCGCAAAACAAGCCGATGATATTATCCGCGCGGTGGATATTCGCGAAACCGTCGCGGCGCCGCAAACGGTGGTTGATGTCTTTGCGGGCCTATCCAGCAAGCTGACCCCGCAGCGGTTGCTGGCATCGACGCAGCGGCTGTTTAGCGGCGATCAGACGCGGATTTTTCTTGCCGCTCCGGCGATAACACCGGGCGCGGATAGCCGGCTTGCGGCGACGCTCAGCGATCCCGTAAACGCCAACAATGCGGCGCGGCTCAGCGAAGCCAAGGTCACCTTTGACGATTTGCCGAAATTGGGCGAGGCGGGAACGGTCGCTTCGGCCATGCCCTTGCCGCAGCTTGATATGGAAAGCGTGACATTGTCCAATGGCGTCACCGCGCTGCTTTATCCCAACAAGGCCGAAAGCGAACAGATCCGGTTGCTGGTGCGGTTCGGCCGCGGTTATCAGGCCTTTACACCGCGCAGCGGCGGTTTGTTGTGGACCGGCCCTTTGGTGCTCCCCGACAACGGTGTTGGCACGCTCGACCGGGCAGCGATTGATCAGATAACGGCGGGACGGCGGATCGGCCTAGATTTCGCCATTGATGCCGATGCGTTTCATTTTTCCAGCACCACTCGAACGGCGGATCTTTACGATCAATTGCGGTTGATTGCGGCAAAGCTCGACCATCCCGGCTGGGTCAATGCGCCAGTGGACCGCGCCAAGGCGCTCGCCAAATCGGGCTATGATAGCTTCGAAATGTCGGCTTCCGCCGTTTTGCAACGCGATTTGGAATATTTAGTCCGCACCGGTGATAGGCGCTGGAAAGCGGCCAATCCCAAAGATATTGGTAAATTAACGCCGCGCGCATTCCGCAAATTCTGGGAGCCTTTGTTGACCCAAGGACCGATCGAAGTGATGATTTTTGGCGATTTTAAGCGCGAAGATGCAATCAAAGCACTCACCGAAACCTTTGGCGCGATGCGGCCGCGAAAAGCAGCAGCGATATCGGCAAAATCCCTGGTGCAGAAATTTCCGGCGGGCAATTTGGTACCGGCCGTGCTGACCCACCGGGGCCCGGCGGATCAGGTCGCGGCGGTCATTGCCTGGCCCACCGGCGGCGGGTTAGCGCGGATCGGGGAAAGCCGGGAGCTTGAAATATTGGCAGCGGTTTTTCGCGACCGGTTATTTGAGAAATTCCGCGCCGAACAAGCGGCCAGCTATAGCCCCGATATGGCCAATAGCTGGCCCGATAGCTTCCCCGAAGGCGGTTATTTGATGGCCTATACGCAGGTTCGCCCGCAAGATGTCGACAAATTCTACGCCTTCGCCCGCGATGTGGCACGCGATCTGGCATTCCAGCCGGTGAGCGAAGATGAGCTGAAACGTGCGGTCGAGCCGGTCAAGCAATATATCGATCGGGCATCGACGGGAAATACCTTCTGGTTACAAAATCTGAAAGGGGCCACGCGCGATCCCCGCCGTTTTGATGCGCTGCGCCGGATATATTCGGATTACGGCAATGTCACGGCGGCGCGGCTGCAAATGCTTGCACAGCGCTATTTTCGCGACGACACCGCATGGAAATTGACCGTCCAACCCGAAAAAACCTCCGCCCGCTGATCTTCTGTGGCCCACCAAGCGCCGGTTAGAACATGGACGTAATGTTAACCTAGAGCTTGTTGCATTTAATTTGCAACATTCGTCGTTGCGAGCGAAGCGAAGCAATCCAGGATTATCCTGCCCAACCCTAAATTGCCGCGTCGCTTCGTTCCTCGCAATGACGATTCGTATTCACGGCAACTTGCTTTAGCAACATACAGACCTCGTTATTTACCATTCGTTGTCAAAGCTCTGATAAATCATGATCATCCGCTGATCCTTGGGCGGTAAGCTGGGGCGGTTTGAAACATGCTCCGACATTGAGGTCGTTCATGATGACGGATAGGTTTGATGGCAAGTAAGCTCGCGTTGGCGCAAGATACGCTCTATGATCTTAACGCCCGCGCCGCAGGGCTTGCTGGGAAAAAACGCCGGGCCGCTGAACTGCCCACGGTTACGATGGTCGGGCTGGGTTACATCGGACTGCCTACCGCTGCGGTAATTGCGCGCGCGGGGTGCACGGTGCTTGGTCTTGATGTAAAACAAGATGTGATTGACACGATCAACGAAGGCCGCATCCATATTGAGGAAGCTGATCTCGATATTTTGGTGCGTCAGATGGTTGCTTGCGGCCGGCTTTCGGCAGCAACGCAGCCGCGCGAAAGCGATATATTCGTTATTGCCGTGCCGACCCCGGTACGGGCCGGTAACGCGCCAGATATTAGTTATATTTTGCAAGCAGCTGAACGAGTCGCACCGATCTTGGCCAAGGGTAATTTGGTGATATTGGAATCGACATCACCGATTGGAACCACTGCCCGCATTGGCGAGGTGCTTGCCAAAATACGGCCCGATTTGAAGATCGCGGGTCAACATGCGGCGGATTGCGATATCCATTTGGCCTATTGTCCTGAGCGTGTGTTACCGGGCCAAATTATCGCCGAACTCGTATCTAACGATCGCAGCATTGGCGGCATGACGTCCGCCTGCGCCACAAAGGCGCGCCAATTTTACGAGATTTTTGTCGAAGGCGAATGCGTCGAAACCGATGCGGCAACGGCGGAAATGGTCAAGCTGGTTGAAAATGCCTCACGCGATGTATCGATCGCCTTTGCCAATGAATTATCGTTAATTGCCGATCATGTCGGCACCGATATATGGGAAGTTATTGCGCTCGCCAACCGCCATCCGCGCGTAAACATTTTGCAACCAGGCCCCGGTGTAGGCGGCCATTGCATAGCGGTCGACCCGTGGTTCCTCGTTCACAGTGCGCCGGAACAAACGCCTCTGATCGCCACGGCGCGCAAAGTAAATGATGGCAAACCCCATTATGTAATCGCGCGGGCGGAGGCATTGATCGCTGCCCAACCACAAGCAAAAATCGCCTGTCTTGGCCTTAGTTTTAAAGCCAATATCGATGATTTCCGCGAAAGTCCGGCGCTTTATATAGCGCAGCAGCTTGCCAAGAAATTCGGGGACCGGATCAAGATCGTCGAGCCATATTGCGAATCTTTGCCGCCGCAATTTGCCGGCACCGGCGCGCAGCTAGTGGATTTGGAACAGGCCTTTGCCACTTGCGATATTGTGATTATTCTGGTCGATCACGCTGCATTCAAAATAGCGGCACCAGATCAATATGCTGGCAAAATATTGCTCGACACCAGGGGCATTTACACCAAAAAGCGGTAAGCCCTAAACGCCCAACGCACCGCATTGCCAGGGCCCGTCCTATTTTCGTATTGCAGCCATTAATTATGGCCATTGCGCTTGCATCTCTTTCAGCAAATTGTATCCAATTTGCTGGAGCGTCAGATCAATGAGATTCTTCGGGAGACATTCATGCGGATCGGTAATGCAACAGTGGCCTTTATCACCGGCGGCGCGGCGGGTATTGGCTTTGCTATTGCAAAGGCGCTGGCGGCGCGCGGGGCAAAAATCATGCTGGCCGATATGGATCAGGGCAAGCTGGATCAGGCCGTAGCGGAATTGACGGCGGCCGGCAGCGATGCGGCCAGCATTCTGTGTAACGTTGCCGATGAAGCGCAAATGCGCAGCGCCGCTAAGGCCACGATCCAGAAATTTGGCAAGGTGCATATTGTCATCAACAATGCCGGGGTCGCTTTGGGTGGTTCGCCCGGTCAAATTGCGATGAAAGATTGGCGCTGGATCGTCGACATAAATTTGATGGGGGTGGTGCACGGCGTCGAAATTTTTGCGCCCTTGATCCAAAGCCACGGTGAGGGCGGGCATTTTGTCAATGTGGCGTCGATGGCGGGGCATGTCGCTGGCCCCGGCATGGCGCCCTATAATGCGACGAAATTTGCGGTCGTCGGCTATTCCGAAGCGCTACGGCCTGAATTTGCCGAGCATCATATCGGGGTGAGCGTGCTCTGCCCCGCCTGGGTCAAAACCGATATTCATCGCAGCGCCTTGTCCAAACCATCGGGCGACGGCGGCCAAGATGACCCGATGTTCAAAAATATGGAAGCGGTCATTGAAGCGGGGATCGACGCCGATGATGTCGCCGAATGGACGCTAAGATGCGTGGAAGATGATCGCTTTTATATTTTCACACATCCGGCCTTTGCCCCCTTCATCGATAAAAGGCATGAGCAAATTCAGGCCGATTATGCCGCTGCATCGGAATATCCACCCTTTAAGCCATAACGGAAAAACTCTTCCGCCGAATATCGCCCATTTTGAAAAGGAGAATGAATATGAGTATGTTTAGCCATGTCATGCTCGGCATGATAAATGTCGAAGAGACCAAGAAATTTTACGATGCGACGATGGCGGTGCTGGGATATCGCGAAGGTTTCATCGATCCCAAAGGACGATTATTTTACATGGATAAGCGCGGGACATTTGGTTTGAGCGTCCCGATTGACGGCAATCCCGCAACTTGCGGCAATGGCAGCACCATTGGCTTTGCGGTCGAAAGCCCCGAACAGGCCGAGGCGTGGCACGCCGCGGGCTTGGCCCATGGCGGCACCGCGATCGAAGACCCACCGGGCATTCGCGAAGGCGGCACCGGCGCCATGCATCTGGCTTATCTGCGCGATCCATCGGGCAATAAAATCTGCACTTTGCTGCGGATGTAATGGGGCTGTGATGCTGGAGACGATAGCGGCGAATAAAAGCTTTGGCGGGGTGCAGGGCGTATATAAACATGCAAGCGACGCCACGAAGACCGCAATGACATTTTCGGTATTTGTGCCTGCCCATGCCAAAGGCGCGAAGCTGCCCCTTGTCTGGTATCTCTCCGGTCTTACCTGCAGCCATGCCAATGTCACCGAAAAGGGCGAATATCGGAAAATTTGTTCCGAATTGGGGCTGATTTTTATCGCGCCCGACACATCGCCGCGCGGCGAGGATGTTGCCGACGATGATGGCTATGATTTCGGCAAAGGCGCCGGATTTTATGTCGATGCGGCGCAGGAACCTTGGGCGGCGCATTTCCAAATGCGCCGCTATATCGAAACCGAATTGCCGGCAATCATCGCCGATCATTTTCCGGCGGATATGAAACGGCAAGCGATTATGGGGCACAGCATGGGCGGGCACGGCGCGCTAACCATCGGGCTGCGCAACCCGTCCACATATCGGTCCATCTCGG
The DNA here is from genome assembly GCA_021732525.1 of Sphingomonadaceae bacterium. Classification (GTDB taxonomy): domain Bacteria; phylum Pseudomonadota; class Alphaproteobacteria; order Sphingomonadales; family Sphingomonadaceae; genus Sphingorhabdus_B. The sequence goes on along the minus strand of JAKFUU010000052.1, from coordinate 29,219 downwards.
CTTTCTCGCCCATATGCAGCCCGGCGCAATGCCCATGGGGCGAAAAAGCGCTTGGCGGCTATTTGGGTGATGATCGAGCAAGCTGGCGCGAATATGATGCCTGCGCGTTAATCGAGGATGGCGCGCGAAGCGATGCGCTGCTAGTCGATCAAGGGCTGGACGATCAGTTTCTGACCGAGCAGCTAAAGCCGGAGCTGCTTGAAGCCGCTTGCGATAAAGCGGGAATAAATCTCACGCTCAACCGGCGCGAGGGTTATGACCATAGCTATTATTTTATCGCCAGCTTCATGGAAGATCATCTGCGCTGGCACGCGGCGCGGCTGGGCCCTGCGGCCCGGTGAATTTGTAATTTACAAAACCTCATCTTCATCGAGCATGGGATTTTCCATCAGGCTGTCGTTAATCGCCTCTATCCGTTGTTCGACATTGGCAAAGCGCTGCACCTCGGCAATATGGAGGATCGCATCCCCCTGATTTACAACGGGCAAAGTGGCATGGCCGATGATGATGCCATCGCACGGCGCAATCACCGCCTCCTCATCATCGCCAAACATATCGCTGACGACCGCAAGTGTCTCCCCCGCCTCCACCGTGGCGCCCGATATTGCATTGATCCGGCATACACCGCCGCGCCCGGCGCGTAGCCACAGGGTTCGCTTCGTTTGTGCGGAGGGCGCGGGCACTCGGCCCAGCCGCCGCGTGCTGATCATGCCCAATTCGCGCATTACGCGCAAAATTCCGCTGACTCCGGTGCGCACCGACAGCTCGTCAAAACGCAAGGCTTCGCCCGCTTCGAGCAATAGCATGTCCACCCCGTCCCCCCGCGCAACCTCACGCAAGGACCCCTCGCGTAGCGGCGCTTCGATCACCGCAGGCGCGCCAAAAGCCATCGCCAGTTTTTTCAACTTAGGGTTGCCCGCGGCAATTCGGATCTGCGGCAGATTATACCGGTGGATCGCCGCGCTGTGAATATCGATACCCAAATCGCAGCGCGTGACAATTTCGGTATAAAAGATATTTGCCAATTGCGAGGCAAGCGAGCCGCGTTCTGAACCAGGAAAACAGCGGTTTAGATCACGGCGATCGGGCAGATACCGGCTTTGTCCGACAAATCCGAACATATTCACCACGGGAACGAAAATAGCGGTGCCGGCCATTTTTTTAGGGTTCAGCTTCTTCATCAACCGGCGGATAATTTCGGTGCCGATTATTTCGTCGCCGTGGATCGCGGCGCTGATAAAAATTACCGGGCCGTCGCTGCGACCATGAAACACCCGCGCCTCCAGCTGCGCTTGCATCCCGGCGGACAAATCGCTAACCGGGATGGCGATATTGCTGGCCGCGCCCGGATGAACCAAATGATCCGCCAAAAGGAAGTTTTCACGGCTTACTGGTGTTATCATTCATTGAGATCCCGTCATATTGTTACGAGCTATGCAAAGCAATGGGCGATACGGCAAGCAGAAACGGAATATCGCATAAGCGCCTTGTTGCGGGTTGACACCGCCGCCGACTCGCATTAATGCCCCGCCATTCCGATAACTGGTAATCCCAGCAACGCCGTTTCTGCGTCCGCTGGTTTTGTGTGTTTATCGGATATTCAGCGATGAGATAAGGCCCCAATCCCGGGTGCCTTGTGGAGCAGGAGTATTGTTAAGTGGCACGTATTGCCGGAGTGAACCTCCCAACAAATAAACGCGTGATCATCGCGTTGACTTATATTCACGGCATTGGCCGGACCAGCGCGTTGCAAATCGCCGATAAGTTGAAAATTGATCACAGCCGCCGGGTGCAAGATTTGTCGGATGCTGATATCTTGCAAATTCGTGAGACCATCGATGCAGATTTCACCGTGGAAGGCGACCTTCGCCGAAATACTTCGATGAATATCAAGCGCCTTATGGACCTCGCCTGCTACCGCGGCTTGCGCCATCGCAAAGGCCTCCCGGTTCGTGGTCAGCGCACGCATACCAACGCGCGCACCCGCAAGGGCAAGCCCAAAGCCATCGCCGGCAAGAAGAAATAAACAGCCCCTTCGGACGATTTCTTCTTTGGCTGCATAGCCTTGGTTTAACCGATGCTTTGGCTTTACGCAGCGATCAATTTTTAGATAAGTTAGGATTTCAATATGGCACGCGAACCACAACGCGTTAAGAAGCGGGAGCGGAAAAATATCTCCGCCGGGGTTGCCCATGTCAACGCCAGCTTTAACAATACCATGGTCACCATCACCGATGCGCAAGGCAATGCGATCAGCTGGTCGTCGGCAGGCACCATGGGTTTCAAAGGATCGCGCAAATCGACGCCCTATGCGGCGCAGGTTGCCGCCGAAGATGCCGGCAAAAAAGCCGCCGATCACGGCGTGCGCACGCTGGAGGTGGAAGTGAAAGGCCCTGGTTCGGGCCGCGAGTCGGCTTTGCGCGCGTTGCAAGCGGTGGGCTTCACGATCACTTCGATCCGCGATGTTACGCCCATTCCGCATAACGGCGTTCGCCCGTCCAAGCGCCGGCGCGTTTAACCGCCGTTATTAGCATCCGGGGGCGGCATTCGCCGCTCCTTCCTATACCTCGGCCGGACCGGAAAGATGCAATATCCGCTCCCGCCCATCAAAATTTAGGGGATATCCATGACAGTCAATCTGAAGAACTGGCAGGAATTGAAAAAGCCCACTGCGCTGGAACTGAAAAGCGGCAGCGACGCAAAGCGCAAAGCGACTTTTGTCGCCGAACCATTGGAGCGTGGCTATGGCCTAACGCTAGGTAACGCCTTGCGCCGAGTATTGCTCTCATCGCTGCAAGGCGCGGCGATCACCTCGATCAAGATCGAAAATGTCTTGCATGAATTTTCCTCGCTCGCGGGCGTGCGCGAAGATATCACCGATATTGTTTTGAATATGAAACAAGTGGCGCTGAAGATGGAAGGCGAAGGCCCCAAGCGCCTGCAATTGTCGGCCACCGGCCCCGGCGAAGTTAAGGCGGGTGATATTGCGGTGTCGGGCGATATTGAAGTGATGAATAAAAATCTCGTCATTTGCCATCTCGACGAAGGCGCGACGTTGAATATGGAAATCACTGCGGACACGGGCAAGGGTTATGTTCCCGCCGTGGCCAACCGCCCGGCCGACGCGCCGATTGGCTTGATCCCGGTTGATTCGCTATTTTCGCCCATCCGCCAGGTGTCTTACAAGGTGGATAATGCGCGTATCGGTCAGGAGCTTGACTATGACAAGTTGAACCTGACGGTCGAAACCGACGGCACGGTAACACCCGAAGATGCGGTGGCTTATGCCGCGCGTATCTTGCAGGATCAGTTGCAGATATTCGTCCATTTCGAAGACAGCATGGCCGCCTCCTCGCCGATGATCGGTCATGCCGCGCCATCCAGCGAGCAGGATGATGCCAATCAGCTCAACCGCTATTTGCTTAAGAAAGTCGACGAATTGGAATTGTCGGTGCGCAGCGCCAACTGTTTGAAAAATGACAATATCATTTACATCGGCGATCTGGTGCAAAAGAGCGAGGCCGAAATGCTGCGCACGCCAAATTTTGGCCGCAAATCGTTGAATGAGATTAAGGAAGTTTTGTCTTCGATGGGTCTGCGTTTGGGCATGGATATCCCCGGATGGCCGCCCGAAAATATCGAAGAAATGGCGAAGAAATTGGAACAAGAGCTGCTGGGCTAAACCGGGCTGTGGAAATATCGGGCGGAGGGCTGGCAACGGCCCTCTGTCTTATTGACGGGTAAGGCAGCACCCGTAATCGCTGCCAGCTACGGACTACCTGATACGGGTCCCTAACGAACGAAGGAATTATCCATGCGCCACAAAATTGGCCAAAGTAAGCTGCAACGCCCGACCGCACATCGCAACGCCATGCTGCGCAATTTAGCCGCCTCGCTGATCAAACATGAGCAAATTCTCACGACGCTGCCCAAGGCAAAAGCGCTGCGTCCCTATGTCGAAAAGCTGATCACGCTGGGCAAAGTGGGCGGCCTTTCCAATCGCCGTCTGGCGCAAAGCCGGTTGATGGATGACACTCAATTGCAGAAATTATTTGGCGAATTGGCCGAACGTTATGCCGAGCGCAGCGGTGGTTATAGCCGCGTCATCAAAGCCGGATTTCGCGGCAGCGACGCGGCGCCGATGGGCATCATCGAACTGGTCGACCGCAATGTCGATGCCAAAGGCCAAGATAGCGGCCCGGTTGAAACGGATGGCGACGAAGCGGAATAACTCAGCGCGCGCCGCGAACCCGCGCAGATCCAATAAAATTACGCCTGCGCGCAATTTCTGATTATACGCAATTGCATCGGCGGCAACGGCGCGCTAGCCTGTTTGGCACGTAACAACCAAGCAGGAGCAGGATATGCGCAATAGGATCACCGGCCGGGTCATCATCGCCCTTATCGCATGGGCCGCAGTGGCCAGCAATGCCCATGCCGACGATACCGCATCCAGCGCCGCGCCCAATGCGGAGATACGCGTGCCCTATCCGACCACAAAAACCGTTGATATCGCCGAAGAGCAATTTGGCGTGAAAGTCGCCGATCCTTATCGCTGGTTGGAGGATGATGTCCGCGTCAGCGGCGATGTGGCGCAGTGGGTGGACCAGCAGAACGGGGTCACCAATCGCTATCTGGTGGGTGTGAATGGCCGAAATATCTTGGCCGCACGGATGAAGCAATTGTTTGATTATGAACGCTTTGGTCTGCCGCAAAAGGCGGGGCGGCAGTATTTTTTCACCAAAAATTCGGGGCTGCAAAATCAATCGGTGCTATATGGCCGCAGCGGGTTGAAGGGCAAAGACCGTATTTTGATCGACCCCAACGGCTGGGCAACGGACGGCGCGACCGCACTTGATGCGTGGGTGCCTTCGCAAAAAGGAAAGCTGCTGGCCTATTCGGTGCAGGATGGCGGCAGCGATTGGCGCACAATCCGCGTGCTGGATGTGAAAACGGGCAAGCCGCTGGCCGGCGAGATTAAATGGGCGAAATTTACCAACATCGCCTGGATTGGTGATGAAGGCTTTCTCTATTCGCGCTTTGCCGAACCGAAAGAGGGCGCAGAATTTCAGGCGCTGAATTATAATCAGACGGTTTATTTCCACCGGATCGGCACGGCGCAAAGCGCCGATGAAGTGGTCTATGCGACGCCCGATCGCAAGGAATTAGGCCATAGCGCGCAAGTGACGCAGGATGGCCGCTGGGTGGTTTTGACCAGCTCGTCGGGGACCGACGAGAAATATGAGCTGCATGTCATTCCGCTCACCGCCAAGAAAGGCCAGCCACAAAAATGGGAAGCACGGACTCTGATAAAAGGATTGGAATATGACTGGCAATTGGTTGATGGAATCGGTGATACGTTGTATTTTGTTACAAACAAGGATGCGCCGAAGCTAAAAGTTGTCCGCGCCGAAGCGACGGAAGATTGTCTCGCAATTAATCCGCCATCATGCAGTCCGTCAGACAATTGGAATTTCACTGACGTCATCCCCGAACGCGACGAAACGCTGGCCAATGCGCAGATTGTCGGCGACCGGCTGGTATTATCCTATCTGAAGGATGCCGCGTCATTGGCGGTGATGACCGATCTGAACGGCAAACCGGTGCAGCAAATTAGCCTGAGCAGCATCGGCACCGCGGCGGGCTTTGCCGGAAAACCCGGTGACCCCGAAACTTTTTACAGCTTTTCAAGCTTCAACCAACCCGGCGCGGTCTATCGTTTCGATTCGCGCAGCGGAAAATCCACGCCCTTTGCGCAGCCCAAGCTAAGCTTCAAACCCGGCGATATCGCGCTCAGCCAAGTCTTTTATCCCAGCAAGGACGGCACCAAAATTCCGATGTTCGTCATCCACCGCAAGGATCTGGACCTGAGCCAAGGCGCGCCGACCATCCTATATGGCTATGGCGGTTTCAACCTGCCGCAATTGCCCGGCTATAGCGCGACGCGCATGGCGTGGATCCAGTCGGGCGGCGTGTTTGCGCTCGCCAATATTCGCGGCGGCAGCGAATATGGCAAGCCGTGGCATGATGCCGGGCGCCTGCTCAAAAAACAAAATGTCTTTGACGATTTTATCGCGGCGGGCGAATATCTGATCGCCAAGGGGATTACCACCAAAGACAAGCTGGCGGTTGAGGGGCGTTCCAACGGCGGTTTGCTCGTGGGCGCGGTGGTAAACCAGCGGCCCGACTTATTCGCAGCGGGCCATGCGGCGGTGGGCGTGATGGATATGCTGCGTTTCGACCGCTTCACAGCGGGGCGCTATTGGACCGATGATTATGGCTATCCCAATAAAGAGGCCGATTTCAAAAATCTGCTCGGCTATTCACCCTATCATAATATCAAATCGGGTGTGAACTACCCCGCCGTGATCGTTTCCACCGCCGATACCGATGACCGGGTGGTGCCGGGGCACAGCTTCAAATATATCAGCGCGCTGCAAGCCGCCGACACCGGCACCAAGCCAAAAATAATCCGCATCGAAAGCCGCGCGGGCCATGGATCGGGCAAGCCAACCGATAAGCTGATTGAGGAATATAGCGATATTTATGCGTTTCTGGCGAAATGGACCGGGCTTGATATTAAGTGATAACAAAGGGATAGCGGTTATTTTTGTTGTTCATGAAAATAGCCATATTTATGAACAATAGCTGACAAATGGGTTCAGTTTTGTGTCATCGCGAATCGACTAAAAGCTCCTTAACGGCGGAAAATTCTTCGCCGGGCAACAAGGAGACTGGACATGAAAAACCTGACCAAAGCATTTGTGGGGACGGCCGCTGCTGCGGCGATGGCTGTCTCCGCTATCACGCCCGTTTTGGCGAATGATCGCCATGCGCCTGACAAGCATAATGACAAAATCAGCGCGGGTGAAGTGATTGCGGGCGTTGCGATATTGGGCGGCATTGCCGCGATCCTGGCATCGGATAAGCGCGGCGACCGCGATTATGACCGGCGATATGATCGGGGATATAACAATGGCCATCACGGCGGGCATGATAACGGCTATAACAGTGGCTACAATGGCCATTATAACGGTTATCGCAACCCCGCGCGGCAAGCGACAAAACTCTGCATCAATTCGGTCGAATATGGCGACCGGTATAATTACAAAAAAGTAACCGACATTCGCGATATCGAACGCACCCGCTATGGTTACCGGGTCAAGGGTCGGTTGGCGGTGAAGGATCGCGGCCATGGCTACAATCGCGGCTATGATGATTATGATAGCGGCCGCTTCACTTGCTATGTTGAACATGGCAAGGTTGTTGATGTCGACTATCGCGGGATAAAGGGATATTAGAGCGAACGGCGTGAAACAGGAATCACACTGCCCGCTCTATCACTTTGTTGTCGCATCGCTTTATGCGAAAAACCAGTGCCCACTTTTTCGTGCGATGCTCTAAGGCCGCTTACACCGCCGGATAAAATGGTTCAGCCTGGCGACAGGCTGAACCCGCTATCACCCATTGGGATGGCAGTATGGCCCATTAAAATAGGGAATTTAGGATGCGTTTCATACAGAAAATAGCGGCTGGCACCGTGTCTTTGGCGATGGTCATTGCGCCCGTCACCCCGGCAACGGCGGCGGATATCGGCAGCGCATTTGCGGTTAACGGACAAACCGCCAATTTGGTAACGCCGCATCAGGATTATCGCCGCCGTTATGGTCACGGCTACCGGCACAAAGACCGGGTTGATGCGGGCGATATTTTGGCCGGGATCGGCATTTTGGCGGGCATTGCGATCATCGCCAGCGCCGCCAGCAAATCGAAGAAGAATGATCGCGAGGAGCGCCGTTACCCCCCGGACTATCCACAGGATAACCAACAGGATTATCCACAAGATATCCCGCAGGATCGCCGTGGCTCGCTTCCCGAGCGCGATGATCGTCCGGCAGATTTCGGAAACGGCGATACGGCCGGTGATGCGGTGTCCGCCTGCTCCCAAGCGGCCGAAAGCGAGGCAGGCGGCAACGCCTGGGTTGAAGAAATTCGCGGGGTAACGCGCAGCGGCAACGGCTGGCGCGTCGAAGGCCAGATATCGGGTTCCGGAGCGCGCAGTTTCAGCTGCGGCGTGACCGCGGGTCAGGTGGATTTTATTCGGTTCGATGCATAATTTGACGGCCCTTCCCGCAATGGAGGGGTAAAAGCCAGATTTCGGGGCAGCCGGGGTCTAAACTCGGACTTATCCATCTAGGCTCTGTTAAGATTCATTCGATAAATTACATGGCGCTCGTCATTTCCGCGCAGGCGGGGGTGACGATGTCATTGATTTTATGTGATCTACAAAATGAATATCAGCATAGCTTAAGCGGCAGCTATCTACCTTACCCGCCATCATTCCAGCGCCTGCGCGCGGCCGTTGCTGAGAATATGGCCGCAATTTAGCCGCTTTGCGGTGTCATCCAAATCCAGAGCGGCCACGGTAATCCAGCCTTCGGCGCGCAGCCGGGCCGCCTTTGCCGCGTCGGTTCCCAGCGGTAGGAAAAGCCGCTTATTTTCCGCCTCACCGCGCTCCGTGCCGGTCAGCGGATCGGGATAGAGCGAAAATCCGGTCGCAACCTCGTGAGTGCCGCCGGGCCGCGCGATGGCATAGGTGCCGCCGCGGCCCAACGCCGCGCTATAACCCTTGGCAAATAGCGTAAAGCCAAACCAGCTTTGATATTCAAAGCCGTGCCGTTCGGTGGGATCGAGCGTAATCGCGGCGCGGCCCGCCAGCCGCTGCGCAATATCGCGCAAACCAGCAATGCGCGATGCCAAAACGCCGGTTGCATCGAAATTTTGGAGCTTCTCAATCGCCGTGTCAAAAGCGCCGGTCGCCGCCAACAAGGGCAAATAAGCATCCGCGCCCAGCGCCGATAATCCGCCCGCATCCTTCATATCAAGCTCACCGCGCACCGCATCAATTTGGTCGGCAGGCAAGGGCAATGCGCTCTGCGCCAATATTTCGGTGAGATCGGGCAAGGTCAGATCGACAATAATGTCCTTCACCCCCGCCGCCTCCAGCGCTTCGATAGCCACCGACACGACCTCACTGGCGGCGGCCACGCCATCATTGCCAATCAGCTCCGCGCCCAGCTGGGTAATTTCCCGTTCGGGCCGCAGCGGCGCGGCGCGTAGTCGTAGCACCGATCCGCGATAAGATAACCGCAGCGGCCGCACGGCGTCGCTCAGCAAACTGGTGGCGATACGGCCCACCTGAACGGTGATATCCCCGCGCAGCGCCAGCGTATGGCCCGACACGGGATCGCTAAAACGTAGCAGCCGGTTGCGCATCGTCCCGCCGCTGCGCGCCGCCATTGTCTCTTCAAATTCCACCATCGACGGGGCGATACGCGCATAGCCATGGCTGGCGAGCACATCGAGCATAGCCCGCGTAACCCGCGCCGCCGATGCGGCATAAGGCGGTAGGATATCGCGGAAACCTTCGGGCAGCAGATCGGGTGGTATCTTTGTCATAGCCTGCGGCCCTTAGCTTGCTTTCATGCCAATGGAAACAGGATGCTGAATATCAACATCGCCTTGATCTTCAAAATTTCAGGGCTTTTGCGCGCTTCACGCCGGGTAAGGCGCGGATCGCCTCCACCGTTTCGGCCGTAACCGGCGAATCGACCGATAGCAGCAGAACCGCAACCCCGCCCGCTTGTTGGCGGCCCAAGTGGAATGTGCCGATATTGGTCTGCGCCTCGCCCAATAATGATCCCAAACGGCCAATGAAGCCGGGTGCGTCTTCATTCACAATATACAGCATATCGCCCCCCAAATCGGCCTCCACCGGAACGCCGAATAGGTCAACCAGGCGCGGCGCATTATCGCCGAACAAAGTGCCCGCCACCGATCGTTCGCCGCTTTGCGTGCGCGCCGTCACGCGCACCAATGTGTGATAGATGCCTTCGCGGTCATGCCGGATTTCGCGCACATCCAGGCCGCGTTCCTTGGCCAGAAACGGGGCGTTGACCATATTCACCGTATCTGAATATTGCCGCATCAATCCAGCCAGCACCGCGCCGACGATGGGTTTGATATTGAGCTGCGCCGCCGCGCCTTCAACCTCAATCGCAATGTCGCATAAATTGTCATGCGCAAGCTGTCCCACAAGGCTGCCCAATTTTTCCGCCAACGCCATATAGGGCCGCAATTTGGGCGCTTCTTCCGCCGATAGGCTGGGCATATTCAACGCATTGGTCACCCCGCCATGGACCAGATAATCGGCCATCTGTTCGGCCACTTGCAACGCCACATTGACCTGCGCTTCGTTGGTCGATGCGCCCAAATGCGGGGTGCAGATGAAACCCGCTGTGCCGAATAATGGCGATTCTTTCGCTGGTTCGGTTTCAAATACATCGAGCGCAGCGCCCGCGACATGGCCGCTGTCGAGCGCGTCTTTTAACGCCGCCTCATCGATCAACCCGCCGCGCGCGCAATTGACAATGCGCACGCCTTTTTTGGTTTTTGCCAAATTTTCGCGGCTTAAAATATTGCGGGTTTCATTGGTTAAGGGCGTATGCAGCGTGATAAAATCGGCCTTGGCGAGCAGCGTTTCCAAATCCGCCTTTTCCACGCCCATTTCAATCGCGCGTTCGCCGGTCAGGAATGGGTCGAAGGCCGCAACTTTCATCTTCAGCCCCAATGCGCGGGCCGCCACGATGCTGCCGATGTTGCCAGCGCCGATCAGGCCCAGTGTCTTTCCGGTCAGCTCGACGCCCATGAAACCATTTTTGGGCCATTCGCCATTTTGGGTGCGCGCGTTGGCCTCGGGAATTTGCCGGGCAAGCGCGAAGATCAAGGCAATGGCATGCTCCGCCGTGGTGATCGAATTGCCAAAGGGGGTGTTCATCACCACCACGCCCTTTGCCGACGCGGCGGGAATATCGACATTATCAACGCCAATGCCCGCGCGGCCGATCACCTTCAAATTGGCCGCCGCGTCCAAAACCGCCGGCGTCACCTTGGTCGAGCTGCGGATCGCAAGCCCGTCATAGTCGCTAATACGCGCAATCAACTGCTCCGGCGTTTCGCCGGTGATCACATCGACATCGCAGCCGCGCTCTTGAAATATTTTGGCGGCGTTGGGGTCCATGCTGTCGGAAATTAATACGCGGGGTTTGGTCATGATTTTCTCCATTCGGGATGTTTGATGCCGTCATGCTGGACTTGTTTCACCTTGCGGTGATTTTGTTCCAGCATCCATTTCGCGGCCGTGCGGTTGGCGGCGGCTGAAAGATGTGCCCTGAACCAAAGGTCTGGGCTGTTATGCGCTGGCTTCTTGATAAGCCCAATCGAGCCAAGGGCCGAGCGCCGTAATATCGGCGGTGTCCACCGTCGCGCCGCACCAGATGCGCAGGCCCGGCGGGGCGTCGCGATATCCGGCAATGTCAAAGGCCGCTGCTTCGGCTTCCAACAATCCGGTCATTTTTTTGATGAAATCGCCGTCCGCGCCCTCCACCGTCAAACAGACCGATGTGGTGGAGCGCGTATCTGGGTCTTTCGCCAAATGGCCGAGCCAGGGGCGCTCCTCCACAATTTTGCCCAGCGCGGCGGCATTGGCATCGCTGCGCGCGATCAGGCCCGATAGGCCGCCCACCGATTTGGCCCATAAGAGCGCGAAGATCACATCTTCCACCGCGAGCATCGACGGCGTGTTGATCGTTTCGCCCTTGAAAATACCTTCGGCAAGCGCGCCTTTCGCCATGAGCCGGAATATTTTGGGCAGCGGCCAGGGCGGTGTATAGCTTTCCAGCCGCTGCACGGCGCGCGGTCCCAGGATGATCACGCCATGCGCGCCCTCCCCGCCCAAAACCTTTTGCCAGCTAAAGGTTGTAACGTCGAGCTTATCCCAAGGCATGTCATAAGCAAACACCGCGCTGGTCGCATCGTTGAAGGTTAAGCCTTCGCGCGCATCGTCGATCCAATGGCCATTCGGCACCCGCGCCCCCGATGTGGTGCCATTCCATGTGAAGACCACATCGTGACTAAAATCAACCGCGCCCAAGTCAGGGATTTCGCCATAGGGCGCGCTGACCACGTTGGCGTCCAGTTTTAGCTGTTTGTTGACATCGGTAACCCAGCCCTCGCCAAAACTTTCCCACGCCATCATCGTGACGGGCCGCGCGCCAAGCATGGTCCACATTGCCATTTCAATCGCGCCCGTATCGGAACCCGGCACAATGCCGATCCGGTGGCTCGCGGGAACCTGCAACATTTCGCGCATCAAATCGGTGGCAAGTTGCAACCGCGATTTGCCGATCTTGGCCCGGTGCGACCGGCCCAGCGACGCGGTATCTAATTTGGATGCCTCCCAACCCGGCGGCTTCGCGCAGGGGCCAGAAGAAAAAAACGGACGCGCAGGACGCAGCTGCGGCTTGGATATTATAGTCATGTAACGCTTCTCCTTGCAGAGAGCTCGCGCGGCGTTGGGGCCGCGTGGCCCGTTGCCGCCTTTACTTGGCGGCGCGGGTTAGTCAAGCGTCATGCGATAAAATCTTCGAACGCGCCTTGCCGCCCCTCTGGCGCGCGGCCCAAAGTTTCGCGGCGGCGGCAATTAACGGGTGGCAATCACCACGCAGCACGCTATTTGACGGGCATGACCAATAAAAATCTTAAAGACCGCCATTTTTACCGCGCGCAGCAAGAGGCCCGCTTTGCCGAATCAAAGACCCCGGTAACCCCGCAAACGCAGAGCGAGGCCTATAAGCTCGCCTTTCAGGATAAGGAATTTCTGCTGCGCGAGGAATTGCGTCCGGTTCGGTTTCAGCTTGAATTGCTCAAACCCGAATTGATGCTGGATGAGGCGGGGATTGCCTCCACATTGGTCATCTATGGCTCGGCGCGCATTCCTGAGCCGTCGAAGGCGGACGCATTAATCGCCGCCGCCACCGATGAGCGCAGCCGGATTATCGCGCAGCGTCTGAAAGAAAAAGCGCGATATTATGACGAGGCACGCGCGCTGGCCCGGCTCGCCAGCGAATGCGGCATTGAAGATGAAGCCGGGCGGCATTTTGTCGTCTGTTCGGGCGGCGGTCCTTCGATTATGGAAGCCGCCAACCGGGGCGCGGGCGATGCTGGCAAAGATTCGATCGGCCTGAATATCGTGCTGCCGCATGAACAAGCGCCCAATATCTACGTGACGCCCGACCTGAGCTTTCAATTTCACTATTTCGCCTTGCGGAAAATGCATTTCCTGCTCCGCGCGCGGGCGATTGCCGTTTTTCCCGGCGGCTTTGGCACATTTGACGAATTTTTCGAATTGCTCACGCTCATCCAAACCGGGAAAGTCGAGGCCATGCCGATCATGCTATTCGGCAGTGATTTTTGGAACCGCGTGATTAATTTTGATGAGCTGGTGCTCGAAGGCGTGGTCAGCCCGAGTGACATCGATCTGTTCCAAATGGTCGATACCGCCGACGAAGCCTGGAGCGCAATCTGCGGTTTTTACAGCCTGCCCTGATAGAGCCATAGGTTACGGACATAGGTTATAAACTTATTTCGGCTTTGCCATGCCATCCTCGCGCGTCTGCCATAGCGAATATAAGATACCGCCTGCGATCAGCGCGAAGGTGACGGCAAGGCTAACCACCGGCGGAAATTTATCCCCGCCGATTAAAAAATCCGCGATGAAAATCTTTGAACCAATGAACACCAGCACCAAAGCCAGCGCATATTTCAAATAATGAAAACGGTGCACCATCGCGGCCAGCGCGAAATACAGCGCGCGAAGGCCCAGGATCGCCATAATATTCGATGTGTAAACGATGAAGGTGTCGGTGGTGATCGCGAAAATTGCCGGCACGCTGTCCACCGCAAAAACCAGATCAGCCAAATTGATAACAATCAATGCGAGCAACAAGGGTGTTATCGCCCGGACCATTTTACCGGTTTTTGTATCCGGGATTTTCACGATGAATTTTTCACCATGCAAACCGGGCGTGACGCGAAAATATCGGTTCATGAAACGAACGACCGGATTTTTCGAAACATCCATTTCCTGATCACCGGTGAATAGCATTTTCACCCCGGTGGCGATCAAGAAAGCCGCGAACAGATACAATATCCAGTGAAATTGCTCCACCAACGCCGCGCCCAGCGCGATCATAACGCCGCGCAGCAGGATGACTGCAATGATACCCCATAGCAACGCGCGATATTGATATTTGGGCGGGATCGCGAAATAAGTAAAAATCAGACTGATTACGAAAACATTGTCGATCGACAAGGCCTTTTCAATGAAGAATCCGGTATAATATTTCAAACCCAAATCCGCGCCCTTGGCAATCCAGACCCAAATGCCAAAAGCCAGCGCGATGGAGATATAAAAAGCCGAAAGCTTCAGCGATTCGCCGATGCCCATTTCCTTATCTTCCTTATGCAGAAAACCAAGGTCAAAGGCCGTAAGCAGCATAACAAGGCCAAGGAAGCTGAGCCAGAACCAAATTGGGGTTCCCAGCCAATCCATCATAAGCAATTCCATCATTCGTCAACCTTCGCAAAAATCCCCCGTCCGCGGCACAGGCAGGCGGGCGGGGGCTCCTGAATTGGGAAATAGTTTTTATAATGCCGTTTGCGCCGCAGGGTGCACGGCCAAACGCGCCAGATTGTCTTTAACCGACAGCTTTAACTTCTTCAGCCGCATGATGGCGACCAGATCCGGCCAGCGCCGCTTCATTTCCGCATGCAGGCGGCGATCGAGCTTTTGGTGATATTGCAGCAAATGAAAGGCTTGATTTGTCATTGATCTACTCCTCTTGAACATTAGGCTCAATCGGATGTCCGTTGCAGGCAAGCAGCGCCTTCGGGGGAGAAGGAAAATGATAATCACCCATCGACCATGCACCGGAAACATCCGATGCGGCCGACATCACGCGCATTGCTTTTTTGAGATCGCTTATTGCAGCGCCGCCAAATTAACAATGCAATCCGCGCCAGAGGGGCCCGGTCCGCAATGGTCAATTAGAGTGATTCGTTCCGATTTGCAAGCCGGTTATTTGACGGTGGACGCTTCATCGGCGGGGGCGGCCTTATCCGCTGCGGCACCGGCCGGGGCCACTTCCGCCGAAGCTGCATCCGCATCCGCACCTTCGGCGGTTGCCGCAATAGCCTCAGGCGAAGGCAAAGGAAGGTTCGAACCCTGGCTGTTCAAATAAAGCATGATCGCCGCGCGGTCTTCGGGATTGCCCAGCCCCGCAAAGCTCATTTTATTGCCGGCGGCAAATTTCTTTGGGCTGGTCAGCCAATTGTTTAATGCTTCGAATGTCCATGTTCCGCCAACCGATTTCAGAGCGTCGGAATAAGCAAATCCTGCGCCGCTGCCGATGGGTTTGCCAACCAAGCCCCATAGGTTCGGCCCGATGCCCGCCGGACCGCCCTGCGCAATGGTGTGGCAGGCAACGCATTTTTTGAATATTTTTTCGCCATTTGCCATACCGCCATCGGCCATGACTTCCGCCATCACATTGGCGACCGGCATGGCGGCTGCACCGCCGCCACCTTCGCTCGATTCGACGCCCTCGATGGCATAGCCCTGCTTGCCTTCTTCGGGGGTTTCCGCGTGAAACACTTCGCCAAAAAGAATCGTTAAGCCCAACGCGGCAATTCCAGCGCCCAAAATCCAGCCCGCGATTGTATTGCTTTGTCCGTCCATTGAAATTCAGCCCTATTTTGGTTGGTGCCCGGATAAGTCATGGGCCATGCAAGAATACTCGTCCCCTTAATACCGCTTATAATGCGGCGCAAGACTCGATTGGGCAAGGCCGGCGCAAATTAGATACGATAACAAAGCCATCGCAAAAGCGCCTTGCCCAAGGAGCAGCGCTCGCCTATCGCGCTTGGGATATGCAGAGCTATCCCACATTGGCCATACAAATGGTCGCGCAAATGGCCCGAACGGCGGCGCAAAATCCAGCGGCAGCAATCAGTTTTCAGGGCGCACCGGGGGCCAATTCGCATCTTGCCGCGCTGCAATTTGATTCCACTTGCCTGCCGCTGCCGTGTTTTTCATTTGAAGATGCGATCGATGCGGTGCGCGACGGCATGGCCGACCGGGCGATTATTCCCATCGAAAACAGCCTGCATGGCCGCGTGGCCGACATCCATTTTCTGCTGCCCGAATCGGGACTGTCGATTGTTGCTGAGGCATTTATGGTCATCCATCATTGCTTGATGGCCAAAAATGCCCAGCCGAAACTGACCAGCGCGATGAGCCATCCGCAAGCGCTGGGTCAATGCCGCCGTTACCTGCGCGACCGGGATATTATTCCGGTGGCTTATGCCGATACGGCGGCGGCGGCGGCGTTTGTCGCGGGCAATGATGACCCTGCTGCCGCGGCGATAGCACCCAAAATTGCCGCCGAATTATACGGTCTCTATGTCATCGACGAAAATATCCAGGACGCCGAAAATAACACCACACGCTTTGTCGTTTTGTCGCGCGAGGCGGTAAATTTGGAGATTGATCCAGCGGGCGACAACCCAATTTTGATGACCACATTTATCTTTCAGGTGAAAAATATTCCCGCCGCGCTTTATAAAGCGATGGGCGGATTTGCCACCAATGGCGTGAATATGACCAAGCTGGAAAGCTATCAACAAGGCGCAAGCTTTGCCGCGACCGAATTTTATGCCGATATTGAGGGCGCGCCCGGCGATCCGGCGGTCGATCGCGCGCTGGATGAGCTGCGCTTTCACTGTATTTATGTGCGGATATTGGGCACATATCCGCAGGCGCGATTGCGGACGGTCACCTGACAGTATCGGCGCCGATATAGCCGCCGGAGGCTAGGCGCGGACAATATCACAAGATATTGTATTATCGGCAAAAAACCCTGTGGAAAACGGCTGCTTTTGCTTGGGTTTCGCTGCGTCATTCCCTATAGTCCGGCGATGACCGAAAATAATGAAGAAGCCGGCTCCGGCGGCGATAGCGCGGCCATTCCCAATCAAAATGCTTACGGTGCCGACAGCATCAAAGTGCTTAAGGGTCTGGATGCGGTTCGCAAACGCCCCGGCATGTATATTGGCGATACTGATGATGGTTCCGGCCTGCATCATATGGTGTTTGAAGTGTCCGATAATGCCATCGATGAGGCGCTGGCCGGGCATTGCGATCTGGTGCTGATCGAGCTGAACCCCGATGGCAGTGTTTCGGTCGAAGATAATGGCCGCGGCATCCCCGTCGATATGCATAAGGAAGAAGGTGTTTCCGCCGCTGAAGTCATCATGACGCAGCTACATGCGGGCGGTAAATTCGAAAATACCAGCGACGATAATGCCTATAAGGTTTCGGGCGGTCTGCACGGCGTGGGTGTTTCGGTGGTCAACGCCTTGTCCGAATTTCTCGAGCTGGAAATATGGCGCGAGGGCAAGGCGCATTGGATGCGTTTTGAGCATGGTGATGCGGTCAAATCGCTGATCGAAACCGGCGATGCGCCGATGGTGGAGCGCGGCGGGGCGCGCGTGCCCAAAAAAGGCACACGGGTTACCTTCATGGCGTCAAACGATACCTTCAAAAATGTCACCGAATATGACTTTGACAAGCTGGAGCATCGTTACCGCGAGCTTGCCTTTCTCAATAGCGGCGTGCGCATTCTGATCCGCGACCGGCGGCATGCGGAAATTCGCGAGGTCGATCTCTTTTATGAGGGCGGCATCGCGGCTTTTGTCAAATATCTTGATCGCAACAAAACGGCGTTGCTGCCCGAACCGATCGCCATTTCATCGCAGCGCGACGGCATTGGCATCGATGTTTCGCTTGAATGGAATGACAGCTATTACGAAAATGTGTTGTGTTTCACCAATAATATTCCGCAGCGCGATGGCGGCACGCATTTGGCGGCGTTCCGCGCGGCGCTGACCCGCACGTTGAACAATTATGCCGAAAAATCGGGGATGCTAAAGAAAGAGAAAGTCACGCTGACCGGCGATGACATGCGCGAAGGGTTGACCGCGATTGTCTCGGTTAAATTGCCCGATCCGAAATTCTCATCGCAAACCAAAGATAAGCTGGTTTCCTCCGAAGTCCGCTCGCCGCTCGAAAGCTTGATGGCCGACCGGATGAGCGAATGGCTTGAGGAAAATCCCGCCAATGCGCGGATGGTCATTCAAAAGGTGATTGATGCCGCCGCGGCGCGCGAAGCCGCCAAAAAAGCGCGCGAACTCACCCGGCGCAAGGGCGCGATGGATATCGCCTCATTGCCCGGAAAACTGGCCGATTGTCAGGAGCGCGATCCGGCCAAATCCGAGTTGTTCTTGGTGGAAGGCGACAGCGCGGGCGGTTCGGCCAAACAAGGCCGCGACCGGCATTATCAAGCGATCCTCCCGCTGAAGGGTAAAATCCTCAATGTCGAGCGCGCACGGTTTGACCGGATGCTATCGTCCAAAGAGGTCGGCACGCTGATCCAAGCCATGGGCACCAGCATCGGCCGTGAAGAGTTTAACATCGACAAATTGCGCTATCACAAGATTGTGATTATGACCGATGCGGATGTCGATGGCGCGCATATCCGCACCTTGCTGCTCACTTTCTTCTACCGCCAGATGCCGGAGATTATCGAGCGCGGGCATCTTTATATCGCACAGCCGCCGCTTTATAAGGTCGCCAAGGGCCGCAGCGAGATTTATTTGAAGGATAATAATGCGCTCGATGCGCATCTGGTTGCCACTGGGTTAAACGGGGTGATCTTGGAAACATCGGGCGGCGCGCGCAGCGGCAACGATCTGGCCGCTTTGGTCGAACATGCGCGGCGGATGCGGAGCTTGATGACCTATGTGCCGCGCCGGTATGACAGCGCGATTATCGAGGCGATGGCGCTGACCGGCGCGCTCAATCCCGATCATGCCGCGAGCGACCGCTCCGCCGCGGTTGGCAAAGCCGCGCTATGGATGCAGGCGCAAGATAGCGAAGGCAAATGGTCGGGCCGTGTTTCCGAAGAGGATGGTTATATATTCGAACGGTTATGGCGCGGCGTGACCGATTATCACATGATCGAACCCGCATTCCTGTCCAGCGCAGAGGCGCGTAAATTGCATAAGCTTGGCGAAGAAGAAGTCGCCAGCTATGCCGCGCCATCGCGCTTAGTAAAGGCCGCTGCGGCAGCCGCCGAAGAAAGCGCCAAAGAGAATGACGGCGACGAAGAGTTTGATGCCGCAAGTATGAGCGGCGCCGGGACATTGATCACCCGCCCATCCGAATTGCTCGACGCGGTGCTGGCGGCGGGTCGCAAGGGCCTGGCCATATCGCGTTACAAGGGCCTTGGCGAAATGAATGCGGAGCAGCTTTGGGAGACTACGCTCGATCCGAATCACCGCAGCCTGCTGCGCGTTGAGGTCGAACAAGCCGATCTCGCCGATGATATTTTCACCAAGCTGATGGGCGAAGTGGTCGAACCACGCCGCGATTTCATCGTCGAAAATGCGCTGAATGTCGCCAATCTGGATGTTTAGAGTCTGTTTCAGTTACACTGAAACATCGACGGCACCAGCCCACTCCCCCACCCGGCCACCCATAGCATATCCTGACTGGGTGGTCGGGTGGGGGAGTGGGCTGGTGCCGCTTCCACGTGAGTGGAAAAAACTCTAGACCTTATTCTATCTTGACGGAATCAAGAAAAAAAAGATTCGATAATTATAAAACAGAGCGGAATGGATCGGGCCGAAATAGCGCGGGTTAAGGGGAAATAATTTTCGCGGCCGCTGCGCCATGATGATCCGCCGTCCGGGCGGATATCGATCAAATATCAAATAGACCGGTGGTTCTTGCCATGATCGGCAGCGCCGCCGATCAAAATAAATTGGCGATCACAATAGCCGCATGTCACCGCGCCGCTTTCGTCAATTTGCAGCCAAACTTTGGGATGGCCGAGCGCCGGCGCAACATCGGCCCCGCCGTCGCAGGCAATATGGGTTTCGCGGACGCGGCTTATGTCGGATGTTTCTACCATGCGGCATCGATTAGCAAACCAGCACGGCCACTGCAATCCGGCAATTGGGGCGCCTCCGATAGCGCCGCATAAAGCCAATTTAGAATCCGCTGAGATTCAACAAAAAACTTATAAATTATATGGCGAAATGGTCGATTTTTGGTAATTTACAAACCGCGCATGACCGAAGCTTGGCCGAGCGACTTGACATGATATCATGATATGATATCAATATATTATGACTCGTATCCTTGCTGACATTCCCGACGATGATCTGGAAAAACTCGACGCGCTTGCCGCAAAATCCAAGCGTTCTAGGGCCGCCGCGCTTCGCGATGCTGTGAAGCTGTATCTTATTCATAATGCCGGCAATAATGACTGGATCGAACGTTGGGCTGGGCTTTGGGAGCATCGTGACGATATTCCCGGCGGTGTTGAATATCAACAAGCTATGCGCGAAGATCGCCGTCCTTACGAAGATATTTAATCCGTGGCCTATCCTTTTTTCGACACCAACATTGTGATCGACTGGCTCAAACGCAAACCACAAGGGACAGCGGAGCTGGCGCGTTACAGGGGCCACCGTATCAGCCGAATCGTGTGGACCGAAGTGCTGGCGGGTGAGACGCTTGATGCGCGTGATAACGTCCGTCAAGCGCTTTCCAACTTTGAGGTGGTAGAGCTGGATGCCCGGATTGCTATGGCCGCAGCCGATATCGGGCATCGCACAAGAATGAAATTGCTGGATGCCTATATCCTGGCGACGGCGCAGGTGAATGGCGCTATTTTGATTACACGAAATACCAAGGATTTTCCGGCAGAGATGCCGGGGATTCGCGTACCCTATATCCTCTAAACGAAAGTCAATCGCATGTGCGGCATTATCGGAATTGTTGGCAAATCCTCCGTCTCTGATCGTTTGGTCGATGGACTGAAGCGGATGGAATATCGCGGTTATGACAGCGCGGGGGTTTGCACCGTGCAGGACGGGCGGATGATCCGCAGGCGGGCGGAGGGCAAGCTGGCCAATCTGGTCCATGTGTTGAAATCAGACGACGCGCCCGGAACCACCGGCATTGCGCATACCCGCTGGGCCACCCACGGCGCGCCGACGACGAGCAATGCGCATCCGCATGCCACCGGCGAGGTGGCACTGGTTCATAATGGCATTATCGAAAATTTTAAGCCGCTGCGCGATGCTCTCACCGCGCGCGGACGGATATTCGAAAGCGAAACCGACACCGAGGTTGTCGCGCATTTGGTCAGCGAGCAGGTGGAGGCTAGCGTGTCGCCGGCCGAAGCGGTGAAGGCCGTGTTGCCCAAGTTACGCGGCGCCTTTGCGCTTGCCATCGCCTTTCGCGCATATCCCGATATGCTGATCGGCGCGCGGCTCGGCAGCCCGCTGGTGGTCGGCTATGGCGACGGGGAGACCTATCTGGGATCGGACGCACTCGCGCTCGCGCCGCTGACGCAGAAGATCGCTTATTTGGAAGAGGGCGACTGGGTGATCGTGCGCGGGGCGGGTGCGGAGATTTTTGATAAGGATAATAATCCCGTCACCCGCGAAATCACGACATCGGGGGTCAGCGCGGCGGCGGTGGAAAAAGGCCCCTACCGCCATTATATGCAGAAGGAGATTTTTGAACAGCCGACCGTGGTTGCGCAAACGCTGTCATCTTACATCCGCCCGCTTGAACAGACCGTCGCCCTGCCGCAAATGGATTTTGATCTGGCGGGGGTGAAGCGGATCACCATCGTCGCCTGCGGCACCAGTTTTTACGCCGGGATGGTCGCCAAATATTGGTTCGAAAGCTTCGCCCGCGTGCCCGTCGATATCGACATGGCAAGCGAGTTTCGATATCGCGATCCCGTGTTGGAGGACGGCGGACTGGCCCTATTCATCAGCCAGTCGGGCGAAACCGCGGACACGCTTGCGGCGCTGCGTCATTGCAAACAGCATGGCCAGACCATCGCCGTTGTCGTCAATGTGCCGACGAGCAGCATGGCGCGCGAGGCCGATTTGCTGCTCCCCACGCATGCCGGGCCGGAAATTGGCGTGGCCAGTACCAAGGCTTTCACTTGCCAGCTTGCCGTGCTCGCCGCGCTCGCCGCCCATCTGGCGCTCGTGAAGGGCAAACTTTCCGCCGAAGAAGAGCGCGAGATTGTGCGGCACTTAATTGAAGCCCCCGCCGCGCTCAACGCCGCGCTGGCGCATGACGGTGATATTGCGGGCATGGCGCATTTGATCGCCCCGGCGCGCGATGTCCTTTATCTGGGGCGTGGCCCCGATTATCCGCTGGCGATGGAAGGTGCGCTGAAGCTCAAGGAAATCAGCTATATCCACGCCGAAGGCTATGCCAGCGGGGAGATGAAACACGGCCCCATTGCGTTGATCGACGAAGCCGTGCCAGTGATCGTCCTGGCGCCGTCCGGGCCGCTGTTTGAAAAGACCGTCAGCAACATGCAAGAGGTTCGCGCGCGCGGCGGCAAGGTGGTGTTAATCAGCGATGCGGCGGGGATTGCCGATGCGGGCGAAGGCTGCCTCGCCACCATCGAAATGCCGCATGTCCATCCGTTGATCGCGCCGCTGGTCTATGCGGTGCCGGTGCAACTGCTCGCCTATCATGTCGCCTGCGCCAAGGGAACCGATGTCGATCAGCCGCGCAATTTGGCGAAGAGTGTGACGGTGGAATAGCGGGGCAGATGCGCTTATATTTTGATATCCGCGCTCCTTAGAGCGATTTCGAGCGAGGTGGAAACACCGAACGGCTCGGAAATTGCGGAAAACAGGGAAACTAGATCCGGTTTTTGATTCAATCAAAAACGAATAGGGTCTAGGTTGTATTGATATTCAAGCGTTACATCTGTGATATAGAAGGCTTCGTCATTCCCGCGCAGGCGGGAATCCATCACCTGAGCGCTAAGTTTACACGGTTGCGCAGTATAAAATTCGATACCGGGTGATGGATTCCCGCCTGCGCGGGAATGACAATATTGTTTTATGAAAAATTTAGCATTTGAATGTCAACACAACCTAAACCATCTCCGCAAGCACCGCCAGGCAGTCGCGCGCTAAGCCGGCGCTGCGTTCGGGAGACCAGCCTTGTTCCTCATCAGGCAGTTCGTGATTATCCTTAAATGGCATTTCCAGCGTCATCGATACGCAGCCGCGGCCTGCGCCCATTTTGTGATCGCCAAAACGTTCGGCCAATTGGTTGGTGCTCATGGTCAGATTGGCGGTGCCTCGGCCTTTTTTTATGGGATAGCCGAGTTTGGTTTGGAAATCGGGCGTGCGCTGATCCAGCCGCGCGAGGAAAGCATCATATTTCGCGCCTTGTGCGTCGGTCCAGCTGGGAATGCCGTGAAAGCCCGCGATGAAGGCGGCGGGAATGGCTTCGTCGCCATGGACATCCATTGCCCAATGCACACCGGTTTCATCCATCGCACCCCGAATAGCGAGTATTTCGGGCGAGCGATCCGCCGATGGCTCCGCCCATTCGCGGTTGAGATTAACGCCTGCGAAATTGGTGCGCAAATGGCCGCGGCAGGATCCGTCCGGATTGCAATTGGGCACGATATGCAAGGTTGCTTTTTGCCGCAAAACCCTGGCATGCGGATCGGATGGATCGGTGAGCATATCAAGCGCGCCCTCCATCCACCATTCCGCCATGCTCTCACCGGGATGTTGCCGCGCATAAAGCCAAATTTGCGTATCGCCGCTTCCCATAGTCAAACAGTCGATCGGTTGCCCTTCGATGCTATAGCCCAGCGTGCGGTGCGACACGCCCTCGCATAGCGCCGCTTCGGCGATCATGTCGGCGTGACGTTCCATGCTGAATGGCGCAAAATAGGCAAACCAGCTGAGGTTGCCCATCGGCATATAACGAATGGTCAGTGTGCCGCCATCTTCCGACGCATCATAACGCGACGGCGCGCGACCCCAAAAGCGGCGATCTTCGGACACGCAGGCGTTATAATTGTCCCACCCGCCGGGATAAGCGCTGGCCGCAAGCCCCGTGATCCGCAGGGTGATTTCTTCGCCCGCAGCGCTATCGACGCGGAAATGAAACCATTGGAAAAAATCACTATCCTTATCCTTGCGAATGGATAGCACTGCGGTGCTATCCGCGATATTCAGGATATTGATATTGCCGCTGTCAAAAGCAGCATTGATCGCGTGGATAGTCATAATCTGCCTGTTCCAATGGTTGCCGTGTTGCGTTTATGGAATCTCGATAGTCTCTCCATTCACACCGGGGAAGTCCTTAAACAAGGCTTCGGCCAATTTGGCGGCGGCAATGCCGGGCTGCGCCGCGGGTGTTCCGGCCGCCAATGCGGTTAGAGCGGTAAGACGCATAATGCTTCTCCTTCATTGCGATCCGCATTATACAATGCGCAATCAACCCGCAATGACGCTTGACTTTATAAAGGGTCAAACATATTAGCGCGCCTTCAAATGTGGGCTTTGCGCCCCGATTCACATGTTATATCGAGAGCGGGTTATCCCAATGAAAGTCGTCAATTCCCTAAAGTCCTTAAAAGGCCGCCACCGCGATAACCGCGTGATTCGCCGCCGTGGCCGCGTCTATGTGATCAACAAAACCAACCGCCGGTTCAAGGCGCGCCAAGGCTAATTGCTCAGGATGATTCGCTTTGGCCGGATAATGCAGACATATTGGCATGATCGGAAAAGTTGAAAAAAACAGACCGCCCTTGGTTTTTGAGGGCGGTTTTTTCTGTCTGATAAAAGGGTGCAGCGGTGCATAATATTACATCGGTGGTGTTTGATGTCGGCAATGTATTGTTCCGATGGAATATCGCCTGCCTGTTTGAAAAATTGATCAAAGACCGGCAAGAGCTTAACTGGTTCCTCGCCAATGTGGTGACGCCGCAATGGCATTTTGAACATGACGCGGGCAAACCGCTGGCCATCATGCGCGCGGAGCTGGTGGCGCAATTTCCGGATTATGCCGCATTGATCGACGCTTATCTGACGCGCTTTAACGAAACCATTCCAGGGCCGGTGCCGGGCAGTTTGGAAATCGTGGCCGATCTTGCGGCGCGGGGCGTGCCCCTATTTGCCATTACCAACTTTAGCGCTGAATTTTGGGATGGCTTTTATCCCACGCAGCCGGTGTTTGCATATTTTCGCGATATTGTGGTTTCGGGACGGGAAAAATTGGTGAAGCCCGATCCGGCTATTTACCGGCTTGCCTTGGAGCGCTTTGGCTTGGCGCCGGGCGCAGCGATTTTTATCGATGACAGCCTGCTCAATATCGATGCGGCGCGCGCGAATGGCTTTGCGGGCCACCATTTTCAGGACGCCGCAATGCTTCGCGCCGAATTGACGGCGCTGGCGTTGCTCGATTGAGGCCCGTTGCAGCTTGATGATGATAACGGACGATAGCATAAAATATATAGGCGAAGGCGTGATCGCCCGCACGCTACCCAAAGCGAAATGGACGCATCAGGGGCATTTGCTGGCCGCCTTATATTGGCACCGGCACTGCGCGAATCTGGTTCGTGACGGTAAAATTGGAGAGGTTATCCGCCGGTATAACGAAGCGACGGGGGTTATAAACAGCGACAACAGCGGTTATCATGAAACGATAACGCTGGCCTATTTACGGATGACCCGCTGGTTTTTGGACCGGTCGGCGGCGACGCAGCCGTTGGCCGAAATTGCGCAGGCTCTGCTGCAATCACGCTTTGCCGCGCGCGATTGGCCGCTGATCTATTGGCGGGCGGCAACATTATTCAGCCCGTCGGCGCGGCTAAATTGGGTAGAACCCGATATTCAGACATTGCCATTTTAGCCATTGCCATTTTAGATCGTATGCAGAAATAGGGCCGAACAGACAGCGAGAAAAGGAGCAGCATCCAACCTGTGACTTTGGATGCCGCCCATGAGGTGGCAATGAAGCGGCAAAATTGCTGCGCTCCATTGCTCGGTCGCGCCTCGATTATAACAACAATAAAAGAAAGCTTTATGACAAAGCCGAATTAAATATGGCCTCGCATCCAAACAAAAATGCTTGAGAAAATGGATGCCTTAAAACTTTCCCGGAAGCGCAGCGTTAGAGTGAGACCACATAAACGAAAATGACCGCTGACATTGCTGTCAGCGGTCACTGCACCTGAATTTATGAAAAGCAATCCGAGGACCGCAAATCACGTTATCTGGTGTCCGGATCCACAATCTATCCAAGGATAGCCCGCTTTTCCTTTAGCATCTTATGTGTTCCAACCGGCGTTGATTGATAAGTTCCTCCGAAGATTTCTTCATCAAACCGCACTTGATGTTCACCCATCCGATGCACGTCAGCATTGTTCGGTTCCCTTTCCTTGCGGTCCGGTCGTTTTCCCAAGCTGGCGATCGTCCGTTCGCTTTTTTTCCGCAATTCGCGCCGTTTCCAGAGCTTTTTGCGTCCATCCGCTTGCTTCCGATAGCCCGAAACTGGACCCGAAACCGAGTCGTTGCAATGGAAAAAGAGGGACTTATCCACAGCCACAGCAATTCTCAGTGGACAAAATAGTGGGCAAAAAAAACGGCCCTCAGCGCGGAGCATGAAGGCCGTCATATTATCCCAGCGAGCAGGGGAGAGGAGGAGAGAGAGGCTCGCCGGTCAAAATATTATGAAAGCATTTGCGCTTTCGTTAAAGCCGTTATGCCCATCCCCTGCCAATGCTGCAAGTGCGAAAAAAACGGAGTTGATTGCATATTTTGCAATTAAGACTTGGGACTGTCACAAAAGGGGCCGCCGCTCTTGCCCAAATTTGGCCGATCAAGGCTGAATACCTTGGCCCGGCAGGCTCGAATAAGCCACCCCGCCATCGCAGGCGATGGTATCGCCGCAGATGTAATCCCCCGAACGCGCGGCAAGAAATATCGCCAATCCGGCCATATCCTCGGTCGTGCCGACGCGCGCGAAGGGGACATTTTTGCCCACCGCGGCCTCATGATCGCGCGCGACTTTATTCATATCCGATGGGAAAGCGCCCGGCGCGATGCCGCTGACCAAGATATTTTGCGGCGCAAGTTCGGCCGCCAAACGCCGCGTGAGGTGGATCACAGCGGCTTTCGACGCTTGATAAGCATAGGTTTGCCAAGGGTTGATCTTAATGCCATCGATCGAGGCGATATTGATGATTTTGGCGGGCCGTTCGAAAGTCGCCGCATTTTTCATCGTACCATGCAGCGCCTGGGTAAGGAAAAACAGCCCCTTTACATTCAGATCCATTGTTCGGTCCCAGCCGCTTTCGGGGAAGCTGCCATAATCCGCGCCCCATGCCGCGCCGGCATTGTTGACGAGAATATCGAGCTTTTCTTCGCGCTCTGCAATTTGATGCGCCAGGCTGTTGCAGTCTTCCACGGTCGACAAATCAGCGGGCAGGCCGATGACCCTATCGCCCAGCTCGGCGATCGTCTGTTCGATTTGATCCACCTTGCGCGCGCTGATATAGACGCGTTCGCACCCCGCCGCGAGATAGCCTTCGACGATCATCCGGCCGATCCCGCGCGAACCTCCGGTAACAAGGGCCACGCGGCCTTTAAGCGAGAAAAGCGAATTTAGATCCATAATCAATATCCATTCATTGTTGCCACGCGGTTTGCGTGAAAATAGGCATCGCCAAAAAATTCATTCAAAGATCGGTCGCGCTTCATGTAAAGACCGATATCATATTCGTCGGTCATGCCGATGCCGCCGTGCATTTGTACGCCTTCGCGCACCGCAAGGTTGCAGGCCAGCCCCGCCTTGGCTTTCGCCGCTGCGGTATATAGCGCGGCGCGTTCATCGCCGTCATCCAGCAGATTTTGCGCTTTCAACACAATCGAACGCGCCATTTCGATTTCGCCATATAAATGCGCGGCGCGGTGTTGCAGCGCCTGAAACTCGCCGATCAGCTTGCCAAATTGTTTGCGTTGTTTGAGATAATCAAAGGTCATATCCATCGCGCCGCTGCCCACGCCGACCATCTCCGCCGCCGCACCCGCCCGCCCGGCGTCGAGAATTTTGGTGAGCACGGCCCAGCCATTATCCACCTCGCCAATCACCGCGTCGGCGGTCAATTCCACGCCGTCAAACTTCATATGGGCGGCAACGGCGCTGTCGACCAGCCGGACGGCATCCACCGTCATCCCGGCGGCGTCTTTTTCAACCGCAAACAAAGTTAAACCGCCAATATCGCCCGCACTGCCGCTTGTGCGTGCCGCGATGATCAGCATATCGGCGGACGCGCCCTGCACGACAAATTGCTTGCCGCCCGATAGCTTGAAGCCATTGCCGCTGCGCGCCGCCGTGCAGGCGATATCCGCCGGCCGGTGCTTGCCGCCCTCATCAATCGCGAGGCCAATGACGCTATCGCCCGCGATGATGCCGGGGAACCAGCGGCCGCGCATATCCTTGCTCGCCGATTTGAGCGCCTCGACCGCGGCAACCGATGTCGTCAAAAAAGGCGACGGGGCAAGATTGCGGCCAATCTGTTCAAGCACGATCCCGGCCTCAATATGGCCCAGCCCCAGCCCGCCGTCCTCTTCGGGGATGAGCAAGCCGGTGAAGCCCATTTCGGCAAATTGTTTCCACAGGCCATGGCTGAAACCATCCTTGCAGCCTCTGTCGCGAAATTCGCGAAAATGTGCGGGCGGCGCGGCGTTTTTGATAAATTCCCGCGCGCTGTCCTGCAGCATCGCTTGATCTTCGTTTAATATCATCGCCATTTTAACAATTCCTTGAAACCGCATTTCGTCATTCCCGCGAAGGCGGGAATCCATCACCTGCTTTCCAAATTTCGAACTTAGGTGATGGACCCCCGCCTGTGCGGGGGTGACGAGAAATAAAATCAGCTCATCCGCCGGGCATCTCCAATATCCGCTTGGCAACCACATTCAGCATTACTTCGCTGGTGCCGCCCTCGATGCTGTTGGCTTTGGTGCGCAGCCAGTCCCTTGCCCGCTTGCCGCCGCGTGAAGCTTCGCTGTCCCATTCGAGCGCGTCGCTGCCGCCCGCTGCCATCAACAGCCCATGCCGTTTCTTGTTGAGCTCGGTCCCCTGATATTTCATCAGATTCGAATAAGCGGGATGCGCGGCGCCGCTTTTCCATTCATCCATGAAGCGTTCGGAATGGGCGCGAAAGGCAAGGCTTTCAACATCAAACAACGCCATCTGCGCGCGCAAAACTGGCTCGCTTTCCATCGCGTCTTTGAAGCCTGCCCCAAGCGAGGCGGTGCCGCCGTCGCCGCCCATGTTGCTGATCATTTCACGTTCGTGGCCGAGCAGATATTTCGCAACATCCCAGCCGCGATTTACC
>JAKFUU010000014.1 GCA_021732525.1 Sphingomonadaceae bacterium | reverse complement strand
GCACAACCCGCTTCAATGGCTCCGGACTGGGCAATGGCGATCCGTTGAGCAGCGCCAAGGAATAGCGATCACCAAGACCGCGAACGAATACAAAGCCATTGCCGACGACCGACAAACCGGTGACGCGGGCCAAAGCGCCCGCAATGTCACCTTCACCGGTGCGTGCAATATCTTCGGAGGAAAGCACCGATATAACTTGCGGGGTATCACGAATAATATCGCGGCGACGACCAACAACAACAATTTCATCACCAAAATCGCCGCCAGGCACCGAAATATCGACATCTTCGGCCTGAGCTTCGTCGGTCAGGGGCGTTTCCGCAGATTGATCGGCCGAAGGCTCTTGGGCTGCGGGCGTTGTATTTTCAGTCTCTTCAACGGCCTGCGCCAAGGCAGCACACGGAAAAGCAACGGCTGTTGTGAGTAACAACACGCCCTTAAAAGCCAGCGGCTTCTTCATAACATAACCCCTTAATAAAATTCGCGAAAAACGAGGTGCTGCCCAAAAGCCGCACCTCGCTTCGAACTTTTCAGCTCACATCAGATCGTCGGCAAAGTGGTGCAAGCCGATCCTGTTCCGCCAAAATTGGCGGTTGCCGAATTGCAAGTCCAACCTTGGAAGCGGGTATCATTCGCATCCCGAATCGCGCCGATGAACGTCGTGGTCATAAAGAATGGATTCAACGTTGCAGCATCAAATGCGGTTACCGCGGTTTCGTTGGCACCATTTGCAAATGACGCTGTCAAAGTTGGCGTAAATGCGCTGTTGTTACCATTCGAACCACTGCCAAAAATTGCTTGGACATCCGCCACCGTTACGCCGCTTACGCCGCCGAATGGCGTCGCGCCACATTGCAAGACCACTGATCGGAAAATCGGCGCACCGACTTCATCGATCGCGGCATTGACCACGGTCGATGCGGTCTGCGCCCGGCTGATTGTCAAACAAGTGGTATTCGGTGACACAAGAACACCATTTACCAATGCATAATCGGTTCCACCGCGAAGCAATATTGCCGTGCCATTACCCGGTGTAGCGCGCCGCTGCACAAAGGTGAAGTTTGAAATGCGTGTATTTTGGCGCGGTAAGTCACCGTCAACCGCATTGTCCGAGTCCGCTTCAATGATCGAATCGCCTACCGTTGTCGATGTACGCTGGACGGCTACGACATATTGGAAATTCGCTTTAATGCCGACATCGGTATCCAAGCTATCATCTTCTGCGCCGGTGATTGCAAAATTGCGTGCGTTAACCACACCGCCGAAAAATTCCATGCCATCGTCAGAGCTATTATGTGACTGAATATTTTCCAGCGTCGTTCCTGAACCGGTACCGCCGGTCGTTAGCGCCTGCAATTCGGCGTTACCGGACAGAATGAAGCCGGAATAACGAATTTGCACAAACCGCATCGTACCGCTATTATCGTTGCCCGTTGCACCGCCAAATCTGGCCGGGTCAAAGGCGCCTTCGACTTGACGATCGCAAGCGATTGTACCTGGCGCTGCTCCTGGGGAAAAACAGTCGGTTACCGGCGCGCGGCCCGAAAGCACAACACCGCCCCATTGGCCCGATGAGTTATCGGTAATGGGATCCTGCGCATTATTTTCAACATTGGCGCGGCTGGTAAATATAATTGGCAGTGCGGCCGTTCCGTTGGCCACAATCTGGTTACCGCGATTGATATTGATCCATGATGGACCCGATTCACTAAAAAGAATAACACCCGGCGCAACGGTAAGAATAACGTTGGCAGGATCAGTGGCTTCTTCGGTTGGCCCCTGATCCGTTCCAACATCAACACGGCCAGCAATACGGTAGAGCAAGCCCCCGATGCGCGGCAAGCTGCTGCTAACATTCAAACGTGTGGGTAAAGTGCACACCCGGTAAGTTCCGGTTGGCCCCGTTACCGTACCATTGTCTGCCAAACCTTGCGGATCGGTAATAACTGGGCAGCCACCCGCCGGTGTCACCAGTGTTACCGTAGGAGGCGGCGGTGGCGGTGGCGGTGGTGGCGGGTTAGTTGTATTATTGTTGATTGTAACGTTATCACCGGTTCCCGGCGACGCAATCTCGTCTGCACCGCAACCAGCAACAATCGCTGCAGCGGCTGTGGTGAAAATTATCCCACGCAATTTGGGGTTTATCATTTGGATTCTCCGCGACTAGTTTGGACGCCCGAAAAGATGGGCAGATCAGACGATACGGAAGAAGAATCACGCACCCTCCCCGATCGACGTCGAGGAGGGATTAGGCAATAGCTATGACGTCACGATGAGTAATTGACGACAATTGCAAGAAAAATTTATGACATATTTAATACAGTGCTACCAAGCTTGGAACGCTGCGGCAAAATACGCTCGCTATTCGGCTATGTCACGGACTTAGGTTACATTTATCTTGTAAAAGCAGGTTTGCCGCACCGGCGAACCGCAAAGAAATTTAGCGCGCCACGACGCTTAACTGCAGTTTCCGCAGCGAAAGACGCGCAACTTCCCGGCTGTCCATTACGCGCCCATCGGAAAGCATCACATCAAAATGTTCCCGGCTGTCAATTGCGGCCTGAAACGCATTGATGGCGTCTGTCTTTCGGCCCATTCTTGCGTAAACCCGGCCCAGGTTGATTAATCTTGCAGGATCGTCAGCCTCGGCCTTCGACGTTAATATCTGCTGCAGCGCGCGTTCATTATCGCCTTTCATCAGGGCATCTGTTCCCAGGGCACCCTTGGAATAGCCAATTTCATCCTGCGGCGCGTAAGCCACGCCTGCGGCCGGCAACATCAACGCTACGGGGATTAGAAATTTTATGGTCATCATCACTCTCCTTGGTGGATGACTCATTGTTACATTATTATTACATTAATTGCAATATATTTGTCATTTTTTTGAAATATTTTAGATATGCAAAATAGCGTTATATATCAGTTGCCTGTCGGTAAGCCCTTACCCAATCCTCGCGGCTAGACTCTGTTTTCCGCGATTTCGGAGCCGTTCGGTGTTTCCACCTCACTCGAAATCGCTCTAAAGCAAGTAGCAGTGAATAGGAATCGTCATTGCGACGAGCGAAGCGACGCGGCAATCTAGGGTTGCGCAGAATAACCCTGGATTGCTTCGCTTCGCTCGCAATGACGAATGTTGCAGATTTAATGCAACAAGTTCTAAGCTTCTTCGCAGCTGAAAGTGACTCACGAGCTATCCGCGCCGATAATCGGTCGTTCAGCAGACGAGTCCGTCAAATTTTTATGTCATGAAGATAACCGCACGGCCGCAGCCCGAACCAATCCAACCGAGACCGCCCGGCCAAATCATTCATCAAGAGAAGCAGCGCATTATTTTTCGAGCGTCAATACCGCGCCTTTATCCAAATTTTCGGCATAATTGGTTTTAATAACGCTTATAATTGCCTGAACTTCCTCATCGGCATATGCCGCCGCTTCATTCGCGTTCGATCCAAAATTGCGCTCTGATTTAACGATAATCGCATGATAGGCCTCACGCTCCACCGTGCAACCACTGTCGGCAAGCTTACGAAAATCGGCCAGACTGATATTAACTTTGATATTGTCATTATGCAAGGTGAACAGGCAATTGCTAAAAGCCTTACGCGCATCATCAATCGGGTCCGCCTTGGGTGCCGCCAATGCCAAAATAATCGCAATGATGTTATAAAGCATGATCTACTCCCCAGAATGCTTTTTTGATTTTGTGATTCTTACCACAATCTTGTCGCTGAATGCAATTGTCACATATATCGTCTTGTGCAAATCACCGGGCCGATCAAACTAACTCTTATGCCTATCGCTCACCATCTGCGCCGCGGCTATCGCAAAGGCCGCGCCCAGTATCCATCCGCCAACCAAATCACTGGGATAGTGGACGCCCAGCATCATTCGCGTCATACCCGTTCCGATAGCCAGCAGGATCAACGGGATCATCCAAAACAGGCGTTGTTCGCTCGGCGCAACGAGAGCGATGTAAAGATAAACGACCATCGCACTGGCGCAATGGCCGCTGGTATAAGAAAAGTCGTGGACTGTATCTAAATGCGGCACCAACGAGGGTCGTGGCCGTTCGAAAGCCATCTTAAAAAGAGTCGACAGGATGCTCGAAAATAGCGAAGAACCGATCAATCCCAAGCCAACATACCATCCGCGCCACCAGCCAATAAGCAGCCCCAGCAGCGCCACCAATATATAGCGCTGGATACCGCCGCCGGTCCAACTGAGCCACTGCGCCGCCTGTATCAACCAATCGGGACTCTGGCCCTTTTGCAAGGCGAAAGCGGCAAGGATGGGGTCATCAATGGCCGCCGCGTATCCCCCAGTTGCAACGATACCGAGCAAGATAACCACGGCCATCAAAATCAGGAATAACGTTTTATTGGCGCGCATCACATATGCAGCATCTTGCCGTAAGCCCCAAGCACGCTTTCGTGCATCATCTCGCTCAGCGTTGGGTGCGGGAAGACGGTGTGCATGAAATCGGCCTCGACCAACTCCGCCGTCTTACCGATCGTATAACCCTGAATCAGCTCGGTCACCTCTGCGCCCACCATATGCGCGCCGAGTAGCTCGCCAGTTTTCGCGTCGAATATGGTTTTTATGAAGCCTTCCGCCTCGCCCAGCGCGATGGCTTTGCCATTACCGATGAAGGGGAAATTGCCGATTTTCAGCTCGTAACCCGCTTGCCTTGCCTTGGCTTCGGTCAAGCCGACGCTGGCAACCTGGGGATGACAATAAGTGCAGCCGGGGATGTTGCGCACATCCATTGCGTGCGGATGCACATCTTTGTTGCCTAGCGACTGCGCAATGGCTTCGGCGGCGATCACGCCTTCGTGGCTGGCCTTATGCGCGAGCCATGGCGGCGCGGTGATATCGCCAATTGCCCACACGCCCGGCACATTGGTGCGGCACATCGGATCGGTTTTGATATGGCCGCGCTCACTTTCAATGCTCAGCGCTTCAAGCCCGATATTCTCGCTGTTGGGCACGATGCCGATGGCGACGATACAATGGGTAAAATCATGCGCAGAGACCGCGCCGTCCTTATCCTTAATTTTGGCGGAAACCCCCGAAGCGGTGGCCTTCACTTCCTCCACCCCTGCCCCTGTCAGGATCGTCATGCCCTGCTTTTTTAATGCCTTCTCAAGGAAAGTCGAGACATCGGCATCCTCAACGGGAACGATGCGATCGAGCATCTCAACGACGGTCACTTCCGCGCCCATGTCATTATAGAAGCTGGCAAATTCGATGCCGATCGCGCCGCTACCGATGACCAGCAGCTTCTTCGGCATTTCGGGCGGCACCATCGCGTGACGATAGGTCCAGATGCGTTTCCCGTCTGCCGGCGCAAAGGCCAAATCGCGCGCGCGGGCACCCGTTGCGATGATTATATTCTTCGCGGTTAGCTCTTCGGCCTTGCCATCTTTGGTGACAGTGAGTTTACCCGGCGCGGTGATCGCACCGTCGCCCATATGGACGGTGATTTTGTTCTTCTTCATCAAATGGCCAATGCCCTGATTAAGCTGCTTCGCCACCCCGCGCGACCGCTTGACCACCGCGCCCAAATCCGCGCTGATCCCCTGCGCCGACAGGCCATAATCGCCCGCGTGGCTCATATAATGATAAATCTCCGCCGAGCGCAGCAGCGCCTTGGTCGGGATACAGCCCCAATTGAGACAAATCCCGCCAAGATTCTCGCGCTCAACAATCGCGGTTTTCAGGCCGAGTTGGGCAGCACGGATGGCGGCGACATAGCCACCGGGGCCGGAACCAAGGACAATGAGGTCGTAATTAGTCATTGTAGGCTACTTTCTTAGGCCCCTCTCCCCTTGCGGGAGAGGGAGGGAGCCGCGAAGCGGCGGAAGGGAGAGGGGATGGACATCACGCCACCAACCCTAAAGGCGTCTCCACCAACGTCTTGAACGCCTTCATCAGCGCTGCCCCATCTGCGCCGTCAATCGCGCGGTGATCGAACGAACCTGTACACGTCATCACGGTGGCGACGGCAAGCGCATCATCGACCACATAGGGCCGCTTCTCACCGGCCCCCACCGCCATGATCATCGCTTGCGGCGGGTTGATGACGGCGGTGAAATGTTTGATACCCATCATGCCCATGTTGGAAATGCTCGCGGTGCCGCCCTGATATTCATGCGGGGCGAGCTTGCCTTCCTTGGCGCGCGCGGCGAGGTCATTCATTTCGGCCGCGATGGCGGAGATCGCTTTGCTGCCCGCATCAACGATGATCGGGGTGATCAAGCCGCCCGGAATGCTGACCGCCACCGAAATATCGGCGCGGGCATATTGCAGCATCCTATCGCCCGCGAAGGAAACATTGCAGGCCGGAACCTGATGGAGCGCGAGCGCCAGCGCTTTGATCAACATATCATTAACGCTGAGCTTAAGGCCCCGTGCCTCCAGGCTGGCGTTGAGTTCGCTGCGCAGTTTGAGTAACGCGTCAAGCCGGATATCGACGCTTAAATAGATATGCGGCGCTTCCTGCATCGATTGGGTCAGGCGGCGCGCGATGGTTTTGCGCATATTGCTGAGCTTTTCGGCGCTATGCGGAATATCGCTGCTGAATGGTGCGGCGGGCGCATTCGCCGGGATAGCACTCGCCGAAGCAGCGCTGGCCGCAACCGGCGCGGTGATGGTCGCTGCCGCAGGAACGCCCGGCTGAGCCGCGTCAATATCCGCTTTCACGATCCGTCCATTCGGGCCGGTTCCCACTATACCTGCCAAATCGATGCCTTTGCCGGCCGCGATCCGCTTCGCCAGCGGGCTGGCCTTGATCCGGTCTCCGGCGCTTTTGACCGGCACAGTCGGCACCGCCGCCGCTGGCGGGGCCGCAGAGGCCGCCGGAGGGGTTGCAGAAGCCGCCGAAGGCGAAGCGGGTGCAGACACAACCGCCGTCGGCGCTTTCGCGGCGGGTGCCGCATCTCCGTCTTCGCTGGAAATTACCGCAATCACCGTGCCGACTTTTACGCCGTCGGTGCCCTCGGCCACCAATATTTCGGTCACGATACCTTCATCGATCGCCTCAAATTCCATCGTCGCCTTATCGGTTTCGATCTCGGCGAGCAAATCCCCCGACGCGACGCTATCGCCCACTTTTACTAGCCATTTGGCCAATGTCCCCTCTTCCATCGTAGGCGAAAGGGCGGGCATTTTCAGTTCGATGGGCATTTTGCGGCCTTCATTCAATCGGTGGCTTTGAACCCCTGCAATAAGAGCAAGCTTTCCCCAGCGTCAAGTCGCTTATGGTTGCAAAATCCACGATTTTCGCGCAGGCATCACCGGGGATACACGAGGGATACAAGGGGAAGCGGTATCATGCGCATATATATGGTGGTTATCGACGAAACCGAGGAGGCAAAACTGGCTTTGCGCTTTGCTTCGCGGCGAGCGGCCAAGACCGGGGGAAATGTTCATATATTGGCGCTGGTGCCAAAGGCCGATTTTGTCGCTTGGGGCGGGGTTCAAGCCACGATGGAAGCCGAAGCGCTTGCCCGCGCGGAAGAATTGGTTGCTGCTGCCGCCGGCGCGCTTTTTGAAGAATCGGGGTTGCAGCCGATTATCTCGGTTAAAACGGGCATGGGGCCGGAAATTGTGCGGCAAATGCTGGAGGATTATGCGGATATCACGGCGCTGGTGCTTGGCGCTGCCGCTACCGGTGCGCCGGGTCCGCTGGTCACCTATTTCGCCGGGGCCCATGCGGGATCGCTGCGCTGTCCGGTCATCATTGTTCCCGGATCGCTCAATGATGAACAGATTGACGCGCTCAGCTAACCTTTGCGGCCTTTATGCTTGATGTTGGCGGGTCTGCCGCGGCGATTTACCTTATATTTACTGGGCTTTGGATCACCTGAGAATATCCGTTCGCCGCCCCCTGCCAACTTGAGGCCATTTTCGCCCACTTCCGAACCAACTTCCGGAAGCGCGAAACGCAGCGATCCCGATACCGGATTGGCCTCCACCAAACGCAGTTTCAGCCGCATTCCGGGCCGATATTCCTGCCCGGTCCGCTCGCCGATCAATGTTTGGCTCGCCTCTTGATAGATGAAATAATCCGATCCCAAAGTTGAAACAGGAACCAAACCATCCCCGCCAATGCCCTCAACGGTTGCAAAAAAACCGAAATTTTGAACGCCAGTAATCCGGGTATCGACCACCTCCCCAACATATTGCGTCAGATAGGCGGCGACATATCGGTCCGTCGTTTCGCGCTCTGCCTCCATCGCGCGCCGCTCGGTGCGGCTAATCGCCTCGCAAGTCGCATCCAGCTTAGCGATGGCAGCGGCGGAAAGCGCGGTGCCTGCCTTAATCGCCTTGTCCTTGGGCGGCGGCATTTCCAGATCATATGCCCCCACCAACGCCCGGTGGACGATCAAATCGGCATAGCGGCGGATGGGCGAGGTAAAATGAGCATAGCTGGCCAGCGACAGCCCAAAATGCCCCACATTACGCGGGCTGTAATAAGCTTGTGTTTGGCTGCGCAGAACCGATTCCATAATTTGCGGCCGAATTTCATCTTCTTTGTCAACTTTTGCTAGCAATATATTGAAAGTGGATGGTTTAATCACCTGTCCCAATGCAAATTCGATATCATATGTTTTGAGATAATCCTTGAGCGCCACCAGTTTCTCCCGGCTTGGTTCCTCATGCGCGCGGTAAATTAACGGTGATTTTTTGGCCTCCAGCGCTTTGGCCGCCGCGACATTGGCCGCGATCATATAATCTTCGACCAACCGGTTAGCATCAAGCTGCTGCCGCACGGCAACCCCGGTAACTCGGCCTTGATCGTCGAGCGTAATCCGCCGTTCGGGCAAATCAAGCGCCAACGGCTCGCGCTTCTCCCGCGCCTGAAACAGCAATTGCCAACAGGCCCAAAGCGGCTTTAACGCAGGTTCCAGCATCTCATGTGACAGTTTGCCGTCAATCGCTGCTTGCGCATCTTCATAGGCGATATTGGCGGAAATCCGCGCGATTGCGCGAGTGAAACGCCATGATGTCACATTACCTTTTGCATCGATGGTCAGATGACATGCAAGCACCGCCCGGTCCTCACCTTGCCGAAGCGAGCATTTATCCGATGACAGGCTATGCGGCAACATGGGCACGACCAGATCGGGAAAATAGACACTATTGCCGCGTTTCGCCGCTTCACGGTCGAGCGCGCTGCCGGGGCGGACATAATAAGATACATCAGCGATACAGACGATGGCCTGAAAACCGCCTTCATTCGCCGGATTGTCGTCGGGGGCGGCCCAGATGGCATCATCAAAGTCGCGCGCATCGCGGGGGTCAATCGCGATAATCGGCAAATGGCGCAGGTCTTCGCGCTGCTCCGCGTTGACGGGCAATTTGGAAACCGCCGCCGCCTCCGCTTCGG
This sequence comes from Sphingomonadaceae bacterium, assembly GCA_021732525.1. GTDB lineage: Bacteria > Pseudomonadota > Alphaproteobacteria > Sphingomonadales > Sphingomonadaceae > Sphingorhabdus_B. Next base: position 48,708 of record JAKFUU010000014.1, on the reverse strand, counting down.
TTTCTTCGCTAAATTCATTGGGGATACCATATTTATGGATCGCAATCATGCTGAAGCTTTTCGGCGCAAATGGATCGCCCAAAATCCGCTCAACTTTGACGGTTTTGCGCACGCCCCCGCTGTTTTCCGCCAGCACCAGATCGCCCGCCTTGGCATCGCCAATCTGCGATATCGGCGTATCGTAACGCGCCTTTTTATCGACCGATTTTAGCCAGAAGCGGCCATTTCCGGCATCTTCGACGACGCCCAAAATTTGCTCATTCACCTTACCAAGCCGCTTGATCGGATAAGCCAGCCAGCCCCGCCCCGCTTGTTCGGTGCGCGCCAATATCCGGTCACCCACGCCCAATGCACCGCGCCGCCCCTTTTCAACAACACGCAATTTGGGGAGCGCAATCCCCTCTGCCTCCCAATGCTCGGGCACAGCAATCGGCTGATGACCATCGACATCGACAATTTTGAGCACGGTAACCTTGGGCACCCCGCCCATCTTATGAAAAGCCCGCCCCGGCGCCATATCGACCAGGCCTTCATCGGTCATGTCCTTAAGCAGCGCTTTGAGTGCAATTTTTTCCTGGCCTTTCAATCCAAAAGCACGCGCGATTTCGCGTTTGCCGGCGGGCTCCTTCGATTGCGCGATAAATTCGAGTATTTGCTTGCGAGTGGGCATGCCAGGCGATGGTTTTAAACGCCGCGTCATTTTCGATTCATAAGCAGGGGCATCGGCCAATCCCTCCGTGCCTCCGCGCCTCCGCGCCTCCGCGTGAACACATTCAATATGCCCGGCCGATTAGGATTCGTTCCACTGCAGGCGCGCCGGTAAAGAAACAAACCCCGTCGGCCGCCGCCGCATCGATGGGCGCATTGCGCATAGTAAGCTTGAGCGCCTTTAACTGCTCAACAATCTTATCCAATGCCGCACCGGTTGGCCGCGCCCATTGCATTTCCGCCCAGCCGGGATATTTGCGATTCTCGGCATAAAATTCTTCTAAGTCAGAGATATCACGGTGAATATTGCTATGCAGACGCGCCGTAGCTTCGCTGTGCAACGCTGCTTGGATATTCTCCAATAACGCCGCAGCCTCCCCGGCAAAGGCATTTTTTTCCGGAAACGTAACCGCCAACTTGCCATCATCCTTATACATCTGGTCCCGGCGTATCACCGCCAATTTGCCTTCGGCTACATCGCGCGGACCGATTTCGATAATGATCGGTGCGCCTTTTTTCACCCAGGACCAGCGCTTATTTGACGCTTTCTCCGCGCCCACGTCGAGCAACACCCGCACCGGTTCACCAAAAGCCAGCGGCCGCGCCAATTGCGCCTTCAATGCCTTGGCATAATCCAGCACGGCCTGATCTTCATCCGCATCCTTCTCGCGCAGCATCGGGATGATGATAATTTGATGCGGCGCAATTTGCGGCGGACAGCGCAGGCCATCATCATCGCCATGCACCATAATTACACCGCCGATCAACCGCGTCGAAACACCCCAACTGGTGGTGTGGCAATGCTGCTGCCCGCCATCCTTATCCTGATATTTGATCCCTGCGGCCTCGGCAAAGCTGGTGCCAAGATAATGCGAGGTGCCCGCTTGCAGCGCCTTGCCATCCTGCATCATTGCTTCGATCGAATAAGTCGCAACCGCGCCGGGAAACCGCTCATTTTCCGGCTTTTCACCCGCAATTACGGGCATCGCCAGCGGACCCTCGGCAAAGGCGCGATACATTTCGAGCGCGCGCAGCATCTCCGCCATGGCGCCAGCCTCATCGGTATGCGCTGTATGCCCTTCTTGCCATAGAAACTCGCTGGTCCGCAAAAACATCCGCGTGCGCATTTCCCAGCGGACAACATTGGCCCATTGATTGACCTTCAGCGGCAAATTGCGCCAACTTTGCACCCACCGCGCCATCGCCGCGCCAATCACGGTTTCCGATGTGGGCCGCACAACCAATGGCTCTTCCAGCTTGGCCGCGGGATCGGGGATTAGCCTCCCCTCACCATCGCTAACAAGACGGTGATGCGTAACCACCGCCATTTCCTTGGCAAAACCATCGACATGATCGGCTTCCTTCTCAAAGAAGGATAGCGGGATGAATAAGGGAAAATAGCAATTATCAACACCCGCCGCTTTGATCTGCGCATCCATCAATTTTTGGATCCGCTCCCAAATGCCATAACCCCACGGCTTGATCACCATACATCCGCGCACACCCGATTCCTCGGCCAAATCGGCCTGCGCAATCAATTCTTGATACCAACCGGCAAAATCATCGGCACGGTGCGCATTTAAAGCATGTTTTATCAAAATTTATTTCCGATGATAAAGGGTCATCAAGCCGTTATGCAACATCCAACCACTGTTTATTTTCGGCTTAACCGGTCGATTTTGGTTTGTAATTCCGCCATTTGCCGTTTCAATTCTTTGATATCATCCGGCCCGTGCGCCTCGCGCTTTTTTGCAGCAAGCCCCGGCACCAATGCATCACGCGCCGACCGCATGAGTTCGATATTGGTCTTTGCAATTTCACCAAACGGACCGGAGGTAATCGCGGTTTCGATGACATTTTGAACCTGCTTTTGGCTGTCCCGGAAATTCTGTAGCGAGTTTTCGAGGAAGCCCGGAACCATGGATTGCATAGAATCGCCATATAGCGCGATTAATTGGCGCAGAAATCCAACGGGAAGCATATTTTGCCCGCTGGATTCTTCATCCATAATAATTTGGGTAAGCACATTATGGGTAATATCATCGCCCGTTTTTGCATCCAAGACTTTGAATTCAACATCCTTTCTGGTCAATTCCGCCAGAAAATCCAATGTGATATATTTGGAAGAATCGGTATTATACAGCCGCCGGTTCGCGTATTTTTTGATAATGATGGGATCGCCCTTTTCCCCACTATTCTGCGAACGTGCCATTGATTTTTCCTGTCCGATTTTTTTCCGCATAGCATCAGTCTATAATGCACCGCAACATCGGAGTGTTGGCGAATATGACGTTGATGAAGCTCAACATACATGGCATTGGATACCCAAGCGCATCAATTCCATCACAATTCGAAGCTTTTTGGAACGAATCGATTGGAATCTAAGCGGTAACTGCACCAACATTTGACCCGTTTATTGTCAAAACTGCCTTTCCGAGTAGGGTAGCTTAGTCGGTGATCATTTTATGTGATCGACCCCGCCATTCAAAACAAAATGATGTTAGATTATCTTGGAATAGCAATATTCTGTTAGTCGCAGCGCAATGTATGAAATTTTAGCGTGGAATGCTTATTGCAGATTTAGGAAATGCACTGTTGCAAATTAGTCACAGCACAAACCAAACACAGTGTCGGGGGAAAACAGGCTTGAAACATCCCGGCGAATTAGCTTATCTGGTAAGATTAACCGGAGATGACCGGTTGTTTTTAGCTGGGGAGCTTAAATGAAAAAGTCTGCAATGTTTGTCGCTGGGTCGTTGATCAGCCTCGCCCTTGGTATTTCGGTGCCAGCCCACGCGCAAGACGGCCAAGGTGCCGACGCCGCGCCAGCGGAGGACGATGTAGTAATTTCGGATGAGGAGGATGACAGCCTCATTACCGTTACGGGCTCACGTATCCGATTACCAAATCTGAAGCCGACGGAGCCGACGACGACGATTGATGCCGAGTATATCAATCAGCGGAATTTCACTAACATAGCGGATGCGTTGAATGACCTGCCCCAAATTCGCGGCTCAGTAACAGCAAATGGCGGTCAGGCCGCGTTTGGCCAAGGTGTAAACTTCATTAATAATTTTGGTTTGGGTACTAATCGAACTCTGACACTTATCAATGGTCGACGTTTGGTGTCGTCGAATACTCCTTCATTATTCGGCCCTGCTGCACCAGGCTTGCAGGTTGATCTCAACGTGATACCAGTTGCTCTTGTTAAACAGACTGATATTATTTCAACTGCTGGCGCACCAATTTATGGTTCTGACGCCATTTCTGGCACCGTCAACCTAATTCTGGATGACCGTTACGAAGGACTTAACTTAATCGCTACATCTAGCCTAACCGAAGAGGGTGATAATTTTAGTTATCGTTTTGAAGGGGTGTATGGAACAAGTTTTGCGGACGGACGCGGACATCTTCAACTTTCATCATTTTATACACAAAGCAATGGCGTCCTTCAAAGGGAACGGCAATTTTTCCTTGATGAAGTTGAGGCGCAAAATAATACTATACTTTCCGGTCGTATAGATACGAATTTGCCTTTGGATACCGGCGTGGCGGATGGCGTGCCTGCCACTGTTATATTCAGCGGTTCTCGTTTGTTCGGTTTGTCCAACAATGGCGTCATTGTTGGTGGACCGTTGGGCGTCAGTACGGCCGGGGGAGCGATTAACGGTCTGAGCGGGACCGGCGCGTTCCAATTTGATGCTCAGGGCAATCTCATTCCTTTCAACGTCGGAACCCGCCCGCTTAACGTTACTCGGACGGCCGCAGTCGGTCTTCGTGGAATAGGGGGGGATGGCTTCCAATTCTCCGATTTTGGACAATTGACTTCTGATCTTCGCCGCTTTGGTGCGAACGTTTTCGCAAATTACGACGTGACTGATAATATTAACTTCTTCTTAGAAGCGCAATATTATGATGCACGTGCCGACGAGCTGGTGCAACAACCTACTTTTAATTCGACGCTGTTTGGAGGCGCAAGCGGTGCGCTCACCTTCCAAACGAGCAATCCATTCCTGAATGACCAGGCGCGTGGTATCCTTACGTCGGCTGGCGTAACTAGTTTTACCGTCGGCCGCGCGAATGTTGGCTTTGCTGACTTAACAGGTTTCGCGGAAACACAATTGCTGCGTGGTGTTGTTGGCGCGCGCGGCGACTTAGAGTTGCTCGGCAACAACTGGAATTGGGAAGGATCGTTTGTTTATGGCCAAACGGAAGTTGCCGATTTCCGCCAAGATATTAATCTGCAGAATTTCGTTAACGCGACCAACGTGATCCGGAATGGAGCCGGACAAATCGTTTGCAACCCCACTCCGACCACGCCGGCACAAGCGGGATTTCTGCCGGTTGCAGATCCACGATGCGTAGCCTTTAATTTTTTTGGGTTACAGGCCAGCCCAGAAGCCCTTGATTATGTTGTTAACGATAGCGTGTCGAATTCAACTATAGAACAAATCGTTTTTAATGCTAACCTCGGAGGCACCCTGTTCAAGTTGAATGATAATGAAGTCGGCGTTAACTTAGGGTATGAACACCGCGAAGAAAGCGGTAACTTCAATCCATCGGAATTTGACCGGTTAGGCCTTGGCCGCGGTGCGGCGGTTACGCCGATTAGTGGATCCTTTGTTCTAAATGAGGTATTTGGAGAGATTTACACTCCTATCATCACACCCGACAACGAAGCTTTTTTGGAATCGGTAATTGTTTACGGACGGGGGCGTTATGTTGATAATTCCATTAATGGTGGCTTCTTTTCTTGGGCAGCAGGTGGCAGCATAGCGCCAATTGCTGATGTTGAAATTCGCGGCAATTTCACCCGTTCATTTCGTGCACCCGCACTAGCTGAACTTTTTCTGCCTCGGGCTAATGCTTTTGCGGCCATCCCCGATCTTTGTTTTGGCGCTGCTATTACGGCCGGCGCCAATCCCGCGGCACGTCAGAGAAACTGCAATGCCTTTCTTGCTGCGTTTCCGAACATATCAAGGCCACAAATAGCATCACAAGCTACTATACCAATTATCGTTGGCGGAAACACCGCGCTTGAAAATGAGCAGTCAAATAGTTGGAGCGTAGGCGGAATTATTCGACCTAGTTTCGTTTCAAATTTGTCGATCACCGTGGATTACATCGATATCTCGATATCCCAACCGATCGCAAATTTAAATGCGGCGGCAATTAATGCTGCCTGTTTCGATAATGACTCATTTGATTTGAACGATCCCGCCAACGGCAACGAATTTTGCTCCTTGATTCGGCGTCAGCCAAACGGCGAAGTGGTATCAGACGCTGCAAATCCTGGCGTTGTATCTGGATTCATTAACGGCAACGCTATCGATTATCGCGGTATTCAAGCTTCAGGCCTATACAGCACAAAGCTTGAAGGAATCGGGGTGCCGGGTACGCTCTCGTTGCGCGGCGATCTGACCGTCGTGCTTTTTCGACAAACTGATATTACCGGCGTAGCTCCAGCGCGGGCGGACGGTGAACTAGGTGATCCGCAATTTGCTGCTCAAGCTACCGTAAATTATACCGACGAACATTGGGGATTCGGCACTGTCGTAAACTATACTGGTGAACAGTTGTTCTCACGGTTTTCGCGGACGCCCGATACACGTCAGTTTGATCAGTTAGAGGATTATGTAACAGTAGATTTTAACATCTTTTTTGAAACAAAAAACGATTTCCGGATGAATTTTGTGGTTAATAACTTGTTTAACCGACAATGTGAGCGATTAAACGGGTTTTGTATTCCGAATAGCATCAATGATGCATTTGGTCGGTCCTTCTCAGTTAGCTTGAATAAGAAATTTTGAATCAATCGCCGTTAATGATGGACTGCCCGTAAAAAAAGCAACCGCCAGTTTTTACAGAGCACCACACGGCAAAAAATGGTTGGAGTAGGCGCAGATACTTAAGTTTGCGCTCAATTTTCGAATACAAGAGGCTTCGGGAGACCGGGGCCTTTTGTATCCGTAATAATCGAAAATAATTCATAAACTTATGAGGGACCCCCTATTGCCACCCTCGCCAATAACGCTGGCCTAACCCGGCTAGCAGTTCATATTGGGAGAGGCCGGATTGCCGGGATGCATCGGCAAGGGTGTAATCTAACTCCACCCAATCGCCCTCGCGCAGATTTTGGACACCGCTCGCGTCCAAGGTTACCAGATCCATCGAAACACGGCCGATCACGGGCAAGCTCGTGCCGTCAAATTTTGCTGCCCCGCTGTTTGAGAAACCTCGCAGATAACCGTCGGCATAGCCCAGCGAAATCGTCGCCACGCGCATCGCCGCCGGGCAGCGAAAGGTCGCGTTATATCCCACCGGCGCGGCGGCGGGCAGATCGCGAATTTGCAGCACCTGCGCCTGCGGGAAAGCCACTTGCTTGATGAACGCAGCCATCTGCGGTCTTGCGATACCGCCGTAAAGCGACAGACCAGGCCGAGTTAGTTCAAAATGATAATCGGGGCCGAGCATGATACCCGCGCTATTGGCGAAGCTTCGTCGCTGCGCAGGCACCATCGAAATAACCTGCCGAAATAATGCCAATTGCTGAGCATTTTGCGGCCCGTCTTCATCCGCCGATGCCAGATGCGATGCGACGATATCAATATCCAGCCCATCAAACAGGCCGCTGCTGATTTGTTCAGGCCCGATGCCAAGCCGGTTAATCCCGCTGTCGATCATCACATGGCAGCGTCCGCCGCCCGCCACCCGCCAACGCTCGATCTGCGCCGGACTGTTCAGCATAGGCCGCGCGCCGAGCGATAAGGCCGCCATTATATCGCCTTCGCCCACGCCATTGAGCACGGTAATTTGATCAGGAGGCACGATATCGGCGATGGCGAAGGCTTCGGCCCAATGCGCCACAAAAAAATCGCGGCATCCTGCTTTACTGAGGCGCGCAACAACTTCGCGAGCACCCAGCCCATAACCATTTGCCTTTACCGCCGCTCCTGCCACGCCGCTGCCGCTGGCGTTGGCGAGAAAGCGATAGTTGGAAGTCAGCGCGCCGCCATCCAGCCGCAACCGCAGCGGCATTTGTGCGCCGGGGGCATCAATCATCGGCGAAATCTTGCGGTTTTCCGTTTGGCAACCCCCATAGGGCGACGATCAAAGCGATCAGAACGAAAGCCATCGTATACCACAGCCCGGCGTAAGGATTCCCCGACCGCGCCACAATATAGCCCGCAATCACCGGCAGAAACCCGCCGAAATAGCCAGCGCCAAAATGATAGGGGATCGACATTGAGCTATAACGGACGCTGGGCGGGAACATTTCCGACAGCAACGCCGCAACCGAACCGTAAGTGGCGGCGGACAGCGCGCTGAGGCCGAGCAAGGCGAGCATGATGATCGCGATATTTGCCGCCGGCGGAATTTGTTTCTCCATCGGATATCCGCCGCGTTGGAATAGCGACTTTATTTCACCCACGCGCAGCTTCACATCACCCCAGGTGATATCATTCAGCAAGTGGCGGGTTTCGCCAATTTTCAGCGACAGCATGTCGCCTTGCTCGATCGTATAAGGAATGCCCAAGCCGGATAAATCGCCCAGCAATGTGCCGCAATTGCTGGCCTGAATTTTCGCAAAGGGGCTATAGCCGCATCGATCCCCCGTTACGGTGACAGGCGCGCGTTCGATGGCCGCCTTTAACGGCGGATTGGCAACACCGCCAATCAACCAGAATAGCGGAAACAACGTTATCAAGGTCAGCGCATATCCGCGCACAATCGGTTGTTTACGGCCCACCCGGTCGGAGATTTTGCCGAAGTAAACGAATAAGGACATGCCGAGCAGCGAGGTGACCCCAACAATAATTTCTGCGGCGGTATCCTCAACCCACAAGGGGCCTTTCAAGAAACTCAGCGCCGAAAATGTCGCGGTATACCAAATGACGGTCAACCCGGCGGCAACCCCGAATAAGGCGACGAAAATCCGTTTCTTGTTACCCGGATAGGTAAAGCTTTCTTTGAAGGGATTGGCCGCGATTTTCCCCTCGGCTTTCATCGCTTGAAACACCGGACTTTCCGATAATTTTAGCCGCATCCAAAGCGATATCGCAAGCAATATGAGCGATAGCAAAAACGGCACCCGCCAACCCCAGGCGACAAAAAGATCATGGGGCATCAGCCATTTGGTAGCCAACACGACGATCAGGCTGAGCACAAAGCCGCCAACCACGCTGGCCTGGATGAAGCTGGTATAAAATCCGCGTTTTTCCGGCGGCGAATGTTCGGCCACATAAATCGCCGCGCCGCCATATTCGCCGCCAAGCGCAAGCCCTTGCAATATACGCAGCAAAATGATGATGATCGGCGCGGCGATACCAATGGTTGCGGCCGACGGCAACATGCCCACTCCGGCGGTGGCAATGCCCATCAAGGTGACCGTGACCAAAAATGTATATTTCCGGCCCAGCTTGTCGCCCAAATAACCGAATAAAATTGCACCAATGGGCCGAAAACCAAAACCCACGGCAAAGGTTGCCCAAACCAGCAAAGTCGACAATATCGCATTGTCGCCGGGAAAAAATACCGGACCGATGATGGCGGCCAATGTGCCATAGATGAAAAAGTCATACCATTCGAAAATCGTCCCCGCCGATGACGCGGCGATGACCAGCCGAATTTCCTTGGCACTTGGCTCGCGTTTGTCGATTTTGGGGCCTGATGCAATTTCCGTCATAACTCTCCCTAACCCGCTCGGATCATTTACTTTGGTCAGCACTTAAAGTGATAATAGCGGCAATAGCAACAGCGAAGGCGCACAGGCAGCTTCCGTCAATGCCGCTATTTTTCTCTATTTTCTTGATCTCGGTGGAGCGCAAGCAAGCCGCGTAGCGTTCCGGCGCACATCAGGATCAAAACCAGCGCGAGTGGCAAGCCCGATGCAATCGCGGCGGCCTGCAGCGAGATCAAACCGCCGCTTAACAGCAATACGACCGCAATCGCGCCAACCGCAAAGAGCCAGAATGTTTTCTGCCGCAGCGACGTGTCGGTGCGCCCGCCCGATGTCATCGTGTCGATAACCAACGTGCCCGAATCCCATCCGGTGATGAAGAAAATCAGGATAAGGCATATGGAAACAAACGAGGTGATCTGCGCCATTGGTAAGGATTCCAGAAATAGGAATAATTGCGTATCAAGCGGCGCTTTGGCCAATTCCGGCGCCTTGCCCGCGACAATCTGGGCGATGCTGCCATCGCCAAAAACCGTCAGCCAAAGGACGCAGAGCAAGGTGGGCGCGATCAATGCCCCCGCCAAAAATTCCCGCACGGTCCGGCCTTTTGAAATTCGCGCCATGAACAGGCCCACGAAAGGCGCCCAACTGATCCACCAGGTCCAATAATAAGCCGTCCAGTCATTATAAAAACCGGTATCGGCGCGCCCGACCGGGTTGGAAAAGGCGGGTAATAGCTGAATATAAGCGGCAAGATTGCCGAACATATTCGCCAGCAACACCAATGTCGCCCCGGTCGCCAACACAAATATAATGAGCGCCAACGCGACTATCATATTCACCTCGCTCAATATCCGAATACCTTTGTCAATCCCGCCGCGAACGGATAGGTAAGTGACAAAGGCCATGATAGCGATCAACGCGATAATCGCGGGCGGCGAACTGGCAATACCATAAAGATGCGTGATTCCCGCCATCGCCTGACTCGCGCCCAGGCCCAGCGAGGATGCCAGGCCGAACAGGGTGGCAAAGACCGCAAGCACATCAATCGCATCACCGGTGCGCCCCCAAACTCGCGCGCCCAGCAAGGGATAAAATGGCGAACGCAGCGATAATGGCATATGGAAATTATACGAAAAAACCGCCAGCGCCAAGCCGACTACGGCGTAAATGGCCCAGGGATGCAAGGCCCAATTATAGACGGTGGCTGCCATTGCCACACCGCGCGCGCCGCCGGCATCGCCGGGCGCGCCGCCCAATGGCGCGGCCGGTCCGCCCGCCATCGACGCGGTAAAATGCGTCACCGGCTCGCCAACACCATAAAAGACGAGGCCAATGCCCATCCCGGCGCCAAATAACATCGAAAACCAGGCGAGATAGGAATATTCGGGCTTTGCCTCCGCACCGCCGAGACGCAGCTTGCCGAGCGGGGAGACGGCCACGGCGATACAAAAAAGCAGCGCCAAATTGCCGACAGTCAACAAAAACCAGTTAAACCGGGATACGGCCGATGCCCGCAGCCATGAAAATAGATCCGCCGATGCTTGCGGCGCAATCACGCTAAATAGGATCACCGAAAGCGCAATCAGGGCGATTGGGAAAAACACGGCCGGATTAATTGTCATCCCCAGCCAGTTGCGGTTTGACGCGCCATAACGCCTCAAATCGATTGTCTTTTCCCAGCCTGCCATGTCACTCTCCCTCACGGTCCATGGCTGGCAGCCTTTGTCAGCGCTGTCCATAGCCAATCGGCAAAGCTGCGCCACACCTCAACTTCAAAACGATCCGCCGCATGCCGAATGAGGATTATTTCCACACTTTCGAATAGGGTCCGTGCCGCGCGGCCCGCCGCAAACCGGTCCAGGTCAAGCGGACAGCCCGACATCAGCAATTGCGCCGCGCGGGGGCCTTCGACGGTAAAACAGACGGAGCGTTCGCCAATGTCGGTGATCGCAACGGGCAAGCCGTCGCCGATCGGAATCGCCGTTCCCGCCGCCCCGCGCAGCAACCATTCATCGGGGCCAAGGCAAGCAATACCGCCCTTGACCGTGCCGATTTTCTTCGGCAGCTTGACGCCGAGCAGTGTTTCGAGCGCCTGACCCTGCCGCGCCCGCAGTGAAAAGCGCGCCATCGGCGGGGCAAGGCGGATCGTGACGCCGTCTGCGGTAAAGAGCGTTGTCGGAACCGGATCGTTGCGGGTGAGCGTATCAGACATTCAACCGCGCTCCTTCGGGGTCGTAGAAGACCATGTCGCTGACCTTGGCGGTGTGCGTCCGCCCCGGCATTGGGATGTGGAGCGTTTCGCCCATTTTGCTGTGACCGCCTGCGACCAAAGCCATCGCGATCGAGCGACCCAAAGTCTCGCTCCAATAGGATGAGGTGACATGGCCGATCATGGTCATCGGGATGGGCTGATTCGGGTCCGCCACAATCTGCGCGCCTTCTTCGAGCACGACATTCGGATCGTCGGTGAGCAAGCCCACCAATTGCTTGCGTCCCGCCGCCACTATATCAGGCCGGGCGAGCGAGCGTTTGCCGACAAAGTCCGCTTTCTTCTTGCCCACTGCCCAGTCGAGGCCGGCGTCATAGGGCGTTACCGTGCCGTCGGTATCTTGCCCGACGATGATGAAGCCTTTTTCCGCGCGTAGCACATGCATCGCCTCGGTGCCATAAGGGGTGATACCGTGCGGCGCGCCTGCCGTCATCAGCCGTTTCCAAAGCGCGCGGGCATAAGCGGAAGGCACATTGATTTCGAAGCCAAGCTCGCCTGTAAAGCTCACGCGGAACAGGCGGGTTGGGATGCCGCAAATCGTCCCTTCGCGGATCGCCATATGCGGGAAAGCCTCGGCCGAAAGGTCGATGCCTGCAACCAGTGGTTCCAGCAATTTGCGCGCATTTGGCCCTTGCAACGCGATCACCGCATATTGCTCGGTCGTACTGGTTAGCCAGACGTTGAGATTGGGCCATTCGGTCTGGAGATAATCCTCCATCATATTGAGCACGCGCGCTGCACCGCCGGTGGTTGTCGTCAAATGAAAGCGATCCGGCGCCAGCCGCGCCGACACGCCGTCATCCATGATGAAGCCATCTTCTTTGAGCAACAGACCGTAACGGCACCGCCCCGGCTCCAACGCTTTCCACGGGTTGGTATACATGCGGTTGAGAAATTCTGCGGCATCTGGGCCGACGACTTCGATCTTGCCCAATGTCGAAGCATCAAAAATGCCGACTGACGAGCGCACCGCGACACATTCGCGATTCACCGCTGTGTGCATATCCTCACCCGGCTTTGGGAAATATCGCGCGCGCCGCCACTGCGCAACCAGTTCGAAGACCGCGCCATGGTCTTGCGCCCAGCCGTCAATGGGCGATTTGCGCAAGGGCTGGAACAATTCCCCTTTGGCATGACCCGCCAGCGCGCCAAAAGTCTGCGGCGTATAGGGTGGGCGAAAAGTCGTCAGGCCGATGTCCGTAACGGGCTTGTTTAGCGCGGTGGACGCAATTTGCAGGCCGTTAAGGTTCGATGTTTTGCCCTGATCGGTCGCCATGCCGTTGGTGGTGTAACGCTTGATATGTTCGATCGACCGGAACCCTTCGCGCACCGCGAGCTTGATATCCTTGGCGGTCACATCATTTTGGAAATCGACAAAGGCCTTGATGCGGCTCGCGTCCTTGGGCGTAGGGAGCATGCCGATCACTGCGCCCTGGCCGAAATCCCAGTCGCCCGAACAGGCTCCGACACAGCGGGCATTCTCGTTCGGCTGATCGGGCACATAGGCCCCGATGTCATCGCGCCATTTGAGCGTGCCCTTGCTATGCGACCACAGGTGGACGCTGGGTGTCCAGCCGCCCGCCATCAGCAACGCGTCGCAGGCAATGCAGCGTCGGTTGCCGCCAGTGGTTGAGGCGATTTCGATGCCCTTCACCGCATGCCGCCCATCGACCCCGATAACGGCCGCGCCAAGTTCAACGCGAATATTATGCGCCAGCGCCGCATCGATCAGCGCTTGATCAACCGTTCCGCGCATATCGATAATCGCGGCAATGCCAACCCCCGCCTTGGCCAGCGCAAACACATCGTGCCAGCCGCTATCATGCGCCGCCATCAGGGCGACCGACTGGCCAATCGCCACGCCGTAACGCAGCGCGAATACCTTCGCTGCCGAAGCCAGCATCACGCCGGGCGTGTCATTGCCCTCAAACACCAAAGGCCGTTCGATTGCACCTTGAGCCAGCACCACTTCGCCGGCCCGGATCCGCCATAATTTCTCGCGCGGGGGTAATCCTCCCCGGAACGGGGAGGTGGCAGCCCGCAGGGCTGACGGAGGGGGCGGGCCAAGAGAGCCTTGCGTTGGATTATTTTGCGCTGCCTCCACCGGCCCCTCCGCCCCTTCGGGGCACCTCCCCGTTGCGGGGAGGATTTCAGGCAAATGATCAGTCAACCGCTGCACCGCGCCGATGAAATTATCGTGATAATAGCCGAAGGCTGTGGTGCGCGTCAGGATGGTTACGTTGGGCGCATCCGCGAGCATCTTCATGCTGCGCTCCAGCCACGGCCAAAGCGCGGGATCGGCCAGCGCGCCGCCGCCCATCTCATCCTGCTCATCGATCAGCGTAACCCGCCTGTCGGTGCCCGCTGCCATCAACGCCGCATCAATGCCCGCCGGTCCCGCTCCGATAATCAGCAGATCGCAATGGGCATAGGTCGCTGCGTAAGTGTCGGGGTCTTCCTCGGTCGGCGCGTCGCCCAGTCCCGCCATTTTACGGATCGAGGGTTCATAGAGCCGGTCCCAAAAAGAACGCGGCCACATAAAGGTTTTGTTATAAAATCCAGCAGGAAAAAACATCCCCAGCCGGTCATTGATCGCGCCAAAATCGGTTTTCAGCGAGGGCCAGCGATTTTGGCTGGCGGCATTTAGCCCCTCATATAGCTCAACATTCGTTGCGCGCAGATTGGGCGTAAAGCGGCCTGGACCGCGATCCACTGAGACCAATGCATTGGGCTCTTCGCTGCCCGCCGCCATCAGCCCACGCGGGCGGTGATATTTGAACGAGCGGCCAAACAGCATCACGCCATTTGCCAGCAAGGCCGAGGCGAGCGTATCGCCGGCGAAGCCCTGATAGGCGTTGCCATCAAATTGGAATGAGACCGGGCGGCTTCGGTCGATGCGGCCGCCGCTGGGCAAACGATAGCCGCTCATCGGCGCGGCTTCCCGGCTTTGTAGGTTGCTTCAAACTTATCAGTCACCGTATCACGCACCGCGTTGAAGAAACGACCGCAACCATGGATATGCCGCCAGCGTTCATGATGCCGCCCGCGCGGATTGGCACGGATGAACAGGAAGGCTTCCCACTGCGCATCATCATAGGTTGAAGGGTCAACGGGCCGCACGACATGCGCCTGCCCCGCATTGGCGAACTCAATCTCGGGGCGCTTTTCATCGCAATAGGGGCAGTGGATCAGGATCATGATTTCAAAATTCTCCCCGGAACAGGGAGGGGGACCGCGACGCGGTGGAGAGGTCCCAAGTCGGAGATAAAGCTGTGTCGACGGAGATCTAGGCCCCCTCCGTCACGGCTTCGCCGCGTCACCTCCCCGTTCCGGGGAGGATTTGATGAGCTGCTCGGACCCGTCATCAATGCGCCACCGCTGCCGCCGCTGCTTCATCGATCAACCGGCCATTCCGGAACCGGTCCAGATTATAGGGCGCGTTGATCGGGTGCGGCTCATCCTTGGCCATTGTATAGGCAAGCAGATCGCCCGCACCCGGCGTCGCCTTGAACCCGCCAGTGCCCCAGCCGCAATTGACATAAAGTCCTGTAACTGGTGTTTTGCCCAATATGGGCGAGCGGTCCGGCGTCACATCAACAATCCCGCCCCATGTCCGCAGCATCCGCATCCGCCGGTAGATCGGGAAAATCTCGCAGATTGCCGCCAGCGTATGTTCGATAATATGCAGCGCGCCGCGCTGCGAATAGCTGACATATTGGTCGGTGCCCGCGCCGATGACCAGCTCGCCCTTGTCCGACTGGCTCATATAGGCGTGGACGGTATTGGACATAACAACGCAGGGAAAGGTGGGCTTCACCGGCTCCGAAACCAGTGCTTGCAGCGGATAGCTTTCGAGCGGAAAATCAAGCCCCGCCATTTGCATGATGACCGAGCTATTGCCCGCCGCCGACACGCCAACGCGCTTGGAGGCGATGTATCCGCGTGATGTTTCCACGCCTTCCACGGCACCATCTACGCCGCGCCGCACGCCCGTTACAGCGCAATTTTGGATGATATCAACGCCAAGCGCCGCTGCACCGCGCGCATAGCCCCAAGCCACACTATCATGCCGCGCCGTCCCCCCGCGCCGCTGCAACGCCGCGCCCAGCACCGGATGTCGCGCTTGCGGAGAAATGCTGAGCGGCGGGCAATACGCCTTGGCTTCCTGCGGCGTGAGCCACTCATTATCAACCCCGTTCAGCCGGTTGGCATGGATATGGCGCTGCAAACTCTGCACATCATGGACATTATGCGCGAGCATCATCACCCCGCGTTTGGAATACATAACATTATAATTAAGCTCCTGGCTCAGCCCATCCCACAGCTTGACCGCATGGTCATACAAATGCGCGCTTTCGTCATAGAGATAATTGGAGCGGATGATCGTCGTGTTCCGCCCGGTATTGCCGCCGCCGATCCACCCTTTTTCCAGCACAGCGACATTATTGATGCCGTATTTCTTCGCCAGATAATAAGCCGCGCCCAGACCGTGCCCGCCGCCGCCGATGATGATCGCATCATAGGCGGGCTTTGGGACGGCATCGGGCCATTGTTCGGCCCAGCCCTTATGCCCGCCAAGCGCTTTAGCAAATAAGTTGAGGCCGCTAAACCGCGTCATGTCCGCATATCCGCCAGCGCCGACTTTGCCGCAGCCACGTAAAAATCCTTAAAATCCTCAACCAGCTTTTCTTCCGCCGCATAGGGGCCTTGCGTATAGCCGTCATTGGCGATCCCCAAATGGTTGATATGCGAAAACCAGCCGTCCTGCTGATTGGTTTTGCGCCACAAAGCGGCGATATGGCCCGGATCATAATCGACCCCCTCCACCGCATCCTCATGCACCAGCCAGCTCGTGCGCAGCAAGGTCTTATCCGCCGCAATCGGGGTTAGCGAGAAGGTGACGACATGGTCGCAGCAGAAATGGTGCCAGCTATTGGGCTGCGTCCAGACCGACAGGCTGGAGGATTCGGGCTTGGTAAACGGTCCGATCAGTTTCTGGCAGGCAAGCTTGCCATCGATCGACTGCGTCACCGCACCATTGGCGAGGGCCAATCGTGCGATCCGGTGCCACCAACCATCCGGAAATTCGATTAGATCATGGTCGATGCCCAGCTTTTGCCACTCCGCCCGTTTGGCCGCGAGCGCGTCATCGGCGGGCGCCTCCTTGCCAAAGCCAGTGGTACCAAGCACAGAGATCAGTTCGGGATGGCCGACATCGCAGTGATAGCATTCGCGATTATTCTCCATCACCAATTTCCAATTGGCGTCTTCGATATAATCATCCTGCACCGTGACCTTCAGCCGGTCCAGGTTATAGACGGCGATCTGATTGGATATGTCGGCCTTTACCCGGTCAATCGGTGGCGGATTATCGGCCATGCAGATGAAAATCAGGCCGCCGACATTTTCCAACGCCACGGGGTTCAGGCCATGCTCGCCCTTGTCAAAATCCTCCGCCATGCTCCGAGCAGCGAGCAGTTTGCCGTCCAACCCGTAAGTCCATTGATGATAAGGACACATCAGCCGCGCCGCATGGCCGGTTTGCTCATGGCATATCCGCGCGCCCCGGTGGCGGCAGCTATTCCAAAATGCACGCAATTGCATATCCCGGCCGCGCAGAATGATGACCGAATTATTGGCCATTTCAAACAGAAAATAATCGCCCGGATTTTTCACATGCGCTGCGGTGCAGGCATAGAGCCAGACCGATGGCAGCATCACCTGCGTGTCGAACGCGAAAGCCGCTTCACTCACATAAAGCTCGCGCGGAAGGGTGTAGCCCTTGCGGTCCTTTTCGAGCAATGCGGCCATTATCTCGTGCATCAGCTCAGCCTTTCAATACCATGTTTTCAGGATCGAAGGGCGAATCCGCGATGATCGTCGCTTTGTACCGCGTGCCGAGGATCGTAATTTCAAACTCGCCGCCCACGCCCGCCAGATCGGGCCGCACCATTGCCAATGCGAGGCTCTTGCCCACGCGCCAGCCAAAACCGCCCGATGTGACGCGGCCAACAATCTCATTGCTTTGATAGACGGGCTCAGACCCGCGCGCGTCGGCATCGGTCACGCCGTGCACTTCCATCGTGACGAACGCATTTGCCGCCTGATGCGCCAACAATCCATCACGGCCATAGAATGTCTGTTTCTTCATGCTGACAAAGCGCTCCAACCCGCTTTCATAGGCCGAATATTCGACCGACAATTCGCGCGGGATCAGCTTGTAGCTTTTTTCCAGCGCCATCGCGGTCATCGCGCGGATGCCGAACGGCTTGATGCCAAATTCGGCTCCGGCCGCCATCAATTTATCGAAAATGTAATTCTGCATTTCGATCGGATGGTGAATTTCCCAACCCAGCTCGCCAATGAAATTCACGCGCAATGCTTCAACCTGCGCCGCGCCAATGCTAATCTTTTTGCCGGTCAGCCAGGGGAAGGCTTCGCTCGACAGGTCGGCATCGGTTAGCTTCGCCAACACATCGCGCGACCTTGGCCCCGCGAGCACCAAAACCCCCATTGCCGTGGTCAGCCGTTCGAACGTCACCGATCCATCACGCGGCATCGCCTTGCGCAAATAATCATGGTCATGCCGTTCATAAGCCCCCGCCGAGACGAGATAATAGCGCTGCGGAGCAATTTTATAGACGGTAAATTCGCTGCGCACACCGCCCTTGCTGGTGAGCAGATAAGACAGCGTCACGCGGCCCATGGTCTTGGGCACGGCATTGGTCAACAGCTGGTCCAGCCAGCTTTCCGCGACCGGCCCCGATATCGCGCATTTGGCAAAGGCGCTCATATCTTGCAGCCCGACATGCTTGCTGACATGCAGACATTCAGCCCCGACATGTTCGAAATAGTTGGAACGGCGGAAGGACCATTTTTCGCGGATCGGCTCGCCGGGCACCACCGGATGATTGTCATTAAGCAATACATCGGGCTTGCCGAGATCCGCCTCGGAGAGCGCATAACCCGGCGGCGCGAACCAATTGGGCCGCTCCCAACCAAAGACGCTGCCAAACACCGCGCCCAGCGCCTTCATCCGGTCATAACAGGGCGTGCGGCGCAATGCCCTGCCCGCTTCACGTTCCTCATCGGGATAATGGACCGTAAAAACCTTGGCATAGGCCTCTTCATTCTTCTCCATCAAAAAGCCGCGTCCGGCATAATCACCAAAACGCCGCGGATCGACCCCCATCATGTCTATGGTCGGTTCGCCGTCAACAATCCAATGGGCCAATTGCCAACCCGCGCCCCCTGCGGCGGTGACGCCGAAACTATGGCCTTCGTTGAGCCAGAAGTTTTTGAGGCCCCACGCCGGGCCAACGATGGGCGACCCGTCGGGCGTATAGGCGATTGCGCCATTGTAAACTTTCTTGATGCCCACCTCACCAAAGGCAGGCACGCGGTGCATCGCGGCGAGGATATACGGCTCCAGCCGTTCGAGGGCGTCAGGGAACAACTCATATTCGCTATTCGCCGCTGGCCCATCGACATAGCAGGCAGGTGCGCCGACCTCATAAGGCCCAAGCAAAAGCCCGCCCGCTTCCTCGCGCATATAATAGCTTGCGTCCGACTCGCGCAGCACACCCATTTCGGGCAGGCCTTGGCGCTTACGCTCCATGATCGCAGGGTGCTGTTCGGTCACGATATATTGATGTTCGACCGGAATCACCGGAATATCCAGCCCCACCATCGCGCCGGTCGTCCTCGCGAAATTGCCAGTGCAGCTAATGACATGTTCGCAAGTGATGTCACCTTGATCGGTCGAGACCAGCCATTCGCCATTTGCCTGCTGGGTGATCGCGATCACGGTTGTATTGCGATAAATCGTGCCCCCACGCTGCCTTGCGCCTTTCGCCAGCGCCTGCGTCAGGTCAGCGGGCTGGATATAGCCATCATCCGGATGCTGGATCGCGCCGATCACCCCGTCCATATTGGCGAGCGGCCAGATTGCCTTGACCTCACCAGGGGTCAGGAAATTGACATCCACCCCAATCGTCCGCGCCACGCCGGCATAATAATGATATTCATCCATCCGGTCTTTTGTTGTCGCCAGCCGGATATTGGTGACCTGCGAAAAACCCACATTCAGCCCGGTTTCCGCCTCCAACGAAGGATAAAGCGCGACCGAATATTGATGCAGCTTGCCCACCGAATAGCTGAGATTGAACAAGGGCAACAGGCCTGCCGCATGCCAGGTCGAACCCGACGTCAGCTCTTTGCGCTCCAACAGGACGACATCGCTCCACCCCATTTTGGCGAGGTGATAGAGCGTGCTGACCCCCACCACGCCGCCGCCAATCACCACCGCCCGGGCCGTATTTTTCATGTATCACTCGTCATCGGATTGCACCTATCAGGTCAAGATGCGGATATCACGAGCAAGCAAGATTATTGCAAACAGTTGCCGCATCAATCAAAATATCTTATGATATATATTAGAAAAAACACTGTAAGGCTTGTCACGGCATCATAATGGGTGAATTTGCAAATTTGCCGTCATACAATTGATCGAGGCCGCAAATTGTCATTCCCGCGAAGGCAGGGAACATAGTGATCGCCGATCAATCCACCGCCAGCCGCCGAAATTTAATCCTCAGGGGATGCCCCCGCTTGTGCGAGGGGTCCGAAGCAATTGATTTTGCATAATTTATAAAATGAATGTCAACAGGGATCAGCCAACAATCTCTTCGGAGTTGAAGAAATAGGCGATCTCGATTGCGGCATTTTCGTCGCTGTCGCTGCCATGCACCGTGTTTGCCTCGATGCTTTCGGCCAGCTCGGCGCGGATGGTTCCGGGCGCTGCGTCTTTGGGGTTGGTCGCGCCCATGATATCGCGGTTGGCCTGCATCGCATTTTCGCCTTCCAGCACTTGCACGACCACAGGGCCGCTGATCATGAAGTCAACCAATTCGCCAAAAAACGAACGCTCTTTATGCACGGCGTAGAAGCCCTCGGCTTGTTCGCGGCTCATATGAATGCGCTTGGATGCAACAACGCGCAGGCCGGCTTCTTCGAGCATCTTGGTGACAGCGCCAGTCAAGTTGCGGCGGGTTGCGTCGGGTTTAATGATCGAAAAAGTGCGTGTTACGGCCATGGGAGAATTCCTCGCTTATGTGATGTTTAGATGTTGGCCGCGCCCTTAGCGGGGCTTGGGCCTAGGGGCAAGGCTTTTGCGCTAACGCCTGCTTACGGCCCCTTGATCCATTTGCCGCCATCCTGCCGCCAATAATGGCGCGTGATGCTTTCATCCTCGCCCAATTTGCGCCAGGCGGCGCGGGCATCATCGGTGCGTTCGGGGGGAAATAGGTAAAATGCGCGTTCGAAGGTGAGCGCTTCATCGCGCCATATGCCGTCGGCCAGGGCCACAAAGCGCGCTTCGTTGGCGGCTTCTGCGCGGTCCGACAGCAATATCGGCTGCTGCGCGTCCGCCTGCTCGGCGGCTGCAAGCCCATTGGCGAGGAACGCCTCGCCCTTCACCGCCCACAAGGCGTCCGAAATCGTCTCCAATTGAGCCTTGCTGTCGCTAACAGCCAGCAACCGCTCGCCATCAGCCAATATCTTGGCGGCCAAAATCGGAAGGATCTTTTCCGCCGGATCACGGGTCAGCTGGTAAAAATCAACCTGCATGGCTCTTCCTCATATCTAAACGGCGTCATCCCGGCGAAAGCCGGGATCTCTGGACAGAACCGCCATCATTTGCCTTACAGAGATCCCGGCTTTCGCCGAGATGACGGCTAAATGGATCATTTTCGGGTCATCGCCGCTTTCACCTTAGCCGTTCAAATCAGCCCTCAAAATTATCGGCGACTAACCGGTCGAGCAGCTTCACGCCAAAACCGCTCGCGCCCTTATTCCATGTCGCTCCCGGCTTGTCGGTCCAAACGGTGCCGGCAATATCGAGATGCGCCCATTTGACGCCGTCTTTGATGAATCGGTGGAGAAATTGCGCCGCGGTAATCGAACCACCGCCGCGCGGGCCGACATTTTTCATATCGGCAATATCGCTGTTAATCATCTTGTCATAGACCGCGCCGATCGGCATCCGCCAGACGGGGTCGCCCGATGCCTTTGCCGCCGCATTCAGCTTATCAGCCAACTCGTCGCTATTGCTGAACATGCCCGCATATTCGTTGGCCAAGCTGATGATAATTGCGCCGGTTAACGTCGCCAGATCAACCATATATTCGGGATTATAGGTTTCCTGCGCCCAATGCAGCGCATCGCACAATACCAACCGCCCTTCGGCGTCGGTGTTGATCACCTCGATGGTTTGCCCGGCCATCGATGTCACCACGTCGCCGGGACGCTGCGCATTGCCATCGGGCATATTTTCAACCAGCCCGCAAATGCCAACGACATAGGCATTGGCCTTGCGCCCCGCCAGCGCCTTCATCGTGCCCGCAACCGCGCCTGCGCCGCCCATATCCCATTTCATATCCTCCATGCCCGCCGCCGGCTTAATCGAGATACCCCCAGTATCAAAGGTCACGCCCTTGCCAACAAGGCACAGCGGGCGCTGCTGCTTGCCCCCAGTGCCGTCCCATTTCATCGCCAGCATCCGCGATTGCTTGCGCGAGCCTTGCCCCACGCCCAGCAATGCGCCCATGCCCAGCTTGGTCATTTCCGCTTCATCCAACACGGTGATTTCAATGCCCAGCTCGGTGAGATGCCGGCATCGTTCGACAAAGCTTTCCGGGTAAATGATATTGGCGGGTTCAGTCACCAGCTCCTTGGTCAGCTCCACGCCTTGCGCTACCGCCGCATAACGCGGCCAAACATCGTTCGCGGCAGCAGGCGCGCCAATGATGTGAATTTGGGTAACCGTGGGCAGCTCGCTTTTCGGCTTGGTGGTAAAATATTTATCCATCCGCCAACTGCGCAGCAACGCGCCATAAGCGATTTCAGCCGCGATGGTGCCTTCCAGATGTTCGGCATGGATGGCGATGTTTTTTGCGCCCGATGTCTGCACCTTGGAGATAATCTCCCCACCCGCTTTTTGCTGATCGGTCGGTTTATCACCCAGCCCCACCAATATTATCCTAACCATCCGGCCGTCCACCGGCGCGATCAGCAGAAAGGACTGCCCCGCGCCGCCTTCAAAATTAGCAAGCTTCGCGGTTTCCCGCAATTGATCTGGATGATCGACCGGAAAATTATAGTCAGCAAAATTGGCCTTGGTAACGGCGAACGCGACCACATCGGTATCTTCGGGGCGCACGGGGTTGAAAATAATTTCCATGGAGAAATTTTAGCCTTTCATAAATTGGTTTCATCGGGCACCGTTGGATACCGCAGTAAGGGCATCTATAAGCCGATTATTCAGCAATATTAAAGCAAAAGATCGGCGTCCCCTTTGTCATCAACGCAATTTGAAGGAATAATGCGTAATCTGGATATCATCCGCGACTGCGCACTGGACCCAGCGGAAATCGCACGATAAAGGACAGGCAAATTTATGACCGTCCCGATGTTCCCGACCCGCTCTAAACGACGCATGCTGAAAAGTCTTTGCGGTTGTTCGCTGATCATGCCCATTGCCGCCTATGGTCAAAGCCCCGATGTTATCGCGCCCAAGGACAATAAAGACGCCGTTGCCGATAGCCAGAATCCGGCGACGGATAATAGAGCGAACCCGCAAGACAGGATCGCATTTTCAGCGGAAAAAGTTGATTATGACGCACAAACGGACATTGTTACTGCCGCTGGCAATGTTCAATTGAGCCGCGACGGCTATCAATTGAATGCCGATAGCGTCGTGTGGAACCGAAAAACCGGTGAAGTCACCGCGCAAGGCAACGTGCGAACAACCGGGCCGAATGGGGACGCGGCTTTCAGCGATACCATTATGTTAACCGACAATTTAAAGGACGGGTTTGTTGAAAATCTGTTGCTCATACTTAACGATGGCGGACGGCTCGCGGCGCAGCGCGGTCAACGCGATGAAGAGATTCTAACCCTCGATTACGCCGCCTATAGCCCATGCCCCGTGGAAACATCGGATGGATGCCCAAAAAAACCGAGCTGGCAGGTTAAGGCCACCAAAGTTACCTACGATCGTTCAAGGAACCGCGTAAAATATCAAGGCGCACGGTTGGAGCTGTTTGGTTTGCCGCTGGTGCCCTTACCTGGCTTGTCCCACCCGGCCGAGACGCCCGCAGGAACAGGGTTTCTCGTTCCCAGTATTGAGGTATCGCGCAACAACGGCGTTGCGCTTGAAATCCCCTATTATTGGCGCTTGTCAGAAAATCGCGACCTGCGCGTATCGGGCACCGTATTTTCCAACGTTGCGCCATTGGCGCAGGCGCAGTTTCGATCCCTCGAAGGAAAAGGCGCGTTTTCGGTTAGCGCCTTTGCAACATTTGGTACCGCCATTTCGACGGATATCAACGCGCCGGAGACCAACCAGCGATTTCGCGGCTATCTCGACGGCATAGGTAAATTTCACCTGAATGAACGTTGGACGCTTAGCGGCTCGCTTCGGTTGACCTCGGATCGCACCTTTTTGCGGCGATATGATATCAGCAATGATGATCGCCTACGTTCGACTTTTGCGCTAGAACGCATTGACAGCGATAGCTATTTTTCGCTGGCCGGGTGGGCGGTGCAAACTTTACGGGTGGGTGACGATCAAAATGCGACGCCGATCGCCTTGCCCGAATTGGATTACCGGCTGCGCCTTGGCGACCCTCTGCTTGGCGGAAAAATCGAATTGCAAGCCAACAGCCTTGCCATAACCCGCGTCGAGGGGCAGGATACACGCCGCGCCTTTGTCGGCGCTCGCTGGGATTTACGCACAATTACAAAGCTTGGCCAAGAGGTGAATTTTACCATTTTTGGTCGCGGTGATGTGTATAACAGCTCCGACAATGAACAAACCGTTACGGAAATTTATCGCGGTGAAAGTGGATGGCAAGCCCGTGCGATTTTCGCCGCCGCCGCCGATATTAAATGGCCGTTTGCGGGAAGTGCCTTTGGCGGGACACAAGTTTTTACGCCGCGGGTGCAATTTGTTGCGGCACCGACGGTCGCCAATCTTCGGATACCCAATGAAGATTCACGCGCGGTTGATTTGGAGAGTAGCAATCTTTTCGCGCTCAATCGCATTTCGGGATATGACCGGTTTGATGACAGCTCTCGCGTCACATTGGGGCTGGATTGGAATTTTGCGGGCAAGCTGATCACCATCGATTCGAGCATCGGGCAGAGTTTTCAGTTAAGCAACCGCGCGACGATCTTCCCCGATGGCACCGGATTGTCCGAGCGTGTATCCGATTTTGTTGGGCGCACCGAAGTTCGTTTCAAAGACCTGATAAAATTCACCCACCGCTTTCGCCTCGACAAAGACAATCTGGCGGTTCGCCGCAATGAAATTGATGCCACCGTTGGAACGCGCGGAACCTTTCTGCAAGTGGGATATTTGCGGCTTAATCGCAATATCGGGCCGGAGATTGAGGATTTGGCCGACCGCGAAGAAATACGCTTTGGTGCGCGTGCCAAAATTGCGCGCTATTGGTCCGTATTTGGCTCAGCCATCGTCGATTTGACCGGTCAACGCGAAGATCCTTTGTCGGTGGAAGACGGGTTTCAGCCGGTTCGGCACCGGTTTGGGATCGCCTATGACGATCATTGCCTATCCATCGGCTTGACCTGGCGCCGGGTTTATCAAGATACAGGGGACGCACAAAGCGGCAATAGCTTCCTGTTGCGGCTGGCTTTTCGTAATATTGGCGTGTAAGCTGCCCAATCTGATGGGGTATTGTTGACTTTTGCTCATCTGCTGTTCAGCCAGCATGTGCGATTGTCACCATCCATCATCGCCATATTTTTTTAGGTATCAAAATGTATTTTGTGAAAAATTTTCCTGCTCTATTGGCGTTAACGGCAATCCTGATAACACCGATTGCGGCGCAAACCGTAGCCGATGGGGGCGTGGCCGAGGCCAAGTTGAATCTCCCAGATGGTCAGCAACTCTTCGGGAAAAATGACCCAAATTTGCGCCGTGCGACCGCCGTGGTTAACGGCGACATCATAACGGGTACCGATGTTGATCACCGCCTTGCCCTCACCCTCGACGCCAGCGGGGTGCAAGTTCCCGACGCCGAACGCGACGCCGTTCGCGCCCAGATTTTGAGCAATCTTGTCGACGAGACTCTTAAGATTCAGGAAGCTCAATCAAACGAGATCGAAGTCGCCGATTTAGAGGTTGAGGAATATTACGCGCGAATCGTCCCGCAAAATTTCAAACGAACGGTCGCGCAGAACGAAGCCTATCTGGCTTCCATCGGCGCATCTAGCACAAGTTTGAAACGACAAATTAAGGGCGAATTGGCTTGGAGCCGCTTGCTGCGCCGCAATGTGGAACCGCAAATCAACGTCAGCGACCAAGAAGTACTCTCGATCATCGAACGCATCAACGCCAACAAGGGAAAGCCGGAATATAATTTGAGCGAAATTTATTTGTCGGCAACACCCGAAAATGAAGCGCAAGTCGCCGAAACCGCGCGGCGCATTGTCGATCAACTACGTCAAGGCGGCTCCTTTGCCGCTTACGCCCGCCAATATTCAGAAGCATCTACCGCCGTTGTGGGTGGCGATTTAGGCTGGCTCAACTTGGGTCAATTGCCTGCCAGCTTGGCGCAGGCGGCGGCAAATATGGAAACGGGCCAGTTGGTTGTTGTGCCTTCGCCAGGTGGCTTGTCGCTGCTGCTTTTGAAGGACAAACGGCAAGTGGCAACGGCCGATGCGCGCGATTCCGTTCTAAGCCTAAAGCAAATTGCGCTTAATTTTCCCGCTGGGACGACCGTTGAAAATGCAAAGCCGCTAGTTGATCAATTTCAATCCGAGACACAAAAAATCAATGGCTGCGGTGCCGCCGACGAAATGGCGATCAATCTAAAGGCCGAGGTGGTAAACCGGGACGGCATCCGTATCCGGGATTTGCCGGGGCCGTTACAAGAGGCTATGCTGGCGCTGCAAGTGGGGCGATCCACCCCGCCTTATGGTTCAATCGAAGATGGCGTGCGTGTCTTTGTTATTTGCGGGCGCGATTCACCCCCCGATGCCAACGCACCGTCCTTCGAACAAATTATGAGCAGCATCGAAGAAGACCGCGTTAACAAACGGGCAAGAATTTACCTGCGTGACCTTCGCCGTGATGCGATTATCAGCTTCAATTGATGACCAAAGCGCCGCCAGGGATGCCGCTGGCTATTTCGCTGGGTGACCCCGCCGGGATTGGGCCAGAAATTGTTGGAAAGACGTGGGAAGTTCGTCGGCAGCATAATTTGCCGCCTTTCTTTGCCATAGGCGATATAAATTGTTTCGCGCCCCATTGGGATGGCCCAACACAGCGTATCGATGATCCAATGCAGGCCCTTCGCTATTTCGGCGAAGCGCTACCGGTTTTTCACATGCATGATTGTAACGAGATCATCGCCGGCGCGCCCGATCTGGACGGGGCGCATTGCGCCTTTCAATCGCTCGAACTGGCGGTTGGATTTGCCCGCGCTGGAAGCGCATCGGCAATGGTAACCGCGCCGGTTGCCAAAGCGCAGCTTTACGCCGTCGGCTTCACCCATCCGGGGCAAACCGAATTTATCGCCGAACGATGCGGCGTTGCCAAAAATAATGCCATCATGATGCTTGCGGGCCCGGATTTGCGCGTTGTACCGATGACAACGCATATCCCGATGGCGCAGGTGGCTGAAAAGCTTGACGGCCGGCTGGTCCGGCAAAGAATCCGCGCCACATCCAAGGGCTTGCAGCGCAATTTTGGCATTGAACGCCCGCGCATTGCCGTTGCCGGCTTCAATCCCCATGCCGGAGAAGATGGCAATATGGGCGGGGAGGAACGCGACATCTTCTTGCCCGCGATCGAACAATTGCGCAGCGAGGGATTTGACGTATCCGATCCCCTGCCCGCCGACACAATGTTCCATGCCGATGCGCGCAAGCATTATGATGCCGCCGTTTGCGCTTATCATGATCAGGCGTTAATCCCGCTCAAAACGCTCTACTTCCATGAAGCGGTAAATATGACGCTGGGTTTGCCGATTGTGCGCACCTCACCCGATCATGGCACCGCCTTTGACATTGCCGGGCAGAATAAGGCCAACCCCGGATCGATGATCGCCGCGATTAAGATGGCCGCTGCTTGCGTGAAGCACCGTCAAGCTTACGACCAAATAACCGCATGAGCGTTGCAAGATGAGCGCCGCAGACCTGTCTCTCCCCTCGTCGAAGCTCACTTCTCAGCTGCCGCCGTTACGCGATATTATCAAGCGGCATGGTTTGGCGGCGAGCAAAGCGCTCGGGCAAAATTTCCTGCTCGACGAACAATTGTTGGACCGGATTGCCGCGATCCCCGGCGATCTGAAGGGCGCGAATGTCTATGAGGTCGGTCCCGGTCCCGGCGGCCTGACCCGTGCTTTGCTCCGCGCCGGGGCCACCGTTACCGCCGTTGAGCGCGACCGGCGCTGCCTGCCTGCGCTCGCCGATCTGGCCGAAACCTTCCCCGGTCAACTGCGGGTGATCGATGGCGACGCGATGAAGATTGATCCGGCAAAGGAAATTGATGGGCCGTTCCACATCGTTTCCAACCTGCCCTATAATGTCGGCACGGCGCTTGCGGTGGGTTGGTTGACCAGCGCGCAATGGCCGCCGCCTTGGCTCTCGCTCACTTTGATGTTTCAACGCGAGGTGGCGAACCGGATCGTCGCCAAGGCGGGTGATGACGCATATGGGCGGCTCGCTATATTGGCGCAGTGGCGCAGCGGCGCGCGGATTGCCATGCCCGTCCACCGCTCCGCCTTCACTCCGCCGCCCAAGGTGATGTCCGCGGTTGTCCACATCACCCCTGCGGCGCAGCCGGATGATGTGGAAATGGCGATATTAGAACAGCTAACCGCCGCCGCTTTCGGGCAACGCCGCAAAATGCTGCGCCAAAGCCTAAAGGGAGTAGCGGGCGCATTGGACGCCTTGGCAGCGGCAGGCATCACCGAAGACCGGCGGCCCGAAACGGTAACGATACCAGAATGGTTGGAGCTGGCACGGAATATGGGTAGTTGATAATCCTCGTCACCCTGAACTTGTTTCAGGGTCCATCGCAAGGCATAATCCGGTTATTTTGGTAAAGGCAAATCGTTAGCTTGGTTTTAACAAATAATTGGCTGTGGTGTAGGAGAAATGGATGCTGAAACAAGTTCAGCATGACGACTTTAGATATAGGACAGTGGTGCCTGACAAAATTCGCCGCTATATATAGCGCATGTCAAATCTAACGCCCGCCGAGCAATCGATCTTAGCCACCATCGAAATGGAACCCATGTTGGCGCAGGTTCAGCAATGGGCGGCGGTGAACAGCGGGTCAGCCAATCTGAAGGGGTTGGCCCAAACCGCCGCCATGCTGTCCGATGCTTTTTCAATATTGCCCGGAAAGCTCACATTGCTTGACGCCATGCCCACCGAGCGGGTTATGCCCAATGGCCATATCGAAAATGTCGAACATGGCCGCCATCTGGTGATGACCGTCCGGCCCGGCGCGCCGGTGCAGTTTCTCTTCACCGGCCATATGGATACGGTGTTTCCTGCCGATCATGCGTTTCAAACGCTTCAATGGCGGGAAGATGGCATTTTAAACGGTCCCGGTGTTGCCGATATGAAGGGCGGTATCGCGGTGCTCCTCCATGCGCTAAAAGCCATCGAGGCCAGTAAGGACGTCCCCAATTTTGGCTATCAAATATTAATCAACAGCGATGAAGAAATCGGCTCGCCTTCCTCCGCGCCGCTGATTGCCCGCCTCGCCAAGGATAAGACCGCCGCGCTCACCTTTGAACCCGCCGCCTTGCCCGATGGCACGTTGGCGGGGGCGCGGGCGGGCAGCGGCAATTTCTCCGTGATCATCGGCGGGAAAAGCGCGCATGCTGGGCGCAATCCAGAGGAGGGCCGCAACGCGCTGCTCGCCGCCGCCGATCTCGCACTGCGGATGAAGGCGCTTACCCGCGAAGGGTTATCGGTCAACCCGGCCAAGATCGACGGGGGCAGCGGCAATAATGTCGTGCCCGATCATGCGATATTGCGCGTTAATCTGCGCCCGCACTCGCCGGAGATGCAGGAATTTATTTATAAAGAAATTAAGAATTTGGTTGCACTAATTGAGAAAGAGCATGAAGTTAGCGCGCATCTGCATGGCGGATTTGGCCGACCGCCCAAACCAATCAGCAACAGCGCCGCCGTTTTATTCGATCTGGTTAAGCAATGCGGGAAGGATTTGGGGCTGTCGATCGGCTGGAAAAGCAGCGGCGGCGTATGCGATGGCAATAATATTGCGGCTTGCGGCATCCCCGTGGTCGACACCATGGGCGTGCGCGGCGGCGCGATCCACAGTGCGGACGAATATCTAATCACCGAAAGCCTAACCGAACGCGCGCGGCTGTCGGCATTGACGATCCTAAGGCTGGCGGGCAAAGGGGGCCTATGACCTTTATTTTGCGCGCCGCACGCGCCGACGATGTGCAGCAAATTTACGAAATGGCAAAGCGCACGGGCGGCGGTTTTACCAATTTGCCGCCCGACCGCGCCACCTTGCTGGCGAAGCTGGAGGCGTCCAATATCGCCTTTGCACGGCAAAAAGATCAGCTTTTCGACGACCGCTTTTTCTTTGTCCTGGAAAATACCGAAACTAAGGCGGTGCGCGGAACCTGCCAAATTTTTGCCAGCGTCGGCCAAAAAGCCCCCTTTTACAGCTACCGAATCGGTGCGCTGACGCAGCATAGCGAGGAGTTGAACCGCACTTTCCGGGCCGATATCCTCAATCTATCCACCGATTTAGAAGGCGCGACCGAGGTCGGCGGGCTATTTCTGCATCCCGATGAACGCGCGGGCGGATTGGGCATGTTGATCGCGCGCAGCCGCTATCTTTTCATCCGCGATCACCGGTCGCGCTTTGCAAGCCAGACGATCGCCGAATTGCGCGGCGTGATCGACGATGCCGGAGGCTCGCCCTTCTGGGACAGCGTTGCGGGGCGCTTTTTCGGCATGAGTTTTCAGGATGCGGATGAATTTAACGCCAAACATGGCAATCAATTTATCGCCGATTTAATGCCAACCCATCCGGTTTATGTCGCGATGCTATCCGAAGCCGCGCGCGGCGTGATCGGCGTTCCCCATATTTCGGGCCGCGCCGCCATGCGCATGCTCGAAAATGAAGGTTTCACTTGGCAGAAATATGTCGATATTTTTGACGGGGGGCCAACGATGACGGTGGCGACCGATCAGATAAAGACGGTGCGCGGTGCGTCCAGCACGATTGTAACCGCAATTAGCGATGATTCGGAGCAAAATCTGGATAATAAAATGCTCATCGCGCATGGCCGATTGGGCGATTTTAAGACGGCTTACGGCTGGGTACAACCGCAGGATAGCGGGGTTTCGCTGAACCGCGATACGGCGGCGGCAATGGGTGTATCCATCGGCGACAGCATCACCTATATCGCGCGGGAAAGCTGATCCCATGACGATCACCGAAATCAATTTTGACGGCATCATCGGACCCAGCCATAATTATGCGGGCCTTAGCCCCGGCAATATCGCATCGGCCAATAATGCGGGCGCGGTCTCGGCCCCGCGCGCCGCCGCGTTGCAAGGCATTGAAAAGATGCGCGTCAATTTGCGGCTGGGACTGGTGCAGGGGTTTTTCATGCCGCTGGATCGGCCAAATATGGCGTGGCTGACGGGGCTGGCCACCGATATAGCCAGCGCGCCGCCGCATATCCGCGCCGCCGCTTTCTCCGCCTCCGCCATGTGGGCCGCGAATGCGGCGACGGTTTCTCCGGCCACAGACTGCAACAGCGGGCTGTGCCACCTTTCCCCTGCCAACCTGCTCACCATGGCCCATCGCAGCCATGAATGGCCGGGAACGCTGGCGCAGCTAAAGCTGGCTTTTGCTGATCCGCAGCATTTTGCGGTTCATTCCGCCGTGCCTCCGCCTTATGGCGATGAGGGCGCGGCCAATCATATGCGGCTTTGCGCTTCGCATGCCGAAGCAGGTCTGGAAATCTTCGTCTATGGCAAAAGCGGGGGGCCATATCCCGCGCGCCAGCATATCGAAGCATCAAAGGCGATCGCGCGCAGGCACGGGCTTGATCCAGCCAGAACATTATTCGTGCAGCAATCCGAAATTGCGATTGCGGCGGGCGCGTTCCACAATGATGTGGTCGCCGTCGCCAACGAACGAGTGCTGTTCACGCATGAGCAGGCCTTCGAAAACCCGCAAGAAGCCTATGCCCAAATCAAGGCGTTGATGCCTGAGGCAGAGATCGTCATTGTCCCTGCAAACCGGATATCGCTTGCCGATGCCGTGCAAAGCTATCTGTTTAATGCGCAACTGGTGACATTACCCAGCGGCGAAATGGCGCTAATCCTGCCCTTGGAAGCCAAGGAAAACATTCATGTATGGAGCTG
This sequence comes from Sphingomonadaceae bacterium, assembly GCA_021732525.1. Taxonomy (GTDB): domain Bacteria; phylum Pseudomonadota; class Alphaproteobacteria; order Sphingomonadales; family Sphingomonadaceae; genus Sphingorhabdus_B. The sequence goes on along the minus strand of JAKFUU010000014.1, from coordinate 16,588 downwards.
GCTGCAAGAAATGATCGCGGGCAATGGCCCTATCCGGCGGCTAGTACCGGTCGATGTGCGGGAGAGCATGGCCAATGGCGGCGGCCCCGCTTGCCTGCGCCTGCGCGTCGTTGCGGACCCGGCGGCGGTCGATCCCCGCTTTATCGCCGATGAGCCAAAGCTCGATATAATTGCCGCGGTGATCGGGCAATATTGGCCGGAAAGTATCGCGCCGGATCAACTCGCCGATCCGGCCTTGGTCGCGCAGGTGAAGGCCGCGCGCGCCGCATTGCTCAACGCCTGCGGATTGGATGAATTGGCGTAAGTAAGATCACCGTCGGATTGCTTTACAGACCGGCCTTGCGTTAACCATTACAACCCAGCATTTCTGCAACTGGCACGGGCTTTGCTTTGCTCAATGTTAACATGAAAAAGCTCAAACGCCTGTTCCAAATTAAAACCAAATTTGAGGTTTTCCTCATCACTTATGCCTTGGGAATGGGCGCATGCGAGCGCGGATTTATTTATATGGAGCAATATCCCGGAACGCTCGGCTGGGTATTTTTCACGCTCTGCACCGGATCAGTATTCCTCGCATCGGCCAAGATGCTGCAAGCGGTGGAATATCACCAGCTATATGGGGCCGATTAATCCTTGAGAAAATCCGGAGGTTTCTGTTGCCCGGCACCCCCGGAGGCCGCTGGAATCTGTTCTGTTGCCCGGCCAGCCCGGCCGCGTTCTCTTAGTTTAATCTAGGACCGTTAGGCCCACAGGATTATGCTGCGAGAGCAAGTGCTTCGTTATCGTTTGCACCTATTGGTTGTGAACCATTTCACGGCTTATTCATGCCGGGCAAAAATAATGTCTTTGAACACACGTCGATCCTAGTTCAGCCCCGTCAATAACCCCGGCCCGTTGAAAGGGTAACGGAGATTTTGGTGGAGCTGCCGGGTACCGCCCCCGGGTCCGCTGCATCTATTACACATCATCATTTATCACCATAGCCGGGCGAACCCAGCGGAACCCATATAAGCGCTTTTTCGTGAATGAGAAGTGACGTTCGTAATGAGGAGTTTGAGCCCCTGACCTTAATCGCGGAAAATCTTGACAATAGAGCCAACAGCTATGCTGTGATCGGCAGGTATAATAGTCTATTCGATATCCGCAAATGCTAAGATCCGATTCACACCCCCTGCATATTGCGGCTTTCGGCCGGGATGTGGACGGTCATGCCGTCTAACGCGCGGGTCAATGTGATTTGACAGGCCAACCGGCTCGTCCGCCGTGCGCCGCTGGCGAGATCGAGCATATCTTCTTCGTCCTCGCTGGCGCGGGGGATTTTGTCGAACCAGTCTTTATCGATGATCAGATGGCAAGTGGAGCAAGCCATTTGCCCTTCGCAGGTGCCCTCCAGCGGCTGGCCCACCGCTTGCGCCACATCGAGTAAATTTGCGCCTTCCTCAGCTTCAACAATATGCTCGCTATCGCCATCGGCGCTGATGAAGGTGATTTTTACGGTCATGCGATGTGTCTAAATCGCTGCCCGTTAAACACAAGACGATTGTTGATAGAACAGCGTAAACCGCCCTAGATACCAGCCTACGCTGGCATGACGAAATGAGGCAGATTTAACCGACAACGTCATCCCGGCGTGGCCGGGATCTAGGGCAGCTTAACACAAACTTCAACAGAGCAACCCGCAAACCAACCTATCCCTGCGCCTCTGCCGCCGCGTTAATCTGGCGCGCCGCCTCTTCGATTTCGTCCATCGTGGTATAGCGGCCAAAACCGAGGCGGATCGATGATTTAGCCTGCGCCTCCGAAAGGCCAATCGCGCTTAAAACATGACTAGGGCGCCCAGATCCGCTGGCGCAGGCGCTTCCGGCCGAAAACATAATGTTGCGGCAATCGCTGATCAACCGGGCGGCATCCAAGCCGTCGCGCCGGATATTGAGATTGCCCTTATAACGCTGCTCGGTCGGTCCATTGATCGTCCAGCCGCCGAAAAGCTGAACCGCACGGGTCCACAGCGCCTCAACATGTGCGGTGTCCGCCGCCATCCGCTGCGCCGCAAGCTGCGCAGCTGCGCCAAAGCCCGCGCATAAGGCAGGCGACAGGGTGCCCGAACGCAGCCCTTGTTCCTGCCCGCCGCCATGGATCAGCGGATCGAGGGATATGCCATTCCTCACCCAAAGCGCACCGATGCCTTTGGGCCCGTGGATTTTATGCGCGCTAATCGCGATCATATCCGCCATATCGGGCATGGGCATGCGGCCAAAGCTTTGTACCGCATCGCAAAGCACGATCGTTCGATCGGCTTCGGCGGTTTGGCCAACGGTGGCGCACGCCGCATGCGCCCCGGCGATGATCCCACCCGCTCCAGAAAGCCGCTGAATCGTGCCGATTTCATTGTTGACCTGCATCACGCATAGCAGCGAAATTTGCGGGCCGATATTGCCGCTGCGCACATGCCCGCCAACATCCACGGGCAATATGCAAACTTCCGCGTCCGTTTTGGCCGTCCCGCGCGATGCAGCAGCGCAGTCGATCACCGCCGCATGTTCGGTGGCAGAATGGGCAATTTTCGCGGCGCCGCTGCCCTTAATCGCAAGGTTGATCGCCTCGGTAGCGCCGCTGGTAAAGATCAGCCGCCCGCCCGGCGGCAACAGCGCCAAAATCTGCGCGCGCGCCGCCTCAATCGCCGCCGCCGCCGCTCGTCCCGCCTTGTGAACGCTATGCGGATTGGCAAATTGATCCTTCAACCATGGTTCCATGGCGGCGAAAGCTTCGGGTGCGAGCGGGGTGGTCGCTTGATAATCGAGATAGATCGCATCGCTCATACCGCGCGCGCCAGCTCGGCCCATTTTTCGGCAAAGACCTTAATTTCTTCATAGGTCGTTTCCGGCGAAAAACTCACCCTCACGACCTCGCGCGCCGCTTGCGCGTCCCACCCCATCGCCGCAAGCACATGGCTGGCTTTCAACGTTCCTGAAGAACAGGCCGAACCAGCAGACACCGAAATTCCGGCGTGATCAAACTGAATCAACTGTGCCTGCGACGATAATTCCCTAATCCGATAAGTCGCAATATGCGGAATTCGCGGTCCTTCATCCGCCGCAATTTCACCGCCCCTTGCCCGGATACACTGATCGAGAAAATTGCGATTCATCTGCATATTTTTCAGCGAAACCGGCCATGCTTTTTGCGAATATGCGTCAACCGCTGCGGCGAATCCGGCAATTGCGGGCAGGTTTTCTGTGCCCGCGCGGTAGCCTTGCTCCTGCCCGCCGTTTGGAATCAGCAGCGAAAGATCCCGGACCAGCAAAGCCCCAATACCCGGCGGACCGCCAAGCTTATGCGCCGAAAATGCAATCATGTCCGCATCGGGCAGCGGCAGCTTTCCTGCACTTTGCGAGCAATCCGAAAAAAGGACACAACCCGCCTGCCGCGCAATCCGCGCGATTTCAGCAAGCGGCTGCAGCACGCCTGTTTCGCTGTTAACCGCTTGAGCACAAATCATACCACCAGAATTATTCGCTGTAAATTCATGGAGCGCCGTCAGATCGATCTGGCCATTGAAATCCACCGGCAAGCGGATCGCATCCGGCAGGAAACGCAGGACGGCGTCATGCTCCACGGTAGATGTGGCGACCGACCGCTCGTTTCGGCGCGCCAATGCCAAACCGATCGCCTCGCTCGCTCCGCTGGTGAAAATAAGCTCGCCATGCCAGCCCAGTGCCGCCTTAATCCGCGCGCGGGCATTCTCCAAAGCTGCTCTTGCCGCCCGTCCCTCGCTATGCGGCGAGGATGGGTTGGCCCAGCGGTCCATAGCTTCAATATAGGCCGCGCGCGCCGCTGCGATCATCGGCGTGGTGGCAGCGTGATCCAGATAAATACGCGGCAAAAGTGCCATAATGGGAGATTTGCCTCCATGACTGTTGCGAAAAGGAGGCTTACTTCTATATAAGCGCCTGCTCCATGCAAAGCCCCATTAATTTATGGCGGCGATGCCTTAACAAGATAGATTGCCAATAATTATGCCCGCCATTGCCATTCCCGGCCCCGAAGGTCGCCTAGAAGCTCGTTTTTCTCCTCCGCCGCGCGCGCGCGCGCCGATTGCGATGATTTTGCATCCGCATCCGCAAGCGGGCGGCACGATGAATGACCGGATCACGCAGGAGCTATACAAAACCTTTGTCGCGCGCGGATTTGGCGTGCTGCGCTTTAATTTCCGCAGCGTGGGGCGCAGCGAGGGCGAATTTGACAATGGTATCGGCGAATTATCCGACGCCGCCGCCGCGCTCGATTGGGTGCAAAGCTTCCATCCCGAAGCATCGACTACCTGGGTCGCGGGCTTTAGTTTCGGCGCATGGATCAGCATGCAATTGCTGATGCGTCGTCCCGAAGTGCGCGGGTTTATCTCGGTTTCGCCGCCCGCCAATATGTATGATTTCAGCTTTCTTGCGCCCTGCCCTTCATCGGGAATCATTATCCAGGGCGTCGGGGATGAGATTGTTAATCCCAACGCGGTGCAAAAACTGGTCGATAAGCTGCGCACGCAAAAACATATTACCATCCATCATGACGAAATCCCGCGCGCCAACCATTTTTACGAACATGAAATGGATATGCTGATGGCGTCGGTGAACACCTATTTGGATATGCGGCTTGATCCGGCATGTCCGATTAAATAGAAATTTACGCCATTATCGGCGTGTTTCGATCGCCGTTTGGTTCAATAAAGATTGCCCATTATCCACCGGGGCAATCCAGATTGCCAGATTGACAAAAATAACCAGCGCGGCGGCGACCATCAACCATATTTGCTTTGCCGCGCCGCCCCGTTTGCTTAGTCGCCATGCGCCGAATAGCAGCAGAACGGCGGTGAATGTCGCTGCGGATATGATGAAATTGACCATGATGGGGGCTTATCCCTTTTGAATGAAAGCTGCAATCATCGGCTCGTTTACCGGGCAAAAAAGCATAGCTTCGCTTTTTGATTTCATCAAAAACAAACGGCGTCTAAATGGGCGTAAGGGACCGCGATCGAATCACGACGATCGCCAATATTCAAAGATCGGGAGAATTTTATGCGTATCGCCATTGCTTCTGATCATGCCGCGCTCGAGTTGAAATCGGCAATTGGCAGCCACCTCGCCGATTTAGGGCATCAGATAAACGACCTTGGTCCGCATGATGGCGCATCGGTCGATTATCCCGATTATGGTTACCGGTTGGCGGGCGTCATCGCATCGGGCGCAGCCGATTTTGGCGTGGCGCTTTGCGGTTCGGGAATCGGCATCTCAATCGCCGTTAACCGCCACCCAGCCTGCCGTGCTGCGTTGGTATCCGAACCCTTATCTGCAAAGCTGGCGCGTGAACATAATGACGCCAATGTGATTGTAATGGGCGGACGGTTGATCGGGGCCGAGATGGCAAAGGCTTGTGCCGAAATATTTGTGGCAACGCCCTTTGGCGAGGGTCGCCATACCCGCCGGGTCGATAAATTATCCCATCCCAACATTGCAGAGGAAACCCCATGAGCAGCCACCCCGTCAGTGAGATTTCGAATATGCAATCGGCCGGATTTTTTACGAACGGGTTGGCGGGGGCCGATCCAGAGATTGCCGGTTGGATTGATAAGGAATTAAGCCGTCAGCGCGATAAGATTGAATTGATTGCATCGGAAAATATCACCTCACGCGCGGTGCTGGAGGCAACAGGGTCGATATTGACCAACAAATATGCCGAGGGATATCCCGGCAAGCGCTATTATGGCGGCTGCGAATATGTCGATGAAATTGAGACAATCGCCATCGAGCGCGCCAAAAAACTATTCGGATGCGGCTTTGCCAATGTCCAACCCAACAGCGGCAGCCAGATGAATCAGGCGGTGTTTCTGGCGCTGCTACAACCCGGTGACAGCTTCATGGGGCTGGATTTGGCGGCGGGCGGGCATTTGACCCATGGCTCGCCGGTCAACATGTCGGGCAAATGGTTCAACCCGGTCGCTTACAGCGTTCGGCGCGAAGATCAGATCATCGATATGGACGAGGTTGCGCGCATTGCCCGCGAGAATAAGCCCAAACTGATCATCGCTGGCGGAACGGCTTATTCGCGCATTTGGGACTGGGCAGCCTTTCGCGGGATTGCCGACGAAGTGGGGGCAATTTTGCTGGTCGATATGTCGCATATATCGGGTCTTGTTGCGGGCGGGGCGCATCCATCGCCGATCCCCTATGCCGATATTGTGACCACCACCACGCATAAGTCGCTGCGCGGTCCACGGTCGGGGGTCATCCTGACCAACGACGAAGCCATGGCCAAGAAAATGAATTCCGCGATTTTTCCTGGCTTGCAAGGCGGACCGTTGATGCATGTGATCGCCGCAAAAGCCGTCTGTTTCGCCGAAGCGATGAGGCCCGAATTTAAGCTTTATGCCGCCCGCATTGTTGAAAATGCGAAGGCGTTGGCGGCTTCGTTGCAGGAACAGGGGCTGGATATTGTCTCGGGCGGCACCGACAATCATTTGATGCTGGTCGATTTGCGCCCCAAGCAAGCCAAGGGCAAACATGCCGAACAGGCGCTCGACCGCGCGTCAATCACCTGCAACAAAAACAACATTCCATTCGATACGGAAAAGGCGGCGCTCACATCAGGATTGCGGCTGGGCAGTCCGGCGGGAACGACGCGGGGTTTTGGCCCGGCGGAATTTCGCGATATTGGCCGGATGATCGCCGATGTGGTCGAGGGTTTGCGCAAAAATGGTGAGGCAGGCGATGGGCAAGCCGAAGCCAGGGTGAAGGCGCAGGCCGAGGCGCTATGCGGCCGTTTCCCGATCTATCCGGGGCTTTAACCGCAATTTATCCTTGCAAGTTTATCGGTCATTCATGGTGCGGTATCTTGTTAATACAGCAAACCATTCCTATTTGCATTATACTGTGATAAATCCCAAGTTAAATGGCCGGTGAGACGATATATGAATATGCTGATAAATTGCCCTGATTGTAACCATTCCTATAATCAAGGCACGAAATTCTGCCCCGAATGCGGCGCAAAAACCCCCGAGCAGCTTGCCGCGGAAAGCTTTCCGGCGCAGGCCAAACATTATGTTGGCGAGGCAGCCGAAGAGCTATTGGGCGCAGCGAAGGATGCGCTTTGGACCGGCAAAGACCTCGCCAATAAAGATACCGCGAAAAAAATGGCCGGCGGAGCCACAATCGGCGCAGCAGCCGCATTGATCGCGCCGATCGGGATCATAACCGGCGCGGCGATCGGCGCTGGCATTGTTGCCTATCGTCACCTAAATAAGAAAAATGAACAGAATAAAAAAGATTAGATCCGCGTTATTTAGGTTCGCGCCATAATGCGCTGTCCCTTTTGCGCGCATGAAAATAGTCAGGTGAAAGACAGCCGCCCGACCGAAGATGGCGCGGCCACACGGCGGCGGCGGCAATGCGAGGCATGCGGTGCGCGCTTTACCACTTTTGAGCGTATTCAACTGCGTGAAATTATCGTGATGAAAAACGAGGATCGGCGCGAAGCCTTTGACCGCGGCAAGCTGGAACGGTCGATCAATCTGGCCTGCCGCAAACGCAATTTGACGCAGGACCGAGTCGATCAATTGGTATCGAGCATCCAGCGCCAAATTGAAACATCGGGCGATAGCGAGGTATCTTCCGGCCGGATTGGCGAATATGTGATGGAAGGCCTGAAAATACTCGACAGCGTTGCTTATATCCGTTTTGCCAGCGTCTATAAGGATTTCACCGAGGCCAAGGATTTTGAGGATTTCGCCGGAAGCGTGGTGGAAGCCTCCAAAAAGTGAGTGAGACCGCCCGCAATCCGATAATCATCCTCGTCCGCCCGCAATTGGGGGAAAATATTGGTAAAGCCGCGCGCGCGATGCTCAATTTTGGACTGACCGAAATACGGATTGTCAACCCGCGCGATGGCTGGCCCAACCCTGCGGCGGGACCTACATCCGCCGGCGCTGATATCGTGATCGAGCAAGCGCAGATATTCGGCACGCTCGCCGATGCAGTTGCCGATATCCCGAATATTTACGCAACCACGGTGCGCCGCCGCGGGGTGACCAAGCCCGTGTTAACCCCGCAGGCCGCGGCGAAAGCCATCGTCACATCGCCGGGGCGCAGCGCAATATTGTTCGGCACCGAACGATCCGGGCTGGCGGTGGACGAAGTGGCGATGGCGCGCACGATCATCACCGTGCCGATCAACCCCGAATTTGGCTCGCTCAATTTGGCGCAAGCGGTAATTTTATGCGCTTATGAATGGTCGAAAACGCAGGCACAAAATGCGCAGCTTGCCAGCCCGCCAAAGATCGAATTAAGCCCGCCCGCGCAGCAAAGCGAGCTGGATGGAATGATTGCACAGCTTTTCGAAATGCTGGACCATAAGGGGTATTTTTTTCCGCCCGAACGCAGCGAGGTGACAATGGCAATGCTGCGCAATCTGCTCACCAAACCCGCCTGGAACAGCGGCGAAGTGCGCACCATGCGCGGGATATTGAATGTGTTGAAAAAAGGTAAGGGCGCTGCTCGGTCGAATGGTGATTAGCGGTGCATTTCATCCCACCGCGCAAATTCATGAGCGATCGAGGCTTCCACCAACCCTTCCCATATATCTTCAATGGTCGCCGCCGGCGCGCCCAGCCTTTCCGCCTCCGCCTTAGCATTTGCAATCACCTGGGCCTTGCGCGCTTCATCACGCACGGTATCGCGATCATCCTTGATCCGCGCGGCGGCATCCATATAGGCGAAACGGCGTGCCAGCAGCGCCACAAGCGCGATGTCGGTTGCATCGACCCCCGCGCGGACATCGGCCATATTGCTGCAATTTTCGGGAGATAATATTGTTGTTTCGCTCATAAAGGGAGCCTCTATTAACTTGCGGCCATTCTGTCGAGATGAAGTTGCGACCTTTGGGTTGACTTTTGCGCAAGCGCCATCCATAGGCGCGCCTTCGCAATTGGCCCCGCACCCCCGGTGAAGCGGTGGCCGCATTAGAATAGCGTCTAATGGTGCGGCATCCGGGGCAGAAACGAAACGCAAATTATAGGAGTCTTTGGCCATGTCAAAGCGTACCGCATCAAAATATAAACTCGACCGCCGTATGGGCGAAAATATCTGGGGCCGCCCCAAATCCCCTGTTAACCGGCGCGAATATGGCCCCGGTCAGCACGGCCAGCGCCGCAAAGGCAAGCTGTCCGATTATGGCATTCAATTGCGCGCCAAACAAAAGCTGAAGGGCTATTATGGCGATGTCACCGAAAAACAATTTAAGCGCGCTTATTTCGAAGCATCGCGGATGAAGGGCGATACCAGCCAGAATCTGATCGGCTTGCTCGAACGCCGGTTGGACATGGTGGTCTATCGCGCGAAATTTGCGCCGACTATCTTCGCCGCGCGCCAACTGGTCAGCCATGGTCATGTCCGCGTTAACGGCGCAAAATGCAATATCGCCAGCCGTCAGATTGATGTGAGCGATGAAATTAGTTTGAGCGCCAAGGCCACCGAAATGGCGCTGGTGATCGAAGCGCAAGGATTGGCGGAACGCGATATTCCCGAATATGTGGCAACCGATGGCAATGCGAAGGTTACTTTCATTCGCATTCCCACGCTGGATGAAGTGCCTTATCCGGTGAAGATGGAACCCAATCTGGTCGTCGAATTTTATTCGCGCTAAGCGTTGCAGATATTATCGAAAGGGGCGGCTTTCGGGCCGCCTTTTTTGTGCGCTTGCCAGCTCGCCTGCGCTCTGCCAGATAGAATGAATAATTTTGCGGGAGAGTTAAGAATGCGTTTGATCCGCCTGGCATTGATGCCGTTATTCATCCTGAATGCTTGCACCGGCGCCGATAAAGCTGCCGATACAGCGGCGCTACCCGAAGTTACCGTTCCGGAAATTTCCGAAGCGACGATGAAGGAGGTAACCCAAACATTATCCAGCGATGCCTATGAAGGCCGCGCGCCCGGCAGCGCGGGGGAGGAAAAAACCACCGCCTATCTGGTCGAAAAATTTAAGACGGCGGGGCTTGCGCCGGGCGGCAAAAATGGCAGCTGGTTTCAAGATGTGCCGTTGCTTGAAATCACCGCCAAAAATGTTTCTTCGCTGCGAATCATGGCCGATGGTCCGGGGCTCGATTTCAAATATGGCACCGATTTTGTAATCGGCAGCTACCGAGAAACGGCGCAGTCCAAAATTGCGGGCAGCGACATTGTGTTTGTCGGCTACGGCGTCAATGCGCCGGAAAAGGGCTGGAATGATTATGCCGGCGTTGATGTGAAAGGCAAGACCGTCCTGATCCTGATCAACGATCCTGATTTTGGCACCGACAGCCTGAAAGGTGACTTTGGCGGCAAAGCGATGACTTATTATGGCCGATGGACCTATAAATATGAAGAAGCGGCGCGCCAAGGGGCGGCGGCGGCCTTGATCATCCACGATACCGCGCCCGCCGCTTATGGCTGGAATGTCGTCGAATCAAGCTGGACGGGAACGCAATTTCTGGCAAAATCAAAGAATAAAGGGGCGGATCAAACCGTTGGCAATGGCTGGATTCAAAATGCTGCGGCGAAAAAGATATTTGCTACCGCTGGGGTTGATATGGCCGCGGCATTGGCGGGTGCCAAGAAAAAGGGCTTTAAGGCGATAAACCTTAACCTGAAGGCATCGGTTCAATTTGACAATGATCTGGCGGATAAAAATTCGAAGAATGTCATTGGCATCCTAAAAGGCACAAAACGGCCCCAAGAATATGTGCTTTACAGCGCACATTGGGATCATTTGGGCCGTTGCAAACCGGTGGCGGGCGATGATATCTGCAACGGCGCCGTTGATAATGCTACCGGCTCTGCCGGGCTGGTTGCGTTGGCGCAGGCATTTAAGGCGCAGGGCGCGCCCGAACGTAGCGTGGTATTTCTGGCAGTAACGGCGGAAGAATCGGGTTTGTTGGGATCAAAATATTATGCCGAAAACCCCATTTATCCGCTGGCGCAAACCGCCGGCGGCGTAAACATGGATGCTCTGTCGCTCGCGGGGCCAGCCAAAAATATCACGGTCATCGGCAAAGGAAAATCGCAGCTTGATGATTTTCTAAATGCGGCGGCCAAGGCAGAAAGGCGGATGCCCGATGCGGAACCGACACCGGAAAAAGGATTTTACTATCGCTCGGATCATTTCAGCTTTGCCAAGCTGGGCGTTCCCATGATGTATGTTGAAGGCGGGGACGACCTCGTCACCGGCGGAAAGGAAGCCGCAGCGAAGGCCGCCGCCGATTATGAGGAAAATCGCTATCACGCCCCCAGCGACGAATATGATCCCAAATGGGATTGGTCGGGCGCAATGGCGGATTTGCGGCTGTACTATCGTGTCGGCCGAATGCTGGCGATGAGCGATACTTGGCCCAATTGGGTGGATGGCGATGAATTTCGCGCCATTCGTGATGCCAGCCGGAAAGGGAAATAGGGCGCGAATCAGGAAACCCATTTATGACCTTACGAATGCCCGCCGAATGGGCACCGCATGCGGCGGTGTGGATCGGCTTTCCAAGCTTTTGGGGCCATTGGGAGGAACCCTTTCAAGCCGCGCAGCGTCAAATTGCCGCCTTTGCCAACGCGGTTCACGATGGCGGAAAGGGCGAGCAGGTTCACCTGATTTGCGGGTCACCCGCCGCCGCCGAAACTGCGCATGATTTGACCGAAAGCGGCGTTATCGTTGAGGAACGCCATATTGGCGATATTTGGCTGCGCGATACCGGCGCGATTATCGTCACCGATGGCATGAACCGTATCGCCCGCAATTTCGGCTTTAACGGATGGGGCCGGCGGTTCAACTTTGATGGCGATCAAACCATCGGCCGCTCGCTCGCCGAAGCATCGGGCTTGATGGTCACCGATTGCGATTGGGTGCTGGAGGGCGGATCGATCGATGTCGACGGCGAGGGATTGGCGGTAACCACCACCGATTGCCTGCTCAACCCCAACCGAAACCCCGCGCTGGGCCGGGCGCAGATTGAAGAACGGCTGCGGCGCGATCTGGGCATCGAACGCACGCTATGGCTCGGTGACGGGCTCGCCAATGACCATACCGACGGGCATGTTGATAATCTGGCGCGTTTTGTCGCCCCCGGCCATCTTGTCATTCCGGCGGCGCGCGATGCCGATGATCCGAATCGAGCCGTCTATGATGATGCACGGGCCAGAGCCGATGCCTTTGGATGTAAGGTCACTGCCCTGCCCTCGGTTGGCCGTTTTGAACAAGGTGGCGCGGCCGTTCCCGCCAGCTATATGAATTTCTATATCGGCAACAGCGTCGTCGTGGTTCCGACCTATGGCAGCAAATATGACGAAGCCGCGTTGATGGCATTTGAGCCCTTATTTCCCGGCCGGCGCATTATCGGTCTGCGCGCCGACGCGGTGCTATCGGGCGGCGGTAGCTTTCATTGTTCCAGCCAGCAAAATCCGCTTTGAACCGCTTGGCAAAATGCTTGCGAGCCGCCATAACAAGACAAACCCCAAAAGCAGGAGCATCCCCCCATGAAAAGCACCGCGAAATTTGCCTTAACCGCCATCATTGCCTTATCGCTGTACCCAAGCGGCGTCACGGCCCAAACCAAAGGTGAGCAGAAGACCGCCGCTCTATCGGTTGATCCGGCGCTGACGCCGATATTAAGCGCTGAAAGCCGCAAAGATGATGCCGCGCGCGATAAATATCGCCACCCTGCCGAAACGCTCGCCTTTTTTCAAATGAAAGCGAATATGACCGTTGCCGAATATTCGCCAGGCGGCGGCTGGTTCACCAAAATCCTGATCCCCTATCTTGCCACATCGGGGAAATATCTCGCCATCGGCCCCGATAGCGCAACGTTAACTTTTAACAACCGCGCCCGCGAAGCCGCCACCAAAGGCTGGCCCGAACGCTTCCCGGGGCAAGCCGCTGGCTGGACCGGCGTAGATGCCAAAACAATCGGTGCTTTTGAAAGTGATGAACTGCCCGCAGAATTGGTTGGTCAGATCGACCGGATCGTGATTTTTCGGTCGATGCACGGTATGCTGAACGGCAACCGGGCGGATAACGAGCTACAAAATCTGCATAAAATATTAAAAGATGACGGGATGATCGGCGTTGAGCAGCACCGTGCCAATAGTAACGCCGCCTATGCCTGGTCCGACGGATCAAAAGGCTATTTGCGCCAGAAGGATGTGGTTGCTCTGTTTGAATTGAATGGTTTCGAACTGGTCAGCGCGTCCGAAATTAATGCCAATCCAAAGGACACAAAAGATTATCCCGGCGGCGTTTGGACCCTTCCCCCCACGCGCGAGGGCGACCCCGAAAATGACGCGAAATATCAAGCGATCGGCGAATCGGACCGGATGACCTTGCTGTTCAGAAAGCGCCCGTAAAGGCATGAATCGCAGCATTACCGTCGCGGCGCTGCAACTCCCTTTGATGGGAAGCGAGGCAGAAAATATCGCATCGGTCGGCGCGCTGGTGGAAAAGGCGGCGGCGGGCGGCGCGCAAATCATTCTTCCGCCCGAACTATTTTCCGGTCCCTATTTCTGCAAAACCCAGCTTGAGGCACATTTTGCCCTCGCGCGGCCCGCGCTGGAACATCCATCGGTTTTGGCGATGGCCAAGCTTGCCAGAAAGCTGGGCGTGGCAATCCCGACGAGCTTTTTTGAACGCGATGGCCCGCATTTTTACAACGCGCTGGCGATGATTGACGCCGACGGCGAAATTATCGGAGTCTATCGAAAGAGCCACATTCCCGACGGCCCCGGATATCAGGAGAAATATTATTTCCGCCCCGGCAATAGCGGATTTAAGGTTTGGGATGTGTTTGGCGTGCGGATCGGTGTTGGCATATGCTGGGACCAATGGTATCCCGAATGCGCGCGCGCCATGGCGTTAATGGGCGCGGAATTGCTATTCTATCCCACCGCAATCGGCGCCGAGCCGCAGGATGATACGCTCGATACACGGCATATGTGGCGCCGGGCGATGGTGGGTCATGCGGTGTCCAACTGCATGCCGGTGATCGCGGTCAACCGGGTCGGCGCGGAGAATGACCATGGCGGGCCGCCGCAAAATTTCTATGGCACCAGCTTTATCACCAACGAATGGGGCGATATCGTCTGCGATTTGGATGATAGCGAAACCGGGATCATGATCGCCAGCTTCGATCTGGATAAGGCCCGGCTGCACCGCGCATCGATGGGTTTTTTCCGCGACCGGCGGCCACAGCTTTACGGGCGATTGACCGACGATTAATCGCAATGCCGGGCGGAATGAAGCGTTAACAAAATCGCTCCAGATATCCTTACTATTATGCTAATGACTGTCTCGCTTTGGGACAATGATTTTGGCGCACTGGCGCTCTTTGATGCCTTTTGCAAAAGATTGCGGGTTGATGAGAAAGGTGGAAGACATGGCATGTAAACCCATTGCAATTCGGCTTTTGCTTGCCCCGCTGGCGCTGTGCGCTTTTGTAACCTCGGCGGCCATCGCCGCGCCGCAAGTCACGATGGTAGCGCAGCTTGATGCACCGCTTTATTATGGCGATTATTTTTGGGACGAAACGGGCGCGCCCAAAGGATCAGCGCAAATCGTGGTCGATTTGGAAGAAGAGCAGCTTTACGTTTACCGCGGCGGCGTAGAAATAGCGCGCGCGGTGATCACGCGTGGCTGGGAAAACTACGCCACGCCAACCGGCACATTCCCGGTCCTCGAGAAAGATGCCGATCATTATTCAAGCAGCTATGATAACGCCCCCATGCCTTATAATTTGCGGCTAACATGGCAGGGTGTGGCCATCCATGGAGCCGAAGTGAATGATGAAGCGGCGACGCATGGCTGCATCGGCATTCCGGTTGCCTTTGCCCGCAAACTTTTCGGTAATGTGCGCGTTGGCGACAAGGTTTTGGTAACCCGCAATTGGCTTCCCGAAATATACCGCAATTAAGCGCGAATTAATCATTCCCACCAATCAAATAAGCCGGTAATGCGCGCAAATGGCCGCGGCAAGCGAATATCTCTATCTCATCGCCCTGGGATCAAATCAGCGTCATCATTCACTGGGTTCGCCGGTCAGGATAGTTGCCCACGCCTTTGACGCGCTCGAAATGACCGATATTGCTTTATACGCAGCGTCGTCGATTATAACCAGCAGGCCGATCGGCCCGTCCCAGCGCGCCTATGCCAACGCCGCCGCGATCATCCTCACCCCGCTGCCGCCGCCCATGTTGCTGAAGCGGTTAAAGTCATTGGAAGCGCATTTTGGCAGGCGCCGTGCTGGCCAAAAATGGCGCACCCGCATTTTAGATCTGGATATTATCTTATGGTCGGGCGGTGTTTATGCGGGGCGCGGTGAAAGCCTTCAGATTCCGCATCCAGAAATGCAGCGCCGGCGCTTTGTCTTGCAACCCGCCCGCAAAATAGCCGCAAACTGGCGCGATCCGATTAGCGGAATGCGGATAAAACATCTATTCACCCGCATTAATCGCGCAAATCGGCTTGACCCAATGCGCGCAGCCAACTAGGGGAAGCGCTCTCAAACAGGGCGGGCATCGTTCCGCCGGTTGGGGCCCTTAGCTCAGTCGGTAGAGCAACTGACTTTTAATCAGTAGGTCGCTGGTTCGAATCCAGCAGGGCTCACCATTATTTCAATGGCTTAACGAGATATTGCAATTGCCGGACTTGCATAATTGTCCATTAGCAATCAGATAGCAATCAGGCGGTGTATCATCGCCAATTGCGAATTTGCCACATGATTTGGGCACAAACTGACACGAGGTATTTCGATGGGCAATATCCGTCCACGACATAGCGACACGCCATTAGTGGGTGATTGCATCACGCTTGATCTTGCATGGATTATGCGGCTGGCACCTATTCGAGAGGGGCAAGCAGGATACGGTGCGGTCAATTGGCACGGCGTGGACAACGCTATCGGAACGCTTCGATTCCGCCTAGATTTGCGCGAGGCGGCAACTGCACGGCTCATATTGCGCTTTAGGATTACGACTCCAAACGGCAACCTAAAGCCAATGCAGCAGGTAATCGCGCTCACATCGTCGCTACAGCACTTTGGCGGACGGCGGTGGTGGATGCGGTGTCCGGTGACAGGCCAGCGAGTTCGCGTCCTTCACCTGCCACCCGGCGAACAACGCTTTGCTGGACGCAATGCTCTAGGATTGGCCTATCGCGTCGAGCGGTTGAGTCGATTTGACAGACCGTTTGAGAAGCTCTTTCGCGCCCAGCTTAGGATCGGCGGGACACAAGGATTAGACGCAGGATTTGAACGCCCCAAAGGCATGTGGAAACGAACTTTTGCCCGATATATCACTGCCGTTGAGCAGCACGACGTTGCTTGCGTGGAGCAGATTGCTGCCCTTATCAATAAATCTTGATGGGGCCCCTCTCAAATGCCACCTACCCACCGGGGGGATACCTTCGTGGTGACGTGCACCCCAACTTGTTACCATTCAGAGATAGAGTCCTCCTGTTAAATGCTTGATGGTTGAAGGGATGACAAGCTCTATCGGGGCATGCCCCGATAGAGCTTGTTTTGCGGCCTCTGCGGGGG
>JAKFUU010000021.1 GCA_021732525.1 Sphingomonadaceae bacterium | reverse complement strand
CGTCGGCATCCCAGACTCCTGCTCCTTCAATATCGCAATGATCTGCTCATCGCTGAACCTGCTGCGCTTCATTCGTCCGTCTCCTTGAAAACGGACTCTACTCATTTCTGGCTACATTTCAGGGGGGCACGTCACAACCACAGCATAAGTGTTGCGCAAATCTCCATCCTGCTTAAACCAAAGCCTAATCAACATAAGGTATCGATATGAACTGGGTTACCCGCGTCCGCAATGCTTTGCCCTTTGGTGCAAAGCGCGAAACCGCCGATACGCTCTGGCATAAATGCAAGGGTTGTCAGGCGATGATATTCCTGCGCGAATTTGAAGAGAATCAATCGGTCTGTCCTAAATGCGATCACCATGGCCGGATCGGCCCGGCGGAGCGTTTTGCCGCGATTTTCGATGATGATAGCTATAAGGTGCTCACCCCGCCAACGGTCGCCGAAGATCCGCTAAAGTTCAAAGATACCAAAAAATATACCGACCGGATCAAGGCCGCCCGTGCCGCCACCGGCGAAACCGACGCTATGGTCAGCGCCCGCGGCACGATTGAAGGCCAGCAAGCGGTGATCAGCGTGCAGGATTTTGCCTTCATGGGCGGATCGATGGGCATGGCGGTGGGCGAGAGCTTTGTTGAGGCGGTGCGCGAGGCGATTAAAGCCAAATGCCCCTATATTATCTTCACGGCGGCGGGCGGCGCGCGGATGCAGGAGGGGATTTTGAGCTTGATGCAAATGCCGCGCAGCACGGTGGCGATCCAATTGCTGCATGATGCCGGCCTGCCCTATATTGTCGTGCTGACCGATCCGACCACCGGCGGCGTCACCGCAAGTTATGCGATGCTTGGTGATATTCAAATTGCCGAACCGGGCGCTTTAATCGGCTTTGCGGGTCAACGGGTGATCGAACAGACAATCCGCGAAAAGCTGCCCGATGGGTTCCAGCGCGCCGAATATCTGCTCGATCACGGTATGGTCGATATGGTGACCCACCGGCATGAATTGCGCGCAACGTTGTCGAAACTGGTCAGCTATTTGATGGCGAGCAAAAAGGCAGCTGCATGACTAAGCCCCTCCCCTTCAGGGGAGGGGTTGGGGTGGGGCTGTTCGATCGACGCTGCGCCATCCTGACATGCCCCTCCCCCTGCCCCTCCCCTGAAGGGGAGGGGAGCTAGTGCCCGACCACGCCACATCTTCTGATCCCGCCGTTCAGACGCAGCTTGATCGTTTTGCGCAATTGTCGCCGGGGCGCGATATTTTGGGGTTGGAACGGATTGCGGCGTTAATGGCCGCCCTCGGCAATCCGCATCAGAAATTGCCGCCGGTCTTTCACGTCGCGGGAACCAACGGCAAAGGTTCCACCTGCGCCTTCTTGCGCGCCGCGATAGAGGCGTCGGGTCTGACCGCGCATGTCTATACCAGCCCGCATCTGGTACGCTTCAATGAACGGATCAGGCTGGCGGGTAGGCTGATTGACGACAATAGGCTGGCGCCGTTGCTGGCGGAAGTTCTCGACCACGCCGAGGGGTTAGAGGTGAGCTTCTTCGAAGTCACCACCGCCGCTGCTTTCCTCGCCTTTTCGCGCACCCCAGCCGACGCCGCCATCATCGAGGTCGGCCTTGGCGGACGATTGGACGCGACCAATGTTATCGCCGCCCCTGCCATCTGCGGTATGGCCTCGCTGGGTATCGATCACGAGGCTTTTTTGTTGGCACCCGAAGCCGGGATACCGCCTGAAACCGAGATTGATCCGCTGGCGCGCATTGGCTGGGAAAAGGCCGGAATCGCCAAATCCGGCGTGCCATTGGTAACGCAATCCTACCCGGCCAAGGTGAATGCGGTGATCGCCGATCATGCGGCCCACAGCGGGGCGGTGCTGCATGCGCGCAAGGGCGACTGGGACGCCGCAATATATAATGGCCAGATTGCCTATCGTGACGCCAAAGGCACGCTAAAATTGCCACTGCCCCGCATGCCCGGCGCGCATCAGGCGGATAATGCCGCGCTTGCGGTGGCCATGTTGCGCCATCAAAGCGAGCTTGCGATCCCCGATGCCGCCTATGCCGCCGCGATGGAATGGGCGCATTGGCCCGCGCGGCTGCAGCGGCTTGGGCCGGGGTTATTGAGTGCCTGCCTGCCCGCGGGCACCGAAATTTGGATCGATGGCGGGCATAATGTCGATGCCGGATTGGCGCTCGCCGGGCATTTTGGGCCGGGCGAAACGCGGCTTCATCTGATCATGGGCATGCTAGCGGGTAAAGACCCCGCGTCAATCATCGCGCCGCTGCGCCGCCAATTGACGAGCATCACCGTCGTTCCCGTTCCCGGCCATGCATATCATTCTGCCCATGCCTTTGCCGAAAGCGCAAGCGGCATACCGGTCAGCGAAGCCACCGATATTCACGCCGCCCTGACCGCATTCACACCGCGCCGGGGCGAAGCCGTGCTCATCGCCGGTTCGCTGTATCTTGCAGGCGAGGTGCTACGCGCGAACGATCAGGTTCCGGATTAAACCTTCTGCGGCGGCTCCTCGCTGGCTTTCGCGGCGTCGCCGATCGAACTATCCACAAGCCCGCTGCGCATCATCATCCAAAATAGGAATATGCCGGGCATCGCGGCAAAAGTGGTCATCACATAAAAATTGAAAAAGCCCATGCCCTCGACCATCGCGCCTGCCGTTGTTCCGGTCAGGAAACGGCCCACGATACTGGACGCTGACGAGATCAACGCATAATGCGCCGCCGTAAAGCGCAGGTTGCACAGCGCCGCAAAATAAGCGACCAGAACCACACCGGCAAGACCGCTGGCAAAATTTTCAAAACCAATCGCCCCGGCCAAACCGATATTGGATTGCCCCGCCGCCGCCAGCAACGCGAAGCTGAAATTGGAAACCATCATCAAACTCAGGCTGAGCAATACCGAATGTTTCAGGCCCATTTTCGCATAAACCACGCCGCCGACAAATATGCCGATCAGATAGGCCCAAAAGCCAACACCCACGTCGTAAATCGCGATTTCATCATTGTTGAAGCCCAAATCTTCGAGCAGCAACCGCAGCGTCAATTGCCCCAGCGTATCGCCAATTTTATGCAGCAAAATAAACAACAGCACCAACCACGCGCCATGCCGGCTGAAAAATTCGCGGAAAGGCCCGATAATCGCCTCGCCAATATTCATGGCTTGGCGCTGAATGGCTTCGCGGTGGCGGATAGGTTCGCCGCCCCACACCACCGCGATCACGGCAGGAGCCGCCAATATGGCGCAAGCGAAATAGGCGAGATCCCACCCGCCGCGCGCCGCGATGACCAGCGCCAACGACGCCGCCCCCGCCGATCCGATACGCCAGCCATATTGATTCATCCCCGCGCCGACGCCCTGTTGTTCGGGTTTCAATATTTCAATCCGGTAGGCGTCGATCACAATGTCAAAAGTGGCACCGGCAAAGCCAACCAATATGGCGGAATAGGCGACATAGAGCAAGCTGGCCTTAGGGTCGGCAAGGCCCAGATTTAACACGGCAATCACCACAAATATCGCCGATAGGATAATCCACGATATCCGCTGTCCCAGCGCGCCGATAATCGGCAATCGCACCCCGTCCACTATCCAGGCCCACAGCCATTTGAAATTATAGACAAGAAAAGCCAGCGCAAAGGCGGTAACCGCCTTTTTATCGATGCCGTCCTGCGCCAGCCGCGTGGTCAACGTCGCGCCGATCATCGCATAGGGAAATCCCGATGATATCCCCAAAAGCAGCGCAATGATCGCCTCTTTTTCCAGATAGGGTTTGATCGCCGCGCCCCCACCTTTGCTGCTTTCTGCGCTGTCCATGCTGTTTTCGGCCTCTCCCATTTTTCCATCCAAATGACTAACGCGCTTTTCCGGAATAGCCAGTGACTTTTTGCAAAGATTGCGCCATGGGCGGCGGATGGTCAAACCGCCTTCCCGTCCGCCCGTTAAGCGCCCTGTCAAAAGCGGCGAACACCCGCCGCGAATCCGCTGGGACAATAAGCCTCGGCGCAAACCCGCAGCAACACCAGCCTCGCCATCCAAAGGCGCGCTGGAGAAAGCCGACGGCGAAGCGCGGATTGCCAAGCTGCTCGCGCGGGCTGGCGTGGCTTCGCGGCGCGAAGTCGAACGGATGATCGCCGATAAGCGCGTTACGCGGCATGATGAGATTATCGAAACGCCAGCAATGGTGCTCAAGAATCTCGACGGCGTGGCGGTGGACGGCAAGCTGGTTGGCGCACCGGCACCCACCATGCTCTATTTGTTTCATAAGCCCGAAGGCTGTTTAACCGCCGAACGCGATTTTTCGGGGCGCAAAACGATCTATGATCTGTTGCCGCCCGAATTGCCGCGCCTGATGCCGATCGGTCGGCTCGATCTGAATACGGAAGGGCTGTTGCTGCTGACCAATGACGGTGCGTTTAAGCGGCAGATGGAATTGCCCTCGACCGGCGTAGAGCGAACTTACCGCGCGCGCTGTTTTGGCAATATCAGCCAGACCGAGCTGGAAGAGTTGATCCACGGTGTCGAGGTTGACGGGGTGCTCTATGGCAAGATTGACGCCAATATGGAACGGCGCACCGGCGCGAATGTCTGGATTGAAATGACGCTGACCGAAGGCAAAAACCGCGAAGTGCGCCGCGTGCTCGAATATTTGGGTCTGGAGGTCAACCGCCTGATCCGCACGCGATACGGCAAATTTATACTGGGCGATATGCCGCCCGGCGCGGTCGGCGAAGTGCGCAAAGTTGATCTAATCGAATTTCGGGGCAGCCTGAAAAAATGAGGATCATTGCCGGAGAATGGCGCTCACGGCCGCTTTTTGCGCCCAAAAGTGACACCACGCGGCCCACCGCGGACCGCACCCGCGAGACGTTATTCTCGATGCTGACCAGCCGGCTTGGGTCATTCGAAGAATTGGCGGTGCTCGATCTGTTTGCCGGATCGGGCGCGCTAGGCCTTGAGGCATTGTCGCGCGGCGCGGCGCATTGCACTTTCGTGGAGCAGGACCGCGCAGCGCTCACCGCGCTGGAAAGAAATATCGAAAAGCTGGGCGCTCAGGCTTTGTGTGATGTCCGGCCGGCATCGGTGTTATCGCTTGGCAAGGCCATCAACAGCTACGACCTGATGTTGATCGATGCGCCTTATAACAGCAATGCGGCTTCGGTCGCGCTCGACAAATTGGCACGGCTGGGCTGGGTGGCACCGTCAACATGGATCAGCATCGAAACATCACGCGATGAGCAAGTGAACGTGAAGGGCTTTGCGGTTGAGACGGTCCGCGATATCGGTAAGGCGCGGATTCATTTGCTGCGCCCTCTTGCCGCTGCGTTCGATGTTCCGTAAACGTTCCGCCATGTCTGATCTTGTCCACCCCGGCCAAAATCCCGCGCAGGAATATTCCTGGCTCACCGGGTTAAACCCGCCGCAGCGCGAAGCCGTGCTGACGACCGAGGGCCCGGTGCTGTTGCTCGCAGGTGCAGGCACCGGCAAAACCGCGGCGCTCACCGCACGGATGGCGCATATTTTGGCGTTGCGGCTCGCCTGGCCATCCGAAATCCTCGCCGTCACCTTCACCAACAAAGCCGCCCGCGAAATGAAGGAGCGCATCGGTAGGATGGTTGGCGGGGCGGGCGAAGGCATGCCGTGGCTGGGCACTTTCCACTCGATTGGTGCCAAAATGCTGCGCCACCATGCCGAGCTGATGGGGCTGCAATCGAACTTCACCATCATCGACACCGACGATCAATTGCGCCTGCTCAAACAGCTAATATTGTCCGAAGATATTGACGAGAAACGCTTTCCGGCGAAGCAGCTGGCGGGGCTGATTGATGGTTGGAAAAATAAGGGATTAAGCCCCGCCGACCTGACGCCGGGCGATAATGAGGCCTATGCAGGCGGAAAGGGTCAGGCGCTCTATGCGCTCTACCAAAAACGGATGCTCGCGCTCAATGCCTGCGACTTTGGTGATCTGCTGCTGCATAGTCTAAACTTACTGAAAAACAACCGCGATATCCTTGAAAAATATCAGGATCGTTTCAAATATATATTGGTCGATGAATATCAGGATACCAACGCCGTCCAATATCTCTGGCTGCGGCTGCTGGCGCAGAAACGCAAAAATATCGCCTGCGTCGGCGACGATGATCAGTCGATCTATAGCTGGCGCGGGGCGGAAGTGGCCAATATTCTGCGCTTTGAAAAGGATTTCCCCGGCGCAAAGATCATCAAGCTCGAACAAAATTACCGCTCCACCCCGCATATCCTCGCCGCCGCGTCGGGCTTGATCGGTGCGAATAGCGCGCGGCTGGGCAAAACGCTTTGGACAGAGCTGGACGAGGGCGAAAAGCTCCGCGTGATTGGCGTGTGGGACGGCCCCGAAGAGGCACGCCGCGTCGGTGAAGAGATCGAAGCGCTACAGCATAAAAGCGCGTCGCTGAACGATATCGCGATCCTGGTGCGGGCGCAGCATCAAACCCGCGAATTTGAAGATCGCTTCATACAAATTGGCCTGAATTATAAGATCATCGGCGGTTTTCGTTTTTATGAACGCGCCGAAATTCGCGACGCCATCGCCTATTTGCGGATCGTCAATCAGGGCGCAGATGACCTCGCTTTCGAACGGATCATCAACACCCCCAAACGCGGCATTGGCGGCAAGGCGCTGGAAAAGATCCATATTCTCGCGCGTGCCGCCGGTGTGCCGCTCTCCGCCGCCGCTGCGCAAATGACCGGGACGGATGAGATGACCGGAAAGGCGCGCGGCTCGCTGGCCACATTGATGGGGCAAATTGCGCGTTGGCGGATGCAATCGGGCGATATGCCCCCCGCCGATCTCGCCCGGATTATCCTTGATGAAGCGGGCTATACCGACATGCTGCAAGCCGAACGCAGCGCCGAATCCGCCGGGCGGCTCGAAAATCTCAGCGAGCTGACGCGGGCAATGGAGGAATATGAAACGCTCGGCGAATTTTTGGAACATGTCAGCCTGGTGATGGATAATGACAATCGAACCAGCGGCGAACAAGTAACGATCATGACCATCCACGCCGCCAAAGGATTGGAATATCACAATATATTCCTTGTCGGCTGGGAAGAGGGCCTGTTCCCATCGCAGCGCGCCCTTGACGAAGGCGGCCTCGCCAGCCTCGAAGAAGAACGCCGCCTCGCCTATGTAGCGATCACCCGCGCCTGCCAAAAATGCACGATCCTGCATGCCGCCAACCGCCGCATTTATGGCCAGTGGACAAGCAGCATCCCATCGCGCTTTATCGGCGAATTGCCTGCCGAACATGTCGAGGCGGAGGAAAGCATGAGCGGCGGCGCATCTTTGTGGCGCGCCAATTGGACCGCCAATGAAGGAGGTGGGCGCGAAGACCCGTTCGCGCATCTGGCGGCGGCCAATCAAGGACGCAGCAACGCCCGCGGTCCCGGCTGGCAGCGCGCCGCATCGAGCGGCGGGTTCAACCCGGCGTCGCCGCAAATCCGCGAAAATACGCGCAGCGCCGCAAGCTTCGCTGCGCGGCCGCGCGGCGACATTGCCATTGGCATGCGCGTATTTCACGAAAAATTCGGCTATGGCGAGATTATGGAAATTGAGGGCAACAAGCTCGATATCGAATTTGATACCGCCGGCAGCAAGCGGGTGATCGACAGCTTTGTGCGCCTGGGGTAATTCATAATATAACCAGAGCATCGCGCGAAAAAGTGGGCACCGGTTTTTCGCATAAAGCGATGCGACAACAAACAGATAGAGCGGGCGGTGTGATTCCTATCTCACGCTGCCTGCTCTAAAACTTGCGACCTCGTCATTGCGAGGAGCCCTTCGGCTGCCTCGCAATGACGATGAACGTAACATCAACTTGTTTTTGCAAACACGGCTCGCGCCTCGGCCTCTTTCATCATTGCCTTGCGCACCATCGGGATCTGCGGGCCGCCATAGGACAGGAACTCATCATGGAATGCCTTCCATTTCGTCTTGTCGCCCCCTGCCCCGTTTTTCGCGGTCCAATCCTCGCGCAATTGCTTGATCATCAGCTTGCCGAGCGTGTAATTCAGATAGGCCGGATCATAAGTGCCGCGCGCCGATTGCTGCAATGCGGTGCCTTCCGATTGATAACATTCCTTCATGAAAAACTGCTTCGACTGCTCCACGCTCATCGTTCCGCTGTGCAAGCCAATGGCGGAGATAAAGCGGCAATCGCGCAGCAGCGCGTTGCTAATCTGGCCGATCCGAATTTCATCGGGGGTCAGGCCCTCCATCACGCCGGCATCCGGCAAACCCGCTTCGATCATCATTTCTTCGGTATAATGCGCCCATCCCTCGGCATAGGCATAACCGACGAACAGCCGGCCAAACAGCGATTTCGCGCGGTTGGCATGCAAGAAATTCAGGAAATGACCGGGCCAAATTTCATGCACCGACGTGCCAAGCAAATCCGCCTTGCCCGGCACAAATTCATCCTGCGTTTTCTTGTCCCATGCGGGATCAGGCGGGCTGATATAATAAACCGACGGTAAGCCTTTTTCAAATGGCCCAGGAATGTCGATATAAGCCGAATTTTGCCGGTTATAGGGCGGCGATTCCTCCACCTTGGCTTCTTCGGTGCCGGGAATGGAGACCAGATTTTTATCGATGAGGAATTTTTTAATCGGCGGCAATTGGCGGCGCGCCTCGGCGACGGGACCGTCGGCGGCCTTATTCGCGCTCATCTTATCCATACAGGCTTGCACTGGCAAACCGGGGGCGTAGCGCGCACATATCTTCGCCAGCGCCGTCTGATTGCGTTTCAAATCGGCCTGTCCGATTGCGGTCAATTGCGCCAGCGAGATATCCACGCCCTCGGTTTTCTTCACCATATTGGCAAATTTTTCCGCGCCCAGCGCAAATCCATCCGCCGTGCCCGGCTGCGATCCGACATAGGCGGCCAGATCCTGCATCGCGGCGGCGGCTTTGGCGGCGGCGGCATCATATTCCTTTTGCAGCGCCGCGTCCTTCACCGAAGCGAAAGCCGCCTTGGCATCGCCGGTATAGCTGGTGGCAAAGCCGCCAAAACCGGCCTGACCATATTTCACGAAAGTGGCGGGCAGCGGCAATTTGAGGTTAACCTTAATCTGCGCCGCCGCCGTGGGGATATTGCCGAGATATTTGATGAAGGCCTTCATCCGCGTTTCGGCGTCGGCATAGGGCCGCGCTATGAACACGCTGGGGTCGAGCGCTTGCACATAATAGGCCGGGTTCTTATGCGGCTGATCGGCTTCCTCCAACCAGAATAGCTCGCTTTGCATCGTGTTGATCAGATATTGCCGTTCAAATTTCTGCGCGTCGGAAAGTTTGGCTTCGTCAATCGCCTGAGCACCCGCCACCGCTTGTTTCCGGTAATCGATCATTGCCTTTAACCCGGCGGGCGAAAAATCGGCGAGCTTTCCATCATATTCATGCCGGCCTTGGTAAATGGCGAAAGCGGGATTGACCGGGAAATATCCTTTCAGGAAATTTTCCATATAATTGCCCCAATCGCTGCCATCGCTGGTGATGCTGGCGGGCGCTGCGCCGCTCTCCGCTTTTTTGCAAGCCCCGGTTATCATCAGCGCCGCCGCCGAAGCCGCGATCAACAATGTTCGAATTTTCATGATCCTCTCCCACAATATCTATAACCACCGTCTGCACCAACTTGCCGCCTTTGGCCAGAGGCCTTTTGACAAATGCGCGGCATTGCGTCACCACCCACAACAGGATAATCAGACGGTCATGAGCGCGCCGCATCCTTTTTCGATTCCGAATTTTCGTTATCTGTGGTTTTCACGCTTTGCGTCCATGTTGGCGCAATATGCGATGATGTTGATTGTGGGGTGGCAGGCGTATAATCTGGCGCGCGAAGATTTGGGCATTGCAGCATCCGCAGGGATATTGGGGCTGCTCGGATTGCTCCAATTTGTGCCTTTATTTATCCTGACGCCGCTGGTCGGCTGGCTGGCGGACCGGCTCGACCGGCGCTGGATCGCGCGCGCGGTGCTTGCCGGACAATTTGGTATCGCGGCGGCGCTGGCAATGCTCACCCGCAGCGATCATCTCTCGCTATCTGCCTTTTATGTGATTGCCATTTTGCTCGGCATTTGCCGCGCCTTCATCGGCCCGGCGCTCAGCGCGCTGACGCCCAATCTGGTGCCGGCGCAATCGCTGCCGCGCGCCATCGCTTTATCGACGATCGCCTGGCAGGTCGGCGTGATCATCGGGCCCGGCTTGGCGGGGCCGCTTTATAAGGTCGACGCGGCGCTGCCCTATATTGTTTGTGCCATTCTCTATGCGCTGTCCTTGGGCGCCATGATGCGGATCGGCAAGATATCACGTAGCATGATTGACAAGAGCAAGGGGCCATTGCGGCAAATTGCCGACGGACTGGCTTATGTGTGGACCAACAAGTTGGTGCTTGGCGCGATATCGCTCGATCTGATGGTAATGTTCCTCGCCGGGGCGCAAGCGATGATTCCGGTGTTCGCCCGCGATATATTGCAGGTCGGCGAAAATGGTCTGTCTTTGCTCGCCGCCGCACCGGCATTGGGGGCGGCGCTGGTTGCCATATGGTTTTCCTTTTCGCCGCTCGCCAATAATGTGGGCAACAAGATGCTCGTGGCAATGGTGGTTTTCGGACTGGGCACGGTTGGCTTTGGCTTGTCGCCCTATCTGCCGCTCTCGGTGGCCTGTCTCGCTTTATGCGGCGCGGCGGATATGTTTGGGGTTTTCATTCGCTCGACGCTGATTCAACTCTACACCCCCGATGACAAGCGCGGCCGGGTGAGCGCGGTCAGCCAGATGACGATCAGCGCGTCGAACGAATTGGGCGATGCCTTTACCGGCGCGCTGGCACTTTTGATCGGGCCGGTTGCGGCCATTGTTGCGGGCGGCGCGGGCGCTATCGCCATTACCGGCCTTTGGTCCCGCCTGTTTCCGCAGCTTGGCGCGGCTAAGAGATTTGATTTTCCGGCAGAATTGCTCCCGGTTGAACATGACGCCCCAACACAGCGAACCCCAACATATCAAACCCCAATAAAGCAAACAAAGGAAGCCGCATTATGAAAGCCCAATCGATTCTGGAAACCATCGGCAACACTCCGCATATTCGTATGCAGCGGTTATTTGGAGCGGCCGAAGTCTGGATCAAATCCGAACGGTCCAACCCCGGCGGTTCGATCAAGGACCGGATCGGCTTGGCGATGATCGAGGCGGCCGAGCGCGATGGGCAATTGCAAAGCGGCGGCACGATCATTGAGCCGACATCGGGCAATACCGGCGTGGGCCTGGCGATGGCGGCGGCGGTGAAGGGATATCGGCTGGTGTTGGTCATGCCCGAATCGATGTCGCTCGAACGGCGGCGGCTGATGCTGGCTTACGGCGCGACTTTCGATCTGACGCCCAAGGAAAAGGGCATGAAGGGCGCAATTGAACGCGCCATCGAATTGGTCGCAGCCACACCGGGCGCATGGATGCCGCAGCAATTTGAAAATCCCGCCAATATTGACGTGCATATGCGCACCACGGCGCAGGAGATTCTCAACGATTTTGCCGACACGCCGATCGACGCAATGATCACCGGCGTTGGCACCGGCGGCCATATCACCGGCTGTGCGATGGCGCTGAAAAAAGTTTGGCCAAATTTGAAAGTATACGCCGTCGAGCCCACCCTGTCCCCGGTGATCAGCGGCGGACAACCCGGACCGCACCCGATACAGGGCATCGGCGCGGGCTTTATTCCAGGAAATCTGCACACCGATTTGATCGATGGCGTGATTCAGGTCGATCCCGAAGATGCCAAGGACATGGCCCGCCGTGCCGCCGCTGAAGAGGGCATGCTGGTTGGAATTTCATCCGGCGCGACATTGGCCGCGATTGCGCAGAAATTGCCCGATCTGCCCTTGGGCAGCCGCATAATGGGTTTCAATTATGACACCGGCGAGCGTTATTTATCGGTGCCGGATTTCCTGCCAGCGGCCTGACTCTTGCCCGGCGCGACGATCAAATACCGGCTGGGGTTGGCGGCCCCAGTAATATTGCTGCTTGTATGCGCGGCTTTGCTGGCATTTGCCCCGCGTTATGCTCCGGTGCATAATCCGCAAACCGGCGGAAAAAGCACCAACATCCCGGCGTCAACCTTGCCCGCGGTGGAGCCGCTGATTCTGCAACCCGTTGCGATAGAAGATGCCCGCGCGATCAACGCCAAAGTCCCTTTTTCCAGCAATCCGGGGCCGCCCGCCCGGCCCTTTGTCTTTGCCGGTGATGATGCCGCCCGCGCGCGCGCCGCCGATTGCCTGACCGCAGCAATGCTTTATGAGGCGGGCCATGACCCCGCCGGTCAGCGCGCAGTGGCGCAGGTGGTGATCAACCGCGCGCGCCATCCGGCCTTTCCCAAATCCATCTGCGGCGTGATCTTCCAAGGCACCGAGAGGCAAAGCGGATGCCAATTTACCTTTACCTGCGACGGGGCGATGGCGCGGCAATATAGCGACAGCGCATGGAGCAACGCCCGGTTGCTCGCCAGCGCCGCTTTATCGGGCAGCGTGTTTACGCCGGTGGGGCATGCCACGCATTATCATACCGACTGGGTGGTGCCCTATTGGAGCAGCAGCCTTGAGAAAATCTCCGCCGTTGGCACCCATTTGTTCTTCCGCTGGCGCGGATCGTAGGGACAACCCGCGGCGTTTCGGCGGGCCATCACCGGACAAGAACCCGGGATATCAAAGATGGCGGCGCTGTCTCCATTTCACCGGACAGGGAGCATAGCCGAGCCGCTGGCGAGCAGCGAATTGGCCGCAGCGACGGATTTCCGGCCCGCCAAACGCGAAATCGCAACCGAAGGCGGCGCGCGATTGCTGCTCGATAAACAAGGCCGTGCGGAGGAGTATCTGGCGCTGGCTGAAGCCAAATGCGCAGGCAAAAGCTACTGCAAAATTTTAGGTTGGTTGGAGGATGGCGACATTCCTGAAGTCGGCGAAATTGGCGAAGCAGCGCGCAATAGCATGACATTCAGCTATCTGCGCGATACGAAGAATGGCTTTGAAAAGGCCCTGTGGAATTGCAAAATCTATCCGCGCGCCGACAAACGCCAATGTATGAAGCGTTAGGTGGTGTTAGAACCCACCGTCACCCTGAACTTGTTTCAGGGTCCATTTACCAGCCTAGATCGGCGGCTTGTTAGGCACAATGGATGCTGGAACGAAGTCACCGCTAGGTGAAACAAGTTCAGCATGACGATGAATTTTTAACTGGCAATAGCTCCGTTCAACGGTCCATTTTCGAAACCCTGCCGATCAATCGCGTAGATCACATGCGTCACCACCGCGCCCTTCAGTTCCGAGCGGAATAATCGTTCGGTCAAACGGCCGCCAATTTTTTCCATGGCGCGGCGCGAACGCAGGTTATCCTGCCCCACCAGAAAAATCACTCGGTCAAAATGCTGCAATGCGTGCGCCAACATCAACCGCTTCATTCGCCGATTGGTTTCTCCGCCCCAATAAGCGCGCGCCAAAAATGTCCAGCCGATTTCCGCTTCACCAGGTCCGGCCCGTTCAAAGCCATAGCGCGATGATCCGATGATATCGCCGCTTGCTTTATCGATGATGACAAAGGCGCTATCTTGCGCCAGCGCCTCGTTAAAATAACCGCGAAACACAGTCATTTGCCAGCGGTCATGCGCGGGATGCAGCGCCCATATTAACGGATCGGATGCCACCAAAAATAACGGCTCCCAATCATCAGGGGCGAGCGGGCGCAGCAAGATTACGTCATCCTGCAATGTCACCTTGCTATCGAATCTAACGGTCAACATGCGATCCGATCCTTTGTTTAAGCCACCGCGAACATTTCCGGCGCTAATGCCATGATCGCCTCGCTGCCCGCTTCGATCTTGCGGCGCAACGCCCCTGCCTCAGGCATAAATCGCTCCGAAAAATATCGCGCGGTTACCAATTTTGTTTCATAGAAGGCAACATTGTCATGGCCGCTATCCAACGCCTCGATCGCCGCTTGCGACATTCGCAGCCACTGCAGACCCAATGCGACAATGCCCATAATATGCATATAATGATGCGCTCCGGCGCCGACATTATCGGGATTGGCCATGCCATTTTGCATGAACCACATGGTCGCCGCCTTTAACTCCCCATTGGTTTTTTCAAGCCGCGACGCAAAATCCGCCAGCTTCTCGTTCGATTTCGCCGCTTCACATTCTTCATCAACAACCTTGAAGAATGCCTGTACCGCTCGGCCTCCCTTTTGTGCCAGCTTACGCCCGACCAGATCCATTGCTTGAACGCCGTTGGCACCTTCATAGATCATCGTGATCCGCGCATCGCGTACATATTGCTCCATGCCCCATTCGCCAATATAGCCGTGTCCGCCGAAAACCTGCTGCGCATTGGTGGCGATTTCATAGCCCTTATCGGTGCCGTAACCTTTGATCACCGGGGTGAGCAGCGACAGCAGATCATCAGCGGTAAGCCGCTCTTCCTCGGTCTGCGCCTTGTGGATCAAATCAGCTTGCAAAGCGCCCCAAAGGCATAGCGCGCGAAAGCCTTCGGTAAAGGCCTTCGCATCCATCAACATGCGGCGCACATCGGGGTGGACGAATAATGTGTCGGCTTTTTCATGCGCATCTTTGGTGCCCGTCAGCGCGCGGCCTTGGCGGCGGTCATTCGCATAATGCACCGCATTTTGATAAGCCACTTCGGCCAGGCCCAGCCCTTGCTGCCCAACGCCGAGCCGCGCGACATTCATCATAATGAACATGGCGGCAAGGCCTTTATTCTCTTCACCGACGAGATATCCGGTGGCTCCGTCATAATTCATCACGCAGGTCGAATTGCCATGAATACCCATCTTATGTTCGATCGAGCCGCAAGATACCGCATTGCGCGCGCCCAGCGATCCATCGTCGTTGACCAAAAATTTGGGCACGATGAAGAGCGAAATGCCCTTCACATTGTCGGGGGCATCTGGCGTTTTTGCCAACACCAGATGGATGATATTTTCGGTCATGTCATGCTCGCCAGAGCTGATGAAAATCTTCATGCCGGTGACCGCGTGACTGCCATCGCCATTGGGTACCGCTTTGGTACGGATAAGACCAAGGTCGGTTCCGCAATGCGGCTCGGTCAGGTTCATCGTGCCGCCCCATTTGCCTGAGACCATATTGGGCACATATTTTGCCTTTTGCTCTTCACTGCCTTTGGCCAAAATTGAGGAGACTGCGCCATGGGTCAGGCCGGGATACATTGCGAAGGCCATGTTGGAGCTGGCCATAAATTCTTCAAATGCCATTGAGACGATATGCGGCATTCCCTGCCCGCCAAATTCTTCTGGAGCCGACAAAGTGCCCCAACCGGCCTCGCAATATTGCTGATAGGCGGCCTTGAAGCCCGTTGGCGTGGTTACACTGCCATCTGCGTGCCGCGTGCAGCCTTCCAGATCGCCAACCTGATTGAGCGGAAATAGCACATTTTGAACAAATTTTCCGCCTTCGGTCAGGATCGCTTCGATCATGTCAGGCGCGGCATTTTCAAAGCCGGGCAAGTTCGAAAAACGGTCAATTTTCAAAACTTCGTTGAGGATAAATTTGCTGTCGTTAATGGGCGCTTGATATTGGGGCATATGAGGCTCCTAAAATAAGGGGGCGGGGTTAAGCGGACCTTTTCTGCGTGGTCGATTCTTCCGCTTCAACAGTTTCAACAACGGCAATAAATTCGGTAAGTTCGGCTATTGCACTTTCAATATCATCGCGCTGTGCCGTTAACAGCTTGATGCGTTCTTTGCATTTTTCGATCGTGACCCGGCGTTGCACATTGCGGCCATCATTCAAGTCATAAAGATCGATCATTTCGCGAATTTCGGCAAGCGAAAAACCAACGCGCTTGGCGCGCAAAATCCAAGCAAGCCTTGCGCGGTCCCGCCGGGAATAAATCCGTGTTAGCCCTTGCCGCTGCGGTGCGATCAAGCCTTGGTCTTCATAAAAACGCAAGGCGCGGGCGGTTACGTCAAATTCAGCCGACAGATCGGAAATCGCAAATGCTTCGCGATTCAACGAATCGGGCGTATCAATTGTCCCATGCTGATGCTGGCTATTACTGGCTAGTCCACCGAAATCGACCTGTTCCATAGATATCCCCGTCATTATGAGATATGTTTAGTTTACGTTTGCGTAAACGTCAAGAGGGTTAACTGAGGGAACATGCCGAAACCGCCCGTGCAGCGTTCCTTTAGGACGGCTGAAAATTGAACCCCTTCGCGCCCTTGCGAACCTCATCGCCGCCCCCCAAGCCATATTGTCACCCCCACGCAGGCGGCGGTCCATCACCTAAAGCAAGTTGCAGTAATACGAATCGTCATTGCGAGGAGCGAAGCGACGCGGCAATCTAGGGTTGCGCAGAATAACCCTAGATTGCTTCGCTTCGCTCACAATGACAAGGAGAATCAACTCAACGTCATCAGACTCAAAAGGTTAAATTTCGGCACGGGTGGTGGATTGATCTACGATCACTGCGTTCCCCCCTTTGCGAGAGTGAAAATGAACGCTGTTGATAGCTGCGATCTCAATTTTCGAGCGTCAACATACCGCAGATGATCCGGTCGCCGCTGTTGCCGCTGGGATCGGTTAAGCCGTCATCGGCCTTTGCATGGATAATGATCGCCGCGCCGTCGCCGTCGATCAACCCACTCGGTCCGGTTAGCATAATGCTCGCTATCTGCCCCGAATAAGTCGCGGGCCGCCCGCCGACAGCGACCAGGTTGGGCAAGTCGCCGCCATGCGCGCCTTGCGGATTATTCAGCCCATGCTGACGATTGCCGGGGTTCCAATGCGGGCCGGCGCTTTTATAATCGGGACCATCGCATTTGCCAATTTGATGCAGATGCATCCCATATTCACCGCTGGCAAGGCCGTCCACCGTCAATGTGATCGCAACATCAGCGCCGTTTTGTGATAGGGCCGCCCCGCCCACTGGCGCGCCGCCGCGCTGCAATATCGCCGTTGCACCGGTTGGCGGCGCGGATTCAGGAATGCTGCTGCATGCCCCTAAACAAAAGGCCAGTGCAAAGGTCATACTATGGCGCATCTCATCCGACTCCTGATTTTTCTTTTATAGCCATTTAGCGCAAAAGGGTTTTTAATCAGAAATCTTATTTAACCCCATCTGCTTTTTGACCCCGCCCGCCTATAGCGGTAAATAAGGGCTGGACGATACGAACCGGTTCGGGTTAACAATAAGGAATATGAAGGCAGCCCGGCAACTCCTATCCCTATTTCGACTTACCCGCCCTTAGGCGTGTGTGTTCGGTTGGCCTGTTGCCGCTCCCCCGCCTAAGGGTTCCCCCACATAAAGATCAAGCCTCAGGACCAACCGTTGCTGCTGGCAACAACCCGATAATAGCGAGCCTATCATGATGATTCCCGATCCATCCCAAAAATATCGCCCCTTTCCGCAAGTAGATTTGCCGAACCGGCAATGGCCCAGCCGAACCATCACCGCGCCGCCGCGCTGGCTCTCCACGGATCTGCGCGATGGCAATCAAGCGCTGATCGATCCGATGGGGCATGAGAAAAAACAGCGCTTCTTCGATCTGCTGTGCAAAATTGGCGTGAAGGAAATCGAGGTCGGCTTCCCCAGCGCCAGCCAAACCGATTTTGATTTTGTGCGCGGATTGGTCGATAGCGGCAAGATACCCAGCGACGTGGTGATCCAATCGCTCGTCCAATCGCGCCGCGATCTGATCGAACGGACATTCGAGAGCATGGCCGGCGCGCCGCGCGCCATCGTGCATCTGTATAATGCCGTCAGCCCGGCTTGGCGCGATATCGTGTTCGGGCTGGATAAAGCAGGCGTAAAGGCGATCGCGGTCGAGGGCGCGGAAATGCTCGCCGAATATGCCGTCCAGCACCCCCAAACCGATTGGCATTTTGAATATAGCCCCGAAACCTTCTCCACCGCCGAACTGGAATTTAGCTTGGAGGTTTGCGAGGCGGTGATGGCGGTGCTCAAACCCACAGCGCAAAAACCGCTAATCCTCAATCTGCCCGCCACGGTGGAAGCCGCAATGCCCAACATCTATGCCGATCAGATCGAATGGATGTGCCGCCATATCAGCGCGCGCGATAGCGTGGTGATCTCGCTCCATCCGCATAATGACCGGGGCAGCGGCATCGCCGCGGCGGAGCTTGGTTTGCTGGCGGGAGCCGACCGCATCGAAGGATGCCTGTTCGGCAATGGCGAGCGCACCGGCAATGTCGATATCGTCACGCTGGCGCTCAATATGTATACGCAGGGGCTGCATCCCGGTCTCGATTTCAGCAACATCGACGAAGTGATCCAGACGGTGGAATATTGCAACCAGCTCCCCGTTCATCCGCGCCATCCCTACGCCGGCGAATTGGTCTTCACCGCTTTTTCGGGCAGTCACCAAGACGCGATCAAAAAAGGCTTCGCTGCGCAGGAACAGCGCAACGATCAGCTTTGGCAAGTGCCCTATCTGCCGATCGACCCCGCCGATTTGGGCCGCAGCTATGAAGCCGT
Organism: Sphingomonadaceae bacterium; assembly: GCA_021732525.1. Lineage (GTDB taxonomy): Bacteria > Pseudomonadota > Alphaproteobacteria > Sphingomonadales > Sphingomonadaceae > Sphingorhabdus_B. Next base: position 40,528 of record JAKFUU010000021.1, on the reverse strand, counting down.
AATCCGCGTCAATTCGCAAAGCGGCAAAGGCGGTGTCGCCTGGGTGCTCGAACAGGATTATGGCTATAAATTGCCCAAACGAATGCAGGCGAATTTCAGCCTGACGGTACAGGAGCTATCCGACACCACCGGGCGCGAACTTTCCAGCACCGATATTTTTGACGCCTTCCAGTTGCGCTATCATTTGATCCCTAATGAAACCGACCGCTTTGAATTGATCGATTTTAACGAAAGTTTGAACCCGCGCCACGGCGCGGAACGTATCTTCGCAGGAACAATCCGCATCGATGGCGAAGAACAATCGGTGAGCGGACGCGGCAACGGTCTGATCTCCAGCCTTGCCGACGCGCTCGAAAACGCGCTGGCCGGCGCGCTCGAAATTATCGATTATAGCGAACATGCCATCGGCCATGGCACCGATGCGCGCGCTGCCGCTTATGTCGAATGCCGGATCGCGGGCGGACCGGTGCTGTTTGGCGTCGGCAACAGCCGCGATGTCGCCACCGCCAGCGTGCGGGCGATATTGAGCGCGGTCAACGGCGCTTGACAAAATGAGGAATGTGCCGCCATCGCGCCATCCTGGGCGAGAAAGATGCCCCGCAACGGATAGGATAGGACAGGAGCGCATGCCATGAACCAGAAGCTATTCGCCGAAGCCGCCGGCTCCTTCTTCCTATTTGCCACCGTTGTCGGTTCGGGCATCATGGCGGAGCAGCTGTCGGGCGGCAACGTTGCGGTGGCGTTGCTTGGTAATACCTTGGCCACGGGCGCGATGCTATTCGTGTTGATCACCATGCTGGGGCCAATATCGGGCGCGCATTTTAATCCGGCGGTGTCGTTGGTGTTTCGTTTGCGCGGAGAATTGAGCACGCCAAACCTGCTGGCCTATGGCGCGGCGCAGTTGATTGGCGGCATTGCCGGCGTGTGGGCCGCGCATTTGATGTTCGACCAGCCGGTGATCCAATTTTCGCAAGCCATTCGCACCGGCTCCGGTCAATGGCTCGGCGAGTTTATCGCCACCTTCGGCTGGTGTTCACCATATTGGCGACTACTAAAGCCAAACCGCAAGCGGTTGCGGCCAGCGTTGCTTTATACATAACGGCGGCTTACTGGTTCACCTCTTCGACCAGCTTCGCCAACCCCGCGATTACCATTGCCAGATCGCTCAGCGACAGTTTCGCGGGCATTGCGCCGGCCAATGCACCTGCCTTCATCGCGGCGCAGCTTGCAGGTGCAGTGGCGGCCTGGGCGGTGTCAAAATGGGTGATAGGGCGGGATTAGGATTTATCGCGATATATTCGAATCTTGTTACCTCCGCCCCGGTAAACGCGCCGCAGCAAACCGCCTTGTTGACTCCTCCTGTATGATCCGGTCTATCGGAGTTAACCGAACCATTCAGCTATTTAGGAGCGCTCATGCCCCTGCCGTCCCCCTTGTTCGATAATTTGCGCCTGCCCGTTATCGGATCGCCACTATTTATCATCTCCGGCCCAGAGCTGGTGATTGCGCAATGCAAGGCGGGCGTGGTCGGGTCCTTCCCCGCACTCAATGCCCGGCCGCAAACGCAACTGGATGAGTGGCTGCATCAGATTACCGAGGAACTGGCCGCGCATAATCGCGCGCATCCGCATCGCCCCGCCGCGCCCTATGCGGTGAATCAAATTGTGCATAAATCAAACAACCGGCTGGAAGAGGATGTCGCAACCTGCGCCAAATGGCAGGTGCCGATCACGATCACCTCGCTGGGCGCGCGGGAAGATTTGAACCAGGCGGTGCATGGCTGGGGCGGCATTGTGCTCCATGATATCATCAACGACCGCTTCGCCCGCAAAGCGATCGAAAAAGGCGCCGACGGCTTGATCCCCGTCGCGGCGGGCGCGGGCGGCCATGCCGGCATTACCTCTCCCTTTGCCTTGATACAGGAAATTCGCGAATGGTTTGACGGGCCGGTGGCGCTGTCTGGTTCGATCGCAAATGGCGCGGCGATTTTGGCGGCGCAGGCGATGGGTGCCGATTTGGCCTATATCGGCAGCGCCTTTATCGCCACCGACGAAGCGCGCGCGGCGGGCGGCTATAAGGACAATATCGTCGAGGCCAAGGCGAGCGACATTGTCTATTCGGATCTATTCACCGGGGTGCATGGCAATTATCTGCGCCAGTCGATTGAAAAAGCGGGGATGGACCCCGACAATCTGCCCGCGGGCGATATTTCGGCGATGAATTTTGGCTCCGGCGGCAATAGCGAGGCAAAGGCATGGAAAGACATCTGGGGTAGCGGCCAAGGCATCGGCGCGGTCAAAAAAATAGAGCCCGTCGCCGATATGGTTGCGCGGCTGGAAACCGAATATCGGGCCGCAAAGACGGCATTGGATAAGAACTATTATATATGATTCAATATTTTGTGAAATAAATCACGTTAAGTGAAACCAATCGCTATCGCCCAACGAATATCATCACAAGCCTGGCCGTTGCCATTCCCTTCCCCCCGACGGCATCGGTCAGGTTTGTGAGTATTTTGTCAGAGGAGTTGTCTCATGAAAAAGTCGCTTTTATTGTTTGCATTTGTTGCAACAATCGCACCGGTCACTTTAATCTCAATCAACCAGCAGGCGGAGGCGCGCCCGGTTTATATTGATGAAGAAGTCAGCGAAGCTGCTGTCGGTGGCTATGATACCGTCAGCTATTTTCGTGGTAACGGCCAACCCGTGAAAGGTTTGAAGAAATATAAGGTCAAACATGATGGCCGTTTATATTATTTTGCCTCTTCCGAAAATGCCGCGGCCTTTAAGGAAAATCCCGCAGCATTCGCCCCGCAATATGGCGGTCATTGTGCATGGGCCATGTCGCGCGGCGCGCTTGCGCCGGGAGATCCCGTTTACTCGAAAATTGTCGACGGAAAATTATATCTCAACTTTGACAAGCGCGTGCAAACAATCTGGCTTGGCGACGTGCCCGGCTTCGTGAGCAAGGCCGATAAAGCCTGGCCGACTATTCCCGACGATGCCGAATTTGGCGCCTGATCGGACCCTATGATGGCGGAGACACACGATGCTCCGTCATCACCAATTTCACCACCCAGCAGAAAAGAGAGAGTTTTATGAATAAGACGTTGAAATTAGCCACTTTGTTGGCGGTATCTGGCGGATTGGCAATGGCTTCGGCTCCGGCAACCGCTGTTCAAGGCTGCGGCGCATGTGCCGCTTCGGCTTGCGGTGCAAATCCTTGTGCTGCGAAAAAGAGCAAGAAGAAAAAAGGTAAGAAAGCGAAAGCAGCTTGCGCAGCTTCGGCTTGTGCGGCTTCGGCTTGCGCTGCTAAGGGCTGCGGCGCATCGGCTTGCGCAGCCGCAGGTTGCGGAGCATCGGCTTGTGCCGCTAAGGGATGTGCCGCAGCAGGCTGCGCTCCTAAAGCTTAATAGCAACTTCACCTAAAAAAGGCGGTTCATTCTTACTAGAGTGGGCCGCCTTTTATTTTTTTGAATGCATCGCGGATCAGATAAATTTTGCTTTTGCAGCCAATCGATGCTGAAACCTTTTTGGGATTTACCGCGAATATCAAAATATGGTAGTGCTTCATCGGCCATATCACAAAGGAATTTTTGATTATGAAACAAGCTCTTATTGCTATAGCATTGTTGACCAGCGTTGCGGCATGCACCAAGCCGGCCGAAAAGGCTGCAGATGCTGCCAATACCGAACAATCGGCAACCAAGGCCGCCGAACCCAAGCTTTTGGCCGATATCGGCGGTAAACCAACCGGCCCTGTCTATACAAAGGAAGACGGCGATACGCTTGCTTTGTCCGGTTATGATCCGGTTAGCTATTTTACCGGCAAAGAACCTGTCGCGGGCAGCGCCGATTTTACGGTTCGTTATCAAGGTTTTGATTATCGCTTCGCCAATGCAGAAAATGCAAAAACGTTCCAAGCATCGCCCGACAAATATGCGCCGCAATATGGCGGATATTGCGCATGGGCGATCGGTGCGAACGACGCCTTGGCGCCCACCGATCCCAAAGTTTACAAAATTGTCGATGGCAAGCTCTATTTGAACAATAGCGCCAGCGTTGCCAAAGTTTGGGAAAAAGACGTTCCTGGATTTATCTCCAAAGGCAACGGAAATTATCCGAAGCATGATGCGAAAGAACATTACGCAACCAACTAAAGCATGATGCGGTAAATACGAATCGTCATTGCGAGGAGCAAAGCGACACGGCAATCTAGGATTGTGCAGGATTACCCTGGATTGCTTCGCTTTGCTCGCAATGATGAGTGTTGCAGATTAGAGCATCACGCGACCACAAAGTGATAAGGAGCATGATACGATTTGGTTTAATCGCATCATGCTCTAAATTTAATGGCTGCTATTTTTCGAAAGCAGCACTGATCCGCAACTTCACTTCATCACCGACAAAGGGGACATATTTGATCATGCCCCATTCGCTGCGCTTGATCGTTGTTTTCGCGTGAAAGCCAATCGTCGCTTTCTTGCTAATTGGATTGACCCCCGCACCTTCAAAAGCTGCCTCCAACTCCACCGGCTTGGTGACGCCCAGCATCGTGAGATTGCCTTTGATCGTCGCCTTATTGCCATTGGCAATAACCCCGGTGGAGACAAAGCGGGCTGCCGGAAATTTTTCGCTATCAAAAAAATCCGCTGTTTTCAGGTGAGCATTTAATCCAGCGCTTGATGTCGCAACCGACGCGATTGGAATTTCCACATCAACCTTTGCTGCCGAGAGGTTGGCAGGATCGATTGATAAGTTACCGGTCATATCGCCAAACAAGCCAAAATAATCGTTAAAGCCGAAATGATTTACCTGCCAATTGACCTGTGAATGGGCTTTATCCAGCACATAAGCGCCCGCCGCAACGCGCGCAGGGTCGGCCTTTCCGGGAAGCTCGGTTGGCGCCTGCTGCGCCAATAACGGAACGGCAAAGACGAGCGGGGCGAAAATGATGAGCGCTTTTTTCATAACAGGACTCCAGTAGACATACAAAAAGGGGGCGGGCCGATCATCTGCCGCTGCCCCAAAAATGTCAATCAATCTGGCCGCCGGGACCGATCAATTTTTCGCTTTATCGACCAGTTTATTTGCGCCAATCCATGGCATCATCGCGCGCAGTTTTGCGCCGGTTTCTTCAATGGGATGCGCCGCCGCAGCCTTGCGCGACGCTTTCAATTCGGGCTGGCCAGCGCGGTTATCGAGCACGAAATCCTTCACAAAACGGCCCGATTGAATATCGGCGAGCACCCGCTTCATCTCCGCCTTGGTTTCGGCGGTGATAATGCGCGGTCCGGTTTTAATATCGCCATATTCCGCCGTGTTGCTGATCGAATAGCGCATATTGGCAATGCCGCCTTCATACAGCAGGTCGACGATCAGCTTGGTTTCATGCAGACATTCGAAATAGGCCATTTCGGGCGCATATCCCGCCTCGGTCAGCGTTTCAAAACCGGCTTGGATCAAATGGGTAATCCCGCCGCATAACACCGCTTGTTCACCAAATAGATCGGTTTCGCATTCTTCGCGAAAATTGGTTTCGATAATCCCGCTGCGCCCGCCGCCGACGGCCGAAGCATAGGACAGCGCCAATGCCTTGGCATAGCCATTGCCTTTTTCGCCGTCTTTTTCCTGCGCCACGGCAACCAGGCAAGGCACACCGCCGCCCTTTTGATATTCGCTGCGCACCGTATGGCCGGGGCCTTTGGGCGCGATCATGATCACGTCGAGATCAGCGCGCGGTTCGATCAAGCCAAAATGAACATTAAGGCCATGCGCAAAGGCAAGCGCCGCGCCGGGTTTCATGTGGGCATGCAAATCTTCGGCATAGATCGCCGCTTGATGCTCATCGGGTGCCAGGATCATCACCACATCGGCCCATGCGGCTGCCTCCTTATTGGCCATCACCTTAAATCCAGCGGCCTCGGCTTTGGCGGCGGTCGCCGACCCCGATCGCAGCGCAATCGCAACCTCCGCAACCCCGCTATCGCGCAAATTTTGTGCATGAGCATGACCCTGACTGCCATATCCCAATATCGCAACCTTCTTGTCCTTGATCAGGCCCAGATCGCAATCGGCGTCATAAAATACTTTCATATTCGTTCCTTTTGATATTCGTAATCTTATTTTCTCGGGATATGTCTCAGAGCGCATAGAATGTGATCAGGACAACGTAAACCTTAAGCTTTTCCCATATCGAAGATTTGATATTCGCCAGCAGAATGGACGCTTAATCAAGATCACCAATATGTTTAGCAATAAGGTCGATGCAAAACCTCCAATTCAAACCTCCATAACCGCATCGGGATGCGCGGCGGCAAAGGCCGGAATCTCCCCCAACACCGCGTCGATCCGCAGCAGCCTAGGATAGGGCTCCAGCGAGGCGTTAAACCGCCGGGCATTGGCCATTTGCGGGACGAGGCACACATCGGCCAAATTGGGCCGTTCACCGCCAAAAAGGCCATCATCCGGCGCCGCAGCTTCCAAAGCGGTAAAGCCTTCGGTGATCCAATGGCGATACCAACGATCCACCGCGTCTTGATCCTGACCATATTCATCCTTCAAATAACGCAGCACGCGCAGGTTATTGAGGGGGTGGATATCCGCCGCGATCAACAAAGCCTGCGCCAGCGTTTTTGCGCGCGCGGCAGGGTCGGTCGAAAACATCGGCGGCTCCGGATATTGCGCGTCAAGATAGTCGATAATCGCCAGGCTTTGCGTTAGATCATGACCATCGATGCGAAGCATCGGCACGAAGCCTTGCGGATTGCGCGCGACATATTCCGCTGCCTTATTTTCTCCATCCAAAAGACTGGTCGGCACCGCCGTATAGGCAATGCCCTTAAGGTTAAGCACAATGCGAACGCGGTAGCTCGCCGACGAACGAAAATAATCATATAACAATATTTCTGTCATGTTCATCGCTTAGCCATGCAAAGCTTGATATGCAATTGCCCGAGTTTATTGCTAGGGGGCATATTGGCATAAACCAGCGTATCTTATGCCGCAAATGTGCCTGAAGGAGATTTTTTGATGAAGCCCACCCAATTGATACCCGGTGCCATTGCCTTGCTGTTCCTTGCAGGCACCAGCGCCGCCTATGCAGCACCTGTATCAATCAACGGCAAATGGGTAACGCAGGATAAGGACGCGGTCGTCAGCATTGAACAATGCGGCACGGTGGTTTGCGGCAAGTTAGCGCAATATCTCGTCATCCCGCCCAATGGCGCGGATCAACGCGACGATAACAATCCCGACAAAAGCCAGCGTAGTCGTAAATTGTTGGGCACCGCTTTTTTGACCGGCTTTGTGCCCAAAGGTAAGGAATGGCACGGCAAGGTTTACGATCCCAAAAATGGCAAAACCTATCGTTCGATCATGTATATCGGCAAATCGGGCAATCTGGTGATGAAAGGCTGTGTCGGGCCATTTTGCCGCAGTCAAACATGGACGCGGCGCTGATCCCGGCATCAAGCGCGCAATTTCCATCCACTGCGTAAAATTTGATACACCAAAATTCCCATCGCGATATTGAGCGCGAACAAGATACCCGCGCCCATCACAATATCCGAATCGGTTCGCCCCAAAAAGCCGTAGCGAAAGCCGGAGATAATGTAGAAAAACGGATTGGCATGGCTGATCGCTTGAAAGGTGGATGACAACCGGTCAACGGCATAAAAAGTGCCCGAAAGCAGCGCGAGCGGTGCGATAATGAAATTGGTGACCGCGGCGGCGTGATCAAATTTCTCCGCCCAAATTGACGTTAATATCCCGATTAACCCGACGAGCGCCGAGCCCAGCAAGCCGAATAACAACGCCACGGGCAATGCCGCCGGGATAACCGAAACGCCCGGCCACAGCAGCATCGCCAACCACAGCGCAAAACCCACCATGAAGGCGCGGGTAACGGCGGCCCCCACCATCGCGGTCATCAATTCGGCATTGGATAATGGCGGCATCAGATAATCGACGATGGTGCCCTGCACCTTACCGACCAGCAACGAAAAGCTGCTATTTGCAAAGGCATTTTGGATCATCGCCATCGCGATCAAACCCGGCGCGAGAAAATCTGCGAAAGGCACACCCAATTCGGTGCGATCGCCGCGCCCAAGGGCCAACGAAAATATCGCAAGAAAAAGCAAGGTTGTAAGCGCCGGACCCCATACGGTTTGCAGCTGCACCTTCATAAAACGGCGCACTTCTTTCATATATAGCGTGCGCAGCCCGGTCCAATTCACACCCAGCGCCGGTTGACCATATGCGGGCAATGGCATTGGAGTGGCCAAATCGGCCGGTATCATGTTCAATCGGCTTTCCGCCCCTGATCCGCGGCGGTTAGATTTTTGCTGGATAGTCATTGCATTTTCGACTATCGGACTGTCCAGCATATCGCAAGCCGCTTTCTTCACGCGGCAAACGGATGGCTCCGGCATCTCGCGGGGAGCTGTTGAACTATCATATTGGAGCATTGCATGGCTTGGACCGACGAGCGGATCGACCAACTGAAAAACCTATGGGACAAAGGGCTTACGGCAAGCCAAATTGCCGACGATTTGGGCGGCGTATCGCGCAATGCTGTGATCGGCAAAGCGCACCGTCTCGGTCTAAAATCGCGCCCTTCGCCGGTTAAAGCTTCGGAATCAAGCAAAAATACCACCAAAGAAAAAGTGGAACCCGCATCCAAACCCGTGCCAAAATTAAAAGAAACGGTGAGCGTGGCCAAGCCAGCTGCCGCACGCGGGCCGGTAACATCGATCCCCTCCTCCATCGCATTAATGCCTGAACGACCCGCCGCCGATAGCCCGCGTGTGGTTTCCATCGGCCCCGGCGGCTTTATGCGGCAAGGCCCCGGCGATCAGCAAGCGCCGATCCCCCCTGCCCCGCCGCGCCGGTTGGTTCCGGCCAAACCCAGCGCAGACATGGCCAGTAAAACCAGCCTGCTCGACCTGACCGAGCGCGTGTGCCGTTGGCCGATGGGCCATCCCGGCGAGGCAGATTTTCATTTTTGCGGAGAAGCGGTCAACCCCGGCTTTCCTTATTGCGTCGCGCATTGCGGCCGGGCCTATCAGGCGCAGCTGCCCCGCGGTGTTCGCCGCGCGCCCCCGCCGATGCCCTTTGGCGGCCCAAGGGTAAGGTAGCATTGTAGCGCCCTAAATGTGCGGAATAAGATTTCTCGCGAAGGACACGAAGTAGCGAAGTTTCGCCAAGCTATTTTGATCATATGTGTTTTTGTTTTTTGAGCATTTTATTCGTCATCCCGGCGAAGGCCGGGATCTCCGTCTTGATAAAGCTACCTGAGCAGCCCGTGCGCATCCGAGCGAGATCCCGGCTTTCGCCAGGATGACATGCCTTAGCAAATATTATATTCTTTGCCGTCTTTATTCCGCTTCCTGTTTTGTCGCGCCTTCGCATTCTTCGCATTCTTCGCAAAAAACCAACCTATTCCGGCAAAATTGACGGCTATGTATCCACAGATTTTGTGAAGACCTGCTTGCATTGCGGATTCGCCGCCTTCTATAGCGGCCCCCATGAATGATGATCTGTTTGGCGGCAGTGCTGCGGCGACTGCGGCTTCCAAGGAATATGATGCCTCGCAGATCGAGGTGCTGGAGGGGTTGGAACCGGTCCGCCGCCGTCCCGGCATGTATATCGGTGGCACCGATGAGCGCGCATTGCATCATCTCGCCTCCGAAGTGCTCGACAATTCGATGGATGAGGCCGTTGCGGGCCATGCCAATCGGATTGAGGTTTATCTTGGCGCCGATAACCGTTTGACCATCACCGACAATGGCCGGGGCATTCCGGTTGATCCGCATCCCAAATATCCCGGCAAAAGCGCGCTCGAAGTGATTATGACGATGCTGCATTCGGGCGGCAAATTTGAAGGCAAGGCCTATGCCACATCGGGCGGCTTGCATGGCGTCGGCGTGTCGGTGGTCAATGCGCTATCATCCGATACGATGGTGGAAGTTGCGCGCGGCAAGCAGCTTTACCGGCAAAATTTTTCGCGCGGCCATGCGGTAAGTGGCCTTGAAGATTTGGGGGGGGCTCCCAACCGGCGCGGCACCATGATCGCCTTTACCCCCGACACACAAATTTTTGGCGAAGGTGCGCGCTTCAAACCGGCACGGCTGTTTCGGCTCGCCCGCTCCAAAGCCTATCTTTATGCCGGCGTTGAAATCCGCTGGCGCTGCGATGCTGAGCTCGTCAGCGATGACGTGCCAACCGAGGCCGTGTTCCAATTTCCCGGCGGTTTATCGGATCATTTGCGCGAAATATTGGGCAATCGCGCCTGCGCCACGGCCGAATTTTTCTCCGGCACGCAGGAATTTCCAGCAGATGAAAGCGGACAAAGCCAGGGCCGCGCCGAATGGGCCATTTCTTGGCCGCTTTATTCCGACGGCAGCTATAGCTGGTATTGCAACACCATCCCCACGCCCGCAGGGGGCACGCATGAAGCCGGGCTTCGCGCCGCGCTCGCCAAGGGATTGCGCGCTTTTGGCGAATTGACGAGCAACAAAAAGGCCGCGCAGATCACCGCCGATGATATCTTCAACGAAGCCGAATTGATGCTGTCGGTATTCATTCGCAACCCGCAATTTCAAAGCCAGACCAAAGACCGGCTGACATCACCCGAAGCCGCGCGCTTGGTCGAAAATGCGATCCGCGATCATTTCGATCATTATCTGGCCGACAATATGGAACGCGGCAAGGCGTTGATGGGTTTCATCCTCGAAAAGGTTGATGACCGCCTGCGCCGTAAGGCCGAGCGCGAGGTTAAACGCAAAACCGCAACCAGCGCGCGCAAATTGCGCCTGCCCGGCAAGCTGACCGATTGTTCGGGTGATGGCACCAGTGGCACCGAATTATTCATCGTCGAAGGCGACAGCGCGGGCGGCAGCGCCAAACAAGCGCGCAACCGCAAAAACCAGGCGATCCTGCCGATCCGCGGCAAGATCCTCAACGTCGCGTCGGCCACCCGCGACAAAATCCGCGGCAACAGCGAAATTGCCGATCTGTTGCTCGCGCTCGGCTGCGGCAGCGGCAAGGAATGCAATCCCGAGGCGCTTCGCTATGACCGGGTCATCATCATGACCGACGCCGATGTCGACGGCGCGCATATTGCCACCTTGCTGATGACATTCTTTTTTCAGGAAATGTCCGAGATTGTCCGCGATGGGCATCTTTATTTGGCGCGGCCACCGCTTTACCGTCTGACCCACGGCAGCAACAGCGTCTATGCCAACGATGACCAGCACCGCGCCTTGTTGGAAGACACGTTGTTCCAGGGCAAAAAGGTCGATGTGGGCCGGTTCAAAGGCCTTGGTGAGATGAACCCCGGCCAATTGCGCGAAACCACGATGGACCCGGCCACCCGCTCGCTGATCCGCATCACCTTGCCGCGCGAATATGAACAGCGCGCGGGTGTGCATGATCTGGTTCAACGATTGATGGGCAAAAATCCCGAGCACCGGTTTAACTTCATTCAGGATAACGCCGCGCATTTGGATGAAGAATCGATTGATGCTTGATAATATTGCGCCTGATCTGCATGCTAAACGTGGAGATGTTGATATAGGATGCTGGAGGTTGGAGCATGGATTGTCTCGTCATTGCGAGCGGAGCGAAGCAATCCAGGCAAGGACCGCGCCAACGCTGGATTGCTTCGCTCGCAATGACAAATGTGGTTTAATGCAAAGTCATTAATGCAAAGTCATCACGGACTAAAAAGGGTCATTCATGATAAAGCCAATAATGTTCGCTGCCGCGCTGCTTAACCTAACGGCCTGCGCCACGGTAACCCCGCCCGCCGGCGCCGCGCCGCCGCCATTGGCCGCACCTGCGAAAACGCAATCGCCGCTCGCCGCGCGCACCGATCAATTGGTTGATCTGCTAAAGGGCAATATCAAGCCCGAGGATTATTTTGACGATAGCTTTCTTGCCGCCGTGCCGCCCGCACAGCTTGATACCATTACCAAAGCGATGATTGCGCAATATGGCCAGCCGGTTCGCGTGGTTTCCAGCAGCCCTGGTCCATCGGGATTTTCGGCCACCGTGATTGTAGAATTTGAAAAGGCCGATGCGACGGTGGAAATTAACGTGTCCTCCGCCGCGCCTTATAAGGTCAACGGCCTGCTCGCATCCAAATTTGCCGCCCGCAACGACAGCTTTGAAAAAATCGACGCCGATTTCGCTGCCCTGCCCGGCAGCGCCGGGTATTTGGTCGAAAAATTGAATGATGCGGGATCCAATGCGCTGGTCGCCGGGCGCAATATCGGGCGGCAATATGCCATCGGATCGACATTCAAGCTTTATATCCTCGCCGAATTGGCGGCGCAGGTCGGCGCGGGCAAGCGCAAATGGTCCGACGTCGTGCCGCTGGCGCATCGCAGCTTTTCTTCGGCTGCCACCGCCCGCTGGCCCGAAAACAGCCCGGTGACATTGGAAACATTGGCGTTGCAGATGATCGCGGTGAGCGATAACAGCGCCACTGATACGTTGCTGCAAATGCTGGGGCGCGATAATGTCGAACGCAAATTGGCACAGATCGGACATAGTGACCCGGACAAAACCTTGCCATTTCTTTCGACGGTGGAGGCATTCGCGTTAAAAGCGCCCGCCAATGCCGCGCTCTATCGCGCTTATGTGAGCGCCACCGAAGCACAGCAGCGAGCCATAATCGCCAGCGAGCAATCGAAATTGGGGTTGGCACAGGTGGATAACACCACCTTTGATAATGGTCCGGTGCATATTGACACGATCGAATGGTTTGCATCCCCTGCCGATTTGGCGGGCCTGCTCAACCATATCCGCCGCAGCGATAATAAACGCATGTTGCAAATTATCGCGGTGAATAGCGGTATCGGCCCTGCAGACGCGGCAAAATGGAAATATCTGGGTTATAAAGGTGGCAGCGAGGCAGGAGTCATATCAATGAGCTTTCTGGTGCAATCGAAAAACGGCCAATATTACGCGGTCACGGGCAGTTGGAATAACCCGGCCAAAGATGTCGGTCAGACCCAATTCACCGCCTTGATGAGCCGGTTGCTGGCGGCGATTGAATAACGCCCGGTGGGTTACAGCCCGTTGTAAACCGCCGCTACCCGGTCACCGAGCCGCACCAGCGCCGCCGCATGAATCGCGGGAGCGCAGCAGATTAAGCCAAAATCCATCGGTTTGGGCTTGTTGTAACGCAGCGGCGCGCCCAAAGCATCGGTCACCGCCGCGCCCGCCTCCTGCGCCACCAAATGCGCACCGGCAATATCCCATTCATGACCCCAATGCAAAGTGGCCACCAAATCGGCGCGGTCGCAGGCAACCATCATCATCCGCATCGCAATGCTGTTGGGCTTTTCCGCCATGGCAAGATCACGGTCGATTTTCGGCAGGTCGTCGGCGGGGACCCGCGCGCCGGAAAATTCGCTCCTTTTGCTGGCCGACAGGGTTTTGCCGTTGCAGGTTGCGCCCTGCCCCGCCTGCGCCACCCAAAGCTGCTGCGTCGCCGGCGCCGCCACCGCCGAGAAATAGGGCAATCCATCGGCAATTAAAGCGACCGAGACACACCAACCTTTGCGCCCGCGAATATAATCGCGCGTGCCGTCGATGGGGTCAACGCACCATAGCAATCGCTGCGAAAGCCGGTCGATATTATCGGCGGTCTCCTCCGAAAGCCAGCCGGCATCGGGCAATATGGAAGACAAACGCTGTTTGAGCAGCGTATCAACCGCCATATCGGCATCGCAGACGGGGTGACCCTTCGTCTTTTCCCACACTTTTGCATCGGGGGCCGCACCCATCCGCCAATGGCGCAGGGCCATCGCCGCTGCTTCGCTTGTTGCGGCGACAATGCCGTCAAGGTTTAAGCTGGTTTCAGGCACCCGCGACCATCATACCATCCACCCGCAAGGTTGGAACATTGACGCTGCGCGTAAATTCCAGATCATTCGCGGCCCGCATCCGCCGGAACATATCTTTCAAATTTCCAGCGATGGTAAATTCGCTAACCGCCAACGTTATTTCGCCATTTTCGATTAAAAAGCCGGATGCACCCCGGCTGTAATCACCCGTGACCGGGTTCACGCCTTGTCCTGATAATTCCGTTATATAAATGCCATTCTTCACATCATTCATCAGCTGCAACGGCGTAATATCGCTGCCCTCCAAATGCACGTTGGAGGCGCTTACCCCCGGTGCGCCGCCGGTTCCGCGCGATGCATGGCCGGTGGGGGCAAGGCTCAATTGCCGGGCCGACGCGCTGTCCATCATCCAACCGGTGAGCAGGCCTTTGTCGATGATGGCGCGGCGGCTTGTCGGCAAACCTTCGCCGTCAAATGCCCGGCTGCTGAGCCCACGCCGGCGCAGCGGATCGTCGATGATTGAGATGGCGTTATCGAACAATTGCTCATTCAGCGATTCAAGCAAGAAACTCGTCCGCCGCGTCACCGCCGATCCGCTGATTGCGCCCAGCAAATGCCCAACTAGTGAGCCGCCAACGCGCGGGTCGAACAGGATCGGCATCGCGCCGCTTTTGACGGTAACGGGGTTCAACCGGCCGACCGCCCGTTCCGCGGCGAGCGCCCCAACGCCTTGCGGATCAGGCAAATCGCCGTGATAACGCGCGGTGCGATAATCATAATCGCGCTCTTTATGGTCGCCCTCTCCGGCGAGCAGGCTGGCATAAATGCTATAGCCAGAGGCGCTGTTGGCGGCGGCAAAACCATGGCTGGTGGCCAATGCAAAGATGGATCGGCCCGCCGTTGCGCCCGCCCCCTCGCTGCCCGTTACCCCGGCAACCGCCCGCGCCGCATCCTCGCAAGCCAGCGCGCATTGCCGCAAGGTCGCGGGGCTGGGATCTTCACCATCATCGCTATCAATATCGGGTAAATCACCGGTCATCAGCATATTTTGCGGAGCCAGCCCCGCATAAGGATCATCGGGCGCTTCGCGTGCCATATCGATCGCGCGGGTTATAAGGCCCGCCAAAATATCAGGATTCATGTATGATGACGATATTGTTGCCGATTTTTGCCCGGCAAAAACGCGAAGGCCAATATCTTCGCTTTCGCTGCGCGATACTTCTTCAAGCAAGCCCAGCCGAACCTGAACATCGGTGGAACCATCGCAAATATACACCGCATCGGCGGCATCGGCCCCGGCTTTTATGGCATTTTCAACGAGTGATTGGGCGCGATCGAGCGCGGCTTGTTTGGTCAACATGCCAGCGGCTTAGGCGCAGGCCGCTTTAGCGTCAATTCTCCTATCGACAACCGCCTTAAAAAAATGCCTTGGCCGACCGGCAGATTACCGCAATCAAAAATGGAATGGCCAAAGCGATCGCCCATAACAATAAACGGTCGATCGTGAAACGGCGACGAACCCGGCGATCTGCTTCTCCGCCCGCGTCCAAACCGGGCATTTGCCAATCAACGTTAACGGCGTTTATCCATCGCTTTTCAAACCAGCGAAATACCGGGATAATCCCGCCGACGAGCAAAACCAGCAAGAAATAGGGGAAAATTGACAACCCCTTGGTTTCCACCGATGGCGTTACCACGAATATCAACATTAACGTGTAAACCACCAGTGCAATTGCGACATGATCGCTCATCGATTGGGCAAAGCTTTTGCCCCTGCCGAATCTTTGATATTGTTGCCCCGGCGTTTCGTGAACCGCGCGTGCCATAGCGACTCTCCTCTCAACTCTCCGCCCAGAAGTGTGTCATCTTTGTGACATGCTGTCAAAGCCGTTCAGCAGTTTTTTGTCAAACCTTATGGCAGGCCCAAAATCTTGTGATTTTGCAAAGACAAGCGCCATTTCGGGTTGGCTTGCACAAAGGCGGCGGCGGCCTTCACATTGGCCTCATTAAGCGACTCGTCGCCGCTATCCATCGGTTGAATGAGGAAATGCGCAAAATCCCACCTTTCCATCATCACCGCATCGCTGCCCGGTTGCGGCCAGACCAATTTCAGTTCTTGGCCGCTGCGTTGCACCACGTGGCTGCCCGCTTTCGGACTAATGCAGATCCAGTCGATACCGGCCGCCGCCGCAATCGTGCCGTTGCTTTCCATTGCCACTTCAAAGCCGCGCATATGGAGCGCGGCGACCAGCGCAGCGTCCACCTGCAGCATAGGTTCGCCGCCGGTCATCACGACATAGCGGCGATCGGTGCCGTCGCCCCAAAGCGCTGCGACCTTGTCCGCAAGCGCCGCGGCATCGCGGTAGCGCGCGCCATTTATCCCGCCCATGCCGACAAAATCGGTATCGCAAAATTGGCAGATCGCGCTGGCCCGGTCTTTTTCCAAACCGCTCCACAGGTTGCATCCGGCAAAGCGCAGAAACACCGCGCGGCGGCCGGCTTGTGCGCCCTCCCCTTGCAGGGTCAGGAAAATTTCTTTGACGGCGTAATTCATGCGTAGGTGACCGGATCGATCAGCCCCGCATCCGCGAAACCTTTTAACCGCAGACGACAACTGTCGCACTCACCGCAGGCTTTTCCATCGATGGTCGGATCATAGCAGGACCAGCTCATCCCTGCATCCAGCCCGAGCCTGGCCGCCGTTAAGGCAATTTCGGCCTTGCTCATATTCAGCAAGGGCGTGTGGACCGTAAACCCTGCTCCCTCCACACCCGCCTTAGTGGCCAGATTTGCCGTGGCTTCAAAGGCGCGAATAAAATCGGGACGGCAATCGGGATAACCCGAATAATCGAGCGCATTAACCCCAATCCACAGGTCACGCGCGCCGCGCGCTTCGGCCAGGCCGAGGCAAAGCGAGAGGAATATCGTGTTGCGCGCCGGGACATAGGTGACCGGAATATCGCTCCCCAACCCACCCTTGGGCACATCAATATCCGCCGTCAGCGCGCTGCCGCCAAAGCGGGTTAAATCGAGCGGCAATATGATATGCTCGGTCGCCCCCAAATGTTTGGCGATAGTGGCAGCCGCCTGCAATTCGATACGGTGCCGCTGGTTGTAATCGATGGTCAGTGCGATGAGTTCATAGCCTTGCGCTTTCGCGAGACCGGCCACAACCATCGAGTCCAATCCGCCGGATAACAGGACAATGGCGGATTTTTCGGGATTGGTCATTTTAAGAACTAACCGCATTTTTCGTCATTGCGAGCGAAGCGAAGCAATGACGAACTTGATACACCATTTTATACTCGATGATTAGGAAAATGGTGCACCCGGAGCGATTCGAACGCCCGGCCCCCAGATTCGTAGTCTGGTGCTCTATCCAGCTGAGCTACGGGTGCACACTGGGAGGGGCATTAGGCGGGGATTTAGGAAGGTGCAAGGAATTTTTGTTGATTTCGTGCCAATCGGCGGCGGTCATATCTTCTTGCATGGCCGCATCATCTTTGCGCCTTGATCATGCGCCATTTGTTTCACGCAAAAAAGAAGATAATGGCGCGCCCAGCCGCTTCTTTCCTTGTTTTTCTTGCTGTCTTTGCGTGAAACAAATCGCACGTCTTCACGTTCTAACAATCACGGCTTTGCGAGCGCCGCCTGCGCCGCCGCCAGCCGCGCAATCGGCACGCGGTATGGTGATGCGCTAACATAATCGAGGTCAATGCTCTCACAAAAGGCAATCGAGGCCGGATCGCCGCCATGTTCGCCGCAAATGCCTAGCTTGATATCGGGGCGCGTGGCTCGGCCCTTTTGCACGGCGATTTCGATCAATTGCCCCACACCCTCGACATCCAGGCTGACGAAGGGGTCGCGGGCGTAAATGCCCTTATCGACATAGACCGACAGGAAGCGTGCCGCATCATCACGCGATACGCCTAAGGTGGTTTGCGTCAGATCGTTGGTGCCGAAGGAGAAAAACGCGCCCGTTTCGGCAATTTCATCGGCCACCAAGCACGCCCGCGGCAATTCGATCATGCTGCCGACCAGATATTCGATCCGCTTGCCCTGCTCGGCAAATACCGCCTCGGCCGCCGCATCGACGACATGTTTCATCAGTTCCAACTCGCGTTTCGTGCCCACCAAGGGAATCATGATTTCAGGCACCGGCGCAACCGCCAGCGAACAAGCGGCCTCAAATATCGCCCGCGCTTGCATCTCGTAAATTTCGGGATAAGTCACACCCAAGCGGCATCCCCGGTGCCCCAGCATCGGGTTAAATTCATGTAGCTCAGACGCGCGTTGTTTCAAAACCTCAACGCCCACGCCCGCCGCTTCGGCCACTTCGGCGAACTCGCTTTCGGCATGCGGCAGAAATTCATGCAAGGGCGGATCGAGCAAACGAATGGTAACGGGTAGCCCCGCCATCACCTCAAAGATCGCGGCAAAATCGCCGCGCTGTTCGGGCAATAGCTTGTCGAGCGCGGCGCGGCGGCCGGCTTCGCTTTCGGCCAAGATCATTTGGCGCACGGCGGTAATCCGCGCGGCATCGAAGAACATATGTTCGGTTCGGCACAGCCCGATGCCCTCCGCGCCAAATTCGCGCGCGGTTTTGGCATCGGCGGGGGTTTCAGCGTTGGCGCGCACCTTCATCCGCCGGGCCTTGTCGGCCCATACCATCAAGGTGCCAAAATCACCGACCAATTCGGGTTGCAAGGTGGGCACCTCGCCCGCCATCACTTCGCCGGTGGAACCATCGAGCGTGAGCATATCGCCTTCACCAAAATTACGGCCATTCACGCGCAAACTCTTGGCTTTCGCATCGATAGCTAGGCCGCCCGCGCCCGAAACGCAAGGCCGCCCCATGCCGCGCGCCACAACCGCGGCGTGGCTAGTCATTCCGCCTCGCGCCGTCAATATTCCGCGCGCTGCATGCATGCCGTGAATATCTTCGGGGCTGGTCTCGATCCGCACAAGGATCACCGGCTCGCCGCGCTCGTTCCATTTTTCCGCCGTATCGGCGTCAAACACAATCTTGCCCGACGCCGCGCCGGGGGAGGCGGGCAGGCCCTTGGTCAACACATCGCGCACCGCGTTGGGATCGAGCGTGGGATGCAGCAATTGGTCGAGCGCCATCGGATCAACGCGGCGGACCGCCTCTTCCTCGCCAATCAAGCCTTCCGCCACCATATCGACCGCGATTTTCAGCGCGGCCTTGGCGGTGCGTTTGCCGCTGCGGGTTTGCAGCATCCATAATGCGCCACGTTCGACGGTAAATTCGATATCCTGCATATCGCGGTAATGGCTTTCGAGGATTTGGAATACCGCCGCCAGCTCGCCGTAAACGCCCGGCATGGCCTCTTCCATGCTCATCGGTTTTGCACCCGCCCGTTCGCGCGCGGCGCGGGTCAGATATTGCGGCGTGCGGATACCCGCCACCACATCCTCGCCCTGCGCATTGATGAGAAATTCGCCATAATAGGCATTCTCGCCCGTCGCCGGATCGCGGGTGAAGGCCACCCCCGTGGCCGACGTATCGCCCATATTGCCAAATACCATGGCCTGCACATTCACCGCCGTGCCCCAGTCGCCGGGGATGCTATTCAGCCGCCGGTAAATCTTGGCCCGGTCGCTTTCCCACGAACCAAACACCGCGCCCACCGCGCCCCACAATTGATCATGCACATCTTGCGGAAATGGCTTGCCCCACTGGGCCGCTACCAACGCCTTATATTCGCCGACCAGCGCCCGCAGGTCATCCGCCGACAATTCGGTATCCAGATAATAGCCTTGGTCTTCTTTGGCAATTTCCAGTGCCTCTTCAAACGCGCCGTGATCCAGCTCCAGCACGACATCGGCATACATTTGGATGAACCGGCGGTAACTGTCCCATGCAAAACGCGCATCGCCTGATGAAACCGCCAGCCCCTCCACCGTCGCATCATTCAGCCCGAGATTAAGCACCGTATCCATCATCCCCGGCATCGACACCCGCGCGCCCGAACGGACAGAGACAAGCAACGGGTTCGAAGGATCGCCAAAAACCCTGCCGGTCACGCCCTCAATATGCGTGATGCCGCCTGCAACCTCATTACGCAGGCTACCCGGAAAGCTTTGCCCATTCGCATAATATGCGCTGCACATTTCGGTCGTGATCGTGAAACCGGGAGGCACCGGCAGGCCGATGGCGGCCATGCCGTCCAAATTCGCGCCCTTACCGCCGAGAATATTCTTGTTGCCACGAATGGTCTCATCGCCGTCCGAAACACCGCCGCCGAAACGAAAAACATATTGGGTCATGCTCATTCCTTGTTATATTTCAGCATTTCCGGGGGAGAAAATTCAGCCTTCTATTATCGAAAAATCGGCAACCTGATGCACGGCATCGCGGAAGCGTGTGAGCAGGCCCAACCGAAACGCCCGTTTATCCGGGTCTGGATCGTTGACCATCACACCTGTCTCTTTGTCGAAAAACGCGTCTATTGGAGTCCGTAAGATTGCTAGCGCGGACATCGCAGCTTCGAAATTTTCTAAGGCGATTGCATCAGACGCCTTAGTTTCGGCATCAAGGAGTGCATTAAACAAGGCAACCTCAACCTCACCAACACCGTCATGCTGAACTTGTTTCAGCATCCATTCCTGTGCATCAACCGACGTGCCATTAGGCGAGATGGACCCTGAATCAAGTTCAGGGTGACGGTTGTTTTTGCCGGATGTGTTCGCCTTCAAAATATTCGCCGCGCGTTTATATCCAGCGAGCAAATTCGCACCCTCTTGCGTTGTCACAAAAGCCTGCAAAGCCTTCACCCGCGCCAGCAAACGGACCAGATCATCCTCCCCGCCCAGCGCAAAGACAGCGTCGATCAGGTCATGCCGGACGCCAGCCTCGCGCTGCTGGACTTTGAGGCGGTCAACAACAAAATCTTCAACGACCCAATCCACCAACCAGACTTTCTTAATTTCGCTAAATGCTGATCGCATACCAAGATTTTCGAGAAATTTGTCGTAAGCCGTTCTTTTATCTGTCGTTTCTTGATAGTCAGCAAGCGTTTCAAACCCGCGCCTCGCTCGGCTTACAAGATCAACAAAATTGCATCGTAGCTTATTTTCTAAAATAATCGCTAAAATGCCAAGCGCAGCCCTTCTAAGCGCAAATGGGTCTTTTGACCCCGTTGGAAGTATGCCGACCACAAAAAAACCAACCAAACTATCCAACTTATCCGCCAAACTAACCGCCACAGTCACCGGCGCGGTAGGCACGTCATCGCCCTGCCCGACCGGTTTATAATGATCGCGCACCGCGTCGGCGATGGCATTGCGTGAAGCATCATCCAGATCAGTAAGCTGGGCGCGGGCGTAATAGCCGCCGATGATGCCTTGCAATTCGGGGAACTCGCCGACCATGCCGGTGACTAGATCGGCCTTGCACAGCCGCGCGGCGCGTTCGGCTTGGGCGGCCAACCGAGCGCCCGCTAAATCCTCCCCGGAACGGGGAGGGGGACCATCTGAAAGATGGTGGAGGGGCACGTTCGGGTTGTCCTGAAGGTCAGCAGCTAACTGCACCTGCCCCTCCACCAGCTTCGCTGGTTCCCCTCCCCGTTCCGGGGAGGATTTAACAATCCCCTCCTCCACCAACCAGCGCGCGAGCTTTGCCACCCGCTCCACCTTGCCGGCTATGGTGCCCAGCTTTTCGTGGAACACAATATTCGAAAGCTTCGCCGCTTGCGTCTCCAACGGAATCTTCAAATCCGTTTCCCAGAAAAACTTCGCATCGCTCAAACGCGCCGCCAACACTTTTTCATTGCCCGCTATAATCGCTGCGCCGCCGTCGCTGGCCTCGATATTCGCGGTGCAGACGAAGGCGTTCGCGAGCCGCCCATGCGCGTCGCGGCACACGAAATATTTTTGGTTCACCCGCGCAGTGAGCTGGATCACCTCGGGCGGCAGTTTCAAAAATGCCGCGTCAAACCGCCCCAGCATCGGCACCGGCCATTCGGTGAGCCCGGCATTTTCGATGACCAAGCCTTCATCGGGCAGCAGCGTTAATCCCGCATCCGCCGCCGCCTTTGCCGCGC
The DNA here is from genome assembly GCA_021732525.1 of Sphingomonadaceae bacterium. Lineage (GTDB taxonomy): Bacteria > Pseudomonadota > Alphaproteobacteria > Sphingomonadales > Sphingomonadaceae > Sphingorhabdus_B. The sequence continues at coordinate 18,607 of JAKFUU010000021.1, read as the reverse complement.
CGTCGCGGATGATATTCTGCCGCTGCTCGTGATCGAGAATGACATGGGCCGCGCGCAGCTTGGCGGCATAATCCGCCACATTACCGATGGTAATTTCACCCGAATGGTGAAACCGGTGGCCCATTGTCACGTTACCGCTGGCGATACTGTCCACTTCAAAAGGCACTAATTCATCCCCAAGCAAAGCGATGATGCCCTGCAAGGGCCGCACCCAGCGCAGGCTTTCGGTCGAGGCGCTCGCCGCGCCCCAACGCTGCGATTTCGGCCAAGGAAAGGCGCGAATAATAGCGGGGATGGCTTCGGCCAGAATATCCGCCGTCTTGCGCCCCGGCCTTTGTGCGACGGCAAAGAAGATACCGCCGCGCTCGACCAGCTGATCCTGCGTCAGGCCAGTCTTGCGCAGGAAACCTTCAAAGGCTTGCGGCGGCGCGCCGGCCTTTGGCCCTTTGATCTCTTCGCAAACCGCCGGTGTTTCCAGCGGCAACCCGAGCGCGATCAACGCCAAGCGGCGCGGGGTCGAATACATAACGATTTCGGTGGCATGCAGCCCGGCCTTATCCAGCTCCGCCGCGAACAGCTTTGCCAAATCATCGCGCGCCTTGGCCTGCATCCGCGCGGGGATTTCCTCGCTGCGCAATTCAAGGAGAAAGTCGGTCATGGCAGTTCGCCCCCGCCCCGCGCTTCGTCATTCCCGCGCAGGCGGGAATCCATCAACTGCGGATTAAATTTGACCGCCCGGAGATGGATTCCCGCCTGCGCGGGAATGACGAAGGATTGGAAGGATATATCCGTTGCCGCGATCATGCCGCCCACCCATTCTTCTCCATCCAGGCCTGACAGCTTCCCTTCGCCAAATCGCGCACCCGGCCCATATAGCTGGCGCGTTCCTGCACGCTGATCACGCCGCGCGCTTGCAGCAGGTTGAACAGATGGCTGGCCTCAATCGCCTGGTCATACGCGGCGAGCGGGATGGCAGCATTGATGCACCGTTTGCATTCGGCCTCGGCATTGCGGAAACCTTGAAATAGCTGTTCGGTATCGGCGACTTCAAAATTATACTTCGAATGCTGCCGCTCATTTTCGAGGAACACGTCGCCGTAGCTGACGCCTGCTCCGTTAAAATCGAGATCATAAACGCGGTCCACGCCCTGAATATACATCGCCAGCCGTTCAAGACCATAGGTCAGCTCACCCGCCACCGGCTTGCAATCAAACCCGCCCATTTGCTGGAAGTAAGTGAACTGCGTCACCTCCATGCCGTCGCACCATACTTCCCAACCAAGGCCCCATGCGCCCAAGGTCGGGCTTTCCCAGTCATCCTCGACAAAGCGGATATCATGCAGCATCGGGTCAATGCCGATGGCGGATAGGCTGCCCAGATACAGTTCTTGCAGGTTATCCGGCGACGGCTTCATGATCACCTGATATTGATAATAATGCTGCAAGCGGTTGGGATTTTCGCCGTAACGGCCATCGGTGGGCCGCCGCGACGGCTGCACATAGGCGGCATTCCACGGCTCTGGCCCCAGCGAACGCAAGGTGGTCGCCGGGTGAAATGTGCCCGCCCCCACCCGCATGTCATAAGGTTGCAAGATGACGCATCCTTGCTGTGCCCAAAACGCATGCAGCGTCAGGATTATATCCTGAAAGCTAAGCGGCGCGTGGTCGCAGGGCGGATTTACAGCGATATTCATGGCCAGCCCTTGGCCTATTGCAACTGCGAAATCAAGCGGATTTGCCCCCGGATTGACCGACCTTCTGAGGCAACAAAAGCCCGAATTTCGGGCTTTCTGCAATGCAAACATATCTTTTTGCAAGGTGCTATTGACATTACTAGTGAATCAGGACATATAGTCATGGTCAGCTGACAAAAGATCAGCTTCACAAGACTAGAGATTACCGGAATGACGCAATGAAAAACAAACTGAAAGTTCTGCGTGCGATGCGCGATTGGAGTCAGGCGCAATTGGGTGAGCATCTTGATGTCTCCCGCCAAGCGGTCAATGCAATAGAGACGGGGAAATATGATCCCTCGCTGCCGTTGGCCTTCAAAATCGCGCGGCTGTTTGATTTGCCGATTGAGGAGATTTTTGATGACGGATTTAACGGAGGCAAAGATGCCTAAAAATGACGAACCATTGACCAAAAAAGAACGTTTGAACCGCAATATTCTTATTGGCTGTGCGCTGCTCGGCGGCATTACCGGCGGCGCGATGGCAATGGTTGTCCCCGATTTGGGGGAGCAGCCATTATTGACTTTGAGCAACAGCGAAATTCCTGCCTCCGCCGCAATTATTTTCGCAATAATATGGGGTTTCTTCCTTCCGGTCATCAGCATCTTCTGGCACCGTACCGTCGATGAACAGGAAGCACATGCCTATAAAGAAGGTGCTTATTATGCCTTTTATTTTTACGCAATCGCTGCGCCAGTTTGGTGGATATTATGGCGCGGCGGGCTTGTCCCCGAACCCAATGGCATCGTTATCTATTACACCACATTGCTCATTTGCGGCGCGGTGTGGGTCAAGAAGAAATATATGTCATGAACCGCAGCAGATTTCACTCAGCATTTCGACCCCAAGCAAAGGAATGATATATGAGAACCAAAACCGTCAATAGTTTGTTGGTCGCCGCCACATTGACCCTGTCGATATTTTCGCCCGCCGGGTCGAACAGCGCAGCGGCGCAGGAGGCAGCGCCAGCGCCGGCCGCGATCGATACGCTGGCCCCCGTTGTCAATGCCAAAGCCGAAACGGTCGATGCGAACCCTGCGCTTTGGGTGGTCAAGGATGCCGACACCACGGTCTATCTGTTCGGCACCATCCATGTGCTCAAACCCGGCGTCAGTTGGTTTGACGGCGGGCTAAAGACAGCTTTTGACCAGTCGGATCAATTGGTGCTGGAACTGCCCGACGGCAGCGATCAGAAAGCGCAAGAGTTATTCGCGAAATTGGCGATCGATACCAGCGGTAAATCGCTGCGTCAAAAACTGACCGAGAATGATCGTGCGATTTATGACGCCGCGATGAAGCAACTTGGTTTGCCAGAGGCGAGCTTTGACCCACTTGATCCTTGGGCGGCGGGATTGGCCATGCAAATATTGGCACTCACCAAGGCGGGTTTTACACCGGATGCGGGCGCCGACAGCATTCTGACATCATCGGCCAAAGCAGCGAAGAAGCCCATCCTTGGTCTTGAAACGGTCCAATATCAACTTGGCCTGTTCGATAAACTTCCCGAAGCCGCGCAAATCCGCTTCCTGATTGAAGGTGCGAAGGATTTGGAAGGCGGCAATAAATTGATCGACCAATTGGTTGAATCTTGGTCGGCGGGGGAACCGGAAAAATTGGCGGCGCTAATCAATGAAGGGCTATTGGGCGAATTGTTGCTGGCGGACCGGTTGTTAACACAGCGCAACGCCAACTGGGCGGCGTGGATTAACAAGCGGATGCAAAAACCAGGGACTATATTCATCGCTGTAGGCGCGGGCCATTTGTCCGGCACAACCAGCGTGCCCCATTTGCTGACCGCTTATGGATTAAATGCCGCGCGGGTTAATCATTGATCGAATGGAAATCTCGAAAGGGCGAGATGGCTTTATCTTGGAGCGTCGTTGCGAGAGCAGCGTGGCAATCCAGACCCTGCGGCGCCCTCCGCTGAATTGTTTCGCTAGGCTCGCAATGACGAAGTTCATTCGCCGCGTTTTCTTGTTCTTTGCCCTATGGCCCGCGTTCATGATGGCTTCGGCCTGTACGGGGGAGGCCGAGCAGCGCGCGATTGTCGTTCATGGTCAAGGCAGGCCCGCGCTTTGGCAAGTAACCGGCACCCAAGGCAACAAAGCCTATATTTTCGGCACGGTGCATCTGCTCCCGCCGGATATCCGTTGGCAGACACCAACAATCGGCAAAGCGATCCGGCAATCGGACAGCTTGGTCACCGAAGTGGCTGGCCTGGACAACAAGGCCGCCATTTCCGAAATTTTTGCGCAAATGGGGATCAGCTCCGGCCTGCCGCCCATAGCAAAGCGCATCCCATCGGCACCGGTTGGCGCGACCAAGGCAATTTTGGAGGGCATAGATATCCATGCAGATAGGCTCCAAAAAATGGAAAGCTGGGCCGCGGCGGTGACCATTGCGGGCGCAGCCAGCGCCGGTTTGGGCATGGAAACCTCATCGGGTGTCGAATCAATATTGCAGACAATATTTCACGCGGCCGGCAAACCGCATGCCGGATTGGAAACCGCCGCGCAGCAATTTGGCTATTTTGATCGGCTGCCCGAGGCGGATCAACGGCTGCTCCTCGCCGCGGCATTGCGCAGCGCAAGAAATGCGCGCGCCGAAACCAAAAAAATACTGGATCATTGGATGGATGGGCGGGCCGACGCCTTGCTCTCCGGCGCAGCAACGGGCGCGTTGGCATCGCCAAAGCTGCGCGAAAGCTTGCTCGATACGCGCAACCAAAATTGGGCAAGGCAAATGTCCGTCCTGATCGATCAGGGGCGACGGCCCTTTGTCGCGGTGGGGGCGGCGCATGTGGCCGGATCCAGCGGATTGCCCGCCTTAATGGCCGCCAAAGGATATAAAGTTGAACGGATTCAATAAGCTTCATGACTCCGCTTGCGTTTCGGCGTTTCCCCGCGTAAGGCCGCGCGCTTGCACGTGATGGTCATCCCTGGAGGCGTTGCGGCAAGATCTATAGTTTAATTGGAGAATATCTATGAGCGATCAGCTGACATTGTCGGCCGAGCTGCGCGAACGGGCTGGCAAGGGAGCCTCCCGTGCATTGCGCCGTGCAGGCCGGACACCCGCCGTTATTTATGGCGATAATAAACCCCCCGTAACCATCCATGTTGAAGAAAAAGCGTTGGTCAAATTATTGATGACCGGTGCCTTTACCAACAGCACGGTTGCGTTGACTTTGGATGGCAAAACCGAAATTACTTTGCCCAAAGATGTGGCATTCCACCCGGTTTCCGATCGCCCCGTTCATGTCGATTTCTTCCGTCTGGCCAAGGACGCAACGGTGCATGTCGAAGTGCCCGTGCGCTTTATCAACGAAGCTGCTTCGCCCGGCCTCAAGCGCGGCGGCGTGCTCAATATTGTTCGGCACGATTTGGAGCTGATCTGCGATGCGACCAAGATCCCCGATCATATCGATATCGACGTGACCGGATATGACGTTGGTGAGGCGATCCATATTTCGGCGGTTACCCTGCCCAGCGGATCGAAAAGCGCAATTACCGACCGTGATTTCACCATCGCCACTATCGTCGCCCCATCGGGCATGAAGAGCCAGGAAGGCGACACCACCAAGGATGCCGACGCTTAACCGGCCGGGCTGTACCAATATCCGAAAGGCCAGCGGCGCTTTGGGCATCGCTGGCCTTTTCTTTATCCGCAAAGCACGCTAGCAGCGGCGGATGCAAATTTGGGCAGGCCTTGGCAATCCCGGACCGCAATATGCGATGCACCGGCATAATATCGGCTTTATGGTGATCGACGCCATTGCCGAAATAAATGACCTGCCCGCCCCAGCCAAGAAATTCAAAGGCTGGGCACAAGAAGCGCAGATTGGGGCCGAGAAAATCCTGATGCTCAAACCCGCCACTTATATGAATGAAAGCGGGCAAAGCATTCGTGCAGCGATGGATTTTTACAAAGCTACGCCGCGCGATGTGACGGTATTTTACGACGAGCTTGACCTTGCGCCGTTCAAGGTCAAGGTAAAGCAAGGCGGCGGCGCGGCGGGGCATAATGGGATACGCAGCAGCATCGCGCATATTGGCGAAGATTTCCGCCGCGTGCGCATTGGTATTGGCCATCCGGGGCATAAGGACCGGGTAACCGGTTATGTGCTCGGCAATTTTGCCAAGAACGAGATCGACCCGCTAACCGATTTGCTCGGCGCGGTGGGGGCGGAGGCACATTGGCTGGCCGTGCGCGATGATGTGCGGTTTATGAATGATGTCGCGATGCGGTTGCAAGAAGCGGCGCCATGACAAATTTTCCAATATCGCTTCTCCAACCCATGTCAGGATTGGTCGGGCCGCATCCCATCGATGTGAACAGCGTATCATTTGGCCCCATTTACGAAAATAAGGTTGAAGCGCAATTTGATATGACTATCGACTTTGCGCATGAAGGGCTTGGTGACTATGGGCCAACACAATGGTCCTTCACTTGCCCCCTGAAATGGACCAACATGCCGCAGCCGGCATAACGACAGAAAGATCAACAATGGGTTTCAAATGCGGTATCGTCGGCCTTCCCAATGTGGGCAAATCCACCCTTTTCAACGCGTTGACCGAGACGCAAAGCGCGCAGGCTGCAAATTATCCTTTCTGCACGATTGAACCCAATGTCGGCAATGTCGCGGTGCCCGATCCCCGGCTCGATAAACTCGCGGCGATTGCCAGCAGTCAAAAAATCATCCCGACGCAGCTTGCTTTTGTTGACATTGCGGGCCTCGTCCGCGGCGCATCCAAGGGCGAAGGTTTGGGCAATCAGTTTTTGGGCAATATTCGCGAAGTGGATGCCATCGTCCATGTATTGCGCTGTTTTGAAAATGCCGATGTCGGCGAAGATGTGCAGCATGTCGATGACCGGGTTGATCCCGTATCCGACGCTGAAACCGTGGAAACCGAACTGATGCTATCCGACCTCGAAAGCCTGGAAAAGCGCGTTCCCGCCTTGCAGAAAAAAGCCAATAGCGGCGACAAAGAGGCCAAGGCCACCGCCGGCGTGCTCGCCCGCGCGCTCGATTTGCTGCGCGAAGGCCGTCCTGCCCGCCTGACCGAGTTGAATGACAAAGATGAGGAGCAGATTTTCAAGCAAGCGCAATTGTTGACATCCAAACCCGTGCTTTATGTTTGCAATGTCGACGAAGGCGCAGCCGCCAAGGGCAACGCGCATAGCGACGCGGTGTTTGCTATGGCGAAAGCGCAAGGCGCAAATGCCGTGGTCGTCTCCGCGAAAATTGAGAGCGAGCTGGTCGGCTTGGACATGGCAGAGCGCATGGAGTTTCTGACCGAAATTGGGCTTGAGGAAACCGGCCTCGCGCGGATCATCTGGTCGGGCTATGATCTGCTGCATCTGATCACCTTCTTCACCGTTGGCCCGAAAGAAGCGCGGGCATGGACGGTAACAGCAGGCAGCAAAGGACCGCAGGCGGCGGGCGCTATTCACAGCGATTTTGAACGCGGCTTCATCCGCGCCGAAACCATCGCTTACGACGATTATCTCGCGCTAAATGGCGAAGCCGGCGCGCGCGATGCGGGCAAATTGCGTCAAGAGGGCAAGGAATATGTCGTCAAGGACGGCGACGTACTCCACTTCAAATTCAACGTGTGAAGCAAGCGGGATCGGACGCGCTGATCCGTTTGTTTAATCGCGATCCGGGTCCTCATATTTGAACGGATCGGTTGGGTTGGGCTTGGTCGGCACCGGCTGTCTTGCCAATTCATCCTTGTCATTCGCCGCCGCCAGCAACACGCCTGCCATCACCACCGATGTCTGCCGCAAATCATTGGGCCGCAAATGATCGAAAGTATCGACATTGGTATGATGCAGCCGCGCAAAATAATCGAGCGGGTCTTGGATGAATTGATAGGCGGGCAAGCCGACGGTTTGCATGAAGACATGATCGGTGCCGCCCGTCGGCCCGGCGACCACTTTTTCCAGGCCCATGGCGCGAAAAGGCGCGATCCATTTGTTGAGCAGCGGGATCGCGGCGGGATTACCCTCGGCATAAATGCCGCGAAATTTGCCCGATCCATTATCCATATTGAAATAAGCCTTCATTTCGGCATGGCCCGGTTTTACCGTAATCGGGAAACGCTCCGCCCAGCCAAAGCTTGGTGAGGGTGCATCGGCGGGTGCGGGCGGGCGCGACGCCATATGTTTTTCAATATAGGCCAGCGATCCCAAAAGCCCCTGTTCTTCGGCGGCCCAAAGCGCAAATCGGATGGTGCGCCGGGGCCGCTTGTTCAGCTTGGATAAAATCCGCGCAGCCTCCATCACGGTCACGCTGCCCGCGCCGTTATCGACCGCGCCGTCGCCGCCCGCCCAGCTGTCAAAATGCGCTCCCGCCATCACATAACCCGCCTTGGGATCGGTGCCGGCAATTTCGCCGATGATGTTATAAGCCATGCTGTCATTATCATGATATTGCACGTCGCTGTTGATCGAGATGACCGGTGCCGGGCCGCTTTTGGCAAAACGCGCAATCCGCCGATAATCTTCGGCGGCAATTTCCACCGCCGGCAAGGCCAAGCTGCGCCCTTTGAGATAGGCATAGCCCTCCCCATGCAACAGCTTGCCATCGCGGCGCGAGCGGCGAACGATGGCCAGCGCGCCTTCGGCCTTCAAAAATGCATCCAGCTTTTCGGCAAATAAAACCCGTTTTTGCCGCCGGTCTTCGGCCGCCGGGTCAAAATCGGGTAGGCTAAATTCATCAAATTTGGAGATATCCTTGGATTCAAGCCGCTGAAAAGCGGGTTTATCGGGTTCATCGCCCGTTCCCGGCAAGCTGATAAACACGATCTTTCCCGCCAATTTGCCGCGCCATTTCGCAAAATGTTCTTCTTTGCTAATCGGCGCAAACGCCACCTCTGCGCGGATCGTTCCAGCGGTTGCCGGTGTCCAGGCGATGGGAATGGCGGTGATCGGCATCGCGCGCGGCGATATCATCTGCACATCCGACGCATTGATCGACCAACCCCGGCCAAATTCAAAGCCTTCGCGGCGCACATTGGTGAGGCCCCATTGCTTGAATTTGGCAATCGCCCATTCTTCGGCCTCACGCATTTTGGGGGAATTGGACAGGCGCGGGCCAATACCATCGACCAGCTCATGCGCGAGTTTCATCACCTCGGATCGGTTCAAACCCTCATCGACTATTTGATTATCCGAATCAACCGTTTGCGGATAGGCCGCCGACGCGCCAGCAAAGACCACCGCGGATGCCAAAAGCAATTTGCGAAAAGAAAATCTTATTGTCATAGAAAGCTCCCTGTTATTGCTACGAAGATAGCTGAAATTGAGGCAAGCAAAAGCATTTCGACAAACGTCTTATTCTGCGCGATCAACTGCACTGAAAGGAAGTCCTATGCTATTTTACGAAGATTTGGAAATTGGCAAGGTCAGCAAATTTGGCTCTTACGCCGTCACCCGCGCGGAGATGATCGAATTTGCCAGTAAATATGATCCGCAAGCGTTTCATTTGGACGATGAGGCGGCGGCGCAAACCCATTTTGGGCGGCTGTCGGCCAGCGGCTGGCACACATGCGCCATGATGATGGCCATGCTGGTCGAAAATATTCAAGCCACGGAACAGGCCGGATTGGGATCACCCGGAATCGACAATTTACGCTGGATAAAGCCAGTTTTCGCCGGTGATATTTTACGCTGCGAGAGCGAGACGACATCAAAGCGGCGCAGCAAAAGCCGCCCCGAAATGGGCATTTTCAAAACCCGAACCGTGGTCTACAATCAGAATGATAAACCGGTATTGACGATGGAAAGCAATGGTTTGATTAAGGTTCGTGAATGACCGTCTTCTAAATTCGAAGGACGCGAAGCATGAAGAAATTGAACTTCATTATTTTGACGTGCTACGGGTTGTCGCCCGCCGCGATATCTGCACATGGGGGAGGTGTCGACCGCAATGGTTGTCATAACGAACGGTCCACCGGAACACGGCATTGTCACGGAACCACCAATTCGGATTCCCCTCCTGTCAGACGTTCAACTCCGCGCCCGCCTGTAAAGCCAGAATCTCTTTTTTCCGCGCGACAGACGGTGGCAGACGAACAGCTTCGGATCGTTCAAAAAATGCTCATTCAATTGGGTTTTTCCGTTGGCGAGCCCGACGGCCTGTTGGACGAAAAAACGGTCGAAGCGATCAAAACAGTGGAAGAGCAAAACGGGATTCCGATCACAGGTGCGGTCACTCCGGAGCTTGTCGATATATTGATTGCGACTTTAAAAGGAGGCGCATTGAAATAGGACGGGTGGGATTCTACTTCCGGCCAAACAGCTTCTCGACATCGCTCAGTGCGAGTTTTACCCATGTGGGTCGGCCGTGGTTGCATTGGCCCGAATGCGGGGTAACTTCCATTTCACGCAGCAGCGCATTCATTTCGGGCACGCTAAGCACGCGTCCGGCGCGCACGCTGCCATGGCAGGCCATCGTCGAGGCGACGAGGTCAATGCGTTCTTTCAGCGATAATGCCGCGTCATAGGCGGCAAGATCGTCGGCGAGATCTTCGATCAACGCTCTGCTGTCGCCTGCGCCCAGCATCGCCGGGGTTGCGCGCACCAACATCGCCGATGGTCCGAAGCGCTCGATCTCCAGGCCAAATTCGGAAAGCTCCGCGATCCGCGCCTCCAGCCGGTCGCAAGCCGGTTCGTCAAGCTCGACAACTTCGGGCAGCAACATTGCTTGGTTGGGCACGCCGCCGCCCTGTACCGCCATCGCCCGCCGCATTCGTTCGAGCACCAGTCGTTCATGCGCGGCATGTTGATCGACGATGACGAGCCCGTCTTCGGCCTCCGCAACAATATAGGTTTTCGCAACCTGTCCGCGCGCCACGCCAAGCGGATGCGCCTTTCCCTCAGGAACAGCCTCATGCGCCTCCGCCGCGCGGCCCATGAGGGGTGCAGAGAGATATCCCGACAACGCCTCACGAAGTCCCTTCCCTTCAGGGGAGGGATTTAGGGTGGGGCCTATCGGCGCAAACCGCGTGTGACGGAAGCGCCCCACCCCCGGCCCCTCCCCTAAAGAGGAGGGGTGGAAGAAGGCTGATTGTGCGTCAATTGGCTCGCTTTGCCAATGGGCCAATGCCGCCGCCGACGGCCGCTGCACACTGCGGAACCCCGACATATCCAGCGCCTGGCGCAGCCCCGAAATAATCATGCCGCGCACCATATTGGGTTCGCGAAAGCGCACCTCGGTCTTTGCCGGATGGACATTTACATCGACTTCGCCCGGCGGCAAATCCAGAAATAGCGCGACCACCGCATGGCGATCGCGCGCCAGCATTTCCGCATAAGCCGCGCGCACCGCGCCGATTAACAAACGGTCTTTCACCGGCCGGCCATTGACGAAGAGAAATTGATGGTCGGCAATCCCGCGGTTATAGGTGGGCAAGCTGGCGATACCGCCCAAGCGGATATTTTCGCGCTCAAAATCCAAGGTGACGCTGTTTTCGGCCAGCTCTTTTGCAGTCAGCGCCGCAACCCGCGAAGGCCGGTCCATATGCCCCTGCAAATTCAAGCTACGCCGGCCATCATGTTCGAGCATAAAGGCAATGTCGGGCCGCGACATGGCCAGCCGCCGGACCACATCCAGCGCGGCAGCATATTCGCTTCGCGCGCTGCGCAAAAATTTGCGCCGTGCGGGTATTTTGGCAAAGAGATTTTCGACCCGAACTTTGGTGCCTGGCGGCATCGCCGCCGGACCTTCGTCAACCAGTTGGCCATGATCGATCACCCGGCGCCAGCCACCGCCCGTTTCTGCTGTTCCGGCGCGGATACGGCTTTCAACCGTCATCCGCGATACGCTGGCGATTGACGGCAAGGCTTCGCCGCGAAAACCCAGCGTTTCGACCATTTCGATGGCATCATCGGGCAATTTTGATGTCGCGTGCCGTTCGAGCGCAAGCGCGATATCCGCCGCGCGCATGCCGCAGCCATCGTCGGTCACTTCGATCAGGTCCAAACCGCCGGCGGATAAACGAATGCGAATACTGGCCGCGCCCGAATCGATGGCATTTTCCACCAGTTCCTTCAACGCGCTGGCCGGTCTTTCGACCACTTCACCTGCGGCAATGCGGTTGATGAGGGTTTCGGGAAGTCTTCTTATTGACATATGCGCAAACCTAACCCAAGTGCTGCGCGCAAGCGACTCCTAATCGCCAATGCTGCCTTGTGCCGCCCTGCCAAATATCTGTTTCGAAAAACAGCCATTTCCGCTAGGACCGCGCGATTGGCCGGCGCGTTGCCGATAGGGGTTTTTTGCCCGATAATTTGGATGGACCCGATATGTTTAAAATGCCTTTTTTCCGCTTCGCCTCACAAGATATGGCCATTGACCTGGGCACCGCCAACACCGTTGTATATGTGCGCGGACAAGGGATTGTGCTTAACGAACCATCGGTCGTGGCGATCGAAACCATCAATGGCGTAAAGCGGGTGAAGGCGGTGGGCGATGATGCCAAATTGATGATGGGCAAAACGCCGGACAGTATTCAGGCCATCCGGCCCTTACGCGACGGGGTGATCGCCGACATCGATGTCGCCGAACAAATGATCAAATATTTCATCCAAAAAGTGCACGGCAAGCGCCGGATGTTCAGCTATCCCGAAATTGTGATCTGCGTCCCGTCGGGTTCAACATCGGTCGAACGCCGCGCTATTCGCGATGCCGCATCCAACGCGGGGGCATCCGCAGTATATTTGATCGAAGAACCCATGGCGGCGGCAATCGGCGCCGATATGCCGGTTACCGAACCCATCGGATCGATGGTGGTCGATATTGGCGGCGGAACGACCGAAGTTGCGGTATTGTCGCTGCGCGGCCTTGCCTATACCACGTCGGTTCGCGTGGGCGGCGACAAGATGGATGAGGCGATTGTTTCTTATGTCCGCCGACACCATAATCTATTGATCGGTGAAGCCACGGCGGAACGGATCAAAAAAGATTTCGGCACCGCGCAGGCCCCCAAAGACGGCGTTGGACTTACCATTCACATCAAAGGACGCGATCTGGTCAACGGTGTGCCGAAAGAAATTGCTATCAACCAAGGCCAGATTGCCGAAGCGTTGAGCGAGCCGATTGGCACCATTATCGAAGGGGTGCGCATCGCGCTGGAAAATACCGCGCCCGAATTGGCCGCCGATATTGTCGATCAAGGCATCGTGCTGACCGGCGGCGGCGCGTTGATGCAGGGGCTGGACGAATTTATGCGCGATGAAACGGGGCTGCCTGTTACGGTCGCCGAAGACCCGTTGACCTGCGTCGCCATCGGCACAGGCAGGGCGATGGAAGACGAAGTCTTCCGGGGCGTCCTGCAAACCGCTTAACCGGCGGCGCGCGGGTGGCACCGTCGCATAAAAACCGGCCACGGGGATTTTCCCGCAAAGCGCAATATGGGTTATTTGCAACCTATGTGCTGACCATTGCGGGCGCGATATTTGCCGGTTTATTGTTGATCATTTCGGTTATCGACCCCACCGGCTTTTCGGCACTGCGGATCATTGGCACCGAAATTACCGCACCGATAGCGCGGTTGTTTGACAGTCTGCGCCGCAGCGCAAATGACCTGGGCGGAAATACGTCGGCTTATCTCGATGCCGCATCCAAAAACCGCGCGCTTGAAAAACAGGTGAAGAAAAATCGGATAAGGTTAATCGAAGCAACCGCAATTAAATTAGAAAACAAACGGTTACGCGGGCTTTTGAAGTTAAAGCATGAAGAAACAGGGCATATCGCCATCGGCCGGTTGATCAGCAGTTCAGCAGCCAGCAGCCGGCGTCTTGCCACATTGTCGATTGGCGCAAATTTTGGCATCCGATCGGGCCAGCCGGTGCGCGGCCCCGATGGTTTGATTGGCCGTGTCATCGAAACCGGACCAACGACCGCCCGCGTGTTGCTGATAACCGATGCAAATAGCCCCGTGCCCGTTATGCGCGCAAAAGACGGGACCCCGGCATCGGGCGAAGGCCTGTCGAACGGATTGGTGATCATTCGGCCGGTTAATTTGGGGCTCAATCCCTTTAAAATAGGCGATATCATCGTAACATCGGGCAATGGCGGGCTGTTCCGCCCCAATATCCCTTATGCGATTGTGCTGCGCAAGACCGCCGATGGCGCGATCGCTCGCCCGCTGGCAACGCCCGCCACAAGCCCCTATGCGATGGTGCTGCCAATTTACGAGGAATACGCATTGGCAACGCAGGCGCAGCCCGCCGATCAGCCAATTGCAAACGAACCCATTCCATGAAGGTCAGCATTGCGCCGCGCAGACGAGCCTCCGCGGGCTATCGATCGCGATTGAACCGCGAACAGTCGCGTTTGTCGATGCTGGCCATTCCGATTATTTCGGTGTTGCTGGGATCGATGGTGACGACGCTTCCCATCATTACCACGCAGGCAATTTTGCCGCCGCTTGGTTTGATGATTTTTCTGAGCTGGCGGCTGCTGCGTCCGGGATTTTGGCCGATGTGGTCCGGGCTTCCGCTTGGGCTGTTTGACGATATTTTCAGCGGATCGCCCTTCGGCAGCGCGGCGTTAATCTGGTCCTTGATGATGATCGCGTTGGAATTGATCGACAGCCGCGCGGTTTGGCGCGATTATCTGCAAGATTGGCTGGTTGCCGCCATTATCATTGCATTGTCGATCGTTGGCGGATGGTTTTTTCTCGGGCTATCGGGAGCAAAGCCGCATCTCGAAACCTTGGCACCTCAGATTATTTTGTCTATTTTTTGCTATCCGCTCATTGTTCGGTTGGTGTCGCGCCTTGACAGCTGGCGTCTTGCGACATGATACTATCGCAGCCATGAAAGACCCCAAACCAGTTTCCTCCGCGCAGCAACGCTTTACCTTCACTCGCCGAAATTTTTTTGTCGGCGGTGTGCAAGCGGCCTTCGGTTTGTTGTTATCCGGACGGATGGCCTATATTGCGGTTGCCGAAAACGACAAATATACGCTGAAAGCGGAAAATAACCGGGTTAGCCTAACGCTAATCCCGCCGCGCCGCGGCTGGTTCATTGACCGATATGGCAAGCCCATCGCCACCAACCGCGCCGATTTCCGCGTTGATTTGATTCCAGACCGGATTGTCGACCAATCGGGGACGGTGGCGACACTAAGAAAATTGCTCAATTTATCGGATGATGATGTCGAACGCATCAACCGAGAATTGAAACAAGCGCGCGGTTTTCAACCCGTGCAAGTCGCCGATGGGCTTGATTATGACAGCTATGCCCGTGTCAGCGTCCGTTTGCCCGAATTACCCGGAGTTAGCCCGCGGCAGGGATTCTCCCGATTTTACCCCAGCGGGCCGGCGGTCGGCCATCTGCTTGGCTATGTCGGGGTTGTATCGGCCGAAGAATATCAAGAAAGTAAAAATCCGCTTTTGATCACTCCCGGATTTAAAGTGGGTAAAGACGGGCTTGAAAAAGCATTTGAACAAAATTTGCAAGGGACAGCGGGGGCCAAACGCGTTGAGGTAACCGCACGCGGCAAAATCGTCCGCGAATTGGCGACCCGGCCCGATACGCCCGGCAAACCATTACGGCTGACCATCGATGTTGATTTGCATAATTATGCGGCGCGCCGTTTGGGCCGCGAATCGGGCGCGGTGGTCGTTATCGACTGCCTGACCGGCGATATATTGACAATGGCATCGATGCCCAGTTTTGATCCCAACAGTTTTTCCGATGGAATAGGCGTTACCGAATATAAATGGCTGCAACAAAATCGGCGAATCCCGTTGCTCAATAAGGCGTTGCAGGGGCTGTATCCGCCAGGTTCCACATTGAAACCAATGGTGGCCATTGCGCTGCTGGATTTGGGCATTGATCCTGCAGAAACGATATTTTGCAACGGCGGTTATACGCTGGGTAACCGCCGTTTCCAATGTCTGGGGCGGCATGGAACGACCAATATGGCAGACGCCATCAAGGTCAGTTGTAACACCTATTTTTACACAATGGGCCGCCGGGTCGGTTATGATGCCATTGCGCCGGTCGCACGGCAGCTTGGTCTTGGCCAAGAATATGACCTGCCGTTTATATCGCAGCGATATGGCACCGTTCCCGATAGCGCGTGGATCAAGAAAAAATACAGCAAAAACTGGAGCCAAGCCGACACGCTCAATGCCACTATCGGCCAAGGTTACGTTCTCACCAATCCGCTGCAATTGGCCCTGATGTCGGCGCGGATTGCGTCGGGACGCATGCTTACACCCGCTATAGTCGCTGCAAAGCGCCCAGTTGCTGCGGCGCTGCCCTATGCGGCGGAGCATCTGGCGCTCGTTCGCGACGGCATGGACCGGGTGGTTAACGCCGGCGGAGGCACAGGGGTCGCAAGCCGCTTGCCATTGGACGGCATAACAATGGCGGGCAAAACCGGAACAGCGCAAGTGCGCGGGCTGGGCAAAGGCGGCGGCGATGCTTGGAAATATCGCGATCACGGTCTGTTTGTCTGCTTCGCGCCCGTGAACGATCCGCGCTATGCCGCCGCGGTGGTGATCGAACATGGCGTCGGCGGCGCGCGTGCGGCGGCTCCCGTTGCCAAAGATGTGCTGACATTCCTTTACGACCGGGAAAAGGCGATGGCGACGCTGCAAACGCTCGAAAGC
Organism: Sphingomonadaceae bacterium; assembly: GCA_021732525.1. GTDB lineage: Bacteria > Pseudomonadota > Alphaproteobacteria > Sphingomonadales > Sphingomonadaceae > Sphingorhabdus_B. The sequence goes on along the minus strand of JAKFUU010000021.1, from coordinate 2,244 downwards.
GCATGGGGCGGCACCCCCGAAGAACGCATGGCGCGTGAACTTTCGGAATATCAAATATCTATTGGCACCACTTCGCAAAAAACATCGGATAATGACGCATGAATAGCGTTATTCCCGCACCGATTGCCGGCCTGCCTTGGCGGATCATGCTGATATTAACAGCCATGTCGATATTTGGTGCATCGGTTCTCTATTCAGCGGCGGGCGGAAATTTTGACCCTTGGGCCGGGAAGCATTTGATGCGCTTTTTTGTGTTTTTGGCGATGGCTTTGATCCTATCGCGATTGCCGATGGATTTTTGGAAAGCAATCACATTCCCGGTCTATGGCGCGGTCTTAATTTTGCTCATTACCGTTGAGGTGACGGGCTTTGTCAGCGGCGGTAGCCAGCGGTGGATTAACATTGGTTTCATGAATTTACAGCCGTCGGAATTGATGAAACCGGCGATTATTTTGGCCGTAGCCTGGTTTTTCGATCGCCTGCCGCCTTCTAAAATCAGTACGATGGATGCGCTGTGGCCGCCGGTATTATTGCTATCGCTTCCCGCCGGCCTGGTTTTGATCCAACCCGACCTTGGCACCAGCCTGGCAATAATTTTCGGCGCCGTAGTGGTCGCCTTTCTGGCTGGTTTGCCGATGCGCTGGTTCGTTGGCGCAGGCGCGGCCATGGTTGCCCTTATCCCGCTCGCCTATTTTTTCGGTTTGGAGGAATATCAACAACGGCGCGTATTGACCTTTCTCGATCCGGAGGCCGATCCGCTGGGCGCAGGATATCACGTGAATCAATCCGCCATTGCCATTGGCTCCGGGGGGTTTTTTGGCAAAGGTTTTTTAAAAGGGACACAGAGCCATCTCGACTATCTACCCGAAGGTCACACCGATTTCGTATTTGCGACAATGGCCGAAGAATGGGGAATGATAGGCGGATTGGCGCTATTATTCGGATTTTTCCTGATTTTCAAATGGGGATTGAATGTCGCCGTGAACAGCCAAACGCGGTACGGACAGCTGGTTGCCGCCGGAATGACATGCACGATTTTCTTCTACGCAGCGATCAATTTAATGATGGTAATGGGCATGGCACCCGTCGTCGGCATTCCCCTACCCTTTATGAGCCATGGCGGATCATCGATGCTGACGGTAATGATTTGCGTTGGGATCATCATGTCAATTGAACGCCATCCGGGAACCCGTCTCGGGCAATTTGGCTAAGATCATTTCCATTTTGATCGAAGCGAAATATGAGTATGATCCTTTTATTCGCCGCAATTTTTATGCGCGGCCGATGATTTGATCTTGAGCGATTTCGAGTGAGGTGGAAACACCGAACGGCTCGGAAATCGCGGAAAACAGGGAAACTAGAGTCTGTTTCAGTTATACTGAAACATTGACGGCACCAGCCCACTCCCCCACCCGACCACCCAGTCAGGATATGCTATGGGTGGCCGGGTGGGGGAGTGGGCTGGTGCCGCTTCCACGTAAGTGGAAAAAACTCTAGACCCGGTTTTTGATTCAATCAAAAATGAACAGGGTTTAGCTGGAAATCAGGCCAATTCCTATTCTGTTAGGTTTGAGTTGCCAGATAGCAGTTACCCCAATCACCCATTCGCCATATTTGTTGGTTCTATATTTGTTGACATGATCGCGAAATGTCACCATTGCACCGCTTCCAACTCGCGCAATTGCAACAGTCGCGCAGGCTTGTGGACGCTTAGCTCAGTCGGTAGAGCAGCTGACTCTTAATCAGCGGGTCCTAGGTTCGAGCCCTAGTGCGTCCACCATATTTTCAATAACTTAGATGTGATTTGCGGGTCGCGCCTTCCGGCGGGGCACCAATGGGGCATCAGATCAGGCTGGTGTTTTTCTCCTCAATCTTTGGAGCGGCCCCAACCTATCGACGCATCGTGCAATTTCCGCGATCTTCCCATCAAGGTCAGATTGATCAGTAAAGCGCAAGGTAGTTAGCCCCTGCATATCTGTTGGTAGCCCCACTCCCTTTTGCTCGAGTACGACAACGCGCTGGCGTTCTAGGTCACCGACTCATTATGTTTGATCCAGATTCGGATTGAGGCGAGTTGGACGGAGGCGAGGAAGTTGTCATCCCGTTTGTCGTATCGGGTTGCAATGGCGCGGAAGTGCTTTAGTTTGTTAAAGAACCTCTCGACCAAGTTGCGATATTTATAAAGAAAGTGGCTGAACGCGGGTTTGACTTTGCGGCCCGGCATGGCGCGGATATTGGCCCAAG
>JAKFUU010000035.1 GCA_021732525.1 Sphingomonadaceae bacterium | reverse complement strand
AGAGGCGATGCTACAACTGTCCGATGGATGCCTTTGGAATGCTGGAGTCGTCGACGCATAGAGTCGACCCATAAGTGCGCGCAGAGACGCTTAGCGTATATCTGTGCCCGTTCTATGTCCTGACCCCGTTTTGGGAATGCCCGCTGACAGGTCGCCGCTCAAATAGAGGCTATCTTCCTTGGATATCCCGTCCAGAGACAGCGCTTGTTGCTTCGGCGCATAGGTCACCCCAACTTTTCCCGTCACCGGCCCCAGCGTGTGCGAAAGCGAGGTGTAGACTTCGAAAAAATCCGAAAACGGAAATGTCGAATTGGGGTAATGATAGTAAGTGACGCCAGCATCGAGCGTCGATTGCCCGACATTCGTTTTGAAACCCGCGACAAAGTCGAGCTCGGTGCTGTTATCGGCTATGTAATCGTCGATCGATGAGCCCCAGACTGAGGCATATAAGCCGGACTTATGGCTGAGCGTTGCCGTCCCTTGGATCGCGGGTCTTTTGTTCGATTGGGAAATACCGCGAAAACGATAATCAGAGATTACTGTCGCGCCCCCCGAGATTGTGATGTCCGATGGAGCTTCGGTGTCCTCGGCATGCGCTGCCGAGATCGCAATGGCTCCGGCTGCGACCATGGCAGCAAGGCGGATAATTTTCATAAACAAATTCCTTGAAAGTTAAAGAATTTGTTCCTCCTGCAATTCCAGAAACGATGCCCGTTTTCGGGTCTGAACGTTCAGCTCTCCACATCTGTCATAATATGCTGCGTTGCACAACAGACTTGACAATAGGCCGTCAGATTCTCGTCGCTGTGTTGCACGTTGGCAACAGCTTGTGCCGGCCCACGATGTTCGCCTTCGACTGACCAAATTCCATTTATCAGAAGACGTCAAACTATAGCCACGCCAATCGGCAGCGCCGATAGATCCGACGTCCGTGCCACATCGTGCACGGACGTCGGGTTCCATCACTGCGGTCGGGCAGGGACTCCTTCGACTTCCGCAGGCGGACCTGCAAGTATCTTGTCACAGCCTCGCTTTGCGGGATTGGCCAAGCATTTTTCACGCTTTCGCTCTTTGCGAATTTCTGCTCGGCGCTCGAGCCAAGCGAGCCGTTTTGCTTTTTGCTGGGGAGTTTCCGACCGGAAACCCGGTAAGCCAGGCTTTTGCGCCAAAGCGGGTGCCGCGCTGATCTGCGGTACGAGCAAAGCCAGCACGGTCAAATAGAACATAGGTTTCATTTCTAAAGCCCTCATAAGCTAGATTTCAGCGCAGCAGGTTGGTCACCTCTACGCCGATATTTGCGCACGCTTCCGCGACGGGAGCATGATATTTGCTTATGAAGCGGGGGTAGGCGGCTGAAGCAGAGGCGCGATGCGGATGCCTCCAAGCACAGTGATGGGCATCGTGCCCTGGTTGGCATCGGAGCAACGATAAATGGGAAATGGAACATCGGTCGGAGCAAGGCCGACATTGGAAAAGCAAGAAGCGGCCGTTACGCACCCCGCGCGCATCTTTCCGCAAGGGATTGTCCCATTCTCGGATCGAAAAAACCCTTGAGCGCAGTCAGAGAGCACCGTTGGCGAAAGTTCTTGCGACTGCATCTGTGGCACACAAGGCCCACTGGCGTGCGCAAGACTGGCTGCCCCTACCCCAAGCACCATCATAATTGAGATGAACAGTCTGACAAAGCTCTGCCGCATGCCGCAAATATCTGCGCCCCATCCCCGATTGTCAATCGGGCACGTGATCTCAACCTGTTCGCGCAAGCGCCTCGACGATGCGGCATGCGCGAACGGGTCCTGTCTCGCAAGCAGATGCCAGCTGGAAGCGCTCTGATCGAAGCCGCATAAGATCTTCAAACTTCGTATCGACTTCGCCAATTTATTCGGAAGCCATACTGTCCACGTGCGCGCATAGCTGGTCTGGATCATCTGCGAGCCAGGCAATTGGTGGACTGCCCCGAGACCAAAGCTTAGACTCTCTGCTCGGCGAATGATAACGGGGCGTGCAAGATAGCGATCCTTACAAGCGCGATGGTTTGCAGCCGCACGGCCCGGCGTGCGCAGAAGTCCGGTTTTCAAAAATTGCGCACAGTTTCGGACTTGGATCTGATAACAATCGCTCCGCGGCTTAATGAGCAGCCGCCTTCGCAAGCCTCTACAGGCAAGAGGTCGCTGAGCCCACCTGACCTAGGGCCTTCCGCTGCCTGCCTGCTCACCTCCGCTTCGTGCAGCGTCTTTCTATCTGCAATCGATCCAGTTGCCGTCGCCTGCGAGTGTCGGAGGGTATGAAAGCTCTCGATCAGCCAATCGGAGGATAGGAAAGAAGCAAAGTCGGCCACTGCCGCGACTCAGCCGCCGGTTCTACTTCCCAAACTCTGCCTCCACCGGGATTTTCAGGTAGCGAACACCATTGGCCTCCGCTTCTGGAAATCGACCGGCACGAACGTTGACTTGAATGGCTGGTAGCAAAAGCTTCGGCACCGATAGCATCGCGTCGCGCGCTTCGCGCATGGCGACAAATTCATCTTCCGAAACGCCGTCATGGACGTGTACGCTGGCGCGTCGCTGTTCCCCGACGCTGGTCTCCCACCGGTAATCGTCCCGCCCCGGGGCCTTATAGTCGTGGCACAGAAACAGGCGGGTTTCATCGGGCAAACTGAGCACGCGCCGGATTGAGCGGTAGAGCTGGCGCGCGTCGCCGCCGGGAAAATCTGCGCGGGCCGTGCCGTAATCCGGCATGAACAAGGTATCGCCGACGAACGCGGCGTCGCTTATCAGATACGCGACATCGGCGGGCGTATGGCCGGGCACATGCATGACCTCCACATCGAGCGCGCCAATCCTGAAGCGCGCGCCATCCGCGAACAGATGGTCGAAATCCGATCCGTCGGTCTTCAAGTCGTGGAGCGCGAAAACTGGGCGGAAGAGTTTCTGCACGTCGCGGATATGTTCGCCAATCCCGATCGGCGCCCCGGTTTTCGCTTTAATATAGGGCGCAGCGGAGAGATGGTCGGCATGCGCATGCGTTTCCAGCACCATGACGATGCGCAAACCACGCTCTTCAGCCGCCGCAAGGATCCGCTCTGCGGATCGCACATCGGCCTTTCCGCTTGCCAGATCGAAGTCCAGCACCGGGTCAATGACAGCCGCTGCACCCGTCGCCGCATCGGCGACCAGATAGCTGATCGTGTTGGTCGGTTCGTCGAAGAACGCTTCGATAACGGGTGGTGTGGACATAGTAGCCTCCATTTACGCTTGACGATATATTAGTCGAAGCTAAATAAGCAAGTGCTAATGGAGATGTCGATGCTCAAGTCGCTGATGGACCTTACCAGTTTCGAAACAAAGGCGGAAACCGTTGCCGGTCTGCTCAAGGCGATGGGCAATGGCCGACGCCTGATGTTGATGTGCAAGCTGGTCGAACATGGCGAGATGACGGCAGGCGATCTCGCCCGCGAAGTCGGCCTATCGCAATCAGCCTGTTCGCAACATCTCGGCAAGATGCGTGAGGAAGGTCTCGTCGCCTTTCGACGCGAAAGCCAAACGCTTTGGTACCGGATCGCCGATCCGCGCACCGAAACGCTGATGGCCAGCCTTTACCAACTCTACTGCAAGGACTGAGCAGATGACGATATCCGCAATCTCGCCCGCCGAGGCACTCAAGCTGATTGAAGCCGGTGCGACCTTGGTCGACATCCGCGACGCCGACGAACATGTGCGTGAGTACATTCCCGGAGCGATAAACGTGCCGCTCAGCCGCTTGTGCGAACTGCCTTCAGGACCGGTCGTATTTCACTGCCGATCCGGCGCGCGCACGACGGGCAATGCACCTGCACTGATCGCTGCGGCAAAAGGCGCGCCCGTGCACCTGCTCGCAGGCGGCATCGACGGGTGGCGAGCTGCTGGACTGCCGACGCGTGTCGATATCCGCCAGCCGCTCGAAATCATGCGGCAAGTTCAACTGGGGGCCGGTGGACTTGTTCTGATCGGTGTCGCTCTCGGATTTCTGGTTGCGCCGGCATTCTTCGGAGTATCGGCGTTGGTCGGAGCGGGACTGATGACGGCAGGCGCGACCGGCTGGTGCGGCATGGCTAGGCTATTGCGTGCGATGCCGTGGAACCAGCCGGCACCGGCTGTCTGAAAACTCGGTGACACTCGTCCAAGCCCTGCTAGCGCTCACCGCTGGCGGCCTTATCGGCCTGGTCCTCGGCCTTGTCGGTGGTGGCGGGTCGATTCTCGCCGTTCCGCTGCTCGTCTATGCTGTCGGCGTTGGATCGACCCATGCCGCCATCGGAACTGCTTCGGTGGCGGTGGCGGCGAACGCGCTTGCCGGGTTGGCCGGGCATGCCCGCGCGGGGCGGGTAAAGTGGCGCTGTGCCTTCGTCTTCGCTTTCGCGGGCGTAATTGGCGCGGCAATTGGCGCTGAGGTGGGCAAGTCGGTCGACGGTCAGCGGTTGCTTCTGCTTTTTGGGCTGTTGATGATCGGCGTAGGTTTATCGATGTTGCACAAGCCGCGCGGTGTCGCAGCGCCCGACGTTCGATTGACGCGTGAAAGCGCCGCTTTCTTGTTGCCCCGGTTGGTGCCTGCCGGACTTGGCGTCGGTGCAACTGCAGGGTTCTTCGGGATTGGTGGTGGTTTTCTGATCGTGCCAGCGCTAATCGCCGCAACCGCAATGCCACTGGTGAGCGCGGTTGGGACATCGCTCGTGGTAGTGGCTGCATTGGGGCTAACGACCGCGACGTCCTATGCGCTTTCGGGATATGTTGACTGGCCGATGGTCGCGATCTTGATTGCAGGTGGAATGATCGGTGCGGCGGCGGGCATTGCGCTCGGAAATCGGCTCGCCGCTCGCAAAGGTCTGCTCGAACGATTGTTTGCGGTCGTTGTCATCGTTGTTGGCATCTATGTGATGATGCGTGGAATTTAGTGGTCAACATCAACACTGCACGATCGAAATGCAGTCGCTGGCAAGACCGATTTTTGCGACGGACTGCAAATTCGTTCCGGTCAAATATGGCGAATTTTCAACGGGTTTGCGCCGTCCACTTGAGAGCTAGACACTCCAACAAGGAGACCGAAAATCATGAAGCACAGTGAAGTTGTTAAAAATGAGGCGGTGGAAATTGCGCAGAGCTGCTGGTTCGGTCGAAGGTGCAGCCACCGTGCTGACCTACGCTGCCTTTTCGTGGTGAGCCTCATTGGCGCCTCAGGCGGCAAGCACGCCGCACACTATGGCGACCAAGAAAATCGCTGGTAGCCGTCTCATATCCCTATTCCTTCCCATTTGCCGACATGCGATGCTCGCACAATTCGCATCCACCCCATCAGTTCATGCTGCTCAGAGAGACGACTCATGTCCTTTCGCAAGGCGTATCGAGCAGGATGCACTCCAATAACATCTAAACGATGTTGGCGGAGTCGAGAGCAGACATGACCTCCAAGTCTGGTCGGTTCCTAGTGACGACGCCAGTCTGACCGTGCATGTGGTCCTGACTTCAGACGCGGAGCCGTTTGCGAGATGAGTTGCCATTGCCGCCGAGCTTATGAACAAGTTTGGGAGACATCAGTCAATGATCAGGGTCGACACCGTTCCGTGTTATGACAAAGATGCTTTGCATGCTTGAGATTGGCCAACCCCGCATGTCGGAGGGAAATTTTCTCCCGTGAGCGAGACCCTACATATGCCGGAACGGGTGGCCACTCCGGAGGTGCTCCGCTGCCCCTCTCGCGCCTCCGGCGGAAATCCTTACGCTCGTAACAAAGCGGAACGAGCGGCAATGAGCCGGTGTTTCGCAACCACAACAATCTACGCGCTCGCGTTTTGTCTCGCTGACTGTCCGGCAGCTTAAAGGCAATTGTAGGGCAGGTCTGGAATGGGTCATCAATTGGTTTTACATTGCTACGATGCACGGTGTGGGATATAATGTGGCATACGCGGAGTCCAGTATTTTCAGGAGCCAGTTGGTGCAATAATTCAAGCCTTTAAGATCGAAAAATGAATAATTGGGCGGGAGATATTACCATCGGTCTGGGGTGGGTCTATTATGATGGACCCGTCGGCCATACAGAGTTTCACCAGCACTATGCTGTTCAGATTTGTTTCCCTTTCTCGTGTCCGCTTCAAATCGAAACGCAAGGACAAATACTGAACGCAAAGGGCATTCTGGTGATCGGCTCGAACATAAGCCATCGCCTTTCTGCAGCCAGCCAGACTGCGAAGATTCTCTATATTGATCCCAGTCTTTTTCGAAAAGGCCATGAGAGGCTGGGTGCAGGAGGGGTGGAGATGCTTAAACTTTCATCTGCTCAGTCAACGGCGCTTGAACAAACGCTCGCAACCAACCCTGCTTCAAGAACCACTGAGTTTGGCGTCCAACTCACCCAATTGATCTGGCCGACCTGTTCAGATCAAGCGGTCGTTCCTTCGATAGATCCACGTATTGCAGGTTCGCTTGAAGAGATCGATGCTGCCGAAGATTTAGGAATCACCCTGGATCAGGTAGCGCGTGCCGCAGGCCTCTCGACGGGCCGCTTTCGACATTTGTTCAGCGCTCAGATCGGCATGCCGCTCAAAAGCTACCTTTTGTGGAGAAAATTGCACCGCGCTATCCAAAGTCTTGCCAGCGACAGTTCTTTGACGCGTGCGGCGCATATCGCAGGATTTGCAGATTCCGCTCACCTGTCGCGGACATTCAAACGTACTTTCGGTCTGTCGCCAAACGACCTGAATAGGCGGGCTAATGTTACGACGAGAAAAAACACCTCATAGCCCCTGCATTCAAGCACATCTCGCATTTTCCGCGCATTCACAGCGACAAGAATCACTGTTGACCTTGGCGTCGACCTTTTATGCGGGAAAAAACCTGTGATGAAATTTCTGATACGGTTGTTCTATCTGCCGTTGTTTTTAATCGTTGGGAATGGGATCGCGGTCTCTATCGTTCAGTCGGGTCAGTCGAAGGGCTGGCTGTTCTTGCTTGTTTCAGCCTTCATTGCGCTGGCTTTTGTGCTGGAGCGGGCTGTTCCCTATGACGCCGCGTTCAATGAGTCTCAAGGCGATCGCGTACGTGACTTTTATCATGCCCTGGTCAATGAAACTGCCAATGTGATGGGTGTTCTAAGCGTGCCGCTTGTCGCGAGCTTCATTAGCCTACCCTCGATATGGCCGCATGCGCTTCCCTTGTGGCAACAATTGCTGATAGCAATCATGATTGCCGATGTAGGCATCACGCTTGCCCATTACGCCAGTCACAGAATCCAGCTTTTGTGGCGCCTGCACGCCGTTCACCACAGCGTAAAGCGCATGTACGGGTTTAATGGCCTGATGAAACACCCATTGCATCAGTTCATTGAAACCCTCGCAGGCGTATCCCCACTGCTATTGATGGGCATCTCTCAGGATGTGCTGTCGCTGCTCATCGTCGCGGTTGTACTGCAATTGCTTCTGCAACATTCGAACGTCGCCTATTTTACCGGCCCGTTGAAATATCTGCTTGCGGTCAATGTGGTCCATCGTTTCCATCATCTCAAAACAGCGGAAGAGGGCGACGTCAATTTTGGACTCTTTACGAGTTTGACCGACTATGTCCTCGGTACAGTCCATTATGACAAAAACAGGGTTATCGGGACAAATGACCTTGGGATCGGTGACCAGCCGGATTACCCGGTCGGCTATTTAAGCCAACTCATCCAGCCCTTTCGCTAACAAGAAGCGTTGCCGCGTGCCGGGCGCGCAGCAATGGCGCCTTCAATCAGATTGTGGAATGCGTTTATGAAAAAGAGGACGGTCTCCCTGTGTGCGCTTGCGCTGCTGTCGGTTGGGCTTATCGGCGGACACGTATCTGGAAACCAGCCGCCAAGAGATTCTGTCGCGGCAGCCGAGAAACAGTTTGGCGTTGATTTTGAAAGCCAAATGGTCGACGTCGGAGAGGTATCGTTGCATGTCGTATTTGCGGGACCGGCCGATGGCAAGCCGGTGATCCTGCTCCACGGTTATCCGGAATTCTGGTATGCTTGGCGCGGCCCGATGGCGGTATTGGCGAAGGCGGGGTTCCGTGTCATCGCGCCGGACCAGCGAGGATACAACCGTTCGGATAAACCAGCCGACGTGGCGGCCTACAGGCTTGACAAGCTGGCTGGTGACGTCGTGGGGCTTGCCGACGCGCTTGGCTACCAAAAATTCTTTCTGGCCGGCCACGATTTCGGCGGCCAAGTTGCTTGGTGGACGCTACTTTTGCATCCGGAAAGGGTGGAAAAGTCGGTTGTCATCAACAAGGAACACCCCCTCGCAGCAGCTGATTATCAGACGCAGGAAGATGAGATCGACTGGTACGCGACATTTTTGCAGATACCATCGGTGCCGGGCTATGTAGGGCGGTTGGGAAATTGGGTGCTGCTTGAGAAGACACTACGCGCGACGTCCCTTCCGGGCACCTTTCCCGACGCTGACCTCGATCAGTTTCGATCGGCCTGGGACAATGACGGCGCAATAAACAGTATGGGCAAGTGGTATCGTGCCAACAAGGATTTCCAAATGGAAATCGGTGCAGGTCGGATATCAACACCAACAATGATGATTATCGCCGCAGACGACGCGTTTACGCCGATTGATCTGGCCCGGCGGAATGCGCGCTTTCTCGACAATGGTTGGGTAAACGAACTCGACACCGGAACGCATTGGGTGATTCAGGAAAAGCCCGAATTGATAGGCCATTTGCTGGCTGAGTTCTACTTATCGGTCGATACTCGATCTGGCCCTCCCGCTTTGGACAACGGGAGTCATTTGCCCTAGTTCAGTAATTGTTGACTCAAATTCCGTTTTTTGGTCCATTGCCGGAGCGTACGAACCACTGTGCACGCAACTCGTTGGAGAGTTGTAGTGCTGAAACCAAGAATTTTCGGAACCGCCCTTGCCCTGGGCATCGGGTTGAATGCCTTCAGCCTTGATGCACGAGAAGCAACATTGATCGATTTTACAAGGGCAGCACCGGCAACGGTCGCTGCGCAATTGGCCAATGCTAATGTGCTGGATGAAGGCAAGGGAGCCGCCTTGCAGGTCGACGGCCCCGAATACAGTCAACGTGCCCCGTCGCAAACGATGATCGACCTGATGGCATTGGAACTGGCCGCGCATCCGCAACCGGTAGGGATAGGCGCTGACGCTCATATTCCGGACCCGCTGCCGACTGCGCGTATCCAGATTCCAGCATGGATGCAGCCGAAGCGACCCATCATGTCGCACCAACTTCATTCAGCTGTACTGTTCAGCAGCAATCTGTCGGGCGGAAGTTATGACCGGTGCGACGGCAGAGGCTACGCGCCGGCCTGGTGGCTCGATCCGAAGGTCGAGGCACGAAGAGCCTATCATTTCGACATGGTTGCGGCTGTCGCGTGCGAATATGGCGTATCAACTTCACTGCTTGATGCCGTCATCGCGCAGGAATCCGGATACAAATACTGGGCGATAAGCCATAAAGGCGCGATGGGCATGATGCAGATCATGCCTGGAACCGCGCGTCAACTTGGGCTCGTGGATCCGTTCAACTCTTTGGCGAATATGCGGGCAGGCGCGCGCTATCTGCGCGAGCAGCTTGACCGGTTCGGTCGCGTCGATTTGGCGCTTGCAGCCTATAATGCCGGACCGCATCGCCGTTCACTGCGCGAGGGCCGCTTGCCGATCATCGCAGAGACGCTCAACTATGTCCGTACGATCATGACGAACTGGACAAGACTGTCGCCGCGCAATGTAGAAATTGCCAGTGTCGATCGCGGCGCCATTGCTGCAGCGGCTGTCGCGAACTCAGGATTTCGGAGCGTAAACCTCGTCCGCTATGACGGGCTCAGCCGATCTCAGGCGTTTTGAAGACGCTGTGCCGCCTTGGAAATCTTGGGTCATTAGCCAAGAAGCGAAGTCTCGTTTTCGATCACGCGCTCCTGATGCCTGACGATCGTGTCGATCGTTCGTTTGGCCGCTTCGCGCAATATGGCGGGTTTCACGACCAGCTTGATACAGCCTTGCCGTACCGATGTGATTTCCTCGAGATATTCTCGGAAATAGTCGCTGGTATGCCTGATCTCCATGGCATCATAGAGGCTGACATCGTGCAGCCAAGCAACGGCGATGTTCGCCCGGATCGGATCGATCCCAAGCGCAGCAAAGGCTTTTTCCCGCAGTTCCTGGGTGAGTTTGTTCTGGCCCGACAAGACACGGCTGACATAGGAACGCGACCGTCCCAAAGGCCCGACCAGGAAGGTGATGGGACGTGATTGCCGTTGGAGCTCGCTGTTGATCAAAGTGCGATAGCCGTGCTCTTCCCAGCAACAGTCGAACCTGGTCTGGTCGTCGATCATGAAATCGAAAACAGGCAGTGCGGCGGCGTCCGACGGGGTCGTGTCGGTTGCTAGGTGCAGGTTTCTGGATCCACTCGATGGCATCGTCAGGGGCCTCCCCGATTAAGACTATGTTTTAACATAGTTTCACGAGTCAAGAGGCAAACGCTCGAAAGCCGGTTCAGTATAGATCGTTTTTGACGGCGATATGGAGCAAATAGGCGATCATTGTTCGGTCAAAAACCCGGATATTGGCGATTGCCGAGAGTCTGGCCTTTAACTCTTCATAATGTTGGCTCCACGATGCTTGCATATTCAGATAGACCCGCACATCGCCTTCAAGCTGCGTTGTTCGCATGAAGACGTCAAAGTCATCACCGTCAAACTGACCCGCCGTCATACAGGCGCAACATGTCTCAACAGCGCTTCTAAGCGTTGAGAATCGGCAGGTTTTCTTGGTATGCATCGCGATTGCGTCAGCAGCGATGTCGATAAAATCCTGGCTCACCAAGAACCGAAATGCCTTGTTCTTTCGATCGGCCACCCTTGCCTCCCTTGAGCGTCTCGCGACCTTATTGCCGCTTGGCTCACCCGAAGACCAGCCTGCGAATCACCCTACGGTGCTCGACACGTCTCGCATGCGCGCGTATGCACAACGATAGTTGCACAGACATGCAAGTCGGCATGTGCAACTTGCAATATAACCTACAACATCTGCAATAAACTGTGCGTGAATACGCACGCCTAGCGTCAATTCCGTGCACTCGCTAACCGAATCACTTAATCGGGCCGATTAGAAAGCCCTCTCGAGTTGCGCTCTCATCGCAATTTCTGCTCCTTCTTGAAGTCGTAATCATCACGACAATTCAATTGAAGAGAGGAATGGAAATGCAGACAAAGTTAAAAATATCCGGCCACACCCTGGCCCAGACCGGTCTTATGCTAGCGACTGTGTCTCTATTGGGTGCCGGAGCAGCAATGGCCGGGGCCGATACAACCTTCAACTCAGCGCTGACGAGCTTCACCGGTTTCCTTGAAGGATCTGGTGGCCGGATCATCACCGTCCTGTCGCTCGCAGGCGGCATTGTCGGGCTGGCGTCCGGGCGGTTCAGCCTTGGTCAGGTCGCAATCCCTGTCGGTGTGGGTGTTGGCGCCGGCACCGGCGTTCCGATCGTCACCGCCGCAGTCACTGCGACGGTCTGAATGGTTTCCGGGTCCGGTCCGCATGCGGCCCGGCCGCGGTGACAGGCAGAGGGTGGCGCTGGTTATGAATCGATACACAATCCCTGCACATCTCGATGATCCGGAACTGATCGGATTTTGGACGCTCGACGAGTTTCTGGCGATGATCATTCCGTTCACCTGGGGCGTGCTGACGCAACACATCATCATAGGACTAATCATTGCCTGTGCGTGCTGGTGGTTCTTACGCAAATTGAAAGCCGGTCGTGCTGTGTCGTGGATCATTCATACTGCTTATTGGTACCTTCCGGGGTCCTTCATGCGGCTTAAGGCAACGCCACCCTCTCACCTTCGATTGATGGCAGGCTGAGATGGACCTGGGACTATCCCATGCGCAATCGCAGCGCCTCTTGAAGCAACGCAATTTGCTCGCGGTGGTCGGCGTCCTGCTTTTTGCCCTTACCATCGTCTTGACCTTGCTTGCTGCGAGCCGCGACCGCGAAGTCGTGTTGCAGCCGGTCCTGGCCAAACCCCTGACGCTTAGCTCTTCAGGCGTGCCGCACGACTATCTTGAAATGGTCACGCGCGATGCAGCTTTGCTGACGCTGAACAGGTCGCCCTCCAATTTGCAATATTGGATGGATTCGATCCTTTCGATCACGGATCCGCGCACGCACGGCAAGATGCGCGCCGAACTGATGAAAGTGGTGGGCGAGCAAAACGGTTCCAGCGTCTCCCAATATTTCACGATCGAGAAGCTGACCGTCGATCCCGAAGCGCTGACCAGCGAAGTCAACGGTATCATGCACACCGTCGTCGGGTCGAAGGAAGTGACAGCCGAAGCTCGGACCTTCCGCTTCGTCTGGACCTACACCGGTGTGTCCCTGAAGCTCGCTGCCTTTGGTGCCATCAAGAAAAAGGACGAGAAAGGGGAGGGGGCATGATGACCCAAATCGCCTGGGGGATTGTAGGTGCGGGCGCCGTACTCATGTCGCGACCTTTGTCTTACTGTGGTCGCCCTGTGGGCTGCATCATGGTCGGACTTGGACTGGTTCTGTCAGCGAGCCCGGCGCTTGCCGATCAGTCGGTATTGGCCAAGGACAATGGCCAGATTGACTGCGTCGCGTCGGCAAAGGACCTCACACGGATCAGCCTCGACGGCGACCAGTTCGCATCAGTTTCGAAGATTTCAACCGGGATTCCGACCGAGGACTTCCAAATTGTCAACGAACCCGTCCGGGGCGACATTTATCTGTCGGTTCCCGATGGCTTTTCAAAACCGCAGCTCTCCTTCTTCGGGACGACGCGCAAAGGTTTTGTCTACAAATTCCTGTGCAAGGTCAAAGGCAACGACGCCGAACAGATTTTCATCTCGAATGCCAGCCTGTCCGAAGACAAAGCGCGCGATTGGGAATTGCGAACCTCTCCTGAAGAAACCGCCGTCCGGCTTGGGCTTGCGATGTATGCGAACCAGTCGATCGAGGGCTTCGACATCCGGCAGACGGTTCTTGAACCCGTGATGATCGGCCGGCTGCAGGTCCAGCAAATCAGCGAATATCGTGGCTCCGAGGTACGCGGGACCGTGTTACGCGTTCGCAATCTTGGCAAGCAGCCCCTGCTTCTCGACCAGACGATGTTTTCGCCAAGCGGAACCATTGCCTTCATGGCTCCGACCCCAGAACTCGCCCCCGACCAGGAGAGCGCTGTCTATCTCATTCAGTCGAACGGAGGCGCCAGATGAGGCTCACCGACATATTCCGCAGGCAACCCAAAGCGCTCGATGCAGGTACCTCCGCAAACGAATTGAGCCCGGTTGGCGACGCGATGGCCTCCAATGAGGCCGTCAAGCGCAGGCAGATGCTGCTCCTGAGCGGAGCGGGCGCCGTCGCGCTCGTCCTCGGCTCGCTCTATATCTTTGACGACGGCACCGGTGCCGCCGAAGACAGTCTCGAAGAGAAGGTGACCGAAGTCTCGACCGACGACATGGTCAACAAGAGCATGTCGGAGAAGGAGTGGCGCGCACAAAGCGAAGCCCAGCTCCAGTCGATGAACAACCAGATGCGCTCGCTTGCGGCGCGCGCGCAGCAGGCCGACCAGCTCGAACAGCAGCTGCAACGCGTCAGCGGCCAGAATGGCGCAATGACGGAAGACACGCAGCGTGTGCTGGGCGCCTATCAGCAAGAGAATGAGCAGCTCAAGGCGGCGCTCGCGGCGGCACGGCAGTCGCCTGTCATGGGTCCGCAAGGCGGGCCCAGTGCGCTCTACGGACGGCAATCCCCGCCGAGCTATGCGCAGGCTAACCCCAAGGGCGGAGCACAACCGCTGACGCCTTCGGGGCAAGCTGCAGTCGTAGCCGCAGGGCTACCGGTCGCACGCAGCAGCGAGGTCAAGCTGGTGTCATTCGGCGATACACCGACCGGAACCGGCATGCCAGTACCCAAAGGCAATACCGTCTACACCGACAGCACAAGCTATCTCCCCCCTAATTCGATTGCTGTCGCCAAGGTCATTGTTGGGGTGGATACGAGCGCCAGCGTTCAAAGCCAGAGCGACCCGCTGCCGGTCGTGCTCCGGATCACGGGGCCGGCACGGTCGGTCTATGACAATGGACGTTTGCTGACCACCAACATCACCGGCTGTCTGGTCAATGGCGCTGCCCGCGGCGATCTCAGTTCAGAGAAAGTCTACGTCAAACTGCAGCGCATGACCTGTCCCCAGCCGGGCGGGCGCTATGCCGTTAGCGACGTAAAGGGGTTCATTGCCTTTGGCGGCAAGACGGGCGTGCGTGGCCGCGTAGTCAGCCGCGAAGGCTCGCTCGTCGGCCAAGCCTTCATTGCAGGACTGGCAGGCGGCTTTGGCCGGGGCTTTTCGGCGAACACCCAGTCGCTGTTCCAGGGCACCAATGTCAGTGTCGACGGCAAACGCCAGAAATTGGGTACCGGCGACATTCTGGAAGGCGGAATAGGCGAGGGCGTCGCGACCTCGGCCGACATGGTCTCGAAATATCTCATCGAGCGCGCTGAGCAATATCAGCCGGTCATCGAGATGCCGACCGGGATTGATGTCGAAATCGTGTTTTTGGAAGGCGTGTTCATCAGCGGTTGAGGAGAGTGACAATGAAGTGGAAGCAACTTAGCTGGGGCCTGGCCGCAGCGCTTCTGGGAAGCGGCGCATCGCTCGTCCTGGCGTCGAACACCAGCGAATATGTGGCATCCGAGACGGACAAGTCCGTCCTTGCCCAGCTGAAGCAGCGACTTCCCAAAACGCAGGTTTCGCGGATCAACTGCCAGATTGTCAGCGGTGTTTGCGAGGTCACGGCCGGTTCGCAAATCTTCTACATCGATCAGGGTGCCCGCTATTTGATGATCGGGCGTGTATTCGATCTCGAAACCCGCCAGGATCTGACAGCGGCCCGGCTGGTCGACGTCAATCCCGATCTTCTGATCGGTGGCGCTGCGGGTTCGCGCCGTGAAGCGGAGACCAGCCAAGCACAATTGCGGGGCCAGAACAATGCCACGGGCAGAGGCATGGCCAAGACCTTGTCGCTCGCCAGCCTGTCCGAGGCGGGCGCGATCATCTGGGGCAATCCGGCGGGTAAGACGGTCACCGTCTTTTCGGACTTTTCGTGCGGCTATTGCAAAGCGCTGACCACCACACTCGAGCAGCTTGACGTGCGCGTCATGGAACGGCCGATTTCCATTCTCGGCAGCCGTGCAATTGCCAACCAGGTCTATTGTGCGCGTGACCGCCGCAAAGCCCTGAAGGCTGCCTATTCTGGCCAAGACATCGGTGAGTCCCGCAATTGCGACACCTCGGCGCTTGATGCCAATGAGCGTTATGCGCGTGAAAACGGGATTTCGGGCACGCCGGTGCTGGTGCGCTCGGACGGTGCGGTGATCGAGGGTTATCGTCCCAAAGAGTTTATTGCAAAGTGGTTGAAAGAGGTCCGGTCATGAGCCGTTTTCTCTCCCCCACGGAAACCCGCCGCCTTGCAGATGCGATCGCTGCGCGGTCGGGCCTGCGTCTTACGCAGTCGCGCCCGGCCTTGAACGAAGCCCAGGCTGTAGCATTGTGGCGGGCCGTTTGTGCGGAAGCGCCCCTCGTCACGAGCCACGACCCTAGCCGCGTTCAATTCCTCGGCGCGGAACAGATGGCGAGGCTCAATCCGGCGTTGACGCACCAATCGCGCGGGTTGCTGCATTGTGTGCACGCTCGGGTGACGATCGCTGAAGCCCATGCCTATTGGCGCATCGCCAGCGCGGTGTCGCCATTGCCGGTGTCGCGTGACGGAAAACGCTTCGCGCGTGGAGGCGGGGCCGTTGCGGCCTGCCTTGCGGCGTTGCCGCTCGCTGCCTGTGCGACGTTATTCGGCGGAAATGTGAAAGGAAATTTTTCCTGCTCGGCGCCTGGCGGCACCTGTGCGCCGTCGACGGTGATTGACGATGCGGCCCTTGCCACCATTCAGAATGCGCGTCCAATGACGCCGTCTTCGGGTCGATGGCCACAGCCGCACATTCGCGGTGAGGGCAAAATCACTACAGCGGCGAACGGCGTTGTGCATCGTGATCGGCGCGTTGTGAAAGTTGTCTTCCCTTCTTATGTCGACCAGCGCGGCTATCTCCATGAAGCCCGCGTGGTCCATGCAGTTGCCGACGCAGGTGGCTGGATGGAGCTCGGTGCTGCTGGCCCTGGACCGCAAGCACCGACACCCATGTCGCGTGAGCAGGCGGCTCAGATTGCGCCCCTCCCTGCGGAGCACGGCGTTTCCCAGGCAGGTTTGGCGGATTGGTCGCTGGCGCGGGGTCAAGGCGGGCCCAGCACACAGGAACCGGATGGAGCGGGCGTGGGTGCACGCGCGCCCGATCCCGCAACCGTCGCTGCGGCGCGTGCGCGCGGTCTTGGGCGGCGGCCGACGACGCCAGCTGAGATCAAGGCTGCCGTCGACGAGCAGCTAAGCGGCAAAGCACAGCCGGTTGCTGCCGGGCCCGGGCTTGGCGCTGCCAGTTTGGCCCAGAATCCTCAATCAACGCCCGCGGTCGGACCGGGCTCGGTGACACCGGCCAGCCAAAGCAAAACAAGCGGTGACGGCCAGGACAAGAGCCAACGCGCAGCCGACGAGAAACCAGCGGTCGCCAACAAGCCCACAAGCTTTCCCGGAACGGTGGAGCAGGACTGATGCCGCAGGGTGCCGGCCTATGGGACCGTTTCCTCACCATGTGTTTCGGCGATGCCGCGCAGCCCGAAGGCGAGCGTGGCCGGTTGGGGGCACCGATGCTCGCGAGCTGGGTGCCCTATCGCTCCTATGACACGCGCACGCGGATGTTCGTCAACACCGACTCGCTCGGCTTTGTGCTCGAAACGGCTCCCATGATGGGGGCTGACGAGAAAAGCGGCGAAATACTCACCCAATTTCTGTCCGATGGGGTGCCTTCGGGTTGCCACATCCAGTTCATCCATTGGCAAAGCCCGAGTATCGGTGAAAAAATTGCCGACTGGGTGATGCCGCGGATCGTCGCCAAAGGCGTTTACGGACGCGCCGCCCAACATCGCGCGCGCTGGCTTCGGCGCGGCGCTTGGGAATCGCTGTCGCGCGATGCACCCTTTTATTTGAGGAATCACCGGGTCTTCATCAGTCTTGGCGCACCCTTGAACGGGGGTGTGACGCCCGAGACTTTGTCCAGCGTCCGCGACAGTCTGTACGGCACGTTACAGGCCCTCAGCATCCCCCACCGCGACGTCTCGCCTGTGGAGCTTATCGGCTATTTTGACGATTTTCTGTGCGCAGCTGTCGACAATGGCGACAAGCCCGAGACCTATAGCGAGCTCGATCCGATCGCCTATCAATGCGTGCGCCGCGATCTCGAGACACAGGTCACCCCCGACCGGCTGCTCTTTCACGCCGAACGCTTCCGCGCGACCGGCGAAAGGGTCGATGGCGTGCCGATCATTGGCGAAATCATCCCCGACCAGTTTGACTGGCGCTTCTTTTCGGTTCGCAATTTTCCAAAGCAGTGGGCGCCATGGGACGTCCAGAAGATCATCGGCGACATGATCAATGACAAGCTGCGCTTCGGCTGTAACGTGATGACGGTCCTGGGGCTTACCTATCCCGATGAGGAATCGGCCACTTCCAAGGCCGGTTTCAAGGTGATGCGCACGACCAGCCTTGCAGACACCAAATCCGCTCGTTTTCTGCCACAGCTCGCCGACCAGCGCGACGAGTGGCAGCATGTCCAGCAAGAGATGCGCCAGGGCCGGAAGCTGTGCCAGGCCTATTATGGCGTCGGCGCGCTGTCGCCGCTCGGCCGTGGCGACATCAACGAACGGATGCTCAAGAGCGTCTATAAGGGTGCCGGCTGGGACCTGATCGACGAGCGCTATTTGCAGCTGATGGGGTTGCTCGCGGTGATGCCACTGTCTCTCCCTAACGGGCTGAGTACCGACTTGTCGCGAATGAAGCGGTTCCGCACGATGTTGACGACAACTGCTGCCTCAATTGCTCCCATCCAGGGCGAATATTCGGGTGGCGCCATTCCGCACATCTTGCTGATCGGGCGGCGTGGCCAGCCCTTTTTCTGGTCTCCCTTCCAGAACGCGGCGGGCAACCACAATGTTGCGGTGTTCGGCAAATCGGGCTCGGGCAAGTCGGTCTTTCTGCAGGACATCTGCGCCGCCATGGCCGGAGCCGGTGCCAAAGTCATTGTCATCGATGACGGCCGTTCGTTTGAGCATATGGCCCGCGCCTTTGGCGGCGCCTTTGTCGAGTTCAGGCTCTCTTCAGGCTTTTCTTTAAACCCATTCGACATGATCGACGTCGATGCACTCGATCATGCCGAAGATGGCGAGGATTATGAGATCGAATGCCTGGCAATGCTCAAATCGATCATTGGCCAGATGGCACGGCAGCAGGATCGATTGAGTGACACCGAGCGCGGATTGATCGATGTTGCGGTTAGTCGGGTGTGGAACGCTCGCAAGCGCGAAGGAACGATTGACGATGTTGTTGCGGCACTTCGATCACAGCCGTCACCCTATGCCAATGACCTTGCCGACGCGATGTCACCCTTTGTGCGGGGCGGGACCTATGGCAAATTTTTCGATGGTCCCTGCTCGATCGATTTGAGCGCAGGGCTCACCGTCTTCGAGCTGTCGGACCTTTCCTCCAAGCCTGAGTTGCGGTCGGTCTCGCTGACAGCACTCATGTTCCTGTCGCTGCGCGTGATGCGCCAGATGGACCGGTCTATCCCCAAGGCGATGATGATCGATGAGGCCTGGCAGCTGCTGGGTGGTGGCCAGATGGGGCAGGCGATCGAGACCTATGCAAGAACCTGCCGTAAATATGGCTCTTCGCTGATCACGGCCACCCAATCGCTCAATGATTTCTACAAGTCCGAAGGCTCGCTCGCCGCGCTTGAAAATTCGGATTGGTCGGTGGTTCTCCAGCAAAAGGAGGAAACCATCAATGATCTCGCCAAACACCAGCGGTTCGAGATGGATCATTATACCGAGGCGTTGCTCCGATCGCTCAAGCGCAACGGGGTCGAGTATTCCGACGTGCTGATCAAAGGGCCCGAAACGCTGGCGGTGGGCCGCCTTGTCCTCGATCCCTATTCGGCGACGCTTTACTCGTCGAGCCCGAGGATATTTGCCGACATTGAAGCGCTGGTAAAAAGTGGAGTTCCCCTTGCCGATGCGATCGAACGGGTTGCCTTCCCGCATCATCAGCCAGAGCCAGCGGCTGAGTTCCTGGAGGCGGCAGAATGAGCGCCCAGGCTGCAACAACGCCAGTGCAGGCCGCAGGGCAGGGGACTCGCTTCTCTTTGCTCCACGGCATCCGCGTCGCGGACCTTTGCTATCTGGCGTTGCGGCTATCGGGTTGGGTGGTGGTGACCACCTGCTGTGTCGTCGCGGTCTATGTCGCATTCTTTTGGATGCTCGGAAAGTTCAGCCTGGCCGGTTTGATCCTGCACTTCGATAATTTCGGCGACCGTTTCCTCGCTGCAGACGCAGCGCGGCAGGCGCGGTTTGAAGCGGAGCTTGCCGGCCTGAGTGCAGCCCTTTTTGCCCTGATCGGGTTTTTCCGGCGGCATTCATTCCCGCCCCTTTTTGCCGACAAGAAGGAGATAAGTGATGTCAGCAAGTAAACCTAGAACGCCGGTTTCGGGTGACGGTCCCCTGTTTGAGGGCGTGACGACGATAGCTGCTGCAACCACAGCGCATTCCATCAGCTGGGTCCCGGTTGCGGCTGTCTGCGCGCTCGTATGCACGGGACTTTGGGGCGCATGGGTCACTCGCGAACTGGTCAGCAAAGAGCATATCGCCCCCATGGCACGTATTCAGCTGTCAACGATGGTCGGCGAATATGTCCAGGCACAGGCGCGTTCGGCAACGCCGCCCGACCAGGTCACGGCAGAAACCAAGGCGTTCATGGCCGAGGTTGAAGGCAATCTCAAAGCCAGAGGACAAAAGGGCCAGATCATCTTGGTCGGTGAGGCCGTGCTGGCGGGTGACGTCCCCGATATCACGGCCGAAGTGCGAAAGCAGGTCTTTGCCAAGGTGAAGATGCCGCAACCGGCCCAGGCCCAGGCCGCCAGTGTGATGGGCGCGATGCAGCAGGCAATGGCCGATCCGGCCATGCTGCCGCCGGTGGGGATTGGCAATGGACCGCGCAACTAAGCTGCCCGACCACAAGCGCCGCTATCTGAGCATTGCACTGCTTGCTGCCGTGCTGGCAGGCACACAGATGCTTGGGGCTTGGCGCGACGGTCACGCG
Source organism: Sphingomonadaceae bacterium (assembly GCA_021732525.1). Lineage (GTDB taxonomy): Bacteria > Pseudomonadota > Alphaproteobacteria > Sphingomonadales > Sphingomonadaceae > Sphingorhabdus_B. Next base: position 43,267 of record JAKFUU010000035.1, on the reverse strand, counting down.
CTGTTCATCAACAGCAGTGCGTCACTCGCGCATTGGGCTTTCTTTGTTGAAAGCGGGCAGATGCCGAGAAAAGGCGACCTTGCCTTTTTCCGGGCACCCCAAACTGCGCTTGTGTCCAGGCATTTCGGGCGCACAGCGCCACCATTTGGCAAGATCGTCTATGGTGTCGCGGGCGATGTTGTGAGCCGTTCTAGCAATATTGTCGCTGTAAACGGCAAACCCGTGGCGATGTTGAAACCCGCGTCCCGGTTCGGAGAGAGGCTGCTGCCGGGGCCCACCGGCGTGATCCCCGATGGATGCTATTTCATGGCGACGCCGCACCGCGATGGGCTCGACAGCCGCTATGCCGATATTGGCTTTGTGTGCCGCCGCCAGATTATCGGCACCGGAAAGGCGATCCTGTGAAAAACAAGATCGCCATCGCCTCAGTGTTTGCCTTGTGCGGCACTGCCGCGCTCTTATTCGCCGCCCATGTCCAAGCGCATGACTTTGGTCAGATGGGCGAAACCTTCCCGATCATCGAGCAGGATTTGCTCACGACGATAGAGGCCCGGCTGAGGAATCTGGAATCGTCGGGGAAACTCGAAGCGCTCCAGACGCAAATGCGCGAACAGGCCGTCGCCAGTGTCCGGCGCCCCAAACCCGTCGCCGGGCTCAGCGCAGCGACGCAAAAGCGCGCATGGCTTTTTGATCCGTCCACCGTCGTCACAGAGGACATTCGCGACGATAAGGGCAATGTCATCGCAACACGCGGGCAACGCGTCAACCCGATGGCTTTCGTCAAGCTGACACAGGATCTGGTATTCGTCGACGGTCGCGAAAAGGCGCAGGTCGACTGGGCGGTCGCGCGGTGGAGCACTTTGAAAGCAAAGATCATCTTTGTCGATGGTTCTCCTTTCGACCTGATGAAGCCCTACCAGCGCCGCTTCTATTTCGACCAGGGCGGGCAATTGACCGGTCGGTTCGGTATCCGGCACACGCCTGCGGTCGTCACCGCCGCAGGCGACATGCTCAGTATAAGTGAAACGCCGATCGGAGTATCTCCGACATGAGACGGCATGTGCTCCTCGAATTTATGGCCACGCCCATGGCTGCCCCCGAAACACCTGCATTGCGCAGGCTTCGCTGGGCTTGGGTCACGCTGTGCGCCTGCCTGTGCGTGGGCGTCGGCCTGATCCGCTTCTGGGCAGGGATATTTGGCCTTTGGGCTTCGGTCGCGGTTATCGTGCTTGCGATCGCCACATTGTGGATCGGCTGGGTCTACTTCACCGCCAAAAACCGTGCTGATGCGGCATGGAATGCAAAAGAGCCTGAGGCATGATCGGGCGTCTTTTCAAGCCTGTTTGGGCAGCACTGGCGTGCATATCAGCGTTTGTTGCGGCGCCCGCACAGGCGCAGAATGTGACCTGTCACGGCAAGTTTGTGAACCCGATCACCGATATCTGCTGGTCCTGCCTTTTCCCGCTGTCGATCGGCGGCCTTGACATCTGGAAGGGCGACCGACCCGATCCCAAAAACCCCGCCAATCCCATCTGCGCCTGTGGCAGCCCGGTCCCGCGCATCGGTATTTCGGTCGGGTTTTGGGAACCGGTGCGGCTTGTCGATGTCACCAACAAGCCCTGGTGTTTTCCCAATCTTGGCGGGATCAAGCTCGATCCGGGATTCGACATTGGCCATGGCCATGTCCAGGGGCGCTCACAAATCGGCGGCAAGACGCAAAACTCGTCGCAGTGGCAATCGCATTATTACATCTATCCATTGCTTTACTGGATGGAAATTTTGGTCGACTTTCTCTGCTTCGAGCAGAGCAGTTTCGATGTCGCCTATGTCACCGAACTCGACCCGCTGTGGCAGGACTCGTCGCTCACCTCGATCATCAACCCTGAAGTTGCGCTCTTTGCCAATCCGATTGCGACCGCAGCCTGTGCCGCTGATTGTGTCCAGTCTACGCGCAAACTTCCGATCGACCAGCTCTTCTGGTGCGCGGGATGCAATGGCGGCATGTATCCGCTCAATGGCCATGTCGCGGCCCATGTAGCCCAGGTGCAAGCTTCGCGGCTGGTTGCTGAACGCATGCTCTACAAGGTGCATCGGCAGGCCTTGGCCTGGGGCACGATGGGCTCGAAGGCGCTTTGCAGCAAATATCTGATGCCGGTGATGCGCAAGCAGCAATATCGTTTGCAGATGACCAATCCGGTCGCAACCACAAGCGGCAGATACGCCTGTGCACCGATCGGCGCCACCACCATCATCCCGCAGACAGGCAAAGCCTATCCAGTGAAGGGCGAGGATTTTGGCTATCTGGTCTGGCGCAAACGCAATTGCTGCATGCTGTGAGGGGGGATGGACCGATGAAGTCAGCAATTGGATCCGCCGCTGCCCTTCTCGGCATCGCACTGGTGTCTGCCGCCGTCGCCCAGAATGTCGAAGGCATCGATGTGACCGCCATCAAGGCAAAGACCCAAGCCGAGATGAAGGAGGCTGAGGACTTTGTCGCGGGCGTTCTCGATCGCGGCAAGGCTTTTGAGGAAGAAGCGCAGGAGATACAATCGAACGGCATGGCGGCACTCGCCAATCTTCGGCCCGAGGATTTGCCCAAAGGCCCAACCGGCGACGTCGATTTTGATGCCCTTGTTGCAGGTGCCGCAGCCAATGCCGACGCCCCTGACGGCAGCGGACCACTCTTTATTGTCTTTGCAAGCCTGTCGATGCCTCGTGAAGCGCTCTCGCGTTTGATCGTTGATACAACGCGGGCAGGGGGCGTAGTCGTTTTTCGCGGCTTTCCTGGCAATGACGCCAAAGCCTTTGTGAAAGGAATGCAGTCCGTCCTGAGCGGACCAGAGCAACAGGCGCAAATTGCCATCGATCCGCGGCTGTTTCGTGCCTTCAAAGTATCGGCAGCCCCTACTTTTGTTGCTGTGTCGACCGATTTTGAGCTGTGCTCAGGATTGAACTGCACATCGGCCGTGCCGGCGCATGACCGCATGATTGGCAATGTCACGCTTGAATATGCTCTCGAGTCCTTTGTCGATGGCCGCGGGCCTGGTGCTTCTGTTGCCGGGGTCGCGCTTGCCCGATACCGAAAGCAAAATTGATGAGGATCGGTGCGCTCGTCTGGACGGCAATCCTGCTTGCCCTGCTTCCTGGCCAGCCCCTCTGGTCGCAAAGTCCGATCTATGTTCCGCCGCCGGTCGACCCGGTGGAGCCCATTGTCATGGAGCCAGATATCGATCCCGGCTTGCCCCTACCTGGCAATCCGCCTCCGCCAGCGACGGCGCTTCCGATGACAAATGCCGAAGCCAAAGCAGAGGCAAAGGCGATCGGTTCACAATTGCGCGAAAGCTACAAAGACATTCCACTCAAGCCCGGGGCGGCAGGGCAGATTCCCTTTTATCAGGACGGTGTTCCGGCCCAAGCTCGCTATTATGATGATGCCGACGCCTTGTCGGGAGATGGCGTCGTCGCCAGCCTGTCGAATGAGGCTTACCAAACCTCCAACGACCCCAACCGCCCTGTCGTAGCGATCGCTCCTACCGACATTGCGCGCGCTGTTGCGATTGAGGATGCACCACAGGACTATCTCGAGGGAGAAAATTTGGGGTCGGGGACGGGCAGCTGTGTGCCTTTGCCGCCCGGCGGCGGCGGCACAAATTATGCCGAATGGACGTGCAACATCGGCTCGGCGGTGATCGATCAACCGCAGTCTTGCCGGCGCAGCCTGAGTGTCGAGGAGTGGAACGGGACCGCCTATCAATATCTGTGCGCCTATGGTGGCGGATTTGACAATTGTGGCTCGCTCGCAGGCAACTTGCAGTGCCGCCGCACGCAGAGTTTTCCTATTCCGGATTTTGGCATCACCATCGACTACTATGATTGTGCGACGCCGATCAGCGATCCCAATGTCTACCTTTATGGCACGACGATCCTACCCCCGCCACCCGGGGCGTTTGAGGTCAGCGACTCTGTCTATCGTTGCAACAATGAAGGATTGACGGGCGCATTCAACGTCGATCCGGTCTTTGGTTTCATCAACGGCTATGAAACCGGACTCCAGTCCTGCGCGCCAATGGCGGCAAGCCCAACCTGTACCAGATCTTCACCTTCAGCTGCGGGCGTCTCCGAGCGCACGCTCTGCAAAACGGTTGATTTCGTTGGCGACCCCTTCAGCGGCGGGTATCTGATATGCGCCGAATTTGCCGCGCCTGAAGAGATTTACCAATGCTCTTCGGCGATTGCAGGCGCGGTCGCGGAACGCAGAAGTTCGAAGTGGTTCACCGAAAGCTGGACCGAGCCGCCATGCAATATTGATCCCGCGCACTGCACCTACGCAAGCGAGCAGTGCACAGCAGGCGTCAACGAAACGCGGATCATAAACGGCGTCGCAATCACACGCAGCTGCTGGGAATATTCCAAAACCTATCAATGCCAGTCGATCGTTGGTGGCGGCAATGACTGTACAGCGCTTGCATCCAAACCATCCTGCGTGCTCGATCGCGAGATCTGCCTCGACGATCCTGCAGACGGCGCGTGCCAAGTCTCCGAACGGGTCTATCGCTGCCCAATTCCCGGAACAACGCCGGAGCCGGCGCAATATATCTGTGGCGACGATGTCTATTGCATCAACGGCGATTGCGAACCGATTGAACGTGAAGCGTCGACCGAATTCAAGGACGCGGTCGTTGCTTTGAATGCACTGGGCCAGGCCAATGCCGAGTTTGATGAAAACACGCTCACCCTGTTTCGTGGCACGCGCGAAACCTGCCACAAAAAGGTATTTGGTTTGAGCAATTGCTGCTCGGGCAAAGGGGTTCCCCTGCTCACGCCGTTTCTGTGTAACGCCGCCGAACGCCAGCTTGATGAGAAGGACGACAAGGGGCTCTGCCACAAAGTTGGCACCTATTGTTCCGACCGGGTGCTCGGCATCTGTGTAACCCGCAAGGATGCCTATTGCTGCTTCCAATCCAAGATCAGCCGGATTTTGCAGGAACAGGGACGACCGCAAATCGGCAAGCCTTGGGGCGCCCCCAAGACCGAAAGCTGCCAGGGTTTCACGATCTATGAATTCCAGCAACTCGATCTGTCGGTCATGGACTTCAGCGAAGTCTATGCCGAGTTTCAGGATGCAGCGCGGCTCCCGGACGAAGCCGCAGCCCTTTCAGACATCCAGGCAAAGATCGAAGCCTATTACGCCAATCATGGGGGCAGGAATTGAGCGTGGCAGACAGGCACATCATCCCTTTGGGTCGTCACGGTCTGGTCCCCGATATGTCGGTGATCGAGTTTCTTGTGGGCATGGTCCTGTGTCGCTGTGGCCCTTCTTCCTCGACCGTGATCGCCCGCGAAGTGTCCGGATGGCTCGATTGCAAACTCCGGGTTGCCGAAATTCGGCCGACATTGGCCTCGGTCACTGCGCGCGGCTGGGTTCGCGCCGATGCGGGCGTCTACGCCATAGCCGATTCCGGCAGCGAGGCGGTCAAGGGCGTGTACGCCGCGGTAATCCGGCTGCTCGACCGGGGACAGCGATTCCTCGATGTCGGCGTGTTCATGTCCATCATGAAGGATTTTGAAAGGAGCTTTGATCATGAAGTTCGGTGAACTGTGCGCTATGGCCGTGGTTGCTGCCATGCTGGTCTCGAGCCCGATCGCTGCGAGCGTCGAAGATGGCGTCGAGGTCCAGCATCAGGAAGATGCGCTCTACTGCGCCGAGCGCAAGCTCGGAACATGGTTCTACTGCGAAAAGCCAAGGCCACAATCGAAGCCCGTACAGTCGCCTCTTATGGTCTCTGCCAAAGCACGGCTCGCGGCGATCACTGGCCAGCTCGAAGAGATGAAGGCGGCAGCCATTCTCGATCCGTCGCCGGAAAATGTCACCGCCTATGTCCGTTTCCAGCGCGAGCAATTGGATCGGTCATCCCTCTTCGCGGACGTATGGCAACGCGCTTTGTGGCAAGATCCTGGTCTCGACTATACGCTCCAGCGCCCCGTTTCGACGCTCGGCAAAAGGGCGTGGCTCGATCAACGCAAGGTCGATCGGGACATCATCCTGTCGCAATTGTCGCAGCGCTACGGCGTCTTCTATTTCTATTCATCGTCGTGCGGCGCGTGCGACATTTTTTCGCCCATTCTGAAGGCGGTCAGCGACAAATATGGAATGTCGGTCCTCGCCGTGTCGATGGACGGCGGCCCGTCTGCGGTCTTTCCCAACTATATGGTCGACTCTGGCCAATATGAGCGGCTCGGACTTGGCGATCAGCGCCAGGTGCCCGCTCTCGTTCTGTTCGACAGTGTGACCAAGCAACCCATGCCCATCGGCTACGGCATCCTGTCGCAGGACGAAATCATCGATCGCGTGTTCCAATTGACGCAAGTCGAGGCCGGAGGAGATTATTGATGTCTGACACCTGCAAGAGCCGTCGCCGGCTCAGAATTGCAAACTACGCCAAGCACATGGGTGCGAGCTTGGTTGCCTTGTCGGTGGTGTTCGCATCCCCAACGCCGGCATTCGCCAGTGTCGATGGCGAGATGCAATCCTTCATGAGCGATATGGGTGTGCAAGCGAATGCCACCGGACCGATCGCCTATCAGGGGCAGGCCGCGGGCTATTATTCGCTCGGCAATGTCTGGTCCCGCTTTCCGCAAAAGAATGTTCAACCCTTCAATCTGCAATTGCCGCACGCCCGCGCAGGATGCGGTGGAATCGATCTGTTTGCGGGGAGTTTCTCCTTCATCAACACGGCCGAATTGGTGGCGATGCTCAAGGCCACCGCCAACAACGCACTCGGCTTTGCCTTCAAGCTGGCGATCGACACAATCTCCCCCGAGATCGGCAAGGTCATGGATGAGTTGGCGCAGAAGGTTCAGCAAATGAACCAGATGAACATTTCGAGCTGCGAGTCTGCCCAAACGCTCGTGAATGGCATCTGGAAAGGCGAGGCTGCGAGCAGCATCGTCTGCGAAATGATCGCCAACAGCCAAGGGGCGGCAAGCGATTGGGCTAAAGCCCGCCAGAATTGCAACAATGGCGGGCAACGCGAGTCCATAAAGTCGGCCAACAATGACCCTGCGATGGAAGACCAGCCATCGATGAAAGCCAATTACACCTGGAAAGCGCTTCAGGGAAAATATGGCGCGTTCGACGACGAGTTCAAAGAGTTTCTGATGACCATGGTCGGCACGGTTATCTATGTGCCCGCCGAAACCGACGGTGCGAGGCCGCAGGTCCGCTATATCGGCCCAGCAGACGCCTCGCTGATCAGCGCCATGCTCGATGGGACGAGTGCGGTCAGCTATAGGCGATGGAAATGCGATGGGGGCACCGATCTGTCGGGTCGTTCCACCTGCCTCAATCCGACCCAGGTTGATCTGGTCATTTCAAACGGCGCAGCAATCAAACCCCGGGTTCGCGCACTCATTACCAGCATGGCCAATAAGGCGCGCAATCCAAATCTGGCCCTCACAGCGCAGGAACTGCAGTTGCTCGGGATGGCGAGCATTCCCGTCTACAAGATGATCACGGTAAGCGCGGCCGCCGAATTTGGCCTCTCCAACCAGCAGATCAACGACCTGTCCGAGATCGTCGCGGTCGACTTGGTCGGCACCATGGCGAGCCGGTTCATCGAAATCACCTTGAATGCCAAGTCCGATTTTCAGGGAGCAGACCAGGAATCCTTGAGCGACTGGCGCGAGCAGCTGCAGGCTGCCCAACGCAACCTGCAGGGAATATCGGCCAAGACCGCTGACCGGTTCGACCAGACCTTTCAGCTGATCCAGCGCACCCAAATGCTGGAAAAGACGCTCCGCACGCAGATGACGCCGCAAATGACCGCTTCGCTGCGTTTTTCGAAGTCGCTCAGTTCGCAGATGCAGTGAGGCACCGACATGCTTGAGGTGTTCACGGTCGGCGGCGGCGAGTATCTCGTCAATACGTTCAACGCCGTTTCAGCATGGACTGGCTCGGGTGGGTTCAAGTCGCTGATCCGCGTTGTCATGGTGATGGGGCTGATCTTTGCGCTTACCGTTACCGCTTTCAATCTCGACTGGCGCGCCTGGTTTCGTTGGTTCCTTCAGGCAACGCTGATTTACAGCTGCCTGATGGTGCCGACCGTCGACATCAAGGTCACCGACCGTATCAATCCAGGTCTTGCCCCAGCAACGGTTTCCGATGTCCCGTTGGGGCTTGGTGTGATGGCGTCGTTCACGAGCCAAGTCAGCGACTATCTGACGCGCCAGGCAGAGACCGTGTTTGTGATGCCCAATTCGCTGCAATATTCCAATGGCGGCATGGTCTATGGTGCGCGGCTCTGGGACAAGGTCCGCAGTTTCGAGATCAAGGACCCGGTGTTCAGGGCCAATCTCGATGCCCATTTCAAGCAATGCGTGTTCTACGACATTCTCTACGGCAATACGAGCATGCGGACCCTCAGCGAGTCCACCGACATGTGGGTCGAGATCGGCAACAACCCCGCCGTCAACCGCGCCCAAAAATATATGCGCGAAACAGGCGGGACGGTCGACATTGAATATCTGACCTGCCGCGACGCCTATACCGCCCTCACGCAAAGCTGGAACACCTATCTGGCCGCCAATGTCCCCAAATTTGCGCGAACCTTCTATCCCAAACTGACCGAGGCCGCCGCCAACACGCGGCTGGCTAATGATGTCCCCGTGGTGAGCCAGTTGCTGCATGGTTCGGCCAAGACGGCGCCCGAGGTGTTGCGGCAAAAGTCGCTGGTCGATGCCTTTGCGTCCGCCCAGCTCGATTTCGGAAATGATGAGGCGGACGGCTTTGCGCTGGAGCGTGCGGATACCCAGGCCCGCAATTCCATGACCTCGGTGGCGCAGCAAGCGATGGTATGGGTTCCGGTGCTGAACATCGTCCTCACGCTCGTCTTTTATGCGATGTTCCCGGTCATCTTTCCGCTGTTTCTCTTCCCGCGCACCGGCATTCCGGCACTCAAGGGATATCTTGCAGGCTTCTTCTATCTGGCGGCCTGGGGCCCGCTCTATGTGTTGCTCCACATGTTCATCATGGACAGGATCGCAAACGAAATGGCGGCCGCTGCCCCTGGCGGCATTTCGCTGGCAGGATGGGGCGGTATCCAGGCCGTCAATCAGGACACGGCAACACTCGCTGGTTTTCTGATCATGTCGGTGCCGGCGCTTGCGGCCATGCTAGCGCGCGGCGCGATGGCGGCGTCTAACAGCGCGGCAGGGTTTCTCCAGTCAGTGCAAAGCGGCGGCGAGGCTGCAGCGCTCGAACGCACAACAGGCAATTATGCCTATGGCGATGTCAGCTTTTCGAACTTCAACGGCAACAACCGGCAGGCCAATCAATGGACCGAAGCGGGCAATTATTTTGCGGGTGCCATGCGCAGCTCGTTCAGGGGCAATGATGGCGTGACCTATTCCGAATATGGCAATGGCCGCACCGTCATCGACTCCTCAGGTGGCATATCGCAGCTTCCGTTCAAGCCAATGATGACGGCTGGCTATGCCAGCGACCTGCGGATGCAGGGCCAGAACTATCTCAACGAGGCCGACCGCATCGAGAATGGCACTTCGACCACCTGGTCAACCTCCAAATCCGCGTTCAGCTCGGCTGTCACGACAAATTCGAGCGTGACCGGCAACCGAAGCGAAAGCGGCAAGCAATCAAGTTTCAGCAAAGATCAAAGGGAGTATCGCGGAACCGAAGGTTCGGTCGGTGTTTCGGAGCGGACCTCAACCAATGACGGGCTTCGGATTTCCCAAGGGAACAGTGTCAGCAACTCCTTTATAGCCACCGATTCGAGGGGTGTGAGAGGTAACCTGACCGCGACCGCAAAGACTGGAACGCCTCTAGGCGACGTCGTAGGGACCGGCATTGGTGTCGAAGCCTCAGGCTCTGTCTACGCGGGTCGTGACAATTCCGACATATCTAGTCGGGTCCAGCAAAGGGGCCTGGAAACCTTTACCACCCGCGCGACCGACAAGTCGGAAGACAATAGCGGCCGTTTCTCGCTTGGCGCGACTGATTCTTCTACCTCATCGTCCGGCACATTCGCGCGCGAAACCAGCTATAGCGACACTAGCCGCAGCGAGAGCGCGGCCACGGGCACCGAGAGCCGGACAAGCGAGGCCGACGAACGACGCGCCGCAGCGTCGCGCTATCGCGAGATCGGGAACCGGTTGGTTGCCGAAGCAAGCTATGCACAGAGCAACGGCTTTCAGATGTCGTCCGACCTCTCCAATTTGGTGCAGGAGCGTTATGAGGACTTGCGGCGCCAACAGCCCGAACTACACCTTCCAGACCTCGCCAATCCAAACCTTAGCCTGACGGAGATGCAGCGTCGCGACCAGGGTGTCACTGCCGTCATGGCCGACCTCATGTCCGACTTGCGCGAACGGAAGCTGTCAGAACTTGGCGACGTCGCAGGGATTGGGACGATCGGTGCGTTGGGCTCCAACGTCGACCTCGGCACTCCCTCCAGAGCAGGCATTGGGTCAACTGCAGTGGACGGGTCCGGATCGGCAGCGTCTCTGCCAGATGCGCCCGAGGGTAATGTCGATGGCCGACGCTATGCGCGCGAACTCGGCATTGGACTGAAGCAAGGCGCCAACATCAGGAGTATAGAAGGCGATATGATCCCGGCAATGGCAGCGGTCGCGTCAGAAGCGCAGCGGCTCGGTCTTCCAAAGCCTATTATCACCTCGGGTAACGACAGCACCCATAAGCCCGGTTCAGCACACTACGACGATCGCGGACTGGATTTTCGGGGCAAGAACATCAGCGTTGAACAGGGAAGGCAATGGGCCGAAGGCGTCTCTGACACCTTAGGAAAGGGCTATGGGGTGCAGTTCGAGGTCTTCCCGGACGAACCCAACCGCAATCATCTCCATGTGAGCAAGCGGAAAAGTTAGGTGCTGAGGAAGGAATACCCAATCCATGTTGCGACCCCGCCAAAGATAACAGTAAATGCTATCCAGCTAGCGATCCCGCCTCGTGGGCGCTCGGATCCATATGATCCAACCCAAGAATGATCTTCATCCGGCTCCCAGTTGTCAGGAGGCAAGAATCCGTCTTTTCCAATTCCGATGTACATTGATGGATCGTATTTCATTGCACATGCCTTCTCACCTTCAAATGCTATTCCTCCTTACCTTTCGAGTCAATTCTCGCCTCTCTCCCTTTCCTCGTCCAGTTCCGAACCTGCGCGACGCTGGCATCCGAAATTGACACTCCGACGCCGACTGTCGATTAACCATGTGCATTACGGAAATCTCGGATGGGATCTAAGGCGGGAGTTTACCTGGTTACCAGAATGCATAGCCGAGCTTAGCAAATATCAAATATCATAAACTAGACATTGGTTTGGGAATGTGCCAAAACACTAAGCATGGCTACGCGTTCCGATAGCAAATTAAACCGACTCCAGCAGGAACTTCCCGAGGGCCTTCTGGTCGATGCTGGCTGGCTGGAAGCCCACGGCTATTCATCGGCACTCCGTAGCCAGTATGTTCGTGCCGGATGGCTCGATAACCCGGCGCGGCGCGTTTATCGCCGTTCGCGAACGCCGCTGACATGGCAACAGGCCGTCATATCTCTCCAGACCTTGCTGAATTTACCGCTCGCCGTTGGCGGGCGCACCGCGCTCGAACAACTGGGTTATGCGCATTACCTCTCGGCGGAGCTGCAGGAGGTCCATCTTTACGGGCCGAAGCGAGCGCCGACATGGTTGGTCGATCTGCCGCTCGACGTGAAATTCCAGTGGCATAACAGCATACGGCTGTTTCCGAGCGATGCCGATGCACCGCCAGAGCCAAGTCCCGTCATGTTAAGCGCCGCAGGGATGCACTTGCCGATCCGATATTCGAGCAAGGAACGGGCCGTGCTGGAATTGCTCGACGAGTTGCCCGAGCGCGAAAGTTTCCACCAGGTCGATGCCCTGATGGAAGGGCTGAGCGACCTCAGCCCGCGCCGCCTGCAAACCCTGTTGGGAGCGTGCGCCAGCGTGAAAGTGAAGCGGCTATTCCTGTTCTTTGCCGACCGCCACCGCCATGCTTGGCGATCCCGGCTCGACGTGTCCCGCGTTGATCTCGGATCGGGCAAGCGCGTCCTCGTTAAAGGCGGCAGGCTCGACCCCACTTACCATATAACCGTGCCTTCCGATCTGGGAGGCAAGTGAATTTATGGCCTTTCTCGATACCTACCGGCAGCAGGTCGCGCTTCTCATTCGCACCATTCCTTTCGTGGCGAAGGAAACGGCATTCGCGCTCAAGGGCGGCACAGCCATCAACCTGTTCGTGCGTAACATGCCGCGCCTGTCGGTGGACATCGACCTGACATATCTGCCCGTCGAGGACCGCGCCACATCACTTGCCGCAATCGACGCAGCAATGCTGCGGATCGCCGAACGGATCGAAGCTGGAATCCCCGGCGCGAAGGTCAACCCGTCCCGCTCAGCGGATGAGAAAATCGTCACGAAGCTAATCGTTCGCGCCGGAGGCGTTCAGATCAAAATCGAGATTACGCCTGTGCTGCGCGGCACGGTTTACGATCCAGTGGTGACACCCGTGATGCCGTCGGTGGAGGACGAGTTCGGGTTTGCCGAAATGGAGGTCGTGTCCTTCGCCGACCTCTATGCAGGCAAAATCGTGGCAGCGCTCGACCGCCAGCATCCGCGCGATCTGTTCGACGTGCGCGACCTGTTGGCACATGAAGGCATAAGCGACGAACTGCGGCGCGCTTTCCTAGTCTATCTCATCAGCCACAACCGGCCCATGGCCGAGGTCCTGGCACCGACCCGCAAGCCACTGGCAGAGGAATTCGCGCGCGGTTTCGTTGGCATGACGCAAGATCCCGTTGCCCTTGCAGATCTTGAAGCCGCGCGTGAGGCGATAATTGCGGCAATGATCGCCGACATGCCCGACGAACATCGGCATTTCCTAGTCGGCTTCAAACGAGGGGAGCCGGACTGGGACCTTCTCGGGATACCGGGCGCCCCGCACTTGCCTGCCGTGCGCTGGAAGCAGCACAATTTGAGCAATCTCCCCGCTGACAAACGCCGAAAACTGGTCGAGGCATTGCAGCGGGTACTGTTTGGCTAATAATCCTTGCGGTTCCTGCTAAAATTCCCTCGCAATCCGGTCAGACGATATCTGAACGCGAAAAGAACGCGCAGATTAGGCCGAGCCTGAGCCTTATTCTCGCTGCCCAAATGCATCACCATAGAGTTGCTCGACCTGAACCACCTCTTCATCGGTCAGTGCTTCAAACTCCCGCGTTCTTGCCCGCTGCGAGAGGCGGCCGTCATTTTGTTGCAGAAACTTTTGCAAAATTTCGATGCGGTCAGCAGGCATATCGACGATTTCCTGCACACCTTGGCTGAAGCGATCAAAGGCTTCAAGGAAAGCCACTTCTGCTGGAAGATCTTCGACGATGGTCTGTTCGACGCAGCTATAGAGAAATTCTGTATGCGCGGTGGCATCGAAAAACCGATAAAACCCCGCAGTGTCATTCAGCACCTCAACATTGCCCTTGGCGGTTCGTTTCCATTCGATTTCCGGGAGAAGTGGCCTGGAATAGCTCTCGAGCACAGCGCGATAATCATCGAGGCGCCGCAATATTGCGGCGCTCACGGGGAAGACGAGCCCCGGGGGGTTATAGTCTGCAGCTGCGAGAGCGTGGTGCACAAGCCATCGGTGCAACCTGCCATTTCCGTCGACATAAGGATGAATATAAACAAATCCGAAAGCGAGCACGGCGGCAGTCGCCACAGCATCGAGGGCCCCGGCGCGGGCTCTTGCAGCATAAGCGACCAAGCCCTCAACAAGGTCGGTTAGGTCTTCGGCGCGCGCGCTTATATGGTCGGGGAGGGGATCACCGCTTTCGCGATCATGGACTCCTACAAAACCGCCTTCATCGCGTAGCCCCAATCGAACGAAGCGCGCGTCGCCAATGACGATGCGCTGCAGGCGATCAAATTCGGCGATGCTGAGCGCGCTGTTTCCGGCCTCGGAGATCGCTTGCCCCCAGCGAACCGCACGGTTTCCCGAAGGCCGCTCGCCTTCGATGGCAAAGGAAGATTTCGAGTCGTTGAGAAGTAGGAACGCCGCAGCGCGTGCGATCAAGTCGGGGCGCACCCGGCCAATTTGCGCGCGTGCTTGCGCATCGAGCCGTTTGGCTTCCGCTTCGACCAACAAATGCGAACGGCGCACCATCGGACAGAAGCTCGGCGTACCGGGCAAGTTGTTGTTGACCCTGTGGCGAGGTGATGGTTCGCCTCGATCCAGGCAGAATTGTTGCTCTTGATCGACGACAGCAGTGTACTTGACTTTGCCCGCATCGGGAATGTCCAGCTGGCTGCCGGTCAACCATTCATAGAGAAACCAGATCCTGCGCGCGAATATGCCCGTGGGTGTCGCTTTGATGACAGCGGTTATGGTCGCGATTTCAACATTTTGGAAGAGCTTGGCGAGAACGGCGAGATCAATCCCTTCCCATTTGATGGCGAAGGTCAGCTGGGCTGCAAGATTTGGGTCAGGCCGGTGGCGCGGCGTAAGCAGAAGCCAGTCCGCAGTCGCAACCGGATGGTGTCGCTCCGCGATGGCCGCCAGTCGCGGCGGGAGCGGAAGGGCGAGATCAAAGGCGGCGATCAACGCAGCATAGCCGACTGGCGTCGCAGGCTCAGGGAGCGCCCGTGTGCGAAAACTGTTCACCGCCTGTGATGGCCATTCACCCATATACTTCTCCGCGAAAATCAATCACCTCGGCTGCCGTCTCTCGCGAATCTCCTTCACCTTCTGCGAAACGCTATCACATGTAACAAATTTTGTGAATATTTATCACCACTCCATTGTCATGGCGCAGCTGTCAGGGCGGTCCGAGGTATTGGCGGTCTAAATCGCAAATCGCCCTCGGGGGACAGGCTGCTGACGCAGGAAGCATTCCTCATTGGCCGGAGTCCGGGCGATGTTTCTGGCTTGCGCCCGCCACAGAAGTGTATTGGGATCGGGATTATTCCTTACAATTGCGTGTTGGGACATTTTGGTTTCCTGCATCAACAGCTTATCATATGAGACATGCTCCCAGTTCTTCGCATGACATATCATTTTTAATTGAACTTTTACACATGATATGTCATGTATATAAGCATGCCCCGTTCATCTCGAGCCGCCAGCGGACTGCCGCCCCAAAGCCATCGTGCCATCGTTCAGCTTGGCAAGGATATCGCTTTGGCCCGTCGCCGGCGCAAATTGCCCCAACGGCTTATGGCGGAACGCATGCTTGTCTCGGTTCAAACGGTGCAGCGGCTGGAAGCGGGCGATCCAACCGTGGGGCTGGCCGTCCTTGCGAGTGCGCTGCACGTCTTCGGCATGACGCAGCGCCTTGCAGCACTGGTCGCACCTGACACGGACCTTGCAGGAATCAGCGAAGACCTGGCGCGCCTGCCCAAGACAACTCACGCCGCTAGTGACGACGGGCTGGACTTCTAGATCATGGCAACCGTGCGCTCCTATGTTTTTGTCCATCTGCGCCATGGGGCGGTCCCTGCTGGATTGCTCACCATGACTGATGAGCCGCGGAACAAATTTGCGACCTTTGCTTATGGTCGCCGCTACCTTGAGCGGTCGGACCGGATTGCCGTCGATCCATTATCCCTGCCACTCCACGATTCCAGCGAAAGCCAGACCTTTCGGACGCAGGAAGGCTTTGCAGTTTTTGGAGGCATTCGCGACGCCGCGCCTGACGGGTGGGGCCAATATCTCATGTACAAGGCCCTGGGCGACCGAACACCAAGCGACATTGATCTCATTCTGGCATCGGGTGACCACCGCGTCGGCGCATTGGCCTTCGGACCCACTTTGGAACGGCCCGAGCGTCTAACGCCATGGGGTGATGGCGATGCACCTGGGGAATATTTCACACTCGAAGAATTGGCAGAGGCCGCAGAACGCGCGCAGCATGTCGAATTGCTTGATGAGAATCTGCGACGATTGCTCACCGGATCGTCCCTTGGCGGAGCCCGTCCCAAGGCTGTGACCGAGATCGGCAAGCAACCCTGGATTGCCAAATTTCAGGCGCGCAATGACAGTTTTCCGGAATGCCGGGTCGAGCTCGCGACGATGCGTCTTGCCGCAGAATGCGGGCTTGATGTCCCCGCACTGGATTTTAAGCGCGTGCTCGACCGCGACATCTATTTGATCGAACGCTTTGACCGGATTGCGCACGGCAACTGGATGGAGCGGCGCCATTTCGTCTCGGGACTGACCATGCTCGGCGCGCATGAAAGCGAAGCCAGTCTCTATGGCTATGCGGACTTGGCGGCAGTCCTTCGCCGGCACGGAACACTGGTCCGCAATGATCTGCACGAGCTGTTTCGCCGCATGGTCTTCAACATCCTGGTGACAAATGACGACGATCATCTGCGCAATCACGGCTTCTTGTGGGATGGGCAGGGGTGGCGGTTGTCGCCGCTTTACGACGTCGTGCCAAAGCCTCAGGTCGGTTTGGAACGCCGGCTGGTCCTTGCAGTCGGCCCGGCGGGGCGTGCGGCCACGATTGATAACGCGCTCGCTGGCGCTGCGGTTTTTGACCTTGGAGCGGCCGACGCGAGGTTGATCGTCGACGAGATGCGCAGCCTTGTCGCTTCCCGCTGGGAAGCGCAATTTGAAAGCGCTGGTTTGGGAGAGGCAGATCGGCGTCGATTTGCGACCTGCTTCAGGCTAGCTTGCAACGATGGCTGAGAGCTCAACCACCAAATCGATTTACCTCGAGGTGCGCTTTGCAATCCTGCAAGGAGCTTATCGTCCAGGCCAGATTCTGGACCGCAACGAACTTTGCCTGGTCTATGGTTGCAAGTCAGCGATCGTCGTTGATGCGCTCAATGTTCTGGTCCACGAAGGCTATCTCGACATTCCCAAGCGAGGCGTCTTTGGCGTTCGCACGTGGAGCGCGGTTGAAATCAATGACCTGTTCGACATTCGAGCAACGATGATGGCGATGGCTGCGGCGCGTGCTGCAGAGCGGCGAACTGACCTCGAAGTCGGCATTCTGGGCCGCGCCTTGGAGTTCGCATCACCCTTTGATTATTCGGATGCAGATGCCACCGAAAGGTTCATAACCAGCTGCGCCGGACTCCAGAATATGGTCGTGCAAATGGCGCGTGTTTCAACAATTTCGGAGATTGCTCGGAGCATGGGGCCCAATGCCCTGTTTCGTAAGAGCGTCTGGTCGCAAAACCCTCGACAGTTGAACAATATGTGGAAGCGGATGGCGCAAACCTGTCAGGCGATTGCCCACCGGGACACGAATGATGCCCATGTCAGGATGACCGAATTTGTCGAGGCAACGCGCGCGCCGCTTCTTGTGTCGTTGAAGACGCTTCCCAGCGCCGCCTGGCCTGAGTTCCCCGCCATTTCACGCATAAACTGTTCGATCACCGTCAATGATTGTCGCTACGGCCCTGGCGACCGCGAAGTTGGTCTCGACGGTCGCACCATTCCATTTGGCGCACACCAGTCTCGACAATAACCACATCAAGTCCTGAGGTTGAGTGCCTTGAACGCCGCCCAGGACAATGGCTCGCGCATGCCGCGATCGAAGCGAGGGAGGTGCGCATCCTTCGTCCGGAACAGCGGTGCAAATGAAGTCATACCAAGGCGATAGTCGACTTCATCTTCGCGGGCGAGTGTGTTGAAACCCTCGTTCGCAACGGATACCATGGGGGTAAAGGCTGCGAATTGATGGTCGAGCAACGCCCGACCTTTGGCGGTATCGCGTGCAGCCAGAGTGTCGATTAGCTTGGTCATGTCACCAAGCATCGAGCGCAGCCCCTCGCCGTCAAGCGCCGTTATAACCCGCCGCCGCAGCGCCGGGGGCATTCCCGTCAGCATCATCTTGCGGAAATTACGAACTTCAATCGTCGATATGATGGTATGGAAAAATATCCACCATCGGATCTGGAACGCCTCGACCTGTCCCGCCGTGATTGGATCACGAAACCCAAAATCGAGGGCTTCGCGCAGATGCGACAAACCTTCTTCGTCTATGCGCGACATGCATTTATCGATCGCAAGTCCGATCAGGTCATGACAAGCTTCAATAAGATCGACAAGTTGCTGGCTCGTCCAATGCACGACGCGCGCGGCTTCTGCGGACTGCATGGTCAGATAGCCATGATCAGAGAGCGCTTGAAAGACAGCGCGCGAAAGCGATTCTGGGACACCTGCCGCTGCTGCCAATTTGGCTGCGTCGATCAGCTGTCGCGGGGCAAAATGCGCCGTCAGGATCTGGTGGCGTACGTCAAGAAAGAGGGAGTCTCCTGTGGGGCCCAGGCTTTGCTCGCTCTCGAACGAGAGCATCTTGTGCTGCGATCCGACCACGCGGGGCTCTCCCATGAAAATCTGCCGACTTTGCCATGACCACCCGGACCGACTGTGAAGATGTCGTGAGTGCATGGCAATAGTTCGCCGCAAGATTTTCGCCATGAGTGGCTGTTCTTTAACAAAAAAACAAAACCCAACCGTGTCGAAGCCGAAAAGATGATCAGCCGTGACACTTTACCTTCGGGTAAAGTGTCACGGCTGACAAAATGCACGAGATCCAAGAAAGGGGATTCACAGGATTCACCTTTTGTGCTCAATACTGGTCCATGCAGAACCACACGCACTTTTCGGGCATCGGCTCCATCTTTGTGACGCTGGCAAAAGTGTCGGCGAGGCCACGTTACGCCTTCCTGGTCCTTCAGCTTGTTATCGAGGCTGCCGACGCAAAGGGCAGGGCTGGACCGCTGGTTCGGGATGGCAGCAACCAGCCGCTTTACCTTCGTGACTGGCTATGCACCCAATTGCTGCCGTTGAGCGAACGCGATGATCGCCGGTCTGCGCTTCGAGCTCGTGTTGTCGCATCGCTTGGCGACCGTCTCACGGGCAACACTGAAACCGATGAGGCCGTGATTGCTGGGGCCGTCGAAGAGCAGGTACTCGCGGCGGGTAGAAGCAACATCAGCCGCGCGATTTCCGATCTGGTCAAGGCCGGCTTCCTGAGCCGCCATTATGCTGGCTACGCCACCAACCATGCAAATCGTGGCGGCGGCCGTCATGCCGTCTATGTTGTTGCACCGCAGATCCTCGCCGCTTTGGGGCGACCAATTATATCCGTCCCGCATAGGCCATCGAGAAACCCTATTCAGGGCCAATTGTTTGCCATGTGATGCAGACTTGTCTGGTGCAGACATTTACCCCGCAAATGCAATAATCCCATATTTTGCAGGGTAAACATTGCATTCCCGCGAATTACCCTGCATATTGCCATAATGGTCAACATGCAGGGTAAATTATGAACTTCCAACCATTTTCCGACGAGCAGACGAGGGTAATCGTCAATCTTGACCAAGCCTATCAGGTCTGGATGGATGCTCTGCGCACCTTGAATGACATGCCGTACAATATGCGGATCAAGGAGATTTCCGGACGGGAATATCTCTACGAGGTCACTGACCGTCGCGGCGCGATGAAAAGCAAGGGCCCGCTCGATGCGGGCAAGCAGGCTGACTTCGATCAATATAAGGCCGAAAAAGCCGCATTGAAGGATCGTCTTGCCCGTTCGAAAGATACGCTCAAAGAGCAAGCCAGTCTTTACCGAGCACTGCGTCTGCCCATGCTCCCGACCGAAGCCGGCAAGATCTTGCGTGAAGCCGACCGGCTGCGATTTCTGGGCGAGCAGGCGATGGTCGTCGGCACCAACGCCCTTATCGCTTATGCGCTGGAAGCGAACGGGTTCATCCGGGATGCGCCGGATGCGACGCTGGATTTCGATATGGCCCTGACCAATACCGAAGCCGACGAAAGCCGGCCTACCTTGTGGAAGGTGCTCAAAGAGGCTGACATGACCTATACGGTCAACACCGAGCGGCCTTTCCAGGCACGCAATGCCAAGGCGTATGAGGTGGAAATATTGTCAGCCCCAAGCCGGGCCGACGGACAAATCGCCCAGGACAGGCCGCGCCCGATCCCGCTTCCTGAGCAGGAATGGCTTCTCAACGGTCGGCCTGTAGACCGCGTGGTTGGCGTGCGCGACGGCGATGCAGCGCGCATGGTGGTTCCAGATCCACGCTGGTTTGCCTTGCAAAAGCTCTGGCTCTCCGAGAAGCCGGAACGTAACATCCAGAAAAAGGACAAAGACCGAAGGCAAGGCAATGCGCTGCTAGATGCCGTCTGGCTGACCATGCCGCACTACCCCATTGAAAATGCCTTCTACGAAGAACTGCCCGACGCGCTGAAATCGCATTTTGAGTGTTGGGAGGCCAAGAAACCAGCGCGCTGAGGGTCAGGGGTGTCATCTCTAAATTGCGCTTGCAATCAGAAAGTGCGATAAGTTAGATTATGTTAAATTGAATCAATATCTTAGATATCCATATCGCTATACCATTGAGATTTGTCAGTCGCAAATCATCCGTTGCGATGTCACTGCTATTTCTTGTCCGCATGTCGAGACTTCAAACGACGAAAGTCATACCAATCCTCAAACTCAAACCTCGCCAAAGCGACCAAAAACGGCGTACAAACTATGCCGACCATCCACACCAACAACCGAATTAGCGGTCCATCCTGGTGGCCGAAATTGATGTTAAAGGCTTCCTTTGCTGACGCATCGACAGCATACCCCCAGGCAACAAAGCAGGCCACTGCCGATATGGCGTAGGCTGTGGCGCGGAAAAGCTTCCGCAGACCGCGGCTGCCTTCTCGGGTGCCGGTCTCGATGTCGCTGCGCTCAGAAACGGTCTCGATGTTGGTGCCGTTAGCCAGCGCCGCATCTCTTTCAGCCTGCCATCCGCGATACAGTCGAGTGCGCCGGGCATCACCCGTATCAAACCCTTCTCCATTGTGTCGTCGCACAGCTTGCTTGCGGTTGGCTCTGGGAGGCGGGTCGCTTGTCTGCACGCTGCCCGCGGACCAAGTACGGCGCGCTTTGTGGCGCAACTTGCGTAACGCCTTTTTCTCAATATTCCTAATTTGTGATCCGCTAAGACTGAGCATCTCGCCGATTTCATCCAGCGTGTGCTCACCGACACCGCCCAATCCGAAACGCAGGCGCAGGACGCGTTCCTCGCGTGGCGCAAGGGTTGTAATGCATCGGCGAATATAGTCCTTCGCATCGATCCCGTCAGCCAGGCGATCAGCTCCTGCCAAATCGCAACTCTCGTCGAGTGTCAGATCACTCGTACTGACCAGGGTTAGAGATTGGCGTGACGGGGACTCTTGCGTCGCCAATGCGCAAGTAGGCAACTTGAATAAGTACCCACCATGAGCCCGTGCCGTTGGATTTTGCATCACGCTGGCGCTCTCGACTTCGATTGATTTTCGTACCTCGGGGCGCGGTATCCGAAACGAGATGGCAGCTTCGCACCGGGAGTCACAAGCCTGTGCGCCGATCCCTTGAAAGCCATGCGTTCGGCGAGAATGGAAAGTTCGTCGGCCGAGGCGCGGCCATTGCTATGATAAAGCGCGGTGCTCATCGTCTCGGTATCGGTCAGGATGACGGCGGCGATCGGGCTGTCATGGGCGAGGTTCATCCGCATGCCCTTGATGAAATGCCGCTCTTCCTCAACGCATTGGGTAACAAGCGCCAAGTCCTCGGATGATTCATAAGGAATCCATTGCTCATTGACCGGCATCAAGGTGAGCTCGCAGACATGCGGATAGTCCGCGCGGCTCATCTCAAAGGTGGCACAAATGACGAGATGCGAGCCCATATTCTGAGCCACGAGCTCGATTTCGCGCTCGAAATTGCTGCGCAGGCGCCGCGCGAGAACATTGTTGAGGAAGAGATTCCAGTCGGGGAGATGCTTGATGACGATCCGCTCGCCGTTGATCGACACGTCGAAGCCTTTGACCTCGCCGATAATCATGCCGAGCTGCTTGGTGTGCTGTTGTGCCCGCGCAGTGATCTCGCGTCTTCGGCGCGCAATCTCATATTTCTTGGCGGCCTGAAACGGCTCAGGGATATAGAGCATTTCGGAGAAATGCTTGCCCTTCGTGATCTTCTGCTCGGCGGCGCGCAAAAGTTCGTTGCGCACCACGGCCCATCCCCTTTTGCCCTGCATTCTTGGATGCCAATGAGTCAGCTGGGCCTCGTTCCAGAGATAATGGAGCAGGCCTCTGATAGAGAGTTTGGTGCCGTCGGATTTGACCGAGGGCTTGGTTTCATTGGCTGACGCCATTGCCAGGCGGGCGGGACCCCGGCTCATCGGAAAGGCGAGCTTCAGTAAGGTTTCGCCAGTCGCTTCATCGTCGATAATCGCCTGTCCACGAAGCTGCCCGAGACCGGTCAGATCATCATGGGGTTCATAATGGTCGCAGCCTGGGGCATGGCCTGGCCCGCTATTGGGCATGCGTTTGAGATGATATTTCTCGAACCGGCGGGCGACATAGACTTCGATCCCGTTGCCGCTCGGCACACACATGCATAAGGGCCGGATCCTGCGCGAATGGGCCATTGCGACCCGCGAAAGGAACTTCGCATCATCGCTTGCGAGGATTTCGTCGCCAAATTTATAATGCTGTGTCATGAGTTCTCTCCCTTCCGATCACCTGAGCAGCAAGCCAAAAAAAGCGAGTCCGATGAGCAGCAAACCAACGGCGCATTTGATCAAAGACTGGCGGCGCGCGGCCGCGCCGAGATGGGGTCGCTGCCCACTGCGCATATGGCCCGAGCGCAGCCCCAAAAGGCCATCTGCCAGATCGGTAACTCCCTGAAGCGCGAAAGCTGCAACACTTGCGCCAACGATCCAGGCAAGCGGCAATAGCTGGGCCGCCAGCGCGACGAGCAGTACCGAAGCCAGAAGCGCCAGGACCATGCGCACAGCCGCAAAAAGCCGAATGAGCCGGTAAAGCTTGAAGGGCTTGGCCTTGACCCGCAGCATCAGCATCGGCCGCAAACATCGTTCGCAACATTGAACGAGCCGATGCTGCGGCCAGGATGCAATTCTCGCGTCGCACGAAGGGCAACACACGCTGCTATGGAGCGCAGCGTTCATCACACTGCCACCTCAGGCCAGGCTGACTTGGCCGGGGCAATCGACACAATCGACCTTGATGCCCGAACGACGCGTCTGGATCGTCTCCAAGCAGCGATCGTTTGTGCATATGTCACAGTCCGGGCAATCATCGCACGCGCCGCAATCGCGCATCGTCGGGCTGTACCGACCGACTGAAACCGCATGGCGGTGCGCTGGTTCCGCGAGCACGAGCGCGGTCTCTTTGAGCGCTTTCGCGACAGCCTCACTACCTGGGCCGCCGCACGGCCAGCCTCTTGTGTCCTTGCCATGCTCCGACGCATGATCGGCGATAAGCTGCTGTGCCGCCGCAGCTTGCCTTGCAGCTGCCTCGATATGATGCTCGATTTCGGCTTGCGACTGCGGCACGGGTTCCCGGGCCAAGGCGGGTGTCGCCAATAATGCGGCGCCACAGGTAAGGATCAACGTCATCTTCTTCATGTCACTCTCCTTCAGTCTCAGGTGAAAAAGCCGGTCCGACGGCCATAGGTAAGATCGCTCCTTGCGCTGTCGCCAAGCGCTGAGCGGCGGACACTCAAGGTGACGCCGCGGTCACCGCGATTGCGGATATGAAGATCAGCCAGGTCGATATTGTTGCGCTCGGCCCACTCGCGGGCGTCATGCTCTGACCCAAAATCACCTGCTTCATCAAAATCAAACGCCATTTTCTTGCTCCTTTCTGCTAGTCAATTTGTCGGTCATCACATGAGGTCGAGCCCGAGTTTCTTCTCAGGCACCGGCAAAGCGCGCGGCTCGGGCGCCGGGCGCAGCGCCTCGATCTTGGCAAGCAGCTCCGGGCTCATCGCGAGCGGCGGTACTTCGCCCTTGCGGATGAGCTCAGCGGGTTTGGGATCGACGGCAAGATGGCCCAGCGTCTCGAGTGCCGAGGTCTTGTTGCCGGGGGTGCGATCGAGCTGCGTCTTCAACCGGTCGAGATTGTCGGTCACCACCTTGATGTCGTCGGTCGCCCTTGTGTTGAGCACATTTTGTGTGCGCTGGGTGGCAAGGTTGCGCTGGTAGGAGCCAATCACCTCGATGCTCTCGGGCTTGGTCATGCCCTGTGCCATATGGGCGTTGAGCGCATAGCCAAGGTCGAGTTTGGCAAGCATTGGGTCGCCACTGAGGAGCATGAGTTGGCGTTTGTCTGCGAGTTCGACGGTTATGCCGTCGCCGTCGGCTTTCAGAACTTTGGCATAGGTCGACTTTTCGATTCCGCGCGCGGAATCGCGCTCGCGCCACAAAATCGTCTCGCCATCGTGAAGTTTGAGCGCGACGCGTTCGGACAGCGCCATGCGGTCATGACGATTTTGGGGATCGATGCGCTGTGGGTCGAATTTAAATGTCTTGCGGCCGTCGCTCAGCGCGACCCGTCCGCGCTGGTCGATGCCGGTGACGGTATAATTTCCTTTGACCAGGCCAATTTCAGAAACGGCCCTGCGCACCTCGAAGATCTGCCCGGTCCGATAGGTCGAGGCATACCGGAATTCTTCGCGGCTCGCATTGACGCTTTGGAGCGTCGTAACCCGATGACCTTCGCCGGAAAGCCGTCCTTCCTTCAGCAACCCTTTTTGCACCATCTGGTTGATTTGTGCCCGATCGTCGCGCCCGGCTGTAAATATGGCGGTGCGCTCGCGCGCCTCGGGTGACAGCCCCAGCCATATTTCCGCAGCCTTTGCGACATGATCCTTGCCATCCTCGATGACGCGGCCATGGGCTGCCAGCAGATCGAGCGCCTGGGCGGCAAAGCCCTCGTTCGACAGTCCTGCGACCGCCAGCAGAAGTGGCGAATTGCGCTGGCGAATATTCTCGTCCATCCGCGCCATCGGCGACCCTGCCGCTTGCGCGACAGCAAAGCTCTTGCCCTGTTCGATGGCAGACAATTGCTGGCGATCGCCGATGAAATGGAGACCGTCGAGCGCGAAAGCCCTGGCGATTTCGCTAAGCCGCAACATATCACGCGATGAGACCATCGAGGATTCATCGACCAGGAGGACCGTGTTCTTGAGCTCACCGCGGGCCGCCTCGAATTTTGCACCCGCGCCCCGGCTGACGAGGCCACCATAGCGGCCTATGAAGGAGGCGATGGTTTGCGCCTCAATGCCCTCTCCTCGTCCGCCATCTGTTTGATCCGGGCCGCGCAGGTCAGCGACCATCTTGTTCTGAAATGCCAAGCCAAGGACACGGACGCCTTCACTTTCAGCGGCGCGGGCAACGGCATTGATCATCGTCGATTTGCCGGCACCGGCAACGCCCTGGATCAGCGTTGAACGGTCGCCTGACGACAGGATCATCAGCGCGGCTGCGGTTTGCCCGGCATTAAGTAAGCGGTCGCCTGCAGCCTCCTGCAGCCGATCGAGCACCTTGTCCGGAGAGAGGATGACACGGCCTTGGCCCTTGCCGGCATCGATATGCTCGAGAATGGCCTGTTCCATGGCGAGCGCTGCAGGCGTTGTCACCAGATCGACATGGCCATCGGCCCTGTCCGATACGCCTGGAATGAGCCGGCCCGCGCCAATCAATTCTGTAATGCGCTTTGTAACGCGCTCTACTTCGACGCCCTTGATCTGGAAGCCGAGCGCGGTTTTGATGATCTCGCCTTGCGAAAAGGCAGCTTCGCGCTCCGATAAATGCCGGACAGCCGAGGCAACCGCATGCTGCGCCTTGATCGTGTCCGCTGGCATGAAGAGTGCGGCTGCACCCGACGCCACCAGTGGATCGCTCGGTCGCAGCAACCCGCCCAACCGGTCGATCAAATCGGCCATGGTCGTAGCGGCCGAACCCGTCCGACCCGATGCTTGACTGTCTTGCGCGGCCTCGCGCGCCGCCTTTTGAAGGGCTGCCCCGTCAAAGCCCAATGCTTGGGCACGGTCCTTCCAGCTTGCAACCAGTGCGCCGCGATCTTCAACCACGCGTTTGTCATCACGGGTGTTGATGACCACCTGGTCGCGTCCCTGCGGCGATCGAATTCCGAGCGCGCGGGCCTTGTCGTCAATCACCTGCTGGCGTTTGGAAAATTCGTCGCGAACCTCTTTGGGCACGCCCTTGATTTCAAAACCGCCATGTTTCCCCGCCGCTTCGGTTTCATAGCCCAGCGTTAGCAGTTCGGTGCGCAAAGCGGCGTGATAGACTTGACCGATAACGGTGTTGTTCTTCCAGATTTCGCCGTTCCACAGCGCCTTCCAGCTGCCGTTCGCCAACCGAGTGACATTGGCGACGACGGCATGGATATGACCCTGCGGGTCGAGCGCACGGCTCGTGTCATGGGGGAACAGCGCATAGACAAGCTTGCCGGTCTTTTGCGGTTCGCCATTGCGGTTCCGGTCGTAGACCCTGGCTTCGGCATAGGAGCGCTCGACAAAGGACATGGTTTTCTCGACCGCGCGCATATTGGCGCCAAGAATGCGGTCATCGCCTGCAACATAGGCCATGACCGAGGCTGATTTGGGCATTGAAAAAGTGAGATCGAGACCTGCCCGCCTGCCCTCAACCTGCCCGACCTTCTCGCCGTTCGGCAAATGTCCGTTGAGCACGGCTTCAAACATCTCCTTGTCGACCATGCCCTCGAGCCCCAGATCGCGCGCGCCTGCACCGCCCCAGACTCCCTTTTCCGCGTTCTCCTCGGCTGTGTAATAATTGTCCTGGGCAAAATAGGTTGCGGCACCACCGGAGGAACGAACTGGAGCAATCGAGTGCATGGCGCTACAACTCCGGTCCGTCAGCTTGGCCTATGTCGGGTGCGGTTACGCTGCGTTCGCTCCGGCTTTCGGGTTCGAGCGTTTCGCCGAGTTCGCGGCGGGCCAGATCAAGGCGGTACTGATCCTGGACCGGCGGCCAACGGGATCCGGCTATATGGGCGCCAGCCTGTTCATCCCCTTCCTTGGAAGCTGCAGCGGGATGACGTGTGCTTTCAGCTGAGCCGATATCGCCTTTGAAACTTCGGTCAATAAAGGCCTGGCGCTCGGTATATATGGCTGCTGTTGGATTGGTCTTTGGGTCAGCTTCGCTCGGAACCTCAAGTTCGGGTTCGTCGACCAGGCCGGTACGCAGCGCAGGAATGGAAAGGGCTGCTGGCTTATTTTCGATCAGGATTTCAGGCGTTGCATTGCCTTCGCGGCCGCCAGCCTCGCTCTCGCCGTCCTCATCGGCATCATCTGCCAGAAAATCCAGCGGCTCAACATTTTCGCGCGGTTCATAAGGTGCGGCGAGGCTTGGAAAGTCGCGGTAGTGTAGTTGCACGCGCGCTGCATCAAAGCCTTCGGGAAACACAAGGAAACCGCGCAGCGACGGCAATTTCATGATGTCATCGGGGAGAACGAGCGGTTCGACCTGCTGGCGCGGTGTAATCGTCGCCGCATCGCGGATGTTGGAATAACCATAGCTATAGGCCTCATCCATCATCCGCACTTCGCGGTGACCGATATAGTCCGAGCAGCGCTCCGCAGTGTCGCGGTCGGCGGTTGCGAGAATGAGTTTTGTCCGGGCAAGCGATGCGAGATTTTGGGCACCCTCTTCGCCATAGGTTTCAGACAATTTTGCAAAACTGTGAATACCAAGGACAAAGGCGCCGCCAAATCCGCGCGCTGTTTGCAGACCGTCTTCGATCGCCGGCAGGCGGTGCAGCGCATGGACTTCGTCGAAGAAGAACCAGGTTCGCAAATCACGCGTGCGCGGTAGCCGCATCAGGCGATGAACCGCGAGGTTCATCCAGACCGTCAGCAGCGCACGGTTGAGTGCGAGCTCGTTATGCGTTGAGGTAATGAACAGGATGCTGCCGGGATTGTCGGTCTTGCCGATCCAGTCGCAGATCGAAAAAGGCGGATTGTCTTCTGGCAGAAAGCGGAGTGCTTGCGCGTTGGTGTTGAACACCGCGCGGATCGATTCTGCCATGCGGGCTGCTTCTGGCGCGGTCAGCGGATCGGCCACGGTATTTTCAAGAAGCTTATGGACCGTTTTGAGGTCCGCCATCATCAACCGGCTCGCAAGATCACGGTTGGTCGTTTGGCCCTTTTGTTTGAGCCGGACGCAGGTTTCCACAAAGAGCGTGCGCGCGGCGAGGATCCAGAAGGGTTCGGACGCCCCGCCATCGATGGGCATCAGCGCCGCCGCGACACTGCTGAAATCGGCATGGTTTTGGCATTCCAGGAAGACCGACCATGATGGGCATCTTTTGTCCATCGGGTTGAGGATGATGTCGGTTTCCGGGTTGTAAAAGGCCTCGACATAGGCCCCGGTCAGATCGAAGACGACGGCCCGATCCTGGCGCGCGCGCATTTGCGCGATCATGTCGCGCATCTGCGTGGTTTTGCCGGTCCCGGTCGTTCCGATGAGCATCGTGTGCGACTGTTCGGTGCGCCAAGGGTAGCGCACGCCCGCCAGATCGTAGGGATGGTGCACACCGCACAGCTTGCGCTTGATGAAATCCATCGCAAGAACTTCGCTCAGGCTATTTTTGGGAAAGCAGCGCTGGGCTTCCTTTTCAAACTCGGCCATATTGTGCGCGGCGATCACAGCCGAAAGGTCGTCAGCGTCGACAAGCATCGCGCCGCGCTGGTGGCGTTCCTCAAGAATCCCGCGCCCGCGTTTGTGCGACAAGTCGACAAACCAGATGGTCAGCGGAACCGCGATAACGGCAGACATGAAAGCAGATCCCCAAAATGCGCGCATCAACCGCGCCCAGGCATCGATCACCGCCGGATGGCTGCCTACCATGTTGACGGGAGCCAGGATTGTTTCGCCTGAAGGCAGTGTGAGGTTGATGACCTTGGCGGAATTAAACTCCATGAACTGCCATCCGGCGGCGTAGATTTTCATGAGGATCATCTGCGCCTCATTCTCGTGGATTACGAGAAAGGAGGTAATCATGAAGGCGATCAGGAAGAGAAAAAACCAGACGGTAAGCGGTATGCGCACTGAGCCAAACCACATCATGAATTCATGGGTGATCAGTTGGGAACCACGGGTGAAGTTTCCCGCATTGCGCGGCATCGCTCCGCGCGCTGAGTGATGCGTCAGCTTGCCCGAGCGACCGGTATCGGAATAGGTGTCGGGCCTAGGCACAAAGCGCTTTCGCGCGCTGGGCGGCCTCTTCAAGAATGCTTTGATAGGCGCCGTTATGCCTTTCCCGGATGATGACGTCGAGCGCGAGGTAGATAAACTCGTCGGCCATGAGGCGGCGATATTCCATCTCGGATAATATGGTGTTCCGCTCGGCGTAGAAGTGCAGCCCTTCGCGCATGATATGCGCACGGGGCTTCCCACGTTTCTTGGCTATGGTGTCGAGTTCATGAAGCAGCTCTGGCTTGAGCCTGAGCGGAACATATATCAATGTCATCCATCCAGCTCCCATTGCGGAGCTGGCGGTTCTTACGCGCGTTCTTGGTAGCGTCTGTTCGTCGCCATTGCAAGAACGACGTGATTTGGGTCTTTGCTTGATGCGGGTCTAACACCTTTAATGTTAGACATTGTTGCCGATGTTAAATGGCTGGTTTCCAGGTACGCCACCTGGGCTTGACGAGGCACCAACGCGATCTCTTTGTCGATGCGCGCGCCATCGGAAGACGATTGCTCCAGCTCGTCTGCGGACCAAATAGCATGCAATTTTGCGGTTCGCTTGTGTTCGGCATAAGCAATTGAATATAATAACTTTATCCGACCCACGGGAGAGCGAACACAAGCGGATCGCTTGGGCCACCACTTGGAAACCGTCGGATTTCCGGGATTTCTCAAAACTGCCCGCAGTGTAGGGTGTACACTCTATCCCAGATTTTCCTGTCGGCTGATCTTTCACTTGCGGAAGTGTCCGTTTGTCATGAAGCGGGCATTGACCGGTCGGCCCACAGGCGCCCTGATAGTAATGCCAGAAGGCAAGCACCGGCGTGGCTCGATGCCGCGTCGGGGCTTTTGGTTTCGTACAAAAAAAGGGGAAGGAGCCGTTCGGCTCCTCCCCCGGTCTGCGTTCAAAATGGGCAATCATCGGCATCGAATTCGAGGTCGATTCCGGCGGCGATATGGGACACGCGGCTATAGTTGGGAAGGTCGAAATCGTCTGCCATTTGCCCGGCGATGGTGTGGACGATCCGGTCGATCAGATGTTGCGCCAGACCATTATAATCGCCTTCGTCGATGGCGATGAAACCGGCTTCCTCGTCCTCGACGATGTGCTGGTCGAAGAAGCTGTGCTGGGCCCGGATCGACGCGGTCCGATAGGCTGCGTCATAAGCGGGCTGATTGAAAACGGCGATATTTTGAACGGCAAGTGCTAACATGATAACCTCCTTGTTGAAAATCGAAGAGGCTTCTTCAGCGAAGATCGGAGCTGGTCCGGGTCAAGGACCGAAGGCCGCGACAGCGGGGCGTGGGGGAGCCGATTTTTTCTGGAGCGAAGCGCAAGCGCAGAGGAGGAAAAAATTGGGGGGACCGCGCATCCTTGAGGCGGGCCAGCTCCGGTCTTCATCCTTGGAGGTCTTGCGAGAGTGTGTGTTTGGGTTTGGGTGCACTGCCCGTCACCCGTTCCCCTAGATGTGCGAACGGGCAAAAAAAGGGGCACCAGACCCGTAAGGCCTGGCACCCCTGATAGATGAATGGGTGAGTGGATCAGCCCTGCATCGCCGAACGCTCGCGCAAGACGTGAAGCGGCACGCCTGCGGTCCGCAACTTGTCTGCGAGATTGGCCTGGATACCGGTTCCGCTGCACACGATCGCTTCCACCGGACGGAAGCCAACGATGCGGTCATTGCGCACAAAGGCCGCACGGTTGCCCAAGGCACGGTCGAGACGGCACAGCACGACTTTCACGTCATTCTTTGCAGCCCAGCTTGCCGCGATCACATCGGCGCCCTTGTTCTGCGCCGTGGTGGCGAGGATCATTGAGGGAATTCGCACCTTGATGCAGTCGAGATGTTCCCAGATCAGTTCATGGTCAGCCCATGTTTGCCCGCCTGAAAAGGCAACGACGGCCCCTGATGGTGCATATTGTTCGCGCCGCTGTTGGGCACGACTGGCGATATAGTCGCGCGCTTCAATCATTGATGCTGTGGCTTTTGATGCAACCCGTGATCCGCGCACCGGAGAGAACGGCCTGCCGGTTTCGACATGGTAGATGCGGGCCGCATGTTCGCGCATGCATTCCATTGCGTCACGGCATTCGGACAGGCTCCGTGCTGTCATCGTCAGGTCCTCGACCTCGGTCTGATAGACTTCCGACGGGTCCCAGGTCTTCAGCAATTCCGTAAGCTTCTGGCTGGCGGCATCCTCCCGGTCATCGAGCCGCTTGGCAACGACATGGAAGCTGTTGGCAATGCCCCATGCAACCTCGCCTGAGAAATCTTCCATGCGGGTATCGCGGAACAGGTCGAAGACCGTTGCCATGATCATCTCAAGCGCAGCCTGCGCCTTATCCGGATCGGGCATATCCGCTGTGGTTGGTTCCTCGGCGATCGAGAGGCGGGCCATCTCGGTCTGCTCCATGAACGCGGTGCCATAATCAGGGCTTGCGACCTGCTCGGCATAATGATCGGCAAGATCGGCGAAGTTTGAAAAACGCTGGGACATATAAACCTCCAATTGAAAACCCTCTCATCCCCGATGGATGAAAGATGGAGATCGACTGGACGCTGGTGCCAGGCAGTCAGGGACGACGCGCGGCACGCGCCGTCGCGGCTCCGCCCGCCAGTGGGGGAACCGATTTTGTGCGCGGACAAGCGAAGCGGTCCGATGCGCAAAATTGGGGGAACCACTGGTCCTTGACGGCCGCCAGCACCCAAGCGTCATGCTATGGCGATGAAGCGTCAGCCTGATGGCGAGATGAGAGAGAGTTAAAGATTTGCCCGGCACGCGTCGGCGGGCCGGTTAACAGCAAATCACCTCAGACTGGTCGCCAAAACGTCCCTGCCCTGTCAGCCACGCGGCGGCACCGGGCCGCTATGGGCAGCGGCGAAGGCCTCAAGACGCTCGAAATAGCCCGCCTCGCAAATGGTGAGCACGACCCGGTCATGCTTGGTGAGCGTAACCGGCTGTACCAGCGCGAGGTCAAGAAACTCGCCGGTATTGTTGTGAAAGCGGGTGAGCGGCACACTCACCCGCGCCGGTGCGCCGTCCGGCTCATTTTCGGCCATGATCGAATCCCCCTGTTTGTCGTTGCTGCCAAAATAGCAATTTTGGCCAATATGGGAAGAACGCATGCGCAGCCGCAAAGAGCAGACAACAGCAAAAAGCGGCACTGCCCGGATGGGCAGCGCCGCTCTGTGCCGGGCCAGTTCGCCTAGAGGAAGAGGACCTCGTCGGCGATGATTTCGACCGAGTAACGGTCGATCTGGTCCTTGTCGGTCCATTTGGAATAATGGAGGCGGCCCTGGACTTCGACCATATCGCCCTTGGTCTTGTGCTTGGCGACGGTCTGGCCGAGGCCGTTAAAGACGGTGATGCGGTGAAATTCCGGAATGGTCTCGGTATAGCCTGCATCGTTCTTGACGGTCTTGCCTTCGACGATTTTGGGCCGGTCGGTGACAAGCGTGAAGTTGGTGATGCTGGTGGTCCCGTTGTTGCGGGTTTCAGGAGTCGATGCGATGCGCCCGATGAGAATGACCAGATTTTTCATGTGATGTACCTCCTTGTTGAAACTCGCCGGAACTGCCCGGCGATGAACAGAAGGAGCGGCGGGACAAGGGACGGAGGCACACCGCGCGCCAGCAGCGGGGAACCGGTAAAGCGAGGAGTGGTGCGGCAAGCCCGCAGGGCTTCCCGGTCCGCTGCTTTACCGGTTGTGCCCCGGCCCGACCGTCGCATGGTTCATCGCAACGCCAGGGCAGATGCGGCAGTATCAATGAAGGGACACAAAGCGAAGTTGGCGATCAGGACGTTCGCATGACGGGTGAAATTCGATACCAGATCCGACCGACGAGATCATCGATAGGCAATGGCGCTGCGTTGAGGAGTGTTAGACCTCGCCAGTGGCTACTCAGTCCTCACGATATTTCGGGCGCGTTTCGCAATGGCTGCGTTTCGAATCTGATCGTGCAAGCGCTCCGGCACTTTGCCATAATGGACGAGGCCATCGGCGCGCGGAAAGACATCGGGTCCGATCCAGACGAACGTGTTATACTCACTGGTCACGACGATAGACCGCGCATCGAGGCTTAGATGGCGGATAACGGCATCCGGTATCGCAACATGTCCAGCATCGGCAAAATGCTGGGTCGTTACTGGCGCAATGTGGACAACCAGTCCTTTGGCCGACTCGCGGGTTGCAAGGACAAGGCAGGGACGGGTTTTCCGTCCGTCTTCGCGTCCCGCATCCGCTTCATGCCGCCAAAGATAACGGTAATGGATTACGTCACCCGCAACCGGTTTAGTCCATGAGGGCGTTGAGGGCGACACTTTCGTCGGAGACGCGGGCGTCGCGGAGGGCTTTATAGTCTTCATCGGGCATTTCCGAGCTGGCCGTCGCGACATGGTCAAGCAAAGCGAGGCGTTGATATTCGGGCATTGAAAGCATGACGACGCGGGCCGCGCCGTTGCGCTCAATCCCGACCGGATGGGTCATTGCCTCATCGTAATAATAACCAAAGCGTTTGGACACTTCGCTCGAACTGGCAAGGGGAAGGCTTGCTGTCATCATTTATCCTTTCAAGAAATTCGCAATACAACGGATATCTGCGCGGCAACCATCGACTCGAGTTTCTTATAGTTCCGTAATTTACGGAATACAAGGAATATCCGCAGCGTTCTGGCTTCCTGATGAAGGGCAAGGGCCCGCTCGCGGATGCGAACGAGCCCTTGCCGGGGTACTGGCCGTGCCCGGGAGGGGTCAGGCGTCGACCAGCGGGGGGAGTGCGTCTTCGGTCTTGGCACCTGCATCTACGCCGGCCTTGGCCTTGCTCTTGCGCGGACCTTCAGCGGTGCTTTCACCCAGACCATCGCCGCCCTGGTCTTCGGGGCCGCCACGATTGTCAGCACCGTCGAACATGTCGCCTTCACCATAGTCGGTGGCTTCGAGCGTGTTCGTCCGGCGGCGCGTCGGGCGCTGCCAAGCGACGTTGAACGAGCCGTCTTCCTGCGCGAACAGCGCAATGTAGAGCGGGTTCGCCATGCTGGGGTCGTCGATCTTGCCCTGGTAGAAGCTTTCGCCGGTAGCGTTGGCGGTGAGCTCGAACAGCGCACCGACCACGACCCACTGGCGGGCGGCGTTCAATGCGACGATTTCGAACTTGGGCGCGCGCGGGTTGTTGCTCATGACGCCGCGCAGACCAACGGTCAGCGTCACAGCGAGCGTGCTCACCTGGCCAATGAGCTGGCCAGCGGCGTTCTTCTTGATCGTTCCGATATTCATCGATTTTCTCCTGATGGATTGTCTGGTCAAACCCTTGCCTGACCACTTTCCTCCACCCCCCTTCCCTCTCGGCTGCAGGCCGATCGCTGCGCGCCCGCGCGCAGACCCGTCACAGGAGGCTCCGAAAGAGGGCTTCAAGCGTGGGATCGAGGGCGTAGCCCAGATCGCGCGCCAACCGGGCCGCGTCGAGAAAGTCCCTTTCGGTGAGGTCAAATTCGCTCGCCGCTTCAGCAAGACCGGCAAAGCGCCCGCGCGCGACCTGATGGAGCGCGCCATGCGTCTGGGTCACGGCAATGGGCCAGGTGTCGGCCAGACCGACGATGCGTTCCGAAGCAATGAGCAGGATGGCGCCGCGGCTGATCGCCGCGTCGGTCTGGGTCGCATCATAGGCATTGCCGCTCGACGCAAAGCAGAAGGCGCGCGCATAAGAGAAAGCGAAACGGTCGGGTTCGAAGTCCATAAGCGGGGCTCCTTGAGGGCAATGCTCGCGTCTGCATGGCGGAACGCTCAAGCAGAACAGTGCGGCGGTTCAGCTGTAGGTCGGGCGTTCGACCGGAAAGTTGGCTGGCGGAAGCCCGGCGAAGATCAAAGCGCGGTAGCGGCCGCCGTCATAGGCCGCCGAGTGGACCGGGCGACGGTGGCGCTGTATCCGGTCGAGCAGGCGATTGGCCCGCGCTGCAATGGCGAGCGCTGCACCCTCGGTTCGGGTCAGGCTGATCAGCCGGACGATCTCGCCGGTCTCATACCACCAGCCACCTTCCTCAGGCCCGCCATAGGCCAGACCGATCTCGTAAAAGGCGACGGCGAAGCTCATGACGGCGTGCCTGCAAGCCGGAACGGCGGCGGATCGAAGCGGCTGCGGCCGATTGCCGCCATGATCGCTTCGTAACTGCCAAGCTGGAAAATCGCCTCCGCATCGAATACGGCATATTCGTCTTCAGCGGCAGTGAAATCCTCAGGCTCGCCGCTTCCTGTGTATACGACGATCTCGGGGTCGAAGGCTCCAGCGCTGCCGCCCGACCAGCGCCAGAAGGCGAGGCCATGGTCGATGCAAAATTCTTCGAGATCATCGAAGGTCCCGTTCGAGACATCATAAGCATGCAGATCAAGCGGCCCGTCGCTGTGCGGGAATTGGCTATCAAAGGGCGGCCCATCCCATTCGGTACGCAAGTCGTAGGCTGCTATGTGGCCGGCAAGCTCTTCATAGCATGTGTGAGGGAGCGTGCCGCCAATGCGGATGCGCGCGGAGACGAATTCAGCCATGAGGATCCTTTCGGGCCAAGCGAGCACCCTGCCCGCTACCCCGTTCGATCCTCCTCCCCTCTGACGCCGGAAGCTGGGGCAGCGCGCTAAAGCGCTTCCCACCGATAGTCCGGGCTGCCCGCCCATGTGAGCCGAACCATATCGCCCTGGACCACCGACTGGACGACATTGGGCCAGAGCGCTGCAATGCAAGTCCCGCCAGGGTGCCGCACCGAAGGGTAGATGATCCCGTTATGTCCCTGCGCGCGCGCTTCAGCCGCAAGTGCATTGCCCGCTGCATAGCCGGTGGCGGGATCGGGATCGAGCGCAGCGTGACCAACAGCCGCGCGCAGGTCGATGAACAGCCCCGACATGCTTGCGAGCATCTCGCCATAGTCGACCACGGCGTTAAAATCGCCTGTGTCCGCCAGCGCCAAAGTCAGATGATGCCCGACCTCGGCAATGCACGTCTCGAGCGCAAGGGCTGCATACCAGGCACCGCGGTTGGCCGGGTTGAAGCGCATCGGCGCGCGCGGCTTGGCATAGGCAAAGCTTGCATTGATGAAGCGCGCATGCGGGACACCGTGGACCAGTTCATCGGGCCCGAGCCCGCCTATCCCGCGTTCTTCGGCGATCAGCCTGCCGCTGGTCGCGCCCTCGATTTCGGCAAGGAGGGCGCGTTCGTCGTCGTCATCGGCCAGAGGTGCCAGCACCGCTGCGCGCAACCGGGCGCTTGCGACCAGCCGGATCGTGCGCGGAAAGGCTTCGCGAACCAGCGGGTGTGCTGGCGGCGCGTCAGACCCCGCCACGCAATGCGTCGATATAGAGCCGGGTTTCGAGCATGCGCGGGATGCCGCCTTCGATCATCGCCTCAACCGGCGATTTCGAGGCAAAGATCGGCCCGCGATTGGGCAATTGTGGCCAGCGGTCGGCCATGGAATCGGCAAAGAGCAGGTGCAGACCCTTGAACACGCCGATCAGCACCGAGGCGCGGGTGAGCTGGTCCTGGCTAAGCGTGCCGTTCCAGGCCCCGGCCTTCATCCGGTCCCAAGTGCTTGTCGATACGCCGAGCAGCGCCGCACCTTCGGCGTTGTCGCCGCCCCAGGCCTGGACGAGCCGCAGCACCGCTTTTACCGCAGCGGCCGTCAGCCGCTTGCGATCGCCGTCGCCTGCAAAGGTCTGGAGCCCCGCTGGAGCGGTCGGATATTTGGGCCTGAGTGCAGCACTTGCCATAAGAACGCTTCTCCTGATGTGTATATACGCATCATATGGTGCGATTGTCAAGGTTTTGGAGTGCGGCGCGTCGGCGATTAGGCACACAGACCTGAAATCCTTCGACCTTGCGGAGCGTCAGGCAAAGCCGCCCTCAGCGAGCCGTTCGAGGTAGTGCCGCACATCGTCAGCGCGGCCGTCGCGCACGAGCTGCTCTGTAGGTGCACCGCCGAACGATGGCAGACTCTGCGACCGGTACCAGGCGTAGGCCGCAAGCGGCGATCCTGCCCACGGCAGGATCTGGTTGAGGATATCCTCGAGTTCGCGCAATCGCGCCTGCACCGGGGCCGAGCGCACATGATCCGAGTTCGCCATGGCTTGGCGCGATAGCCCCAAAGTGGCGGCCAATTCGGACAGCGTGATATGAAGCAGTTCGGCAACAGCTTGCGGAATAACATCGCCCTCAACCAAGGCATCGGAAAAGATCGAATCACTCATTGGTAAGTCCTTCCTTTCTGACCCCTAATATGGATCTAGCGAAGCGGCGATTCTACCGCCTCGCCCAACCGGTCGACGAGATTGACTATGGGTGGCCCGTTCCAACGCCAGAGCACCAGATTGCGACCGGATTCGTGCTGCCGTGAAGCATAGATCAGGCCATCGATCCCCACCGCCTGCAAGCGCGCGGCGGTCAATTGGCTTGGCGCGTCGTTGCACCCGAACCAGCGTTGGCGCAGATCTGCAGGCGTCAGGCCAGCAGCTGCAAGCCCGTCGGGCGTGGTCAGGTCGAGCACCGTCGCGCTTTCGATGTCGAACGAGCACAGCAAGCCGGGCCGGTCGTAGAGCGCCTGGGTATATTCGGCATAGGCCGTGTGCGGGTCGAGCGCGGAGTAAAAAGCACGAGTGCCTGGCGGGTTGAATCGCCCGCCATGGAGCCGCGCGCCCTCACCCGAAAGCGGTGTGTGCGCCCAGCGCGGCGGAACGACGCGATATGTCCTCGCCGTAAACAGGCTTGCCGCATCCATGTCGGTCAGGCGTAGGCGCCGTCTTCGAGCGCATCGAGCCAGCGCAACACTTGGGCAGCCTCGCCACCCTGGACGATATCGACCGCGCGCTTGTAGCCAAAGGCGGCAATGGGCTGATGGCGAAACCAGATCACCGCTTTGGCAAGGCCGCCGCCCATGTCGCTTGCGCGCGACAATATGGTGGCAATCGGCCCCAATTTGGCCTGGACTTCGGGCGAACCGGGATTGCGCGCCAGCGTGGTCCGATGGACGCCAGCCAAATCGGCGACTTCGGCCTGAGTCATGTGCAACATGTCACCGAGCCTTTTGGGCTCGATGCCCGCGCCCGCATCGGCGCTGAGCGCATCAATAACCGGATCGAGCAGTGTCGCAACCATTTTGCATCTCCAAAACATCACTTTGTGTTGCTATCATGTAGCACGAAACTACCTTATCGGCAAGATCATTGGCCACTTGGCCATAAAAGGCTCAATCCCGCTCTTTCCCCCCTCGCCTCTCTTGGGCCCGAAGGGACAATGCGGGGCGAACACACAATATCCAGCAAACACCAACGCCACCTGCATCGCCAATGCCCATAGGCCTTGCCGTTACCCGCAGGGCTGAGACCGGCAGCGCCGGGCTCAGCGCGCCAGGCCGGCCGGTCGCATCGTTCGCCCACATCCCGGCCTGGCGCGTAGGAAAGGTTGCCCAAGCGCGCCGGTGCGCGCGCCGGGTCCTCCCAATGCGAAGGAACACAGTCTCCATAGCGTATATCAAGAGATAACATCTGTTCCTGCTCTCAAAACCAGTATCACCCCCATCTGCGCGTGACGGCCGACAGGCCGGCACGCAGGGCAGAACCGCCGCAGCGCGGAAGCCGAACGGGCACACCGCACCAGCGGTGCCGACGCGCGGGTGCAGCGCAAGCGCAAGCGCCGCCCGGTCGCCCGCGCAAAGGCCCGACCAAAAACGGCACCCTCGCCGCCGGACCGGAACGAGATGCCAAGGGCCAAGGATGCAAGGCCAGTCGGGCGCAGGTCGACTGGCCCGCACCCGCCAGCCCAGCATCCCGGACCGGCGGGAGAGTGCCCGCGCGGTGACAGATAACGCCGCCCTCTGGCGCAGCGCAGCGTCGCCGGTGGGCGACACCAGCCCGCGCACCTTTGTCCAGCCCAAGGTCGCGCCAGCGGGAAAGGCGAAGGCACCGTTGCCCGATGAATTGCGAAAGCTTAGGTCTGCGGTCCCAAATTTGGCAGATCGCGCCACCTGACCTGAATCTTACCGCATTTGGCTGGCGGCAGATATTTACGGTCGATCAACCGCCCGGCAATCTCGAACTTGGCGGTAATCTTGACGACGAACAATTTGCTGAAATTGCCACTGGCTTTGACCTCAACCATATCGCTGTTCTTGAACGGGGTGATGGTTTTGACCTCGACATGGTCGTTGCCTAACCGGCCATCCGCACCGGCCGCGTAGTTGCGGTTCAATTTCATGCCATGGGTAATCGCACAGAAAAGCTCGCCGATATCGCCATAGACCTGAAGGTGGCTCCCTGTGACATTGTGGTAATGTTCTGCAGTCGACAAAAGGTCTTCGAAGATCGGAATCAGTGATCGATCGGCATTGGGATATTTGGCGCCCCATTCCTTATATTGAATCTGCTGGTTTATCTCGTCCCAGCTAACCCATTCCCCATCATCCCAAATGGCATTGTCCGGTCCCAACATGGCCGCCTTTCTTGCACTATTGGAGCAATATTAACCGGGCAATCGCAACCAACAAGTAAATATGCGGACGGTTCGATGATCAATGCGAGCATGGTTGTACCGACACAGTCTTGTAGGCAATTGCTTCGGTCCTATAACCGCGCCGGCGGACGCAAGCAGCAGGCAAAAAAATGGCCCCGGCGCGCTCAGCGCCGAAGCCAGTACATCACCCAAAGAACCGCCCCGCCAATTATGCGGCAGCGAAGCCGTGCCTACCAGTCAAAGGTTGCAAGGCCGGTCACGACCGGCCCGTCACAATCGAGCATCACGCCATAAGCCTCGGGTGCCGCCGCCGCGATCGTCGTCAACAACACAGCAAGGTCGCACGGGAGACCATCGCGCCGCTCGAGTGCAGGCCCCAAAGGGATGTGGTAGCGATGGTCGGTCGCGTCGCAAAGGATCGGCAGTCCCGCAAGCGCTGCAGCGGTTGACGGCGTAATATGCGCGATCGACAGGACGATATAGGTTTCGCGTTCAAGGTTCATCGTTCGTCTCCAATTGGTCCCGCGACCTGGCGCGGGCAGATACTGCGGGAAACCCAAGCAAATTCGGTTATGCCGAGTCGGCGACCCGGGGGCATTTGCGAACAAGCGCATCTTCCTCGCCCCTGAGGCGCGTCTGACCGGCGGGCCTTTTTGTAGGCGGGCGGCGCGAGCATGACCCGCCGAAATGCGGGTTTCCTGCCCGGTTTCAGGGTCGCCCAGCACGCCCGCTCCCTCGTCTGGATTGAAACCGCCTTGCCCGATGCCCGTCGCAGCGCCTACCACGAGAACGAATAGTGAACGAGGTATGATTCGATGATGGCGGCAACAGTGCGCGAAATGGAATGGGAGATGATCCCGCGCGACGTGCCGATCCTGCTGTGCCGGACGCCCGCAGGCTTCCCTTCGCCTGCGCAAGACGACATGGAAGAGCCGATCGATATCGGGGCCTGGCTGATCGAAAAGCCTGCGGCCTCCTATCTGATGCGCGTCGATGGTCATTCGATGACGGGCGCTGGCATCCATGACGGAGACCTCATCGTGGTGAGCCGTGCCGAGACGCCGCGCGCAGGACGCATCGTGGTCGCACTCGTCCATGGCGACCGCACACTCAAACGGCTGGCGCGTCTTGATGGCCGCCTGTGGCTGGTCCCCGAAGCCGAGGGTTATCCGCACATCATCGTCGACGAGCATGTCGAGATATGGGGCGTGGTGACAGCGCTTGCCCGGCGCTTCCTGTGAGCGCGCCGATCGCGCTGCAGGACGCGAACAATTTCTATGTCTCGTGCGAACGCGCCTTTGATTCGTCGCTGCGCGGTGTGCCTGCCATCGTGCTTTCGAACAATGACGGCTGCGCGATTGCGCGCTCGGCCGAAGCCAAGGCGCTGGGCATCAAGATGGGCGACCCGCTTCATCTCATTCGCGACAAGGTCCAAAAGCACGGCATCGCGGTGCGTTCGTCCAACTATGCGCTCTACGCCGATATGCAGCGGCGGATATTGGCGGCCATCGAACCGCTGGTGCGCGACGTCGAAATCTATTCTATCGACGAGAATTTTCTCGATCTTGAAGGCTTTGAGGATCGCGACCTTGTCGCCCATTGTCAGGAGATCCGCGCGCGGGTCGAACAATGGACGACAATCCCCTCCTGCGTCGGCATCGGCGCGACCAAGACGCTCGCCAAGCTCGGCAATGCAGCCGCCAAGAAGAACCCGCTGTTCGACGGCGTTGCCGACATGCGCGACGACCGTGTCCGGCGGTGGGTGATGGACCGCTTTGCGGTTGGCGATGTCTGGGGTGTGGGTTCGGCCACTGCCGCGCGACTTGACGAACTGGGGATCCGGACCGCAGGCCAGCTTGCCGACATGCAGATGAAAGCCGCACGCGGCCTTGGCACCGTTGTGCTCGAACGGCTGGTTGCCGAGTTGAACGGCGTGCGCGCCTCGGCGGTCGAACTGGTCGCACCACAGCGCAAAGGCATGGCGGTGACGCGCTCGTTCGGCAAACCTGTCACTGACATGGAAACGCTGATGGGCGCGGTCGCGCAATATGCGATGCGCGCAGGCGAGAAATTGCGCCAGCATGGGCTGGTCGCAGCACGGCTGACGGTCTTCTTCCACACCAACCGGCACAAGACCGGTGCCCCGCAATATGCCGCCAGCAGGACAATGGCGCTCCATCCAATGACCGCCGACAGTTTCGAGCTCATTGCAGCCGCCCGGCGCGGTGTCGAGCGGAGCTGGCGCGACGGCTTTGCCTATAGCAAGGCAGGCGTGATGCTCGATGATCTGCTCAGTGCCGACAAGCGACCGCGCACCCTGTTTGAGGACGACCAGGCGCATGCCAAAAGGGACCGCTTGCTTGGCGCGCTCGATGATATCAACGGGCGCTTCGGCAAATTCACGGCGGTGCCGGGCGTACAGGGCTTCGAGCGCAACTGGCGGTTGCGTTCGGAACGCAAGTCGCCGGCCTGGACGACGCGGATCGACGAGGTGCCGCGCGTGCGCGCGGGCTGAGTGCCCAGCCGCGGTGATGACGCCGTACGCTCGCAAAACCGAAACCCGTCTCACCCGAGATGCACCGGCGGCACACGGCGCGGAAGCGCTTCCCATTCGGGCGCATCGTCCGCAATCACCGTCACCCGTTCAGCTTCGTTGTCCGTATAGACCGTCGCCGCCTCCAGCGGACCAAAGCCTGTCTCCTCATTCCAGTAGAGCGTCTCGCCATCCCCGCCGCTGGTGGTGAGCACCAGCAGCGGGTCGTCGAGATTGGGATCGATGATATCGCGGATATCCAGCTGGGTAATCTCGATCGTCCCGCCGCCAAAGCCATCGTCGCGATATTTGGAGCAGGTCGCCGCCCACCCGAAGCGCACCGGCAAGGCTGACGCGCAACAGCGCCGGATCAGTTCGGCAACTGCACTCGTGTCGATCTGCGATCCGGCAAAACTGGCTTTATGCCCCTCCCCGGCCTCGCCCACCTCGATATCGCATCCGAAATCAGGATACTCACCGTCGCTGAACAGCTGGCGAAAGCCCGAGTGCGCATCGCCCTCGCCTTGCGGCCATGGTGGGAACAGGGCTGCAAATGCGGGACTCAGCGGCGGTGGTTCATCACCCGGCTTTGCCGCCATCAGGGCATTGGCGAGCGCGACGGCTTCGGCGACTAGCGCGGCTTCTGCAGGGGTCACTAATATGCTGAATGCGGTTTCGGTCTGATAATCGGTCATGGTCTGTCTTTCGGTTTGGGCCAGAGCGTTGCAAGCGCGGCGCTTTGCACAGGGCCATTGGCGGCGCTGCGGTCGGCGCAGCGGTCGGCCGCAAGCTGTGCCGCAAAGCCGTCAGGTATGACGGCATAGGATGAAGCGAGCGCGATGGCCGCATCGGGGGTCGAAAGCGCGCCTGGCGCTGTCCCTTCCCAGAGCAAAGGCGTGAGTTCGTCGCGGTCGAAAGCAGAACCATCGTCGTCGGGCGTGCCAAAGATGATGACGAAGAAAGTACCCAAAGGACGGTCCCAGCCGATGGCGACTTCATAGATCGCACCGCGCCCCGGCAAGGGCTGAAGGCTGTGGCGGCTCATCGGCAAAACTCCTGGCCCATCATCAATATTCGCTCGCAAGCAGGATGGTGAGCACGCGGTGGGTTTTGGAAAGATCGGTCGGATCTTCCGATCCGAAACTCAGCGTCGGGTCATAATA
>JAKFUU010000019.1 GCA_021732525.1 Sphingomonadaceae bacterium | reverse complement strand
AATCGAGTATCGCTTGGCTATAAGGAATGCGCGGAAATTCGCCTGCGGGGGTTACTTTTTTACCGTCGGCAAAGCTTTCGAACACGCCCGCCATCACCGGCTCCATCGTGTCCCAAACTTCTTCTTGCGTGACGAAGCTCATCTCCAGGTCGAGCTGGTAAAACTCGCCGGGCAACCGGTCGGCGCGCGGGTCTTCATCGCGGAAACACGGCGCGATTTGGAAATAGCGGTCGAAACCGGCAACCATCAACAGCTGTTTATATTGCTGCGGCGCTTGCGGCAGCGCGAAGAATTTGCCCGGATGGATGCGGCTGGGCACCAAAAAGTCGCGCGCTCCTTCGGGTGAAGAGGCGGTCAGGATCGGCGTGGAATATTCAGTGAAGCCAATATCCTCCATCCGGCGGCGGGTTTCGCGGATAATCTGCGTGCGCTTTACGATATTCTTATGCAAAGTCTCCCGGCGCAGATCGAGGAAGCGATATTTCAGCCGGGTTTCTTCGGGATAGGGCTGCTCATCGGCCACCGGCAGTGGCAATTCGTCGGCTTTGCTCAAAATTGTAACGCTGCGGGCAAAGACCTCAATCTCACCCGTCGGCA
The DNA here is from genome assembly GCA_021732525.1 of Sphingomonadaceae bacterium. Classification (GTDB taxonomy): domain Bacteria; phylum Pseudomonadota; class Alphaproteobacteria; order Sphingomonadales; family Sphingomonadaceae; genus Sphingorhabdus_B. The sequence continues at coordinate 66,964 of JAKFUU010000019.1, read as the reverse complement.
GGTTGGCATTCACCGCTTCGTTCGCCCGCGCTTTCACATCGCCGTCGATGGTGACAACGCTTTCTACGCGCAGGCCTTCTAAGATCGCTAAAGCAGGACTATCGGCGTCCGCGACAATCTGCGTAATGCCATAATGATCGCGCAGATCGACAAATAACACCCCGCCATGATCGCGTTTGCGGTGAATCCATCCCGACAGCCGAATTTGTTCGCCGACATTGGCGGCGCGCAATTGAGCGCAATTGTGGGTGCGATAGGCATGCATAGCTTAAAAATCCGTGGATAAATGAACAAATATTGGGTCGCGGGCGCTACACAAGCCAGCGGATAGTTTGTCAAGATCAGAATGCCTGCTACAGGTTCGAACAATGAATATTCACCCACTCATCACGGACAGTGCACAGCTTGCCGAATTATGCAAACGTTTGGCCCGCGCGCCATATGTTATCGTTGACACCGAATTTATGCGGGAAAATACTTTTTTCCCCGATTTATGCCTTGTCCAGCTATCCGATGGCAATGAAGCCGCCGCCGTTGATCCCAAGGCGAAAGATATCGACTTAAAACCGATGCTTGACCTGTTGACCGACAATGAAGACGTGCTGAAGATATTCCATGCGGGCGGGCAGGATATCGAAATTTTCTATAATCTGACCGGTAAAACCCCGCATCCGATGTTTGATACGCAAATTGCGGCGATGGCTCTGGGCCAAGGTGAACAGATTGGCTATTCCAACCTGGTTGAATTGTGGCTGGGCATCAGCCTCGATAAAGGCGCGCGTTTCACCGATTGGTCGCGCCGTCCGCTTGATAAGCGTCAACTTGATTATGCCGTCGCCGATGTTACCCATTTGGCAAAAATTTTCCCGATGATGCTGGGTAAGCTTAAAGCGATGAATCGCGGCGATTGGCTTGATGAAGAAATGGAGCGGATATCGGACGTTGAAAATTACCGCAACGATCCCGAAAAAGCGTGGCTGCGCGTCAAAGTGCAATCGCGCAAGCCAGAGGTCCTTGGCCGGTTAAAGGCGCTGGCGGCGTGGCGTGAGCGGGAGGCTCGGCAGAAAAATATCCCGCGCGGCCGTATAATGAAGGATGAAACACTCGCCGACGTTGCCGCGCATCCGCCGAAGACACAGGCCGATCTTGCCAAAGTGCGCGGGCTTTCCGCGGCCTGGCGCGACAATGAAATTGGCGAGCGATTGATGCAAGTGGTGGCATCGAGCAAGCCCATCACCCGCGACGAAATGCCCGATCGTCCGCGCGGCGGCACGGGCGGAGGCAAAGAGGGCGCCTTGGTTGCCGATCTGCTGAAACTGCTGCTTAAAATTCGGTCGCGTGAGATGAATGTTGCGCCGCGGCTTTTGGCGCGCTCCGACGAATTGGATCAGCTTGCGGGCGGCGTGCGCGAAGGGCTTGCGATCTTAACCGGTTGGCGGTTCGACCAATTTGGTAATGACGCGCTCGATCTGGTTGAGGGGCGGTTGGCCTTTGCGGTCGTCGGCGGCAAGTTGAAGATGACGCGCGGGTTAGCCCAAGCCAGCCCAACGGTCAGCCCCGCTGAACCACCTAACCCCGCCGATTCATTCTAATATCCGCTTCACCCTCGCCAGATTGATCGGGCCATTTTCGGCGAGCGCCATCGCATTTGCATCGCGGGCAAATCGCTCGATCGCGGCATGGCTGCGATCCACGCGGCGGATAACATAGGCGAGCGCACCGATATCAATCGCGGTTCCCCGGTCGGCCAAATGCTTCTGGATCAATTGCCCGATCAACGCATCATCGGGCGGCGGAATTTCGAGCAGCAACGCCGCGCCGAGCCGCGAGCGCAAATCAGCGAGTGTGATATCCCAATCCCCCGGCGCAAAACGGGAAATAAGCAGCAACGCTTGCCGCGTTTCTTGCGCCCGGTTCCACGCATTAAACAACGTTTCTTCGCCCGCACCGTCGGCATCTTCGATGACTAAGCCGCTTGATTGCATCACAAAATAACGGGCGAGTAAGCTTTTGCCCGACCGCGGCGGACCCACCAAAATGGCGCAGCGCCCCGGCCAGTCGGCGGCCTGCGTCAGCGCGGTGACAAGCGCAGCATTGGACGCGGTGATTATCAGGCTTGTTTCGGAATCCGGACGCAATTCATACAGGGGCAGGGCGATCTGCTGTGTCATTTTATGACCCTTACCCGGCAAATAGCCTTGATTAATTGGCATTGGGCTGCTGGGTTGGGGGGGCGGGATTCGGCAAGGAATCCCTATTTTGCGGCGCAGTTATGTCTCTAACGGTTTCGTCTAAAATATCCAATGGTGCGGTATTTAATTCTGGCGCGTCGCCGCCTGTTGAGGCTTCCTCTGCATCCTGCGGCGGTTCGGCCAAATCTTCTTCTTCAACCAGTTGGCTTTCCAAAATCAGGGAGCTGTCGGAACGCAGCCGGCCAGCGGCCAGCGCATTTTGGAACAGGGCATCCATGCGTTTCACGCCTTGCGCCATCATTGCCGGAATTCCCGCGCTGCCGGAAGCCTGCAACATAAAACTGCCCAAAAATTTATTATCGGGGCCATAACGCGCCGAAAACCGACCCTCGACCGGACCACCCGGCCATTTTCGTTTCAGCTTAGCGATGGGAATAATCACATCCGCTGCGCCAAATTGATCCAATATCGTGCGCCACCATGTTCGGCTACGCCGATCAATCTGACCCGCGTTGAGCAATAAAGATTCGCCGCCCGATCCGCTTGGCCGGACATAATCAATCTGGCTATCGGCGGTTCGAAATTTGGCCCAGGCATTTTGCCAAGGATTGCGCTGCTCATAAACCACGGGCGCATCACCGTCCCACATGATTGGTAAGATCATCAACGGGGCTGATCGGCGGGTGAAGCCGCGAACACCGAGCAATTGGCCCGCCCTTGCGCGGTCAAAAACGACACCCAATGTGGCGACATAGCGCCGCGGACCGATCTGTTCTTCCTCCACGATGATTGCCGAAACAATCGCGTTTAATGAAGAGTCGGAAAGCACGCCGCCCGTGCCGCCCTTGCTTTTTGCCCAAAGCTGTGCCCAGCCCAGCCGCTGCGCTTGCTCCCATCCATCGCGGCGTGCTTCTTCGGCATTATTGCCCTTGCCGACAACCTTTATGGCCTCGACTTCAAAATCACCGCTGCTTGCGATCGGGGCAATTCCACGCTTTGGTCCGTCGATTTGCGCAATCAACATGGCGCTGCTGAACAGGATAATTGGCGCAGCGATCATGGCTATGGCGGGGTATTTTGCTCGGATTTTTATCATCGCGTGATCTTTTGGCGACATTGGCATGGAATTCCAAGCCTCTTCTCGCTAGCAGCATAAAAATGAACCCAAATGATAATCAAGTCGAGCCTTATACCTACGCCAAAGCGGGCGTATCAATCGATGCCGGAAACGCGCTTGTCCGTGCGATTGCCCCGCTTGCCAAGGCCACCCGCCGCGCGGGCGCAGACGCTGATTTGGGCGGATTTGGCGGTTTTTTTGACCTGAAAGCGGCGGGGTTTACCGATCCGTTATTGGTCGCCGCCAATGATGGTGTGGGCACCAAGTTGAAACTTGCCATTGATTCGGGGCGGCATGACGGTGTCGGTATTGATCTTGTTGCCATGTGCGTGAATGATTTGATCGTGCAAGGCGCAGAGCCGCTTTTCTTCCTCGATTATTATGCCACGGGAAAGCTGAACCATGAGATAGCGGTGGCGGTAATCGCGGGCATTGCCGAAGGATGCAAGCAAGCCGGATGCGCGCTGATCGGCGGCGAGACGGCGGAAATGCCGGGCATGTATGCCGGTGATGACTATGATCTCGCCGGTTTTTGCGTTGGCGCGGTGGAGCGCGGCGATGTGCTGACCGCCGATAAAATAACCGGTGGCGATGTGCTGCTCGGCCTTGCATCATCGGGGGTGCACAGCAATGGCTTCTCGCTGGTGCGCCGTTTGGCTGCGGACAAAGGTTGGAAATTGGATCGTCCTGCTTTGTTCGATCCCGAAATATTGCTGATCGATGCTTTGATGGCACCGACGAAGATCTATATCAGATCGCTGCTGCCTCTGGTACGTAGCGGCAAGATCCATGCGATGGCGCATATTACGGGCGGCGGTTTGCTGGAAAATATCCCGCGCGTGCTGCCCGATCATTTGCATGCTTTTATCAATGCTGACAGCTGGCCGCTGCCGCGCCTGATGGCGTTCCTTCAGGCGCAGGGCAATATCGAGCCCGAAGAAATGGCGCGCACCTTCAATTGCGGCATTGGCATGGTGATCGCGGTTGCAGAAGGCGATGTCGCGGCTGTGACCAATGATTTGCTGGCGGCGGGCGAAATCGTCCACCGCATTGGCCATATCGAACCCGGCACCAAAGGTTGCACCGTCAGCGGCAACGCCGAGACATGGTCAGCCCGTTCAGCTTGGTGCGCAACTCATGATGGCTAACTCCGCCGTTACCCTGAACTTGTTTCAGGGTCCATTTTGCCCAACAAACCGAAGGTTGAAGAGGAGGAATGGATGCTGAAACAAGTTCAGCATGACAAGCCTGGGAGGGGTGAATGACGAAAGCCAAAATTGCCATCCTTATATCGGGCAGCGGCACCAATATGGCGGCTTTGATCTATGCCGCCAAACACCCCGATTGCCCTTATCAAGTTGTGCTGGCGGCCAGCAACAATCCCGATGCTGCCGGTTTAAAGCTCGCCGCCGCTGAGGGCATTGCCACCGTCGTCCATCCCCATAAAGGCATGACCCGCGAGGCGCATGATGCGGTGATGGATAAGGCCATCCGCGATGCCGGGACCGATTATATTGCGCTGGCGGGCTATATGCGTATCCTCAGCGGTGAGTTTGTCAGCGGGTGGGAGGGCAGGTTGCTCAATATCCACCCGTCCTTGCTGCCCAAATATAAGGGTCTAGACACGCATAACCGCGCCATTGAGGCAGGCGATAGCTATGGCGGATGCAGCGTGCATCTGGTGACGGCGGAACTCGACGATGGACCCGTGCTCGGCCAAACCGCCGTTGCTATCCTGCCCGGTGACAGTGAAGCCACGCTGGCCGCGCGAGTGTTGATCGCCGAGCATCAGCTTTATCCGCGCGTGCTGGCGGATTTTGTGATGCGCGGATCGGGTTCGGTTTTTTCAGTGTAAGCCAAACGGCATTTTGAATTTATTGTTCGGGGTATGAAATTCCCACTATTTCCCATTCTTTCTGTCCGCCGGGTAGTGTCACGATCCGCAAATCACCAATTTCGGCCTTGCGCAGCGCGCGGGCCAAGGGTGCGCTCCAACCGATCCGGCCCGCTCCTGCGTCCGCTTCATCATCGCCTACGATGGTCACTAAGCGCTGATTATCATCCTCATCCGCGAGCGTCACGGTCGCGCCGAAATAGACGCGCGCCTTGTCGGGCTGACCAGCGGGATCGATGATATTTGCGGCTTTCATCCGTTTGGAGAGATGGCGCACTTCCCGGTCAATTTCGCGCAGGCGTTTCTTGCCATATTGATAATCGCCATTTTCGCTGCGGTCGCCATTGCCTGCGGCCCAGCTGACAATTTCGACGAGTTTGGGCCGTTCATCCTCGAATAAGGCCTTGTAGCGCGCTTGCAACGAAGCATAGCCCGCCGGTGTGATCGGCACGCTTCTCTCTTCTAATTTGCGTTCGGGACGAAGGCGGATCATCCCGGCGTTGATTTGCCCAGATAGGCGCTGAGCGGATTGGGCGAACGAATGCGCGCTTTGCCGGGATTTTGCAGATCATATATTACGGCATTTTCAAGCACGCGCTGCACATAATTGCGGGTTTCAAATAGCGGGATTTTTTCAATCCACTCCAATATTCCGATTTCGCCCGTGCGCGGATCGCCGTTGGCGCGCAGCCACTTATTCACATTGCCCGGCCCGGCATTATAGGCCGCAATGGCAAGCGGGTAGCTGCCGCTGTAATAATTCAGCATGGATTTAATATAGGCCGATCCCAGCCGGATATTATATTCTGGATCGCTGGTTAGGCCGGCGAAGTTATAATCAAGTGAAATTTTCCTGGCGGTTTCCCGCGCGGTAGACGGGATCAACTGCATCAATCCGCGCGCGCCCGCATGGCTCACAGCTTCGCGGTCAAACTGGCTTTCTTGCCGCGCAATCGCGTGGATCAGCGTGAAGTTATCCTGATGATCATAAGGCACGCTTATGGCCGGGAAGGCATAGGCGATCACATTGGCAAAACGATCGACGCGCGCATTTCGGCCCGCCATCACCGAAAGATCCGGGCGGCCTATCGCCTTTGAAAAGGCGATGGCGTTCAAATAATCCTGCTCGCTTTTGGCGCTATTGGCGATGGCGCGCAGAAACAGGCTTTGCTCCTTATGATAACCGCTTTGCCCCACAAATTTTGCCGCTTGATAGACCGATGTTTCCACATTGTTTGGTGCGCCGGGCAGCGCCGCGGCGCTGACCACCGATGGCAGACTGCGGCCCAATGCTTCGATCGCAAGCTGCCCGTAAAATTGATCGAAATCGGCGGCGGCTTTTTCAAAATAATCTTGCGCCATGGCCGCTTTCCCGGCGCGTTTGGCGGCAACGGCGGCCCAATAATAGCCCTTGGTGCGGGTTTGCGGGGATTTGGCGGCATTGCCATAGCGCGCAAAATTATCGGCGGCTTCGCTGGGCCGGTTCAGATTATATAACGCAGTCGTCGCCGCAAGCCACGCAAGGCTGGTATAGTCATCGCGGATAGCCAGCGGTTGATCGGACACCACTATCGACGGCGGCAGGCCGTCATCGAGCCGCGATGCGATTTTATAAGCCATGTCATATTGGCCGTCTTTTTGAGCATTACGGGCGATATCGAGCAGCAGGCCATACCATTGTTCCGCATCTTCGGGGGCCTGCGCAAGGGCGGCCCGGCCCGCGAGCAGCGTCTGCGCGGACCATAAATCGCCCTGCGTGCGATATTGCCGCGCGAGCTCTGCCAATATTCCCGCATCGGCATTGATCGCTCCGCCCGCGCTGGCGATTAACGCATCGGCATCGGCGGCTTTTGTTTTGACCGCCAGCCGTGCGGCGAATAGCGGCCGGCGGCTTGGCGAGGTTAGCGGCAAAATTCGCGCTGCTGCGCGCGTGGCGGAGAGCCATAATAGCTTGTCTGCGCGCGCGTCATGATCGGCGCTGGTTAATTTGGGTGCCATCCAATTGAAAAGCCGCGTTTCATCATCATCGGTGAGCGCGCCGCCGCGCCAGGCTTTGCGGCCCCATTCCTCGGCTTTTGCATTATCGCCGGCCACGCGCAGTGCGTCCGCATATTTCGCGCGTCCGCCGTTGGTAACAGGCGGTAACCGGTCAAAATAGGCAACGGCTTGGCTGGGGGAGTAGCTATTCAAATTAATTGCCTGTTCGGCATTTTTACGCATATCGGCGGCATTGGGCCAATTGGGATGATTGATCAGAAATCCGGCATATTCGTTAAAGCTGAAATTACCTGGCTGATTCAACATTCGCCAACGCTGCAATGCGGCGGGAATAATTCCGTTGCTGGTGTCAATCGCGCTCAACGGAGCCGCAGGGACGGCGTTATTCGCCGGTGGATTGTCCTCCCCTGTGCCCGCTCGCCAAATGATTTGCGGTGATGATTGCGGTGTTTGAGCCCATGCCGGCACGGGCGCGATGGCGGGGCCGGTGAGTATCGCCGTGAAAATAAGGTGCTTTATCATGCTGGACATATTATGTGCTGCTTCCTTATCAAGCGCTGAACAAACGACTATATAAAATGTTCGTGGTAACGCTATGAATCTAATCGAGGGATAAAATCCATGTTTTCCGGCTCTATTCCGGCTCTAGTGACTCCTTTTTGCGACGGAGCGTTTAGCGAGAGGCATTTTCGCGCGCTGATCGATTGGCAAATTGAACAAGGCAGCAGCGCGCTGGTCCCGTGCGGAACGACCGGAGAAAGCTCCACCTTGTCCAACGCGGAGCATCACCGGGTGATCGAGATTTGCGTCGAACAAGCCGCGGGGCGTGTTCCGGTGATTGCCGGTTGTGGCTCGAATGATACCACTAACGCTTTGCTACATTTGAATTTTTCTAAAAAATGTGGCGCAGCGGCGGGGCTATGCGTTGCACCCTATTACAATCGTCCCAATCAACAGGGTATTTATGCGCATTTCAAAGCGTTGACCGAAAAAAATGATCTGCCGATTATCCTCTATAACGTCCCCGCCCGCACGGTGACCGATATCAAGCCCGACACGGTAGCTGAGCTGTCGAAATTGCCGACGATTGCCGGGATCAAGGATGCCAGCGGCGATTTGGGGCGGGTGACCGAACACCGGCTCGATTGCGCGGCGGGATTCTGCTTATTGTCCGGCGTGGACGAATTGTCGCTGGCCTTCAACGCAAACGGCGGGGTTGGCAATATTTCGGTGACGGCGAATGTCGCGCCAAAGTTATGTGCGGAATTTCAACAGGCCTGCGCTTCGGGCGATTATGAGTTGGCACGCAATCTCAATGATACGCTTTATCCGCTTCATAAAGCGTTATTTTCGGATGCATCTCCCGGACCCATCAAATATGCCATGTCGCGGGTGATCGGCGGTTTCCCGGCCGAATTGCGCCTGCCTATGACACCGCCCAGCGAGGCGGCTTGCAAATTGGTCGATGCCGCGCTCGAAAATGCCGGGTTGGTCTGATCCCGATGGTGCGTCCCAAACCCGATGCTTTTGACAAAGTAAAAACCGTCGCCGAAAATCGGCGCGCGCGTTACGATTTTTTCATCGAAGAGAAATTTGAGGCGGGCATAGCGCTGACCGGAACCGAGGTAAAGTCGCTGCGATTTGGCGAAGGCACGATTGCCGAAAGCTATGCCGAGGTAAAGGATGGCGAGATATTCCTGATCAATGCGAATATCCCCGAATTCAGCCATGGCAACCGCTATAATCACGAACCCAAACGCCCGCGTAAACTGCTCGTTAATGCGCGCGAGATTAGTAAAATGTATGGCGCGGTCATGCGCAAGGGCATGACGCTGGTGCCGCTGTCGATTTATTTTAACGGGCGGGGCCGGGCAAAGGTGGAACTCGCGCTCGCCAAGGGCAAAAGGGCCCCGGATAAACGCGCGACCGAAAAGGAGCGCGATTGGAAACGGGAACAAGGACGGTTGTTGCGTGACAGAGGTTAGAAAGTCAAAAGCGGACAAGCCGCCATCTTGGCTGGAACGCAATATGCCTACGCGCGAAAGCTTTGAAAAGATCGGCTTTTTGAAACCATTCGCGCATCGGATATTCCACCCGGCTTTATGGCGTTTCACCCGCCGTTCGGTGCCGCGCGGGGTTGCGCTGGGCCTGCTGGTGGGGATATTCCTGCTGATCCCCGGTATTCAGATAGCGGGCGTTGCCTTACTCGCGCTGCCGGTGCGGGCGAATATTCCGGTCGGCGCGGCGATGACATTTCTGTCGATGCCCGCGACAACGCCGTTCATTCTGGCCAGCTCGGTTTTTGTCGGCAATTGGATGTTGGGGTTGCATGCCGACGTGGCGCGTTTTCAATCGCTGATCAACAGCAATGCAGGCTTTTCGGAATGGAGCGCTTGGCTGTTGTCGGATGCCGCCCCGGCGCTGCTCTTCGGCTTATTTGCAATCTCGGTTATGAGCGCGATTGTTGGCTATATCCTCGCAGCGGCTTTTTGGCGTTGGCGGATTATGAGCAAATGGCGTCGTCGGTCGAAGCCAGTTGACGCTCGTGGATAATGGCTAAACGGCGCGCTCGTTTTGATTAGCGTGTCTGCCATTAAGGATCGAGTGCTGATCGCTGGTCCATATTTTCTGGGGAGTAGAAAAATGAAACTCAAGCATAAATTCTTATTGGCTGCTTCGGCCTCCTTATTTGCGTTGGCATCGCCCGTTATGGCGCAGGAAGAATCGGGAGCTGTCGAAGGCGCGGAGGTTGCCGCCAATAGCGCTGCGGCCAAAGATGGCCCTGCGCTGGGCAGCTATGGCTTTGACGCCGCCGGGATGGATGCTAGCGCCGCGCCGGGTGATAATTTCTTCCGCTTCGCCAATGGCAAATGGCTGGATAACACCGAGATTCCGGCGGATAAATCCAATTATGGCATGTTCACGCAGTTGGCCGATCTTTCCAACGAACGGGTGCGCAAAGTGCTCGATGAAGAGCGCAACTTGGAAACCAGCAAGGCGGGGGCGGTTTATGACAGCTATTTGAACGAAGCGCAGGTGGAGCGACTGGGCTTGACACCGGTTAACCCATGGCTTGATCAAATTCGCGCGGCGCAAAATAAAATTGCCTTTCAGCAATTGATTCCGGTTGCGGCCCGCAATGGCGTGCGCGGCCTGTTCGGCGGTTTTGTGGGTCAGGATGATAAAGACCCCGAAAGCTATATTTTCAATATCTTTCAAGGCGGAACGGGTCTGCCTGATCGGGATATGTATTTGCTTGATAATGAGAAATTTCAGGATATTCGAACCGCTTATAAGGGCTATCTGGCTTCGATGTTAGAATTGGCTGGCGAAGATAATGCGGCGGCGCGCGCCGATGCTATTTTCGAATTTGAAACCTCGATTGCGCAGGTGCAATGGACCCGCGAAGATTCGTCCGATTCCACCAAAACTTACAATAAAATGACAGTGGCAGCGCTTGATGCGCTCGCTTGGGGGCTGGATATGACGGCCATCTTGAAAGCCGTCAGCCCGAAGATCGATAATGTGATTGTGGCGCAGCCGAGCGCCATTAAAGCCATCGCCAAACTTGCCGCCGATGTTGATCTGAGCGTGTTGAAGGATCAGATGATTGTGGCCAGCCTGCGCAGCTTTGCCGATGTGCTGCCCAATAAGGTCGCCGATGCCAATTTTGCCTTTTACGGCACCAAGCTGAGCGGCACGCCGCAGCGCGAAGAGCGTTGGAAACGCGCGGTGGCCTTTACCGAAGGCGCGGTGGGCGAGGATGTTGGCAAAAGCTATGCCGCGCGGCATTTTCCCGCCGAAACCAAGACGGCAATGGATATTCTGGTGAAGAATGTGCTCGCCGCGATGGGCCGGCGGATCGACGGTTTGCCCTGGATGCAGCCGCAAACCAAAGCCAAGGCGCGGACCAAGCTGGCCAATTTTACCACCAAAATTGGCTATCCGGACCGTTGGCGCGATTATTCGGGTTTGGCCGTGCGCCGCGATGACTTATTTGGCAATATGATCCGATCCAATAATTTTGATTATGACGATAATTTGAGCAAGCTGGGCGCGCCGCTGCGCCGGTGGGAATGGGGCATGTTGCCGCAAACGGTGAATGCCTATGCCAATTTCGGCTTTAACGAGATTGTCTTTCCTGCGGCAATATTGCAGCCGCCTTTCTTCGATCCGAAAGCAGATGCAGCCGTTAATTATGGCGGCATCGGCGCGGTGATTGGCCATGAAATCAGCCATCATTTTGACGATCAAGGCGCAAAATATGATGAGAATGGCCGCCTGTCCGATTGGTGGACCAAAAGCGATGTCGCCGCATTTGAAAAGGCCGGCAAGGCGTTGATCGCGCAATATGACAAATATGAGATTTTTCCCGGCGCCTTTGTGAAGGGTGAATTTACGCTGGGCGAAAATATCGGCGATTTGGCGGGCCTGACCGTTGCCTATGATGCGTATAAAGCTTCGCTGGGCGGCAAAGAAGCACCGGTGATCGATGGGATGACCGGTGATCAGCGCTTTTTCCTAAGCTGGGCACAGGTTTGGCGGCGCAAATATCGCGAGGCGGCTTTGCGTCAACGGCTGCTCACCGATTCGCATAGCCCGTCGGAACAGCGCACATGGGTCGTGCGCAACCTTGACAAATGGTATGATGCGTTCAATCCGGGTAAGGACAGCAAATTATATCTGAACCCGGACGAACGTGTGCGCATTTGGTAGCCTTGTTTCGTATGGGGCGATGACCCATAAGGAACAAAATTGGCCGGTATTTCTCCTCCTTCGCAAACTCCATTTTTTGCCGGAGGAGACCCGGACGATGCTGCGGTGAAGCGTAACCTTCGGCTGATGTTGGCCGGGTTCATGCTGCTTTCCCTGATGGTCCTTTGGTTTGCCACCCGCAATGTGATCTTAATCGGCGCTTTCAGCGCGGGCCAGATCACGCTTTGGGCGTTGGTCGATTATTTCCGCCGCGTCAGGCCTGCAAAAGCTCTGGACGGCGCATCGCCGCCCGATTGGTCGATTACGCGGACGATAGCCGACCTGGCGAATGCTGCGGTGGCGGTTAGCGACCGAGCAGGGCGACTGGTTTGTGCGAATGATCAATTTAACAAATGGTTCGAGGGTTTTAAGGCGCCGCCCGATATTAATGTGGATGCCGCTGCCCACGAAGCGCTTATTGGCCTTGCCAGAGCAGCCTGGCGCGACGGGGATGCGCAGATCGATGGGTGGATGCATGCCGGAGGTGAATATAGCGTCCGAGCCATTCGGTCGGGAAGCGGCGATGAATATCTATTGTGGCGGTTCCAACTCGCCGAGCGCCGGGATTTGGAAGCGCGCGCGGCCGAGTTGATCACGGGCCGCATTGGCTATGCTATGGCAAGATCCGGCGTGATGGCGGTTAGCATTAACGCGGATGGCCGAATTCGATCGGCCAATGCCGCCTTTGCTCTGCGCGGTTCGGGTAACGACACCGACAATATGGTGGGCCGGGAGTTTCAAAATTTCATGCGCATGGACGAAAAGGGCCAGATTTTATTTGAACGCGAAGGCCGCAAGGGGGCACCTGTTCGCTTGTTGCATATTCCCTTGACACCGGAGGGAGAGCAAGGAGCCTCGCTGTTGCTTATGGTTGATGATGATGGCTTATCGATCGATCGTGCGTCGGCGCTGGGCCATGTGGAGCAGCTGCTTGCCACACTCCCGCTGGGCCTCGCATTGGTTGACCGCGACGGCCGGTTCCTATTTGCGAATGACAGTTTTGCGCGTGTGGTCGATATGCCGGCCGACACATTGCCGCCTTATCCCGGCGATCTGGTGATTAAGGAAGACAAGGCGGCCGTGTCCGAAAGCATCCGCCGCTATGCCAGCGGTCAGGCGATGTCTGGCGATATCGCGGTGCGGTTAAAGGATCGGCCGGATGAGGTGATCGCATTGTCGATCGCGGGTGTGCGCGGATTGGGCGATGCAGCGGTGCTCATCGGGTTGAAGGATGATAGCGAAGAAACCAAGCTCAAACGGCAGGTGGCGCAGGCGACGAAAATGCAAGCAATTGGTCAGCTTGCGGGCGGCGTGGCGCATGATTTCAATAATATCCTCACCGCGATTATCGGCTATTGCGACTTGATGATGCTGCGGCATCAGCCGGGCGATAGCGATTATGATGACATTCAACAGATTAAGAATAATTCAAACCGCGCCGCGAGCCTGACGCGGCAATTGCTCGCCTTTTCTCGGCAGCAAACATTGCGGCCGCAAATTTTGCAACTTCCCGATGTGGTCGCCGAAGTTTCCAATTTGCTCAAAAGACTACTGGGTGAGAAAGTGCGGCTGGAGGTGCAGCATGGACGCGGTAGCGGCCAAGTGCGCGCCGATCCGGGGCAGTTGGAACAAGTGATTATCAATTTGGGCGTCAATGCCCGCGATGCCATGCCGGGCGGGGGCGTGCTGCATATCGAAACACGGCCCGTCACCCAAAATGACGTGCGGGCGATGCGCAGCGATATTTTGCCCATTGGCGACTATGTGCTGTTGGCGGTCAGCGACAGCGGCGCCGGGATATCGAAGGAAAATCTGGGCAAGATATTCGAACCTTTCTTCACCACGAAAGAAGTGGGCAAGGGGACCGGGCTTGGTCTTTCGACGGTATATGGAATCGTCAAGCAATCGGGGGGGTTTATCTTTGCCGACTCGGAGCTTGGCAAGGGGACGGTGTTCAAAATATATCTGCCGGTCCATGTCGGCGCGCCTGCGCCTGATGAAGCCCCCGCAAAACGCATCGCTGAAAAACCGCGTGATCTTTGGGGCAGCGGCCGGGTTTTGTTGGTGGAAGATGAAGATATGGTTCGCGCGGTTGCCGAACGCGCCTTGGTGCGCCAAGGTTATGTCGTGGAAACCGCGCGCGATGGCGAGGAAGGATTGGACCTGTTCAAATCCGGCAAGCGCTATGATCTGATTGTATCGGACGTGGTCATGCCCAACCTTGATGGGCCGGCGATGGCGCGCCAATTGCGCTCGCTTTACGGCGATGTGCGGATATTATTCATGTCGGGTTATGCCGAGGAGCAGCTGCGCGAATCGATCAATCTCGATAATGTGTTCTTCTTGCCTAAGCCATTTTCGGTTCAACAGATATCGGAAGCGGTGCGGGATGCGCTCTTATCTGAAGGTAATTGATTTAAAACGAAATAAAATATTTGTTCCGCTCTTGTTCTTTTGGAACAAATCATATACAAACTCTTATCGGCGGGTCGGGTGGGCCGGATCGTCAGCTTAGGAGAAAACCAATGGCAGCAAGTCTCAAAGTGATAGAAACGGGAAAACAGGCGATGAAGGATTCGGACCGCGAAAAGGCATTGGAAGCCGCGCTGGCACAAATTGACCGCGCATTTGGTAAAGGCTCTGCGATGAAGCTGGGCAGCCGCGAAGCGGTGAGCATTGATGCCATTTCAACGGGTTCGTTGGGGTTGGATATCGCCCTTGGTATTGGCGGTTTGCCAAAGGGCCGTGTGATTGAAATTTACGGGCCGGAAAGCTCGGGCAAAACAACGCTGACTTTGCATGTGATTGCCGAAGCGCAAAAATTGGGCGGTACCGCGGCCTTTATCGACGCCGAACATGCGCTTGATCCGGGCTATGCCAAAAAACTGGGCGTTGATATCGATAATCTGATCGTGTCGCAGCCCGATACTGGCGAACAAGCGCTCGAAATTGCCGACACATTGGTGCGTTCCAATGCGGTTGATATTTTGGTGATCGATTCGGTGGCGGCCTTGGTGCCGCGCGCCGAAATTGAAGGCGAGATGGGTGATACGCATGTCGGCTTGCAAGCCCGCTTGATGAGCCAGGCTTTACGCAAGATTACCGGATCGATCAGCCGATCAAACTGCATGGTGATTTTCATCAATCAGATTCGGATGAAAATTGGCGTGATGTATGGTTCGCCCGAAACAACGACGGGCGGCAATGCCCTGAAATTCTACGCATCGGTTCGGCTCGATATTCGCCGGATCGGCCAAGTGAAGGACCGTGAAGAAATCGTGGGTAATGCAACGCGGGTGAAAGTGGTCAAAAATAAAGTCGCGCCGCCATTTAAGCAAGTCGAATTTGATATCATGTATGGGCAGGGGATATCTAAAACCGGCGAATTGCTAGATATTGGCGTGAAAGCAGGGCTGGTTGAAAAATCGGGAAGCTGGTTCAGCTATGATTCGATCCGCATTGGGCAAGGGCGCGAAAATAGCAAACAATGGCTGCTTGATAATCCCGAAATGGCGACGAAATTGGAAACCGCTATCCGCGGAAAAACCGAAGAAGTCGCTGAGGAAATGCTCGCTGCTCCCGATGCCGAACCCGATAGCGAAACGGATTTCCTCCCTGAATAAAGCGCACACATAAAACGGGGTAGAAACGTAAAAGCTTGGTGCTGCGATGCTACAGTTTAAGGCCGGTTATTCCGGGCCACACGGTCCGGCGCGTGGCTGGGTGGTTCCGGGTGGCTGCAAATTGGCCGATATTTCAAATGCTCCTTTCCCCAAAGGAGTTTGGTGCGTTCCCTCGTTTGGGAACCCGCACCACGGCCCGCCTCGACCCCACCCCGGGGCGGGCCTTATTCATTTGAGGGGGAAGGGGTAAGGAATGGTGGGAAAGAAAATTGGAATGTTTGGCGCGCTTGCGGCATGCCGATTGGCGATTTGGCGATTTAGAGACATTTCCAGTCAGATGGAATCATCTGCCGCTTGCGAAATCACGGTAAGACAAAAATCTTGAGCGCCATTTTGATTCCATCAAAAGAGAACAAGGTCTAGGATCATCGTCAAATGACGGAGAAATTAAAAATGACACTCAAGATTCACCATCTCAACAATAGCCGGTCGCAACGCATCCTATGGCTCTTGGAAGAACTCGGCGTTGCTTACGAAATCGTCCACCATCAACGCGATGCGGCAACTAATCTTGCGCCGCCATCGCTGCTCGCTGTGCATCCGTTGGGTAAATCTCCGGTCATTGACGATGATAATTTTGTGGTCGCCGAATCCGCTGCCATTGTTGAATATTTGTGCGAACGGCATGGGGGCGCGCATTTGGTGCCGGCTAGAGGCACCGAAAGCCATGTCCGTTATTTGCAATGGCTGCATTTTGCCGAAGGGTCGGCGATGACGCCGATATTGCTGCGGCTCTATACTGCGCGTCTTGGCGATGCAGCTGTGCCGCTACATCCGCGGATTAATCAGCAGCTCGAATCGCATTTTCAATATATGGAAGATAGCATTGAACCATCGGGCTTTTTCGTCGGCGGAGGTCTAACCGGCGCCGATATTATGTTGATTTTCCCCGCTGAAATCGCGGTCGCGCAAGGTTTTGACGCAAAAATGCCAAAATTAACTGCCTTCGTTAAGATGGTCCACGCGATGCCTAGCTATCAGGCCGCGCTTAAAAAGGGAGGGGCCTATGCCTATGCATAATATCCTTTTGAGTAAGGTGGAAATGTTGAATCGGAGGAAATCTTAGGACGGAAAAGCCCGGAAGGTGTCCGGCAGGTCAGATCGGGCTTTTATTCGACCGAAATCATTCTATCAAAAACCAGATGGTTCAAGAAACAGAATATATTCCTCCAAGAGAATTTATTGACCTATTTCGTCTGATTCCAAAATAATGTCGTCTTTGGTGCGGAAGGTTAATCGCGTTCCTGCGGGTATGTCCGCTTCTTCCCCCTTTATGAAAATTCCCGCAACCGGGCCAGCGAGGATAACGCCAGCAGCCGCTAAATTGCCTTGTCCCTTGCCTTTTTGTAGGTGAGCGCCTTCCATTTCATATCGTTTGCCACGAACTTCAACAAAATTTAGCTTAACTTCGATTTTTCCTGACTTGCCAAAACCTCCGCGCCCGGTGACCGACAATATTTCTCCAACCCCTCGCGATCCCCGCGGAATAATGATTGCTCCGTCAATTGAAACATCGTCGACAACGCTCATGTAAAATATTTCACCGCGATTGGTGAAGCGCTCTTTCCTTTTGTCGCGTTTTTCTCCCTCTATTTTCTCCCGCTTATCAGTGGCGAGGGTCTTATCCATTGAAAATATAATAGGAGTGGCTGCTGGAAGTGTGATGCGCTTCATTATTTGGCTATCTACATTGGATATATCTACAACAGCGCGCGTATCTTGCGCGGACACCTTACCGAATACAGATGAAAATAGAATCGTTACCGTAAGGATCAACAATAGGAATCTCAAATTCATCTATGACTCTCCAAAACAAAAAGCTTGTTTGCTTTTAGGTTTTTATTTATCAAAGAGCTAGTGCGTTTTAATCGGGGAAAATTTATGAAAATCAGAAATGTGATCGCCATTTTGGCGATTTTTGGTGCTACGCCAGTGAGCGCGGAGACATTGAACAATGATTCGGTGCTTGCGCTCATTGCTGCAGGTCTTGGCGATGAGGTTGTTGTCGCTAAGATAAAAACAACGCCGGGAAATTATGACTTGTCGACAGCGTCCGTCATCGCGCTGAAGGAAAAGGGCGTTTCGGGCGCGGTGTTGGCGGCTATGATTACGGCGTCTTCGGTGAAGGCGGAGGTTCCTATGTCGCTCGATTCGCCCGATCCGTTGGTCCTGCATCCGTCGGGCATTTATTTAAGCGGTCCTGAGAAAATGACGCGGATCGAATCGACCACCACCCGGCAAGCGCGCACATCGGGTTTGTTTGGCTATGCTTTGACGGGGGGTCTGGCCTCACTCAAGGTTAAAGCTGCGGTAAACGGGCCGAGTGCGACGGTTGTCGCCACCGGAAAAAATCCCGTATTTTATTTTTATTTCGATCAGACGGCACAAGGTTTGGGTGCAGCCGGCGGCTCCGTTACATCGCCTAATGAATTTTCGCTGATCAATTTTGAAACCAAAAAGGACAAGCGCGAAGCCGTCATTGGCAGCGCCAGCATCGGCGGTGCAAAAACGGGATTGCGTGACAAAGATCAGATTGACTTTACGTCGGAGCAGATAGCACCGGGCACCTATAAGGTATCACCCGTTACGGCATTGAAGCCAGGGGAATATGGCTTTGTATCGGGCATCGTCGGCTCTGGAAACAACGCCACCTTCCGGGTGTTTGATTTCGGCATCAGGTAAAGATTTAACCGAGGGTCGCGCCGAGGGCTTCGCCTTCATTGTCACATATAAAAATGCCGGATGCGCGCGGGTCATTCGGCATTTTTTGTTTTATCTCACCCCCGCAAACCCTCTTGTAAGCTTTTTTCCGCTCGCCTAAGCCCCGTGTCATGACTTCGACCAATGATATCCGCCGTTCGTTTCTCGATTATTTTGCTGGCGTGGGCCATGATGCGGTTCCGTCGGCGCCCTTGGTGCCGTATAATGACCCGACCTTGATGTTCGTCAATGCCGGGATGGTGCCTTTCAAGAATGTCTTTACCGGCCTCGAAAGCCGCGCCCATCCGCGCGCGGTGAGCAGCCAGAAATGCGTGCGGGCGGGCGGCAAGCATAATGATCTCGACAATGTCGGCTATACCGCGCGGCATCATACCTTCTTTGAAATGCTCGGCAATTTTTCCTTTGGGGATTATTTCAAGGAAGATGCGATCACCCACGCTTGGACATTGCTGACCAAAATTTGGGGGTTGGACCCCGCGCGTTTGACGGTCACCGTCTATCATACCGATGATGAGGCATTTGCCTTGTGGCAAAAGATCGCGGGGCTGCCGGCGGAGCGGATCATCCGTATCGCAACCAATGACAATTTCTGGTCGATGGGCGATACCGGGCCTTGCGGGCCGTGCAGCGAGATTTTCTTTGACCATGGCGACCATATTTTCGGTGGCCCCCCCGGCTCTCCTGATGAAGATGGAGACCGCTTTGTCGAAATTTGGAACCTGGTTTTCATGCAATATGAACGGCATGAAGATGGCCGCGAAACGCCGCTGCCCCGGCCCAGCATCGATACCGGCATGGGGTTGGAGCGGATCGCCGCCGTGTTGCAGGGCGTGCATGATAATTATGACACCGATACTTTCCGCAGCCTGATCGAAGCATCCGAGGCGATGACCGGCACCAAGGCGGCGGGCGAGCAAAAAGCCAGCCACCGGGTGATCGCCGATCATCTGCGCTCGGTCAGTTTCCTGCTTGCCGATGGGGTGATGCCGTCCAACGAAGGGCGCGGTTATGTGCTGCGCCGGATCATGCGCCGCGCGATGCGCCATGCGCATATTTTGGGCGCGAAGGAGCCGTTGATGCACCGCCTGGTCGGAACGCTGACCGCCGAAATGGGCGCGGCTTATCCCGAATTGCTCCGCGCGCAGGCGATGATCGAGGCGACCTTGCGGCAAGAAGAAACGCAGTTTCGGCGCACACTAGATAAGGGGATCAAGCTGCTCGATGAGGCCACCAGCGGAATGGCGGCGGGCGATATTTTGCCCGGTGATGTGGCGTTTAAACTATATGACACATATGGCTTCCCCTATGATCTGACCGAAGATGCTTTGCGCGCGCAAGGGTTTGGGATCGATCTGGACGGGTTCAACGCCGCCATGGCGCAGCAAAAGACAATGGCGCGTGCG
The DNA here is from genome assembly GCA_021732525.1 of Sphingomonadaceae bacterium. Classification (GTDB taxonomy): domain Bacteria; phylum Pseudomonadota; class Alphaproteobacteria; order Sphingomonadales; family Sphingomonadaceae; genus Sphingorhabdus_B. The sequence continues at coordinate 47,201 of JAKFUU010000019.1, read as the reverse complement.
GCATGGAAGGGATCGGGCGCAAAGGCATCGGATGATGTCTGGTTTGATATTGCCGAGCGCGCGGGATCGACCGAATTTACGGGTTATAGCGCCAATGAGGGCGAAGGGCAGGTGGTGGCTTTGGTCAAAGATGGGGCGGAGGTTGCGCGCGCGGCGGCGGGTGAAGCGGTTACCATGGTCGTCAACCAAACGCCTTTTTACGGCGAATCTGGCGGGCAAAATGGCGATGCGGGATGGGTAAGCAACGCCAAGGGCTTGGAGGCCATTGTTACCGATACCGGCAAGCCGCTCGGCCGTTTGCATGCCCATCACACCAAAATCGAGGCGGGCGAAGTGGTCGTCGGCGATGTCGTGATGCTGCGAATTGATGCGCCGCGCCGTGACGCCCTGCGCGCCAATCACAGCGCGACACATCTGTTGCATGCCGCATTGCGCGGGGCCTTGGGCGCGCATGTCAGCCAAAAAGGCAGCATGGTTGCGCCCGACCGGCTGCGCTTTGATTTTAGCCATAACAAGGCCGTCGAGCCAGCCGAAATTGCTGCGATTGAGGCCGAAGTGAATGCGCAAATTCGCGGCAATCGGGAGGTGACCACGCGGCTGATGACCCCCGATGATGCGGTTGCCGCCGGTGCGCTGGCGCTGTTTGGCGAGAAATATGGCGATGAAGTCCGCGTGCTTTCGATGGGAGAGGGCGACGCGAAGCCTTATTCGGTCGAGCTGTGCGGCGGAACGCATGTGCGGGCGCTGGGCGATATTGCGCTGTTTACCGTTATTGCCGAAGGCGCGGTTGCGAGCGGTATCCGCCGGATCGAGGCGTTGACCGGGGAAGCTGCGCGGCGGCATTTGGCGGGCCGTGAAGGACAGTTGAAAGAGGTCGCCAGCTTGCTGAAGACCGGCATTGATGATGTCTCCGCGCGCGTCGAAAGCCTTTTGGCTGAGCGCAAGAAGATGGAAAAAGAGCTGGCTGATGCGCGGACGAAGCTGGCGATGGCCGGCAGCGGCGGCGGGCCCAAGGCCGAAGCTGAAGAAATCAATGGTGTCAAATATCTGGGCCAAGTCATCGCCGGGATTGAGCCAAAGGCGCTGCGCGGATTGGCCGATGAGCAGTTGAAGTCGATCGGGCAGGGGGTTGTTGCCATCGTTGCCGCCCATGAAAATGCCAACACGGTCGTGGTCGGAATTTCCGCAGATTTGCTGGATCGTTTCAACGCGCCCGATCTGGTGCGCGCGGCAACCGCCGCGATGGGCGGGCAGGGCGGCGGCGGCCGTCCCGAAATGGCGCAAGGCGGCGGCCCGGCGGGCGATGATCAGGTCAAGGCCGCGATTGAGGCGGTGAAGGCGGCGCTCAATCTCTGATTAATGCCGCCTGCGTCTTCAATTTTGGCGGTTCGGCCAAACCGCCCGCTTCCATGATTGCCCGGCGATATTCGTCACGTTTTTCATGGATTGACGCGATCACCGGACCCATGGGCACACCAAGATCAACCAGCACCGCTTCGGACAGTTGCAGCGAGCTTTCGAGCGTTTCGGGAACCGCGTCGCTGGCCCCTGCGCGGTATAATTCGGCGGCATGGTCGGCATCGCGCGCGCGGGCGACGATTTTTATATCGGGTAACCAGCCGCGCACCCGCCGCACGATGCTCGCGGTGAGCACCGGTTGATCCATGGTCAGTATCAGTGCCTTGGCATGACCCAATTTTAACTTATCGAGCGTTTCATGGCGCGAAATATCTCCAAACAGCACAGGATATCCGTCGCGCAGACCTGCCGCCACGGCATCGATGTTCGATTCGAGCGCAATATAGGGTTGATTATGCGTGGTCAGCATATCGGCGACAAGCCGGCCAATCCGGCCAAAGCCTATGATCACCGTTCGCTCGTCATCGTTGGCAATCATCTTGTGCAACGCAGCGTCATTGCCGCGCATTTCGATCCGCCGCGCCATGTCATGACCGATGCGCGCCAAAATCGGCGTGACGGTCAGGCCAATGGCCGTGGCAACTTGCCAGAAATTGGCGGTTTCCTTGTCGATCAGAAAAGCCGATGCGGCGGCACCCAGCACGATCAACGTTGTTTCCGACGGGCTGGCCATCAACAGGCCTGCTTCGGTGGCGGTGCCGGTTCGCGCGCCAGATAATTTTAGCAATCCCCCCGTCACCAGAGCCTTGACGATGATAACACCCGTAATCGCGGCAATAAGCGCGGGCCAATTTTGCGCCACAAATTGCAGGTCGATGGTCATGCCCACGCTGATCAGGAATATGCCAAGCGCCAATCCGCGAAAGGGCGCGGTCATCACCTCTACTTCGGCCTGATAATTGGTTTCCGCAATGAGCAAACCCGCGATCAATGCGCCGACAATGGGCGACAGGCCAACGGCGCCCGTGGCCAGACTGGAAAGGATGACGACCAACAGGCTGGCAGATAAAAATAGCTCCGGGCTTTTGGTGCGCGCCGCTTGCCCAAACAGGCCGGGTAACGCGAAACGTCCGGCGATCAGCATGACGATGATTACCGCGCTTCCCTGCCACAAGGTTGTAATCAACCCTTCCATGCCTGGGCCGCCAGCTTGCGGCGCAATTGCGCCCAAAATGAAAATAATCGGCACAATCGCCAAATCTTCAAATAGCAACATCGCCAGCGCCGATTTGCCGACCGCCGATTTGGTGCCTGATATCGGTAAAACCAGCGCCGTGGATGACAGGGCAAGCGCGATACCAATGCCCGCTGCGGCGCCAACGCTGTAACCGAATAAATATAGCGCGAGGCCGATGATTGCCCCCGCCGCAAGCAGCTCGGCCGCGCCCACGCCAAATACCTGCGCCCGCATGCTCCACAGGCGTTTGAACGACAGCTCCAGACCGATGGAGAATAATAACAGGATGATGCCATATTCGCCAATGGGTTCGATGGCTTCCTTATTGGTAATGGTGATCCATTTGAGCCAAGGATATTGGTGCGACAGCGCGCCCAATCCGGCGGGGCCGACCAAAATACCAACCAGAATAAATCCGATGATCGGGGTGATGCGAAACCGCGCGAATGCGGGGATAACAATCCCCGCCGCGCCCAAAATCACCAATAGGTTGCTGAGACCGTCGCTGTTTTGCAATTCGGCTGCCATGGGGACGCTTTAACCGGTCATGATGCCGGTTACCAAGCGGCCATTTTTACTTCCAAATTGGCCCGCACCGCTTCAAAAAATTGCTCGGTGGTCATCCATGCCTGGTCCGGGCCAATCAAGATCGCAAGATCCTTGGTCATCGCGCCGCTTTCCACCGTTTCGATGCATATCTGCTCGATCGCTTCGGCAAAACGCACAACATCGGGCGTATCATCCAATTTGCCGCGAAATTTCAGACCGCCGGTCCAAGCAAAGATCGAAGCGATCGGGTTGGTCGATGTTGCCTTACCTTGTTGATGCTGACGATAATGGCGGGTAACGGTGCCATGCGCGGCCTCGGCCTCCACCGTTTTGCCGTCGGGTGACATCAGGATCGAAGTCATCAGGCCGAGCGAACCAAAACCCTGCGCCACCTGATCCGATTGCACATCACCGTCATAATTTTTGCAAGCCCACACGAATTTGCCTGACCATTTCAACGCCGATGCGACCATGTCGTCGATCAAGCGATGTTCGTAAACGATGTTGGCAGCGGCGAATTTTTCCTTGAAACCTTCGGTATCGAACACCTGTTGAAACAGATCCTTAAAGCGGCCATCATAAGCCTTCAGGATAGTATTCTTCGTCGACAGATAAACCGGCCAACCCAGGTTAAGACCGTAATTGAGCGACGCGCGGGCAAAATCACGGATCGAATCGTCGAGATTATACATCGCCATGGCAACGCCAGCGCTTGGAAACTTGAAAACCTCCAGATCGATATCCTGGCCGTCATCACCATTGAAGACGAGGCGTAAAGTGCCCGCGCCGGGGATCAGCGTGTCGGTTGCCTTATATTGATCGCCAAAGGCATGGCGCCCAACGACAATCGGGTCGGTCCAACCGGGGATCAGGCGCGGAACATTTTGAATAACGATAGGTTCGCGAAAAACCACCCCGCCCAAAATATTGCGGATCGTGCCATTGGGGGATTTCCACATTTTTTTCAACGAAAATTCTTCGACGCGCTGTTCATCGGGGGTGATTGTCGCGCATTTTACGCCAACGCCATATTGTTTGATCGCATTGGCGCTGTCGATGGTGATTTGATCGTTGGTTTCGTCGCGTTTTTCGACCGAAAGATCATAATATTTCAGATCAATATCAAGATAGGGCAAAATCAACTTTTCGCGGATCCATTGCCAGATGATCCGGGTCATCTCATCGCCGTCGAGCTCAACAACCGGGTTTTTTACCTTGATCTTTTGCATATTGATTCTGCTTTCCAATGGGATTTTCGTTGCTTTAATCTTGGCATAGCAAACTTGGGAACTTGTTCAAGGGCGCTGCCATTTTAAGGTGGCGGGACCGCATATGATGGCGGCGGAAATTTCGATTTGGCAAATGCTTACTTCACCGGTTGTAACATCGCGCTATCGGGATTAGTTAGGGCGCATGAATGACATGCAATTATCCAACCGCGGCGATGGTCTTGCCAAATGGTCCTTCCCGCCGGTCCACCCGGAGGGCCGCAAATTCGGGCTGATCGCGGGCGCAGCAACCGCTTTTGCCTTCGTAATGGGATGGAGCCTGCTGGCATGGCCGCTGGCCGCGCTTACCGCATGGGTCTTGGCCTTTTTCCGCGATCCGGCGCGGACAACGCCGCTTGATGACCGATTTGTCGTCTCGCCTGCCGACGGGCTTGTCACGCTCATTGAAAGAGTGATGCCGCCGCCTGAGTTATCGGGTGCCGACGGTTTGGGCGATGAACCGGTTACGCGCGTTTCGGTCTTTATGAGTGTGTTTGATGTCCATATTAACCGCACGCCGATCCGCGGTATTGTCCGCCGGGTCGCCTATATCGCGGGTAAATTCATCAATGCTGACCTTGATAAGGCCAGCGAGGAAAATGAACGTCAACATTTCCTGGTTGAGCGCGAGGATGGCATACGCATCGGTTTCACTCAGATTGCCGGATTGGTCGCGCGCCGGATATTAACCTTCGTAAAGCCGGGGGACGCGGTGGAAACTGGCCAGCGCATCGGCCTGATACGCTTTGGCAGCCGGGTTGATGTCTATTTACCCGCTGGAACATCGCCGCGCGTGATAAAGGGGCAGCGCTGCGTTGCGGGCGAAACGATTATCGCGCAATTGGGCATGGATGAAGATTATTTTGCGGTAAACGGATAGCGGCGCGTGAGGAACCGCCCAATATCGGGAAAGGCTTTGCACGGCCTACCGCTACGCGCGCTGGCTCCCAATGCTGTTACGGCGATGGCGCTATGTGCGGGGCTTTCGGGCTTTTGGTTTGCCATACAGGATAAATGGCCCTTTGCGGTTGCGGCGGTTGCCATTGCATCTTTGCTGGATGGATTGGATGGGCGCATCGCGCGGATGGTCAATGGGCAGAGCCGCTTTGGCGCAGAACTTGATTCGCTTGCCGATGTAATTTCCTTTGGCGTGTCGCCCGCGTTGATCTGCTTTTTATGGACGCTGCAGGATATGCCGCGTTTCGGTTGGACCATTGCGCTATTTTTCGTTTTATGTCAGGCGTTGCGGCTTGCGCGGTTTAATGCCCGGATTGATACCGATGATCAACCGCATAAATCGGCGGGTTTTAACACCGGCGTGCCCGCGCCGGCGGGGGCCGGAATGGCGCTGACCCCGGTGGTTATCTGGATGGAAACTGGGGCGGAAATTGCGCGATCTTATTGGATTACGGCGCCGTGGATGCTGTTTGTCGCGCTGCTGATGGTGTCGAATGTGGCGACCTATAGCTGGGCGTCGATCCGCATTCGACCCGCCTATCGCTTTCCGGCTTTGGCGGTTGCTGGGCTTTATATTGCATTGCTGGTGGCGGAACCTTGGATTGCGTTGCTGGTCTTTATCACCGGCTATTCGCTGTCAATCCCGCTGAGTATCGCCAGCTATTCGCGGGTTAAAAAGCGACGTCTGCAAACAACGGTTTAATCTGCTTGACGTTAGTCTTTTTGGCGTTATGTTCACATTTCGTTCCATTTAAGGGAATCGGTGGTGGATATAGCCGTCATTTTACTGATCATTCTGACCGCGCTGTTGTTTGGGGCGGCCACCGGCTGGTTTGCTGGCGCGCGGATGGCATCTGCGCGCCATGAGGGGCATGCAGAGGCGGGGGTGCAGCTGCGCGCCATGCTCGATGAGGTTGTGCAGGAGCGTGACAGCGCGAAGGACAGGCTCGCGCGGCTGGAGACATCGCTGGAGGAGCGTGAGCGTTCCTTTGCGGCGCAAAAGGCGGTTTTGGCGCAGGCCAAGGATGATTTAGCCGCGCAATTTGGCGAGATTGGGCAGCAAATGCTGGGCGCGGCACAGACGCAATTTCTGCAACGCGCCGACGAACGCTTCAACCAAGCGGGCGAGCGTAATGAGGAAAAGCTGAAGCTGTTGCTGCAACCCGTGGGCGAAAAGCTGATGGCTTATGAAGCGCAAGTGGCGAAAGTCGAACAAGACCGCAGCGAGGCTTATGGCGATTTGAAAGGCTTAATCGGCGAGATGAAGCTTGGGCAGGAGCGGGTGCAATCGGAGGCCGCCAAGCTGGTTAACTCGCTGCGCAACGCCCCCAAAGCGCGCGGCCGGTGGGGCGAACAACAACTGAAAAATGTGCTCGAAAGCTGCGGCCTGTCGCAACATGTCGATTTTGTCACCGAGGTGAGCGTGGATAGCAGCGAAGGCCGGATGCGGCCCGACGCCATCTTGCGCGTGCCGGGGGGTAGCTGTCTGGTGATCGATGCGAAAGTTTCGTTGAATGATTATCAGGATGGCTTTGCGACCAATGACGAGGATGCGCGGTTGGTGGCGATGGCGCGTCATTGCGCATCGATGAAGAACCATATCGACGGCTTGTCGCGCAAGGCCTATTGGGATCAATTTGATGATGCACCCGATTATGTCATCATGTTCGTTCCGGGTGAACATTTTTTGGCCGCCGCGTTGGAGCATGATCCGCTTCTATGGGATTTTGCGTTTGATAAGAAGATATTGCTGGCAACGCCCACCAATCTGGTTGCCATCGCCCGCACCGTCGCCAGCGTTTGGCGGCAGGAGGGTTTGGCGCGCGAAGCCAAGCAGATCGGCGCGCTCGGCAAGGAAATGTATGACCGGATCGCGGTGGCGGCGCAGCATTTGAAATCGGTTGGTTCTGGCCTGAATAACGCAGTCAATAATTACAATAAATTCGTCGGAAGCTTCGAACGCAATGTGATGTCGACAGGCAAGAAATTCGCCGAATTGAATATCGAAACCGGCAAGCGCGAATTGGAAGATGTGCCGCAGATCGAAGCATTACCCCGCTATAGCAATGAAGGCGGCAGCGATGAGAGTAAGCCCGGCAGGGCGGGCATAGGCAGATTAGAGCTGATTGAGCAAAATATGGCTGGCGACATGATTGGCTCAGAAGCGGCGCAATTGCGCAAATAGTCCTACTTTCCTAACGCCGGAACTGATTGAGCACCTCATAGGCCATCACGGCGGTTGCGACGGCAGCGTTCAAACTGTCGGCTTGGCCGCGCATTGGTATTTTTACGAGCATGTCGCATGTCGCTGTATATTCCGCGGGCAAGCCCTGTGCTTCATTGCCCGTTAAGATGAAGCAAGGCGCGTGATAGCGGTAGGCTTGATAGTCGGTGTCCGTTTGCAGGCTGGTGCCAACCAATTGGCCTTTGCCGCCGCGCAGCCATAGGGTAAATTCATCCCAGCTGCATTGCACCAATTTCTGCGTGAATATCGCGCCCATGCTCGCGCGCACCGACTCAACGGCGAAAGGATCGGTGCAATCATCGATCAGGATCAATCCGCCCGCGCCCACCGCATCGCCGGTGCGCAGCATGGTGCCCAAATTGCCAGGATCGCGCATCGCCTGCGCCACCAGCCAAATGGGTGCCGCGTCGCGGTCAATTTTATTCAGCGTCGTGCCATGATCGCGGTAAATGCCCACGATAGCCTGCGGGTTATCCTTACCCGATAGCTTCGACATGATATCCGCAGAAACCTCGATAACATCGCCATGCGCCGCGAGCACTTCATTTTCTATTTTTTTTTCAAGTGGATGGAGATCGCGCCCGGTGACGCGGAAAAGCATTTCGGGTAAATATCCCGCGTCGCGCGCTTCGGCCATGATCCGCAATCCCTCGGCCAGAAATTGCCCCGCGCGTTTGCGGTGTTTCTTTTCGCGAAGGCTGCGGATATGTTTCAGCAGCGGGTTGGAATATCCGGTAATTTCGCGGCGCATCGGCCTTAATCTTCACCAAAGCCGTCAACGACCAGCCCGACCAGCTTTTCCAGCGCTTTTTCCGCGTCTGGCCCCGCAACATGAATGGTGACCTGACTGCCCTTGGCCGCGCCCAGCATCATCAGGCCCATGATGGAACCGCCGGTCACCCGCTGCCCATCTTTTTCGACTATAACCGATAATCCGCCGGGCAGCCGATCGACAAAAGTCACAAATTTGGCGCTGGCCCTGGCGTGCAGACCGCGTTCATTGACGATCGTAACCATCTGGTTTACTTCTGGATTGGTGTCGCTCATTTGGAGGCCTCCAAGACTTCGGATGCAACGCTGATATATTTACGTCCGGCGTCGCGGGCTGCGGTGACGGCGGCCTTGACATCCATGGTTTTGCGCGCGCTTTCCAACCGGATCAGCATAGGCAGGTTGACGCCGGCAATCACCTCGATCATGCCAGGCTTGAGCAATGAAATCGCCAAATTTGATGGTGTGCCGCCGAATAAGTCGGTCAGGATGATAACACCGCTACCGCTATTTACCTGTTTGATTGAATAAGCGATCTGCTTGCGGTGATCCTCCATATTGTCCCGCGGACCAATACAGACCGTGGCGATATTTTTTTGCGGCCCGACCACATGTTCCATGGCGACGACAAATTCCTTGGCCAAAGTGCCATGGGTAACCAAAATCAACCCGATCATCGCGTTATGTTGCTTTCAACCATGATATTCCCATCATATTTCCGATTGGCTGGTTCTTCCAGTGCATCAATTGGACGAGGCGTCAAGTTACGATGCGTGACCATGCAGGAAAACCCGGCTTCATCCAGCCATTGGCCGAATAATTCGGCAATATAGACCGAGCGATGCCGCCCCCCAGTGCAACCGAATGCGATATTGACATAGGCCTTGCCCTGCGCATCGTAGAGCGGCAATAAGGATAACAGCAGGTCGTGAATTTTATCGATGGTGACCGCGAATGATGGATCGGCGGCCACATAATCCGCAACGCTTTGGTCTTTTCCGGTCAGCGGTCTTAATTGAATGTCCCAATGCGGATTGCGCAGATAGCGCATGTCAAAAATAAGATCGGCGTTATGCGGAACGCCGCGCGAATATCCAAAACTGCTGATCCCAACATTCATTATCACCGCGGTTTGCGACCGGAAACGGCTTCGGATTTCCGATTGCAGGTCGTTAACCGAAAGTTTGCTGCTATCGATGACGGCGTTGGCCCAACGGCGCAGTGGTTCCAGCAACATGCGTTCCTGCGCAATGCCATCGGCCGCGGGCCGATCCTGCGCCAACGGGTGCCGCCGCCGCGTTTCGCTATAGCGCCGTTCAATTTCGCTGCCCGAACAATCCATGAATAATGTCATAATTTCCAGATCATCGCGAGCCTCCAGTCGTTTGATCTGTTCAATCAATAGATCGGGTTTGAACCCGCGAGTGCGGCTGTCAAAGCCAAGGGCGAGAGGCAACGCCCGGTCTTCCCGGCCTTCGGGGGACGGGAGCGCAAGCAATGGACCGGCAAGGCGGATTGGGAAATTGTCCACCGCTTCCCAGCCCAAATCTTCGAGCGTGTTGAGCACGGTGCTTTTGCCTGCGCCGGACAGGCCGGTAACCAGCAATATCCGCTTTTTCGGAGTCAGAGCATTATTCATGATTTTTTTCTGCGCTTGATACTGTCACCAATGAGCCGCCGGGGTCAAGCAACAAGGTGAGCGCGCGCTCGATCTTAATTGGTGCGCTATGGTGAAAGGCATCGATCATCAGCGTCGGCAGGCAAAATCCTCCGACCGGGATTTGCGGTAGGCCGCTGGGCAAGCGCTCGGCCTTAGCGCCCAATGATACATGCAAAATTGCGGGTGCCGACGCGATACTGTCGAGCTTGATAATGCCCAGGCCGCGCATTTCGAGTCGACCGGCAATATTGGGCATTTGTTCAAGCATAATTTGATCAGCAATTTGGCGAATGACAATATAATCATCGCCGATCAAAACCGCACCGCGATCGATCAACCGCAACGCAAGATCGGATTTTCCGCTTCCCGGTGGTCCGGTAATAACGACTCCCGCGCCTTTAACCGCGACGGCGGTGGCGTGAATGGCCGGGGGCAGCGAATTGGAAGGCTTGCGGTGCATCGATGCGGCATTGGTGGGCGCGTCTGTCATCCCGGTTTATCTTCGGGAATGGGCAGGGCAATTTCAAAGCAGGCACCGGATCTACCATCTTCACGGTCGAAAACATTAATGGTTCCGCCGTGACCCTCTACGATGGTTCGGGCGATCGCGAGACCTAAACCGCTGTGCTTGCCAAATTGTTCGGCGGGGGGGCGTTCGCTGTGAAAGCGCCGAAAGATCGCCTCGCGTTCCTGTTTGGGCACGCCGGGGCCTTCGTCGCTGACCCGAATGACAATGTGGCTTTCCGCGCGCGTCGCCGAAATTTGAACCAATCCACCGGGTGGTGAAAAGGACACGGCATTATCGATTAAATTGTTGAGCACCCTTTCCAGCCGGATATCTTCGCCTAAAATCAGGGCTACTCCCTTACGCGGGCGGGCAAAGGCAATTTGAACATTGCCGTCACGGCCGCGATGCTCGCGTGCCAGCAGCAACTGTTCAATCATATCGCCCAGATCGATCAATTCAAATTTGGCCTTGGCCAATTGAGCATCGACACGGCTGGCCTCGCTAATATCGCTGATTAACCGGTCCATCCTTTTGACATCGGCTTTGGCAACATCCATCAATTGCTTGTGTAGCGCTGGATCACTCACATGCTCCATGCCGTCGAGTGCGGAACGCAGCGAGGCCAAAGGATTCTTAATCTCATGGGCGACATCGGCGGCAAAGGCTTCGGTGGCGTCAATGCGTTGGCGCAGCGCATTGCTCATATCCGAAAGCGCGCGGGCCAACATTCCTATCTCATCGCGCCGCGACGGCAGGCGAGGCACGCTGACTTCAGGATCGCGGCCAAGGCGAACCCGCACCGCAGCATAAGCGAGGCGGCGTAGCGGCCGAACAATGGTTCGCGCAAGAAATAACGATAACAAAATTGCAATGATCAATATGATCATAAAAAAAATGCCTATGCGCAGGCGTTCGGCACGAACCAGTTGGCGTATTTCACGGGCGTTGGTGGTCGATAACACTGAAAAATCGCCGCCGGGCGCGGTTGCCGCTGCATTGATCATATGGGTGAAGTCGGGGGCGAGGCGAGTGGTTGATTTTACTTGGCCTGAGCTGCGGTCTTGCAATTCGCTCCAGGCATTTGCCGTATCATGGGCGGGTTCCAAAAATGTCTCCAGGCGCGGAGCCATGACCATAAAATCAAAACCGACATCCAGCAAACGAGCGGCCATTTTCTGCCAGCTTTCCTGGGCAGGATCGTTCAAATTATATGCCGCCGGTCCGCGCGCCGAACTGTCCATAATCTTAACTCCCGCCCGGTTAAAAATGCGGATACGCGACTGGCTCAACTGGCCGAATTTTTGCAGAAAAGCGGCCTTTTTCTGGTCGTCGAAGCTGGGCAATGTCTCCCGGATAATCAATGCCTGTTGCCGGGCGATTGCTTCGCGGTTAGCAATCAATTGGCCGCGATAGCTATCCAGGAAAAACAGGCCGCCGCTAAATAGCGCAAGCACAAATAAGTTCACCGCCAAAATTCGGGCAGTTAACGACAAGCTTCTGCTCCATGACAGATGCAGATCTTCTGACTCAACTCTCGGCGAAACGATAACCGGCCCCATATAGCGTATCAATAGCCGCAAAATCTTTGTCGATCTCGCGGAATTTTCGGCGCAATCGTTTAATGTGACTGTCGATTGTCCGGTCGTCCACATAGACATCATCCTGATACGCGGCGTCCATCAACTGATCGCGGGTTCGGACGACGCCCGGCCGGTTGGCCAAAGCCTCAAGAATCAAAAATTCGGTAACGGTAAGCGTTATGGGTTTGCTGTCCCATAGAACATGATGGCGGGCCGTATCCATTTGCAATTTGCCGCGGACCATGGGTTCCGGTTCATCATTGGATGCTCCTTCCGATTTTGCGTTGTCATAAGAAGCGCGGCGCAATATGGCTTTGACGCGGGCGATCAACAAGCGTTGCGAAAATGGCTTGGTGATATAATCATCCGCTCCCATCGCAAGGCCCAAGGCTTCGTCCAGCTCTTCATCTTTGGAAGTAAGGAAAATCACGGGCATCGCCGATCTTTCGCGCAATTGACGCAAAAGCTCTAACCCGTCCATCCGCGGCATTTTAATGTCAAAAATGCCTAGATCGGCGGGGTTATCGGTTAAGGCCTTCAATGCGGTTTCGGCATCGGAATAAACGCGCGTGGAAAATCCCTCCGATTGCATAGCAATGGATACCGAGGTCAGGATGTTCCGGTCATCATCGACAAGGGCGATTGAAGCTTGCATGGGTTCTCTATAGGGATATGCCAATGGATCATCAACCAATTGCTCGATGGGCGGGGATGCTGCGCGGTTGATCCAATAGGCTGCTTGCTGCTGATATTTACATTTGCCAATCGAACTTCGGATGACGGCCGAAAAATTTGATGATACTGATTTTCGAACAGGCGTTTTTTGGAGAATCGAAATGAGCATATTGGACGGTTTGTTGGGCAAGGTTTCGCAGAATCTAGATGTTAATGGTTTGGCGCAAAAAGTTGGGCTGGACCCATCACAAGTGGAAGGTGCTTTGGCGTCGCTTGCAAAATCGCACGATACTCCAGGTGACACTGTAGCAGCCGCCGCTGCGGATACCGGGATAGATAGCGGCATCATGAGCCAAATTATGGATCAAATCGGCGGCGAAGGTGCGCTGGGTCAATTTTCCGAAATGTTGAAAGGCGACGGCAGCATCATGGATAAAGTGAGCGGCTTTTTTGACAAAGATGGCGATGGCAACCCCTTAAATGATTTGACCGGAATGGTCAAAGGATTGTTCGGGAAGCAATAATTTCGATCTTTATGTTTGAGTGTAACGACAAAAAGCCCGGCCATCATGGACCGGGCTTTTTTCATGTCGTTGAAATGCGGAAAAGTTAATCGAGCATATCAGCGGGCACCACGCCGCCATTTTTGGCCAATTCTTTCATCACCGCCTTATGCAGCCACATATTCATTTCGGCGCTGCCTTCCAGAGCGCCGGTATAGCCCAGTTCCATGGCGAGATCTTTGCGTTCCTGAAGCGAGCTTTCCATACCAACCAGCTTCATCAAATCGACTATTGACGTGCGCCAATTGAGTTTTTGCGAATTGGCGGCCGCCATTTCTTCCAAATGGGCTATAACATCCACGTCGCTCATGGCTATCGGTGCGGCCGCAACCGGCGCAGCGGCAACCGGCGCTGCGGCTTTGGGTGCGGGTGTAGCGGCAACCGCTTTTTTGCCAAAAATTGCGTCCTTAATTCTTCCAAATATGCTCATCTGTCTTTCCTCCGTGGGTTTAAATAGCGAACGGAATATCCGTATAGCGCCGTCAAATGTTGGTGGATATGCTAATCTGATCCGACGGGACCAGATTTTACGATTAGCGCCTTGCAATCGGCTTGGATGAGCGTCAATATCGCATTTTCCAACAGGGGGCGGATCATGGATTTAACATCAATTTTGACACAATCGGGCGCCATTGGCGCGATTGCGCAGCAACTGGGCGTTAACGAACAAGTCGCGAAAATGGGCGCAGAGGCGCTACTGCCATCGATCCTTGGCGGTTTCAAAAAACAGGCGCAGGCACAGCCGACCGGCCTTGAAGGGCTGGGTGGTCTATTGGGGCAGCTTGGCGGCGGCGGATTATTCGATTCGGTGGTCTCCGCCGACCCAACACCCGTCGAACAAGGCAACAATATTCTGGGGCAGATATTTGGTTCCAAGGATGTCAGCCGTTCGGTGGCCGGCCACGCCGCCCAACAAACAGGTATCGATCCATCGCTCTTGAAACAAATGTTGCCGATTTTGGCGATGCTGGCGGCGGGCTATATGGCCAAGCAAGGCGGCGGCGGCCAAGCCAGTTCAAGCGGCGGTTTGGGCGGTTTAGGCGGATTGCTCGGCGGTTTGCTGGGCGGCGGCGGACAATCGGCGCAAACTCCTGCTGGTGGTATGGGCGGGCTGGGTTCGTTGCTCGATATGGATGGTGACGGCAATCCGCTTGATGATATTATCGGTATGGCCGGAAAAATGATGCGATAACAAAGCGATAGAGCGGGCGGTGTGATTCAGATTTCACGCAGCGCGCTCTAGACCCGGTTTTCGATTGAATCAAAAACCGGGTCTAGTTTCCCTGTTTTCCGCGATTTCCGATCCGTTCAGTGTTTCCACTTTACTCGAGCTCGCTCTAAGCAGATTACCGGGGTTTTTTATCCGTTATCTTCAACCTCGACGATACCATTGTTGACGGCAATTATCCTTGCCTTGGTCCCTGCCGGTAGCGACGGGCCGCGGGCGGGCCATTCACCGTCGCCCACCCGCACGCGCCCGCCGCTTTCGCTGACGGTTTCTATGACTGTGACAATCTGCCCAATCATCCTGGCGCTGCGATTATTCAGCAGGGCGTCGCCTTTGTCCTGACCCGCTGTAAGATAATATTGCCGTCCGCCATAAACGGAGATCAGCGATGTTATCGCAAAAAAGATCAATTGCCCCGGCAAGCTGAAATCGATCACCAATGTCGCAAAGCCCGTAAGAGCGGCGGCAATGGCAACGAAGATTAAAAATATACCGGGCGCAATCGCGATTTCAGCAATCGCCAGCAAACCCGCGAGCGCGAACCAGTGCCACTGCGCATCCAAACCCAAAAATGTTTCAATAACATTCATATCATTCTCCTTCTGCTCCGTAAAATCAACGGCGCTGTATGGATTGGCGCGCTATTTCTTTTCGCCAGAGAAGGCTTCCTTTGCCAGCTCGCCGATACCGCCCAATGTGCCAATCAATTGTGTTGCCTCAACCGGGAACAGGATCGTTTTGGCGTTGGGGCTGTTGGCAAATTGGCTGATGGCCTTCACATAATCCTGCGCAATGAAATAGTTGATCGCTTGGGCATTCCCCTTGGCGATGGCATCGGAGACCAGCTGCGTTGCTTTTGCCTCGGCTTCGGCTTCGCGCTCGCGGGCTTCGGCGTCACGGTAAGCGGCCTCGCGGCGGCCTTCGGCCTGCAAAATTTGTCCGGCTTTTTCGCCTTCGGCGCGCAGGATTTCGGAGGCGCGCAGGCCCTCGGCCTCCAATATTTGCGCGCGTTTTTCGCGTTCGGCTTTCATTTGGCGCGCCATGGCGTTCGAAATATCCACCGGCGGGCGAATATCTTTTATTTCCACACGGGTGATTTTCAAACCCCAAGGCGAAGTTGCTTCATCCACCACCACCAGCAATCGGCCGTTAATCTCATCGCGGCGAGATAAAAGCTCATCCAAATCCATGGATCCCATCACGGTGCGCAAATTGGTAGTGGTTAAATTCATGAGCGCGACGAGTAAGTCGGAAACCTCATAAGCCGCTTTGGCTGCGTCCAGCACTTGAAAGAATACCACGCCATCCACAGCGACCATGGCATTATCCTTGGTAATGATTTCTTGACCAGGAATATCAAGCACTTGTTCCATCATATTAACCCGGCGGCCGACGCGGTAAACAAAAGCTGGGTAGAAATTCAGGCCGGGCAGAGCGATTTCATAAAAGCGGCCGAAATATTCGATGGTGTAATTATAGCCTTGGCGGACGACTTTTAAGCTCGCGGCCAAATAAACCAACACAGCGGCGAGGATTATCGCGGCAACCAGATACATAATATTTCCCCTTTAACATGATGAGTTTGGACGTTTGGTTGTGATCAGTGTCGTAAATTCTATCGGTCTTGCCAATTAGAATCGGTTTGCTGCCCCCCGCAGTTTAACGGAAATTAAGCTGCGACCTACAAGAATTTTTGGCTCGCCAAGGACTTATGAAAATACTAATCTCCGATGAATGGCACTAAATTTGCGACCGATCGCATAAAGATGCCGGGCCGAATGGAGGATAGCAATGCGAAAATTTATTCTGATGTTGGCTGCTTCCTTTGCAGCAATGACGCTATCTGTTTCGGCATCGGCGGAGGTTACGGAGGAACAGCTGCGCGCGCATATCGCGATATTGGCCAGCGATGATTTTGAAGGCCGAGAGCCTGGAACGCCCGGCGAGAGAAAGACCATTGAATATATCGCGGGGGAATGGAAAAAATCCCGCCTCATTCCAGCAGCAAAGGACGGCAGCTGGTTTGAACCCGTCGCTTTGGTGGAGCGATCCATTGGCAGCGCCGAAACCAGTTTTTACAATAAGGGCCGTAAGCTGCGCTTTGCCGATAGCGAGATCCTGCTGACCGGCACGGAAGCAGATTATCAAAATGGATCGCTGCCGGTGTTTTTCGCGGGCTATGGCGTGAATGCCAAGGGCAATCCGGTTGGCGACGTGGCTGGAAAGCTGGTTTTGATGTTCGCGGGCGGCGCAGATTACCTGCCCGTAGATAAAAGATCCCCGCGCGCGCGCCGCGAAATTTTGGTGAAGGCGGGCGCGCAAGCGGTTGTCCTCATCGCCGATTCTGCGGCCGCGGGAAGCTGGCCAGCGCTGCGGCGTCAAATGGGATCGAGCGGACTTGCCTTGCAGGCCCGCGAAATCCGCGCGCCGCTGCAAGGTGCGGTCAGCGCCGAATTTGCGGTTGGCTTGGCGACCGCAGCTGCGCAAGATTGGGACAAGATCAGCATGGCGGCGGCGACCGCAGATTTTGCGGGAATCGATTTTGGCATCACCGCTGATGTGAAAGTGACCACCAATGTGCGCCGTTTTAACAGCTATAATGTGATTGGTAAAATACCGGGTAAAAAGAAAAATCTGGGCGCGGTGCTTTATATGGGTCACTGGGATCATCTGGGCCTATGCCGCCCTGAAGGTGATGCTGACCGGATATGCAACGGCGCGGTCGACAATGCCAGCGGCATTGCCGTATTGGCTGAAGTGGCCCGTGAGCTAGGCCGCAAACGCCATGACCGGGACATCTATTTTATCGCAACAACGGCGGAAGAAAGCGGTCTGCTTGGCGCTTATAGCTTTGCGGATAATCCGGTCATTCCGCTGGGCGATATTGTTGTGGCGCTCAATGTCGACACTATCGCAATTGCACCCCGGCGCTCGAAAGTGGCCATTATCGGGCGCGGAACGACGAAACTGGATGGTATAATTGAAACGGTCGCACGGGGCCTGAAACGAGAGATTGAACCGTCCAATGACGCCAACGCCTTTATCCGGCGTCAGGATGGCTGGGCGCTTGCGGAAAAAGGCGTGCCAGCATTGATGGTGGGCGGTTCTTTTGCGGATATGAAGAAGCTGCAGGTTTTTTTATCGGGTGATTATCACGGTCCCGGCGATGAATTGACCGGCAATACCGAGCTGGGCGGGGCCGCCGAGGATACCGACCTGCATATTGCTTTGGGTAAATATTTCGCCAGCGGGCGGAAATATAGCAGGGAAAAGACCGAGCAAGGAGAGAAGGCTGGCGATTAAGCCGCTTATTGATTAGATGGCCTGCCACGAATCACGATGAACAGATAGCGATGGCCCCATGTTTGACATTCCCCTCGGTTTAACCTTCGACGATGTGCTGTTGCAGCCCGCCGCGTCCGAAATATTGCCGAGCCAAGCCGATACACGGACATTCATCACGCCGTCGATTGGCTTGAATATACCCATCCTGTCCTCCGCGATGGATACCGTTACCGAGGCGCGCATGGCGATCGTTATGGCGCAGCTCGGCGGGATAGGAGTGCTCCACCGCAATTTGTCGATCGAAGAGCAATGCGCCGCGGTTCGCCAAGTGAAGCGGTTTGAATCGGGGATGGTGGTTGATCCGATTACCATCACGCCCGATGCCACGCTCGCCGATGCCAGCGCGTTGATGCAGGCCCATTCGATTTCGGGCATCCCCGTGGTCGAAAAAAGCGGAAAGCTGGTGGGAATAATGACCAACCGCGATGTGCGCTTTGCCGAAAACCCCGATCAACCGGTCCGTGAGCTGATGACCAGCGAAAATCTGGCCACCGTTGGCTTGGGTGTGAGCCAAGAAGAAGCAAGGCGGTTGCTGCATCACCGGCGGATTGAAAAGCTGTTGGTGGTCGATGAGGATTATCGCTGCATTGGCTTGATCACGGTCAAAGATATTGAAAAAGCAGTGAATTATCCCAGCGCGACCAAGGATATATCGGGCCGGTTGCGGGTGGCGGCGGCGTCCACGGTGGGGGACAATGGGATGGAGCGCACCCGCGCGCTGATCGACGCCGATTGCGATCTGATCATTGTCGATACCGCGCATGGCCATAGCAAGATGGTTGCCGATATGGTCCGTGCGATCAAGAAAATGTCGAATGATGTGCAGGTGATTGCCGGTAATGTCGCCACGGCGGCGGCGACGCGGGCCTTGATCGATGCCGGTGCCGACGGGGTTAAGGTGGGTATTGGCCCCGGCTCGATCTGCACCACACGCGTCGTCGCCGGGGTTGGTGTGCCGCAATTGACCGCAATTATGGACTCGGCGGCGGAGGCCAAAAAATCGGGCATCCCGGTCATCGCCGATGGCGGTCTGCGCACATCGGGGGATGTGGCCAAGGCGCTGGCGGCGGGGGCCTCCAGCGTGATGGTTGGCTCGCTGCTCGCGGGAACCGAGGAGGCACCGGGCGAGATATTCCTCTATCAAGGCCGTTCATACAAAAGCTATCGCGGCATGGGCAGCGTAGGGGCAATGGCGCGCGGATCGGCGGATCGGTATTTTCAGCAGGATATTAAAGATCAACTCAAGCTGGTGCCCGAAGGGATCGAGGGACAAGTGCCGTTCAAAGGCCCCGCGAGCGACGTGGTGCATCAATTGGTCGGCGGGGTGAAAGCTGCGATGGGCTATACGGGATCGGCAACGATTGGTGATTTGCAAAAAAACGCCCGCTTCGTGCGGATCACCGGCGCGGGCCTGCGCGAAAGCCATGTGCATGACGTTACGATCACGCGCGAAGCCCCCAATTATCCAACGCGGTAGGAGATGATTATGGACCTTCAGCGGGTCAAGCAGAGGTGACGCCATCTGCGCGCCTGCAAGCAGCGATTATGCTGCTTGACGAAATTATTGTCGCGGCGCGCGATGGCGGGGCTTCGGCGGACCAGATTGCCAAGCGTTTTTTTGCGGCACGGCGATATGCGGGATCGAAGGATCGCCGAGCGGTGCGCGATCTTACCTGGAGCGTCATTCGGCGGTTTGCCGAGCGGCCGGATAATGCGCGCGCGGCCTTTATTACGATGGCGCAGGATGATCCGGAACTGGCCGCGCTGTTTGATGGCAGTGGCTATGGCCCGGCGGCGATTGATGATGCGGAGGCGCGCACGCATGGACGCGGGCAGGGCGGCGTGCTGCCGCAATGGATTCTGCCGCATTTTTCCGCTTTGGTGGATGGCGATGAACAGGGTCACCTGCTGAATCGTGCGCCGCTCGATATCCGCGCAAATGCGCTAAAGATGGCGCGCGATGATGCGGCAGCGCTTTTCCCCGGCGCTGAGATTTTGGACGCATCGCCCTTTGCCTTTCGCCTGCCGACGGGCACCGCGATCGAAAATCATGTCGCAATTGCCGATGGCTGCGCTGAAATTCAGGATTTGGGCAGTCAGCTAATTTGTGATGCTTGCGCCGTCTTACCGGGAATGACCGTGCTCGATCTATGTGCCGGGGCAGGCGGCAAGACACTGGCATTGTCGGCGTTAATGAAGGGCCGCGGCCGGTTAATCGCCAGCGATACCAACCGGGCGCGATTGGCCGAGCTTTCGCCGCGCGCCATGCGGGCGGGCGCGCGGCATGTGGAAACATTGCTGCTCAATCCGGGGCAAGAAAGCGGCATGCTCGCCGCGTTAAAGGACAAATGCGATCTTGTGCTGGTTGATGCGCCTTGTTCGGGCAGCGGCACATGGCGGCGCAATCCCGAAACGCGCTGGCGGTTGACACCGGCCCGGTTGACGGCGGTGATGGCGCAGCAGGCCCGGCTCATGCAAATTGGCTCAGAAATGGCTGTGCTGGGCGGACACATGGTTTATGCGGTATGTTCACTGCTGACGGGTGAGGGCAAGGCACAAGTGGCAAATTTCTTAGCCCAAAACCCCGATTGGCGCAGCGTGCCCGTGGGCATTGCCGCCGGGCGCGCCGAAGGTGATGGCCGCTTGCTAACCCCGGCATATGACGGGTCCGACGGGTTTTTCTTGGCAAGGCTGCAAAAGCTATGATAGCAACAAGCGTGCCTGAGACAATATTGGAAAAAATTATGCGCTTTTCGCCCGCCGCCATCACCTTGTCACTCAGTTTTGCGATGCTTTCCAGCGCGGGTATCAGCAAAAAAGCCGATGATGAGATTAACCCCTTGTCGATATCCTTAATGGAGCAAGGCATTAAGGCATCGCAAGCCAAGGAAATTGAAGAAGCGATCAGCCTTTATGAAACCGCACTGGCCGTCGATCCGCGCAACCGCGCTGCCTATTTGGAAATGGCGCGCGCGGTGCGCTCCAAAGGATTGAACGGTAAAGCGATTCGCTTTTATAAAGAAGCGTTGGAATTAGAACCGAATGATCAACTGGCCTTGTTGGAACAAGCCGATACGATGATTGCCAAAGGGGCGATCGATCAAGCAAAGCTTAATCTCGCGCGGTTGAAGCTATTATGCCAATCCGATTGCGGAAATGTTGATAAGCTTGCTGTCGCGGTTCAAAAAGCGGCAGAGAAGCCGGTTTTACAGGCAAGCGTTGCTGAGCCGAAGCCAACCGCCGATGGCCAACCCACCAAAGTCAATTGATCTTAAATCAAATCGGCAAATTCTTCGATCACTTGTTCATAGAGGCGGCGTTTGAAGGGCACGATTAACGCCGGCGCGGTTTGGGGCGCTATCCATTGCCACCGCCAAAATTCGGGATGCGCTGTGTTGATGTTAATATCGCTATCCTGACCTTTGAAGCGCATTAAGAACCAATGCTGCCGCTGCCCGCGCCATTTGCCTTTCCATAATTTGCCGATCAATTCGGGCGGCAAATCATAATAATATTCATCTTTGCTCCGCGCGATAATGTCGACCAGCGTTGGCGAAACGCCGGTTTCTTCCTCTAGCTCGCGTAAGGCGGCGGCGGCGGCGTCTTCGTTATCGTCAATGCCGCCTTGCGGCATTTGCCATGCTTCGCTCTCTCGATTGTCGATCCGCTGTCCCACAAAGATTTTGCCATCATGGTTGGCCAGCATAATCCCGGCGCAGGGCCGGTAGGGCAGGGTTTGCGCGTCAATCATTTGGCGGTGTTATTTCCGCCAGCATGGCCCTTAAGGCATCCATGTTGGTTTCCACTTCGCTCTGCGCCGACGGCAATGCTTGACGCAGCGTAATATGGCCGTGAATATTGCCCTCGGCGCTAATATGTTCGGCCCGCACACCCGCCATTTTCAGCGCCTCCACATAAGCCAAGCCCTGATCGCGCAGCGGATCCAAGCTGGCGGTTGTGACCAGGCTGGGCGGCATTCCCGTTTGATCAAACAGCAAGGGCGCGCCGCGATAATCCGCCATGTCGGGCCGATAATGCCGGGTGAACCAAGCCATATCATCGCGGGTTAAATAATGGTTTTCGGCAAAATCCCGCATGCTGGGCCAATCGCCATGATCGGAAACGGCGGGATAGATGGGATGCTGCAAGATCACGGGAACGGCGGCGGGCCGGTCGCGTAGCGTCATGGCGGTAACGATGGTTAAATTTCCGCCTGCGCTGTCGCCCGACAAGACCAGCCCGGTGACTTGGTAGTCCAGCCCCGGCGGACCTGCCGCGGCCCAGCGCGCGGCGGCTTCGCAATCGTCGGTTGCGGCGGGGAAGGGATGTTCGGGCGCAAGCCGGTAATCCACCGAGATAACGGGTATATCCAAGCTTTTCGCCGCCAGGGCGCAATAAGGTGCATAAACGTATAAATCGCCAATCACAAATCCGCCGCCATGGAAAAATAGCATAACGGGGCCGGGGCCGCGTTCAGCCCTGGCGTCAAAAATCTGCGCCTGCATGGGGCCAGCGGGGCCGGGGATTTCGATCATGCGATTAACGGCCATATCGCCCAGCGGGGCTTCGGCCAGATTGCGCATGGCAATCATTTTGCCGCGCGCTTCGGCGGGATTGACCTCGTGCATCTTGGGACCAGGCAGGGCATTTACAATCTGTAAAAATGCCGCAACATCGGGCTTTACGAAAGGGGCGTTCAAATCTGTTCTCCCTGAAACATTAGAGCGCGCTGCGTGAAATCTGAAAAACACCGCCCGCTCTATTACTTTGTTATCGGATCGCTCTATGCGAAAAACCGGTTCCCACTTTTTCGCGCGATGCTTTAATATCCAACTATAAAAGCGTCCAGCGGCTTGTCCAGCCTCCATTCGGCGGAATTTCCGTCTGCTTGAATGCTGGCTGGATCAGTTTTGCTTTGACGTGATAACATTTTTCTAAATTGCGAAGCGCGCGAAAACGGCCTAGGCATGGCAAATATATGACAGACAAGAACAGGTTTTAAGCAATGGCCACCGCATTGAGCGCCAAAAAAATCGAAACGCCCCAAAATCAAAAATCCGATGCCGTCGTTGTCCGTTTTGCGGGCGATAGCGGCGATGGGATGCAGTTAACGGGCGGGCAGTTCACATTGTCTTCGGCGCTTGCGGGCAATGATTTTGCTACATTCCCCGATTTTCCTGCCGAAATCCGCGCGCCGGTTGGGACGCTGTTTGGCGTATCGGCCTTTCAAGTGAATTTTGGCAGCGAAGCGATCAATACCGCCGGCGATCAGCCCGATGTGCTGGTGGCGATGAACCCGGCTGCGCTGAAAACCAACGTGGGCAGCTTGCGCGAGGGCGGGTTGATTATTGCCGACAGCGGCGAATTTTCGAAACGGAATCTCGAAAAGGCGAAATATGGAGGCAATCCGCTCGAAGATGGCAGCTTGGCCAAATGGCAGCTTTTGGCTTTCGATATCAGCGCGCTGACACTGGAAGCAGTCAAGCCTTTCGGCCTAGGCAACAAAGAGGCTTTGCGCTGCAAAAATATGTGGACGCTGGGTCTTGCGCTTTGGATGTTTGACCGTGATCGGCAGCCGATTGTCGATTGGCTCAACGCGAAATTTGCCAAAAAGCCCGAATTGGCCGGATCGAATATCGCCGCGTTGAATGCGGGCCATGCTTATGGCGAAACAGCCGAGCTTTCGGGGCCGCTCCAGCAAATCCATGTGGGCGCAGCATCGGTTGCGCCGGGGCTGTACCGCACCGTCACCGGCGCGGAATCGCTATCCTATGGTTTGGTCGCCGGCGCGCAGCTCGCTGGCCTTAAGATGTTTTTTGGCGGCTATCCGATCACGCCCGCATCGGCGATTTTGCACCATCTGTCGCGGCTGAAAGAATATGGCATCACCACATTTCAGGCCGAAGATGAAATTGCCGCGATCGCGTCGGCCATTGGTGCCAGCTATGCCGGTTCATTGGGTGTGACCAGTTCGTCCGGGCCCGGCATCGCGCTGAAGGGGGAGGCGATGGGCCTTGCGATTATGACCGAGCTGCCGCTGGTGATTATCAATAGTCAGCGCGGCGGGCCATCGACGGGCTTGCCCACCAAGACCGAGCAATCGGATCTTTATCAAGCCGTCTATGGCCGTAATGGCGATGCGCCGATGCCCGTTATCGCCGCGCGCTCGCCGGTCGATTGCTTCGATTGCGCGATCGAGGCGGTGCGGATCGCTACGCAATATATGACGCCGGTGATGCTATTGACCGACGGCTATATCGCCAACGCGGCCGAGCCATGGAAGCTGCCTGATCTGGAGGGATATAAACCCTTTCCGGCGGTATTCATGGCAGAGGCGCAGGCGGGCGGTTTTATGCCCTATGGCCGCGATGCAAAACTGGCGCGGCCTTGGGTCAAGCCCGGCACGCCCGGCCTGATGCACCGGATTGGCGGGATCGAAAAAGAGGTTGATACCGGCCATATCAATTACAGTCCCGATAACCACCAAGCGATGACCGACATCCGCAGCGCCAAAGTGCTGGGCGTGGCGGACAGCATCCCCGATCAGGTTTGCGAATCGGGCGCGGCGGGCGCGAAGCTGGCGGTTGTCGGCTGGGGTTCAACCTATGGCCCGATCCATCAGGCAGTCAAACGGATGCGCGCCAAGGGCATGGATGTCGCGCATGTCCATATCCGCCATATCTGGCCGATGCCGAAGAATATGGGCGATTTGCTGAAGAGTTTTGACAAGGTGATAGTGCCCGAAATGAATACCGGGCAGCTGAAAACACTATTGCGCGATCAGTTTCTGGTCGATGCAAGGCCGGTGAATAAGGTTTCGGGCCAGCCATTTACCATCGCCGAAATGGAATCGGCGATTGAGGGAGCTTTGACATGAACGATATGACCCCCATCAAAACCACCATGAAAGATTGGGAAACCGATCAAGAGGTCCGCTGGTGCCCCGGTTGCGGTGACTATGCGATATTGAAGGCGGTGCAGCGCACGATGCCCGAAATTGGCGGCACGCCGGAAAATACCGTGTTTATCAGCGGTATCGGCTGTTCTTCGCGCTTTCCCTATTATATGGAAACATACGGTTTCCATACCATCCATGGCCGCGCGCCAGCGGTGGCGACGGGCGTGAAGCTGGCCAATCCCGAATTGGACGTGTGGATCATCACCGGGGATGGCGATGCGTTGTCGATTGGCGGCAACCACACGATGCATCTGTTGCGCCGCAATTTGAATTGCCAGATCATGCTGTTCAACAATGAGATCTACG
Organism: Sphingomonadaceae bacterium; assembly: GCA_021732525.1. Classification (GTDB taxonomy): domain Bacteria; phylum Pseudomonadota; class Alphaproteobacteria; order Sphingomonadales; family Sphingomonadaceae; genus Sphingorhabdus_B. The sequence goes on along the minus strand of JAKFUU010000019.1, from coordinate 21,992 downwards.
GCCTGACCAAGGGACAATATTCGCCGACCAGTCGCGAAGGCACGAATAGTCCGTCGACGCCTTATGGCTCGGTTGACCGGCCGGCGGCGCCTTGTGCTTTTGCGCTGGGGTCGGGCGCAAGATTTGTGGCGCGCGGGTTTGATGTGTCAAAAAATCTCACCGATGTGCTGAAAGCCGCGCATGCGCATAAAGGCGCAGCTTTTATCGAGATATTTCAAAATTGCATCGTTTATAACAAAGATGTTTTCGATGATTTTGCTGCACCAAAAGGGGCGGAAGATCGTCAGCTTTGGCTGCAAAATGGGCAGCCGATGTTGTTTGGATCGGAAAAATCCGGCGGTGTGAAGGGTATCGCGATGGACCGCGACGCGCTGACGCTAAAGGCCGTTGATGTGGCGGATGGCGATTGGCAAAACGCTGGTGTGATTGTCCATGACGTTACCAATCGCAGCATCGCGCATATGCTCGTTGAAATGCCCTTCGGCGAATTTCCAATGGCGCTCGGCGTGCTCTATGATGACCCGCGCCCGACCTTTGAAGAGGCGGTCATCGCGCAGAACCAAGCCGCAAGCCAAGGCAAAAGCGCCGATCTGGGCAAGCTATTGGCCAAGGGCCAGACCTGGACCGTGGCTCCGGGGCACCCGGAAATTTGAGTAATTTTCGGCCAAGTGAATAATTTGACGCATGCGATGGCTGGCGCGCGCAGCGAATCGCCCCATGTACCACCGATGACATCAATTTTATGGCTGCGCCGTGATCTTCGTTTGGCCGATCAACCGGCTTTGACGGCGGCGGTGCGGTCCGGGCCGGTGATCCCCGTCTATATTCTTGATGATGAGACCCCCAAGCATCGCCGCATGGGCGCGGCGTCGCGTTGGTGGCTGCATCACAGCCTAAAATCGCTCGATGCAGATCTTCGCAAATTGGGTTCGCGGCTGATCCTGCGGCGCGGTAATGCCGCCGATATTATCCCATCGTTGGTTAATGAGAGCCGCGCGTCGGCGGTGCATTGCATCCGCCATTATGAACCCTGGTGGCGCAATGCCGAGCGTGCTTTGAAGGATAAGGTTAACTTGGTCCGCCATCACGGCAATTATCTGATGCCGATGGGAGCGGTGACAACCGGCGGCGGCGCGCCGTATAAAATCTACACCCCCTTTTGGCGCGCGCTAAGCCGGCATATGCCGCCGCCGGTGCCGCTGCCTGCGCCCGCCGTGATGCCCGCGCCCGATGTCTGGCCCAGTAGCGACACTCTGGACGATTGGGGGTTGCTACCGACCAAGCCCGATTGGGCGGGCGGCATAGCGGATATGTGGAGGCCGGGCGAAGGGGGCGCAGCCCAGCGGCGCGATGATTTCGCGGACAAAGCGCGGTTTTATGGTGAAAAGCGCAATTTTCCTTCGACCGATGGCACCAGTTTCCTGTCGCCGCATCTGCATTTTGGCGAAATTAGCGCGGCGCAGGCGTGGCATGCCAATAGCGCCATGGGCGGCAGCGTGGAGACTTTCCTGAAAGAGCTGACATGGCGTGAATATGCGCAGAATCTGATTGTGCAATATCCCGATTATGGCAGTCAAAATGCGCGTGAAAAGATGGATGCGTTGCCTTGGCGTGATACGCGCGATCCGGCGGTGGCGGATGATTTGCGCGCTTGGCAGCGGGGCAATACCGGCTACCCGATTGTCGATGCCGGGATGCGCCAGTTATGGGCAACGGGTTGGATGCACAACCGCGTGCGGATGATCACCGCCAGCTTCCTTGTCAAACATCTGCTGATCGATTGGCGCGTTGGCGAGCAATGGTTTTGGGATACACTGGTCGATGCCGATTATGCCAGCAACGCGGTCAACTGGCAATGGACGGCGGGAACGGGCGTCGATAGCAATATGTTCGTGCGGATTATGGCACCGCTCAGCCAATCGGAGAAATTTGACGCGGCGGGTTACATTCGCCGCTGGGTGCCCGAATTGGCCGATTTGAATGCGCCCTATATCCATGACCCCGGCGAATATGGCCGGCTGCCCGCCTGCTACCCCGCCAAGATTATCGGCCACCGCGATGCGCGCGACAGGGCGCTTGCGGCCTATGAAGTTTTGAAGCGATAGATTGGAACTTAGTTGCTTATAACCAACCGGTGTCCCGCGGTGAAATCGCTGGAGAGCAAGTTGCAAATTGCTTGTGCCACCACACGCGGTTCTTTGACGGTTGCCGGATCTTCGCCGGGATAGGCTTTGGCGCGCATCGCGGTGCGGGTTTTGCCGGGGTCAACGATCGCAACGCGCAGGCGTGAGATATTTTCCATCTCCTCGCCGTAGCTGGTGACGAGCGATTCGAGCGCGGCTTTGGACGCGCCGTAAGCACCCCAATAAGCGCGCGGTTTGGCACCGACGCTGGAGGTGATGGCGATCAAGCGGCCTGCATCGCTGGCGCGCAGCAGGCCGTCAAAATGCGCGATCATCGCTTGCTGCGCGATCAGATTGAGCGTGACAAGCTTGCCAAATTCCGCACCGTCAATCGCGGGAACGGGGGTGAGCGTGCCGAGCATCGCGGCGTTTAAGATCAAGATATCCAGCTTGCCCCAGCGTTGTTTCACGGCGGCGGCTAGGCGAGCAATGGCTTCGCCGTCGGTCAGGTCGAGCGGCGCGATCGTGGCGGAACCCCCGGCTTCAAAAATCTCATCTTCAATCTTTTCAAGGTCTTTGGCATTACGGGCGGTTAAGATGACATGCGCGCCCGCTTTGGCCAAAGCCGCCGCCGCTGCCGCGCCAATGCCCCGGCTTGCACCGGTTACTAGCGCCAATTTTCCGCTGAACTGCCCCATCAAATTGCTTTCTCACGCTCGCCAAGCAGGGTGAACTGATCTGGATCACCAAGCCCATCATGGTCGGTTAACATTGTGGGATATTGGCCGGTAAAGCAGGCATCGCAATATTGCGGCGTATTTTCGTTCCGCTGGTCTTCGCCGAGCGCGCGGTAGAGGCCGCCAATCGAAAGGAAGGCCAAGCTGTCGGCTTGGATAAATTCGCGCATCTGTTCGACGTCCATCTGGCTGGCGAGCAATTTGGAGCGTTCGGGCGTATCGACGCCGTAAAAACAGCTATTTTCGGTGGGCGGGCTGGCAATCCGCATATGCACTTCGGCGGCGCCCGCCTCGCGCATCATCTGCACGATTTTGAGGCTGGTGGTGCCGCGCACGATTGAATCGTCGATCAGCACGATTTTCTTGCCCGCGACCAGATGGCGGTTGGCATTATGTTTGAGCTTCACGCCCAAATGACGCACGCCGTCGCCCGGCTGAATGAAGGTGCGGCCCACATAATGCGAGCGGATAATGCCCAGTTCGAAGGGAATCCGTGAAGCCTCGGCATAGCCGATGGCTGCCGGTGTGCCGCTATCGGGAACGGGGATCACATAATCGACATCGACGCTATTTTCGCGCGCCAATTCGGCGCCGATCGCCTTGCGCACCGAATAGACGCTATTGCCATCAACGATGGAATCGGGGCGGGAGAAATAGACATGTTCAAAAATGCAAGGGCGCGGAGATATAGCGATAAAGGGCTTATGCGAGGTTATTTGACCGTCGCGCACCACGATAATTTCACCCGGCTCGACCGACCGGACAAATTCCGCGCCAACAATATCAAGCGCCACCGTTTCCGAAGCGAAGATGATCTTGCCGTCCAAATCACCCATTACCAGCGGGCGGATACCGAGCGGATCGCGGCAGGCGATCATGCCTTCGGCGGTAAGGCACAATAAAGAATAAGCGCCTTCGACCCGCTTGAGTGCATCGATGAGCCGGTCGAGCAAAGTTCGGTAACCCGATGTCGCGATGAGATGGATGATAACCTCGGTATCCGATGTGGATTGAAATATCGCACCGCGCCGAACAAGATCCCGCCGCAAGGTCAGCGCGTTGGAGATATTGCCATTATGCGCCACGGCAAAGCCGCCCACGGCCAGCTCGGCATAAAGCGGCTGTACGTTGCGCAGCGAAGTTTCCCCGGTGGTGGAATAACGGACATGGCCGATCGCGCTAGGGCCGAGCAAGCCGCCAATCACATCTTCGCGATCGAAATTCCCGGCAACATGGCCCATTGCGCGATGGGTGAAAAATTTGGAACCGTCATAGCTGGTGATGCCCGCCGCCTCTTGCCCGCGATGTTGCAGCGCGTGGAGGCCAAGCGCAACCATCGCCGCCGCACCATCGGTGTTGCAAACTCCGAAAATCCCGCATTCCTCACGCAGCTTGTCATCGTCGTAGGGGTTAGTCGTGAAGCTATCCATATTCATGTCCGAATCCGCGCACGCCAAGGTTGCACCGCCTATAGGCAAGCCTGCGCGTAATGTCTGCCCCCTTGCAATGATTTTGTAACAAAAACGGTTTCCACAGGCAGGCGTCATGCTCTATAGGCTGCGGGCAATGGATGATGATCGCGAAACAAGCCAGGTGATAAGCCCAAAATATGACACGAGCGGATTGATAACCGCAGTGATCACTGATGCTACTGATGGTATGGTGCTGATGGTCGGACATATGAATGCGCAGGCTTTGGCATGCACCCGCGATACCGGCTTTGTGCATTTTTTTTCGCGCAGCCGGCAAGCACTTTGGAAAAAGGGCGAAACCAGCGGCAATTTGCTGTTGATGCGCGAAATGCTGATCGATTGCGACCAAGACGCGGTTTGGGTGAAGGCAACACCCGTCGGCCCCACTTGCCATACGGGCCGGAGCAGTTGTTTTTACCGGCGGGTTACCGGGACGGGTTTGGAAATGATATGAAAATTGCGCTGTGGCTTGCGATCACCGCTTTCATGCTGGCGGGTTGCAACCGTGCGGCGGACAGGGCGGATAATGACAATCAAGTCACAACCGATGTTGGCGATGCGCTTGATCAGCAGGCAATCGCGCGCGGAATATTACCCGATCTTCGCAATTTGAAATTTGCAGGCAGATTTGAAACTCGCAGCGAGCTTGGAACGGATAAATTTTGTGCGATTGCGATTGGCCAAGATCGTTACCGAATTGGCGTGTTGGCGGTGTTTGGCTCTGAAAGTAAATGCGAGGGGCAGGGGACAGCGCGCATTGATGGTGAAAAAGTGCAGATACAGTTGCAAGGGTCGGGAGCTTGCAGTTTTAACGGGGAGTTTGACGGCGTCGAACTTCGTTTTCCGGGCGATTTAGAGGTGGCTTGCGATAATTATTGTTCGGATCGGGCCAGTTTGGCGGGCACTAGCTATTTTATGGTGGATCCAGGCAATGACGCGGCACAGCAGACATTAGGGCGCGCCATAGGCCGGCTTTGCTTACCCTAGAACGGACAGCGTGAAATAGGAATCACATCGCCCGCTCTATCACTTTGTTGTCGCATCGCTTAATGCGAAAAACCGGTGCCCACTTTTTCGCACGATGCTCTAACATCAGAATCTATTTTATTTCAGCTTTTAACAACGATGCAGGATTGACCAGCGGCAGTAATTTTGGTGCACATCGCCGCAGCGGCGGTTTGCGATGTGAATGGCCCTGCTTGAAGCCGTGTCACTGCGCCAGCTGCTTTCAAATAGGGTTGTAGCGAAGACAGCCCTTCTATGCGAGCTTCGAGCGATGTCCAAAGTTTCGTGGCGTTGCTTTCTTGGGAAAATGCGCCAAGTTGTATGCGCCAGGCTCCGTTAGCGGCAATCGGCGCACGCGCTGTTGCAGCAACGTTTATTGGCTGAGATATCGCCGAAGGCGCTTGCGAGGCTTGTGCTATTGGAACCTTTTTGACACCTGCGGCCGGTGATGGCCCTGCGGCGGATGCGGCGGCTACGCTTGTGGGAAATCCGGGGGCATTGCTTGGGGAAGGCACAGAGGGCGGAACGGTAACCGGACGGCTCGTAGATGCCGCAGGGGCCGTATTGATAGGAAATCCGGCAAGTTGCTGCGAACGGGCTTTGTTGGATTGTGCTTCCAATTCACCAGCCAAAACCGTGCCTTTTTGGCGATCTTCGAGCGGGATAAAGCCGTCCATCTGCGCCAAGCTGCGTGATGCCGGCGCGACACCCGCCGAGGAAGCGCGCGTCATCAAGGCATAGGCCCGAATCCAATCCTTTTCGATATGAACGCCATTAAACAATTCAGTTGCGAGCAGATATTGCGCCCGCGGTTCGCCGCGTGCAGCGGATGCTTGCAGCAATGGCAGGGCTTCCGATATTTTTCCTTGATAATGCAAGAGATGCCCGTAGCTATCCGAAGCTTGCAAATGCCCTTGCTTAGCCGCGCGGCTATACCAATCGAGCGCAACATTCAGATCCATTTTGACCCCGCGCCCGGTCTTGTAAGCTTGGCCCAGATTAAACTGAGCATCGGCGTCCCCTTTCAATGCAGGATCGCGCCACTGAGCAACGGCTTTGTCATATTCGCCGCGAGACCATGCATCGACACCGTCTTTCACGTCGGCAATGGCTGTGCCGCCGGCAAAGCCAATCACCAGCAATGCCAGCCCAATTTTAAAATTCTTGGTTTTCGACCCCATCAACCTTACTCCGGAATAGGTATTTTATTGTATATAGATCATCGAAGACTGACAATTGGTAAACAGATCCAACTAAATGCTTAACCAGTAACGAAGGATTTTTGTTGCGTTAATGGTTCCTATCATATCCTCTATGAATGATGGCGGAACAGCTTGGCATCGTCAATTATTGCCGACTTTGTTAACCAGATATTAGCCTTGTCCTGTCAAATCCACGTTATGAAACTTTATCAAAGGGGATTGATGTGAGGGTTCTCGCATTGGCGTCACAGAAAGGCGGGTCGGGTAAAACGACCCTCTCAGGTCATTTGGCGGTCCAGGCGCAGCTTGCCGGTGCCGGTCCAGTGGTTCTGATTGACATTGATCCGCAAGGTTCGACAGCGGATTGGTGGAATGAACGCGAGGCCGAACTGCCCGCATTTGCGCAGACGACGGTGGCGCGGCTGGCATCGGATTTGGCTGTTCTTCGTCAGCAAGGCTTCAAGCTCGCGGTAATTGATACGCCGCCGGCAATTACCATGGCCATACAAAGCGTGATTTCGGTGGCGGAGCTTATAGTGGTACCAACGCGGCCAAGCCCGCATGATCTGCGCGCCGTGGGCGCTACGGTTGATTTGTGCGAGAGGGCCGGTAAACCATTGATCTTTGTTGTCAATGCCGCAACACCGAAAGCAAAAATTACGTCCGAAGCCGCGGTTGCGCTGTCACAGCATGGCACCGTTGCTCCCGTTACCGTGCATCATCGCACGGATTTTGCTGCATCAATGATCGATGGCCGAACGGTTATGGAAATTGATCCGAACGGTCGCTCAGCACAAGAAATTCAGCAGCTTTGGGAATATGTTTCCGACCGGTTAGAGAAAAACTTCCGGCGAACCGTTTTTAGCGCTCCGGCGGCAGTATCGAATTCCCAGCAGACCGCCAGACCCATGGGCGGCTTTGGCCGCCGGGTCATGAGCCAGTAAGCGGGGGTGCAGATAATGGGAGAACCCAAACCAATTGCATCGCTATCTGGCTTGCTGCTTGCGCGCAAAGGCGCAGCGCGCCCCGCCATGCGTCGACCGGCATCATTCAGCTATTCGAGTGAAACCCCAGCCAATCAAGATGATTTGGGTTGGAATGATATGGGCTATGATGTCGATCCTGATCCAAATACGCCGATGGACCATGATCATTCTCATCTTCGCAACCCGCTTGCCGGAGCAGTGCCTGAAGTAAATCAGGAGATTCGTGAACAGCAAGAAGTCGTTGCCCAGCGTTTGCGCGAGCAAGCCGAAGTTGGTTTTGAAAGCTTGCATGGTTCTATGACTGCTGATCAAGTTGGAGATGATATTGCCGAAGCATTTTTCATAATGCCGCAACAAATACCCGCAAAATCGTCCGATAGCGCACCGGTCGCCGCGAAATCGCGCCACCCGGAAACCAACAAGCCAGCGCGAAACTTGGCAAAGCGCGCCGCTTCTGGTTCAAAAGATAAGGCTGCCTTTACTTTACGGCTCGATAAAGATCGTCATTTAAAGCTGCGCCTTGCTTGCGCCATCAGCAACCGATCGGCGCAAATGATCGTGACGGAGGCGCTTGATGCCTTCATTGAAAATATGCCGGAGATCGGACAGCTCGCTGCTCGCATTCCAAATAGATAACTGATTAAATTATGCAATTGAACTTTTTTGAGGTGATGCCATGAACAGCAAATTTATCATTAAGTTGGTTTTGACGACGGCGTTCGTCGCTGTGCCCACCGCTGGCAGCATAACATTGGGTGTAACCAGCACGCTGAAGGCATCGCCCGCCGCCGCAACTTCGAAAAAAGCGCATAGTTGGGCACGCAAAGCCGAAAAGGCAATTGCCAAAGGTCAGCACGAAAAAGCTTTGATTTTTAGCGAGCTTGCGGTTGAGGCCGATCCGTTGAACCGCGATTATCGTGGTCAGCTTGCCCGAGTTTATATGGCGCAAGGCCGGTTTCAATCCGCCGAACGTACTTATATGGATGTGATTGATTTGGGTCAGGTCGACCCGCGGACCGTTATCAGCCTCGCTTTGGCCCGGATTGCGCAAGGCAAGGTTGATTCAGCGGTTGGCCTGGTCGAAGCTCACCGTTCAATCATTCCAGCTAGCGATTATGGTTTGACGCTCGCTCTTGCCGGTAAAAGCGCTGAAGCCGTTGAGATTCTTAGCCAGGCTATTCGCGATTCCAATGCCACTGCGCGCACGCGGCAAAATCTGGCGCTTGCTTATGCGCTGAACGGCCGCTGGCGCGAAGCACGGATTATGGCGGTTCAAGATATGCCGCAAGATCGCGTGAACGAGCGAATTACCGAATGGGCGCAATATGCCCGGCCCGGCGCTTATGAGACGCGCGTTGCCGGGTTGTTGAAAGTAACACCGCAGCAAGATTTGGGACAACCCGTTCGCCTGGCTCTCGCGAACCAGGGGGTTGGTTTGGCCAGCGCCGCTTTGCCTGAGACGCCAAAGGCTATTGATGTTGTCCCGGCGGGTGAATTGGCGGCGATTGGTCCTGCGCCAACATCTTTGCTAAGCGGTTTTGATGCGTCAGCGGAGAGCGATGTGAAAATTGCATCGAGACCGCAGGTTCAAACGATCCAGCAAGTTGAAGTTCCGGCATCCGCTCCGCAAGCTCCGTTGATCAAAGCGCCTGATGGCCCGGTTAAATCCGCGTCGCAGACCCCCGCTAAACTCGCATTGTCAACTGAGGAACCTAAAGTTCCCGTTGCACGGCAGATTAGCGGCGGCTTTTTGGTACAGCTTGGTGCATTTTCAACCACCGCAAATGCCAAAAAGGCATGGGAGCAATTGACCAACCGTCATTCGGTTCTGGCAGGATTTAGTTCGGCCAGTTCGACTGTGAAGGTGAATGGCAAAACGCTTATTCGTCTGGCAGCGTCGGGCTTTGGCACAAAAAATGCGGCCATTGAGGCTTGCAATAATATTAAGGCAAAGGGCGGTGTTTGCATTGTCCGAGGTTTGGGCGGCACGACCCCTGTCCGATTGGCAAGCCGTTAATAATAAACACGGAATTTCCGAATAGGAAAATTAACATGAGGGCGGCGGGTCAGCTAATGACCTTGCCGCCCTTCATCATTTTTACGACGCGGCCCTGGACCGGTAATTTGTCGAATGGTGTGTTGCCTGCCATCGCGGTCATTTTTCCGCTATCGACCTGCCACGGGCTACCGGTATCGACGAAGATCAAGTCGGCTTCCCGGCCGGTTTCGATCACTCCTGCATTGATGTTCAGTATTTTGGCTGGATTGGCGGCGAGCAGTTCGAATAAGCGCCCGGTGCTGATCAGCCCATCACGCACCAGATTGAGCGATAATGCCAGCAATGTCTCCGCGCCCGCCATGCCCGGCAAAGCTTCACCAAAAGGCAGCCGCTTTTCTTCCGGGCCCCTTGGGTCATGTCCGGACATGATAACGTCCAACGTGCCGTCGGCGATCGCGGCAAGACAAGCCTGCCGGTCGTCTTCATTGCGCAGTGGCGGTGAAATCTTTGCAAATGTGCGAAAATCGGAAACGGCATTATCCGATAGAAATAGATGCGCAGGCGTAATGCCGCAGGTGATCTTTAGGCCGTTTTGTTTGGCTTGCCGGATCAATTCCAGGCCGCGCGCGGTGGTGACTTGCCGGAAATGGACGTGTGCGCCGCTTTCTTCGGCCAGCAACAGATCGCGGGCGATCGCGGCGGCTTCGGTAATCGCGGGCGCGGCGCTTAGCCCCAATAAGGTTGCCGTTGCCCCGGCGGTGGCGACCGCCGTTCCGCGAATGCCGCTATCTTCGCTATGCACAAAAACCGGCAGGCCGAGCGCCGCGCAATATTGCATGATCCGCAGCATGATGCCGCTATCGGATATCCAGTCGCGCCCGGTCGCGACACCCTTTGCGCCTGCGTCTTTCATCAGCGCGATTTCGGCCATATGCCGCCCGTCCAGATCGCGCGTGGCCGCCGCCAGCGGATGCACCCAAAAATCGGGCTTTCCCTTTAAGGCAGCGAAACGGATCGTGGCGGGATCATCATGAACGGGGGATTGATCAGGCATTAATGCCGCGCGGGTTATTCCGCCAAAGCGAAAGGCGGGTTTGTCGGTTGCAAAAACGCCCAAGTCGATAATCCCCGGCGCAACAAGCAAGCCGCCTGCATCGATCGTTTCGGTGGTGTCGTTGGGGGTGGGGGCGGGTGTAGAGGGTGCGGCATTACCGATCGCGGCAATCTGGCCCTTATCGATTATAATCGTTTCGCTGATGGGCGCGGCTTGCCCCGGTAGCAGCAGCTTTGCGTTGTGGATCGTAAGCGCGGTCATGACCATCCCTCCACGCCGCGCGCCTTTCGTGTCAAAATATCAAGGCAGGCCATGCGCACCGCGACACCCATTTCGACTTGTTCCCGAATGGCGGACCGTTCGTAATGGTCGGCAACGCTGCTGGCAATTTCAATGCCGCGGTTCATCGGGCCGGGATGCATGATCAAAGCATCGGGCTTGGCCAGCGCCAACCGCCGTTCATCAAGCCCGTATAAATGGTAATATTCGCGCGGGGAGGGGATGAAATCGCCTTGCATCCGCTCATTTTGAAGCCGCAGCATCATGATGACGTCGCTGCCCGGTAGCGCGGCATCAAAATCATGAAACACCGTGACGCCAAAATTTTCGATCCCGGCGGGCGTTAACGCTGGCGGCGCGACAATCCGCAGCTGCGCGCCCAATGTCTTGAGGCACATAATATTCGATCGTGCGACCCGGCTATGCAGCACATCGCCGCATATCGTAATGGTCAGTCCTTCTATGCGTCCCTTGCGGCGCTGAATGGTCAGCGCATCAAGCAAGGCCTGCGTTGGATGTTCATGCGCGCCATCCCCGGCATTCAGCACGGGGCAGTCCACCTTGTCTGAGATAAGCTGCACCGCGCCCGAGCTGGCATGGCGGATCACAATGGCATCGGCGCGCATGGCGTTGAGCGTCATCGCGGTGTCGATCAGTGTTTCGCCCTTTTTAACGCTCGACTGCGCAGCGTGCATATTCACGACATCGGCGCCCAGCCGCTTTCCTGCTATTTCAAAGGACAGTAACGTTCGGGTGCTATTTTCGAAAAAAGCGTTGATGATGGTAAGCCCGGATAATCGATCATCATGCTTTGCCGCAGCGGACCGGTTCATCGCGATCCAGGTTTCGGCTTGATCCAAAATATAGAGAAGCTCGTAATTTTGCAGGCCGGTAACGCCCAACAAATGCCGATGCGGAAAAGCGGCTGAACCGGCAGGAAAGCGATCAGCGGCGAAATTTAAAGTCGTTGTCATTAAAGCGATGCCCATAATCTGCTACGGGCGGCAGATCAACCTTATTGTGCTTGCGCTATATTATCGCACCAATGCGTCTATTGCGCCTTGCAGGATAAAAGCCGCCGCCGCGCTGTCGATCCGTTCGGCGCGCTGAGCGCGGGAAACGTCGGCGGCGATCATTGCGCGTTCAACCGCCTGCGTTGACCAGCGTTCATCCCATAACAGGATCGGCAGACCGATTTCCTCGATATTCTTGGCAAAGGCGCGGGTCGATTGGCTGCGCGGGCTCTCGCTGCCATCAAGATTGAGCGGCAATCCGATTACAATGCCTTTGGTTTGCCGGGTGGCAATCGCGGCGGCGAGCGCGGCTTTATCCTTGCTGAATTTGCTGCGCTTGATCAAATCGGATGGAGTTGCGAATGTCCATCCGGCGTCGCAAAAGGCCGTGCCAATAGTTTTGCTGCCCAAATCAAGGCCAATCAATACGCCCGCACCGGGCAATGCGGCCAAAAATTGCGGTATATCGGTCGTGATCATTGTTCCAGATATTCGCGCAGCCGCCATAGCGCATCAAACCGCAGGTTGGCCCAGAATAAGGGGATATCATAAACATGATAATTGCCGCCGGGGAAAACCAGATTACCCAATTCAGGAGCGTCGCCAATCAACAGAAATCCGCTTTCATCGCAGCGCGCGGGCACCGCCTTTTCGACCAACTCCGCCGCGCTATTATCGAGATTTGGTTTTAATGTGCCCAAATTGGCAATGGCCTCGGCGGGTTCGTTAAGGCCGCCGGTTAAAGGATTGGTGCAGGCGATTGCGCTGCCCGCTCTTTGTGCGCCGTTTAAGCCGGGGATCATCGCATAGGCCTGTAGCACACGGTCATAATCCGCCGGTTCGGAAAAGCTTTGATAAGTGATGATGCAGCCGGTTTGTTCCGGGTCTGCGCATAACGGCAAACCCATTTGCGGCAGGTCATGCTCGGCCGAAATCGGCCAGCCAATAACATAGGCGGCGATGATCCGTTTCACCAGCGGCTTACCCGCAACCCGGTCCTGCAACAGATGCATCAAATGCCGCGCGCCTTGGCTATGCCCTGCCAAGATAATCGGGCGGTCGCCTTGTTGCCGCTTGATGAAACTATCAAACGACAGCAACACGTCTTCATAGGCGCCATCGAGCGCTTCCTTGCCCGCAGGTCTATCGGTTAAAAAAGCACCAACGGTCGCCTGCCGATATTTGGGTGCCCAAACCTGGCCCGAGGCTGCAAAAGGCGAGGCCAGTCCGCGAAGGAAAATCAGCGTGCGAAAATCAGTCACCGAATCATTAAGCGGCATGTTCCAACGGTCGCGCGATATGAATGATGTTGGGTGGATAAAAAATACAGCCGCCGGCCCTTGGGCTTGATCAGCTTGTGCGCCCGTGGGTAGAAAGCGCGTCGGATCATTCTTCGCACCTTTCGGGCCGGAAAACCACATATTGGTCTCTTCATAAATATTGGTCTCCAGCGCGGCTTGCTCTTGAAATTGCGCCGTGGGAACAAATGCTATCTCGGTCAGCTCATCGCGGTAGATATTCAGCGCGAAGCCGGCAGCAATCACCAGAACGATCAAGCCAGCGAAGAAATAGAGAAATTTGCGCGCCAAGATATCCGTCCTAAGCCATATTTTTCCGCCAAATAGCCGATATCGGCAATATTGCACCAGCTAATTGAAGCTGCACCCGGCGAAAGCGAAAATTTGACCCATTTTCGGTTGAAGGCTATCATTGCCGGTGCTAGCGGCGGGGCATGAGCGTAGATAAAGAAACCGTTATAAAAATCGCCAAACTTTCCCGCATAGCGATCAGCGATAGTGAGGCTAGCGCGATGGTTGGCGAACTGAATGGCATATTGGGCTGGGTCGAACAATTGGGCGAGGTGGACGTAACCGGCGTTGAACCGATGACCGCGGTTATCGGCATCGATGGCCGGATGCGCGATGATATTGTGAATGCCGATCCGCTAACCGGCGGCGGTGTGCCCGAAAAGATTTTGGCGAATGCGCCCGCGAAAGAGGGTAATTTCTTCGGCGTGCCCAAGGTGATCGAATGATGAGTGATATAACCGATCTCGGCGTTGCCGCCATCCGCGAAGGTGTGGTCAGCGGCGATTTCAGCGCGGCCGAAGTTGCCGAAGCCTTTAACGCCAACGTCGCCAAGGCGAAGGTGCTGAATGCCTTTATCGTCGAGACCCCCGAAAAGGCGATCGCAGCCGCCAAGGTCGTCGATGCGGACCGCGCGGCGGGCAAAATACTGGGTAAAATGGCGGGCGTGCCGATAGGCATGAAGGATTTATTCTGCACCGAAGGCGTGCAGACGACCGCCGCCAGCCATATTCTCGAAGGCTTCGTGCCGACTTACGAATCCACGGTATCGGCGAATTTGTGGAAGGCGGGCGCAGGGATGCTGGGCAAGCTCAACCTTGATCAATTTGCGATGGGTTCGTCGAATGAAACCAGTTATTTTGGCAATGTGATTTCGCCATGGCGCAAGGGTGATGGCGATAACGCCCCGCTCGCGCCTGGTGGTTCGTCGGGCGGTTCTGCGGCGGCGGTATCGGCGCGGCTGTGCCCGGCGGCAACGGGCACCGACACCGGCGGTTCGATCCGCCAGCCGGCGGCTTTCGCTGGCATTACCGGGATTAAACCCACCTATGGTCGCTGCTCGCGATGGGGCATTGTTGCTTTTGCCAGCTCGCTCGATCAAGCCGGACCGATGGCGCGCGACGTGCGCGACTGCGCGATCATGCTGGAGGCGATGGCTGGTTTTGATGCCAAGGATTCAACCTCGCTCGATTTGCCCGTGCCCGAATGGGAGGCGCACTTGAATAGCGATCTGCGCGGCAAGAAAGTTGGTATTCCGCGCGAATATCGGATGGACGGCACCGATGCGGATATTTTGGGTAGCTGGGACAAAGGCATTGCGTGGCTGAAGGATGCGGGCGCAGAAATCGTCGATATTTCCCTGCCGCATACCAAATATGCGCTGCCCGCTTATTATATTATTGCTCCGGCAGAGGCGTCGTCCAATCTCGCGCGCTATGACGGCGTGCGGTATGGTCTGCGCGATTTGCCCGATGGTTCTGGCTTGCAAGATATGTATGCCGCCACCCGCGCCGCCGGTTTCGGCCCCGAAGTTCGCCGCCGGATCATGATCGGCACCTATGTGCTGAGCGCAGGATTTTACGATGCCTATTTCACGCAAGCCGCCAAGGTGCGCACGCTCATCAAACGCGATTTTGCCGAAGCTTTTGCACAATGCGACGTGATCCTTGCGCCGACCACGCCGACCGCAGCCTTTGCGCTCGGCGATAAAAGCGATGATCCGCTGGCGATGTATTTGAATGACGTATTCGCGGTGCCCGCCTCGCTTGCCGGATTGCCCGCCATGTCGGTTCCGGCGGGGCTAAATAAAGACGGCCTGCCGCTGGGCTTGCAAGTTATCGGAAATGAACTGGATGAGCAGGGCGTTTTGAACGCCGGTCTAGCGATCGAAAAACGCGCCGGCTTTGTGGCGCGGCCGGGGGAGTGGTGGTGATGATTATATGCTTTACGTATTATGTAATATATAGTATATGATAAAGAGCTTTTGCGGCAGGGAAACGGCTGAGCTTTGGAAAACAGGAAAAAGCCGGCTTTTCAATAATATTGCGAAGACCGCCCTACGCAAGCTGGACCAATTAGACGCCAGTGTAGCTACAGATGACATGAAAGCACCGCCAGGCAACCGGTTGGAAAGGCTGAAAAATGATAGGGATGGTCAATGGTCAGTCAGGATAAATGATCAATGGCGACTATGTTTTGAATGGAAAGAAGGCGAGGCTTGGAATGTCGAAATTGTCGATTACCATTGAGGAGTTGGGCGCGCCGCGCAGGACCGCAACGTCACCGGGTGAAATGCTGCGGGAGGAGTTTTTGAACCCTTTGCATATGTCGGCGAATGCTCTCGCACTGGCGGTAAGGGTTCCGGCTAATCGGATAACCGCCATTTTGAGCAATGAGCGTTCGATCACCGCCGATACGGCGATGCGGCTTGGGCGGTATTTTGGGAATAGCCCGCGTTTCTGGTTGAATATTCAGCAGAATTATCAGCTTTCAAAAGCGCGCGCGCAGTTGGGTGACAAGATTGAGTTGGAAGTCCTGCCGCGTAATGAGGCAAATATAGCATGAGCGAATCAACATACCGCATCCAAGGCAATAGCGGCGAATGGGAGGTCATCATTGGCCTGGAGGTTCATGCCCAGATCACCTCCAACGCCAAGCTGTTTTCGGGCGCGGCGACCGAATTTGGGGCGGAGGCGAACAGGCAAGTATCGCTCGTCGATGCCGCGATGCCTGGAATGCTGCCCGTCGTGAACCGCGAATGCGTCCGCCAAGCGGTGCGCACCGGCCTTGCGGTGGGTGCCAAGATCAACAAATGGTCGCGGTTTGACCGGAAGAATTATTTCTACGCCGATTTGCCGCAGGGTTATCAGATTTCTCAGCTCTATCACCCGATCGTGGGTGAGGGCGAAATCGAGGTCACGCTGAATGAGAAAGACCCCGATAGCGCGACGCGCACGATCGGTATCGAACGCATTCATATCGAACAGGATGCCGGCAAGCTGATGCATGATCAGCATCCGACGATGAGTTATGTTGACCTTAATCGCTGCGGCGTGGCTTTGATGGAAATTGTCTCCAAACCCGATATGCGCTCGCCCAGCGAGGCCGGAGCCTATGTTAAAAAGCTTCGGTCGATATTGCGCTATGTCGGTAGCTGCGATGGCAATATGGAGCAAGGATCGATGCGCGCCGATGTCAACGTGTCGGTGCGCAAACCGGGCGGCGAATTAGGCACGCGCACCGAAACGAAAAATGTCAACTCCATCCGATTCTTGCAGCAAGTGGTCGAATATGAAGCGCAGCGCCAGGTCGACCTGATCGAAAGCGGCGGCGCGGTGGTTCAGGAAACGCGGCTGTTTGACGCCGCGAAGGGCGAAACCCGGTCGATGCGCTCGAAAGAGGATGCGCATGATTATCGCTATTTCCCCGATCCCGATCTGTTGCCGCTCGACCTCGATGATGCCTTCATCGATGAGTGCCGCGCCTCCTTGCCCGAATTGCCCGATGTGAAACGACATCGTTATGAGAGCGATTTGGGCCTGTCGGCTTATAATGCAGCGGTGATTACCGCCGAGCATGAAACCGCCGATTGGTTTGAAGTCTTGCTCGCCGAGGGCGTTGCCAAGCAGGGTAAGGCCGAAACCGATGTCGCCAAGCAATCGGCCAACTGGTTGATGTCCGAATTATTCGGCGCGCTGAACAAGCTTGGCAAATCGCTGGACGAAAGCCCGGTGAGCCCGGCGCAAGGTGCAGAATTGCTGGCCTTGGTCGCCGATGGAACGATTTCGGGCAGCATTGCCAAACAGGTGTTTGAAATCATGCTGGAAACCGGGCAGAATGCCGAAGCAATTGTTGAGGAAAAAGGCTTGAAGCAAACCTCTGACACCGGAGCGATCGAGGCCGAAATCGCCAAAATTATCGCCGCCAATCCGGATAAAGTGGAGCAATATAGAGCCGGTAAAGATAAACTGTTCGGATTCTTCGTCGGGCAAACGATGAAGGCGATGGAGGGTAAGGCCAATCCAGCCATTGTGAACGATATTTTGCGCGGTATTTTGGGCTAAGGTCTGCGGACATTAAAATATGCGGCCACGTCATTTTAACGTCGCTCGGCACTTGCCCTTCCTGATCTTTGCCGGTAAGGCCGCGCGATCCGGCTTTCAGGCTATGGTCGGCGCGGGTGTGGCGGAATTGGTAGACGCACCAGATTTAGGTTCTGGCATCGAGAGATGTGGGGGTTCGAGTCCCTTCACCCGCACCAAATAGCCGCGCTATGTCGTATGCCGAACAATAATTGAATTTGCGCTTTATGCGCATCCTGCAGGATTAGAAAATTTTATGCAAACGGTTGAAACAACGAATGAAGGCCTGAAGCGGGCTTATAAGATGACGATCACCGCCGCCGAAGTGGAAGCGCGGATTGATGCTGAGGTGAAAAAAATTGCGCCGCAAGTGCGCTTGCCTGGTTTTCGCCCTGGCAAGGTTCCCGCCAATCTGGTCAAAAAAATGCATAAAGACAGCTTGATGCAGGAAGCGCTGAACAGCTCTATTCAAGAAGGCGTGCAGAAAACACTGGCCGAAAATAAGCTGCGCCCGGCAACCCAGCCGCATTTGCATCTTGATCAAGATTATGCACCCGGCAAGGATGCTGTCGTTGATTTTCATTTTGAAATTTTACCCAATATATCAGCGCCATCCACGGGCGGATTGAAATTAGAGCGGCTTCAGGTTGAGGCGACTGACACCGAAATTGACGCCGCGATCAAACAGCTTGCCGAAAATCAAAAATCCTATGAAGCCGCCGCTAAATCATACAAAGCCGCCAGTGGCGATCAAGTTACGATAGATTTTGAAGGCAAGGTGGACGGCGTTCCCTTCGACGGCGGCAAAGGCGAAGCTATGGCGGTTGTCATCGGTTCGGGACAGTTGATTCCCGGATTTGAAGATCAATTGATTGGTTTGAAGGTCAATGACGAAACGGTGATCAACGTTACTTTTCCGGAAGATTATAACGCGGCGGATTTGAAGGGAAAAGCGGCCACTTTTGACATTATCGTTGGCGAAGTTAAAAAACCGGTGGAAACCAAAATTGACGATGCAATGGCCAAGGGTTTTGGCCTGGAAGGTCTCGATCAACTGCGCGAATTGATGAAGGGTCAGGTGGAGCAGGAGCTTAATGGATTAACCCGGACTTATATGAAGCGGCAATTGCTCGATCAGCTTGCGTCGGATCATGATTTTGAGGTTCCGCCCAGCATGGTCGAGGCCGAGTTTAGTCAGATCTGGCAACAGTTGGAAATGGAAGCTGCGCGCGAAGGCGACCCCGAAGCCGCACGCAAAGAGATGGAAGCCGAAAAAGACGATTATCGCGACATTGCGGTGCGCCGCGTTCGTTTGGGATTGCTGTTGTCGGAAATTGGCCAGACCAACGGCGTTGAAGTCAGTCAGCAAGAAATGAATATGCTGGTGCAGCAAGCCGCGCAGCAATATCCGCGCGATCAGCATGAAGCCTTTGTAAAATATCTGCAGGAAAATCCCATGGCCGCTGCGCAGCTTCGCGCGCCGTTGTTCGAAGATAAGGTGGTCGATTTTCTGTTCAGTAAAGCCGAGGTAACCGACAAGGCCGCAACTCGCGAAATACTGGAAGCGGCGATCGAAGCGGAACCGGGTGCGAAGCCAGCAAAGAAGGTGGTGGCGAAAAAGCCAGCGGCGAAGAAAGGCGCCGCGATGAAAGTCGATGCGGAGCAAACGCCGGCCGAAAAAGTCGCTACTAAGAAATCAGCGGCAAAAAAGGGTGATGCGGAAATGGCAGAGACTGAAAAGGCGCCGGTCAAAAAAACGACCGCGAAAAAGCCCGCTGCGAAAAAGCCTGCAGCCAAAAAGTGAAGAATATTGGGTCCGGCGTTATGGCCGGACCTTTTTCTTAACGGCTTCGCACTATTTTGCCTTTTCGCTTGAAACCGGATAGCTTGCGCCCGATGTAAGGTGAGAATATTTTGCAACTTGATCGATAGTAAGGAAATCTCATGTTTGATCCCAACCATCTCGCCAACCCATCCCGCTCGCGCGAGAGCATGATCGCCGTCCCCTATGAATTTGGCAATTCGCGCACGTTGGCGAGCGTATTTGATCGGTTGGTTCAAGAGCGGATCATTTTCCTGAATGGTGAGGTTAATGATTATATGGCGGCCGATATCGTCGCTCAATTGTTGTTTCTCGAATCGGAAAATCCTAAGAAAGATATTTGGATGTATATCAACTCGCCTGGCGGCGTTGTGACTGCTGGCATGGCGATCCACGATACGATGCAATATATCCGTCCAAAGGTTGGCACCGTTTGTATCGGTCAAGCGGCGTCGATGGGAAGCTTTCTTTTGGCGGCGGGAGAACCCGGTATGCGGTTTGCGCTCGCCAACGCCCGGATCATGGTGCATCAACCCTCCGGCGGCGCGCGCGGCATGGCATCGGATATAGAAATACAAGCGAAAGAAATATTGCGTATCCGCAAACGTTTGAACGACCTGTACGTAAAATATACTGGCAAGACGTTGAAAGAAATTGAAAAAGCAATGGACCGCGACACATTCTTGGAGGCCGATGAAGCCAAAGCCTTTGGCCTTATCGATCAAGTTTTTGAAAAACGACCGGCATCGACCAGCGACGCAGCCAGCGCGGCATCTGCTTAATTCACCTGCCAGAAGTTAGCAATTCATAGCGCTTGTTTGCTAAAATGGGACGGGGTTTGCTAAAGCGCGGCAGGCGCTATTCTGCTATTGCCAAAATGGCCAGCGGCGATAAGATTGCGGTTTAATGACATTTCCGCGGATTCACGGAAACACAGGATATTTATGACGAAGTTAAGCGGAACCGACACGAAAAGCACGCTATATTGCTCTTTTTGCGGCAAATCACAGCATGAGGTGCGTAAGTTAATTGCCGGGCCAACCGTGTTTATCTGTGATGAATGCGTGGAGCTTTGCAATGATATCATTCGCGAAGAAACCAAGGGCACCATGGGTGGGCGCAAGGATGGCGATGTGCCCAGCCCGCAAGAAATTTGCGATATTTTGAATGACTATGTGATTGGGCAAGCGCAGGCCAAGCGGGTGCTATCCGTCGCCGTGCATAATCACTATAAACGTTTGAATCATGCGGCCAAAAGCGGCGATGTTGAGCTGGCCAAATCGAATATCTTGCTCATGGGTCCAACAGGCTGCGGCAAGACTTTACTGGCGCAGACATTGGCCAAAACCTTTGATGTGCCCTTCACTATGGCTGATGCGACAACGTTGACCGAGGCGGGTTATGTCGGCGAGGATGTCGAGAATATCATTCTCAAACTGCTTCAGGCGTCGGATTATAATGTGGAAAAGGCGCAGCGCGGCATCGTCTATATTGATGAAATCGACAAGATTAGCCGCAAGGCAGAAAATCCCTCCATCACCCGTGATGTCAGCGGGGAGGGCGTGCAGCAAGCTTTGCTTAAATTGATGGAGGGCACCACCGCATCCGTGCCGCCGCAGGGCGGCCGCAAGCATCCGCAGCAGGAATTTCTGCAAGTTGATACCACCAATATTTTGTTCATAGCGGGCGGAGCTTTTGCAGGATTGGAAAAGATTATTTCTAACCGTCTGGAAAGCAAGTCCATTGGTTTTGGCGCGAATGTCGCCGACCCCGATGAGCGCCGCACCGGCGAGATTTTGAAACAGGTGGAACCGGAAGACCTTCTAAAATTCGGACTTATTCCTGAATTTGTTGGGCGTCTGCCGGTATTGGCGACGCTCGAAGACCTTGATGTCGGCGCGTTGGTTCAAATATTGTCCGAACCGAAAAATGCGCTGGTGAAGCAATATGCGAAATTGTTCGACATGGAAGATGTGGCGTTGACTTTTACCGTTGATGCATTGGAGACGGTAGCCAAAAAAGCAATCGCCCGTAAAACCGGTGCGCGCGGTTTGCGCTCGATTCTTGAAACGATATTGCTGGATACTATGTTTGAATTGCCGTCGATGGATGGGGTCGCCGAAATTGTCGTGGATAAAGATGTGGTTGAGGGCCGGAAAGAGCCGGTGCGGGTTTTTGCCAACAGCGAAAAAGCCCAAAAGGAAGATGCCGCTTAGAGCGTGATGCGATTCGGTCTAATCGGATCATGCTCATAGCCGCGTCGTTTATCGTTGCATTGCAGCAACAGTTCGAGTGAAAAATTTCATCTAAATATTGTTACGGTTAACAAAAAACCAGCTTCATCCTAACTTTTTCGGGATTTGTTTGGGCTGGTTTGGCTTTGCTATCCCGGCTCGTCACGTAAGTGACACATAAAAACATCAAAGCCCCTTTGCAGAAGTTGCGCATCGCAGTTCGATTCGATCAGCGGGCCAGCGAAAAGCAGATCTTTGAATTCAAAGGGGATGACGTGCACCCCAACTTGTTACCATTCAGAGATAGAGTCCTCCTGTTAAATGCTTGATGGTTGAAGGGATGACAAGCTCTATCGGGGCATGCCCCGATAGAGCTTGTTTTGCGGCCTCTGCGGGGG